>CAYLUN010000057.1:11812-35030 GCA_964386865.1 uncultured Lentisphaeraceae bacterium | reverse complement strand
GACCAACGAGCAGGCGCACCGCGACATCCTGCGCGGCGTGCTGCGCTACGAGCGCATCCACGGCCCGTGGAGCCTGCACGTCGCCGAAGGGCGCGCGGGCGAGCAGCGCCTGCACGCGCTCAAATCGTGGGGCGGCTCGGGCATCATCGGCGTGATCCAAAACACGGCCTACGCCAACGCGGTGCTGGCCGCCGACGTGCCCGCGGTGCTGATCGATCCGCTCGATGAGGCGCGCCTGCCGCCCGGCCTGCTCGCCCGCCACAGCGTGCTCGCCTCAGACCAGCGCGCTATCGGCGAGCTCGCGGCCCAGCACTTCCTCGAGCGCCGCTTCACCCACTTCGCTTTCGTCGGCGAGATCCACGGCATCAACTGGTCGCGCGACCGCGGAGCGGCCTTCGCCGCCTGCGTCGCACAGGCGGGCTTCGCATGCTCCACCTATGGCCCGCTCTCGGCCCGCGAGAAACAGGACTGGGGACTCGAGCGCGACCGCCTCTGCGCCTGGCTGCGGTCGCTGCCCAAGCCGCTCGCCGTCTTCGCCGCCATGGACGTGCGCGGCCGCCAGGTACTGGACGCCTGCCTCACCGCCGGGCTCGACGTGCCGCACGCGGTGGCCGTGCTGGCCGTGGACAACGACGAGCTGATCTGCGACTCCACCACGCCGCCGCTCTCGAGCATCGCGCTCGACGCCGAGCGCATGGGCTACGAGGCCGCGGGGCTGCTCGACGACGCCATGCGCCGCACGCGCGCCGCCAAACGGTCGGCCCGCACCTTCCCGCCGCTGCACGTCTTGACGCGCCGCTCGACCGAGGCCGTCCACATCGGCGACGCCGTCGTGGCCCGCGCCCTCGAGTTCATCTGGCTTAACGCGCAAAACCCCATCGGCGTGCCGGACGTCGTGCGGCACGCGGGCGTCTCGCGCCGCCTGCTGGAGCTGCGCTTCCGCAAGGCGCGGGCCGGCACGATCCAAGAGGAGCTTCAGCGCACCCGCCTCAAGCGCGTCACCGCGCTCCTCTCCGAGTCCAGCCTCTCCGTCACCGCCATCGCCAAGGCCTGCGGCTTCTCCAGCAAAAGCTACCTCGGCAAGGTCTTCCGCCGCGTCTACCGCACCACCATGACCCAGTACCGGAAACGGTAAGGCTCCTGTTGCCCTGCCCAACCGCCCATTGACATCACGACATCAAATCGGTTATGTTTCTACATCATGCGTACGACGCTAACACTGGACGACGATATCGCCGTGCAACTTACTCGCCTCCGCGAAGAGCGGAAAGTCGGCCTCCGCGCAGCCGTCAACGAGGCGATGCGAGCAGGCCTCAAGCAGATGCTGAATCCTGCGCGGAGCAAGAGAAAAGCTTGCCGGACACCTGTTTTTCACGCCACGCGAACATTGATCGGCGACATGACAAACGTCTCTGACATGCTGGCTGTAGCGGAAGGTGACGATTACCGATGAGGCTCTTGGACGCCAACCTGCTGCTGTACTCCTCTTTCGATGTGTTTCCCTCGCATCGACGGGCGAAGACATGGCTCGACTCCTGCCTGAACGGCGACGCCCGCGTCGGCATACCCTGGGAAAGCGTCACCGCATTTGTACGTCTGGCCTCCAACCCACGCGTGCTTGTACCGTGCCTTTCCGTCAACCAAGCGTGGCGCCAAGCCCAGTTCTGGTTGTCCTGCGAAAATGTCTGGATACCCTGCGCGACACAGCAACATGAAGCACTTCTGAACCGTCTGTTGACCGCCTACGGAATGACGCATAAGCTTGTCGCTGACGCCCATCTGGCGGCTCTTGCGATCGAGCACGGACTTGTCTTGTGTTCCGCCGACTGCGACTTTGCGCGTTTCGAGGGCCTTCGCTTTGAGAACCCTCTTTCCGACACCCCAACCCGAGGAGCCCACACATGACCGCCCTTCTGCTCGCCGCCGCGCTCGCCGCCCAGGCCGACCTGCCGCCCGTACGCGCCGACAAAGTCTTTCTGCCCCGCCGCGTCTTGCCCGGCGACACCAATCTGCGGCCGCTGGAGCCGATCGACTCCGCCGCGTGGCTCTGGCACCCGGAAGCGAACGGCGACGCGGCCCGCATCGCCGCCAACCGCTCCGCCCACCGCAGCGTCAACGTCCAGTCGTTCCCGCTCGCGTGGACGCGCCCCGTGTTCCTGCGCTTCCGCAAGACGTTCACGGTGTCCGACGCCACGAAGCCGCTCCGCCTGCACGTCAGCGCCGACGAGCGCTTCGAGCTGCAGTGCGACGGCGCGCGCATCGCCCGCGGCCCGGACCGCGGCGACGTCAGCCACTGGAGCTTCGCGACCTACGACGTCGCGCTCCCGGCCGGCAGCCACACCCTCGAAGCCGTGGTCTGCTGGCTCGGCCCGTACGCGCCGTGGGCGCAGATCAGCTGGCGCGGCGGCTTCATCCTCAAGGCCGAAGGCCCCTACGACAAGGCGCTCACCACCGGCAAGGCCGACTGGGAGGTCGCCGAGCTTCCCGGCGCGGCCCTGACCCCGCCCTCGGTCGGCCCCTTCGCCACCGGCGCGCAGTTCGACATGGCCGGCTGCGGCCCCTCGTGGCAGACCGGGCCCTATACCAAGGCCATCGTGATCCGCGAGCAGGTGAGGGCCACCGTGTACGGCATCAGCACGCCGGGCTGGCACCTCTACCCATCTGTCCTGCCCGACCAGCTCAGCCGCCGCGCCGCGCCCGGCCGCATCGTCGCCGTGGCCCCGTCGTCCGACCCCGCCCTCGCCTTCACCGCGCAGCACGCCGCCGCGCCGGAGCGCGCCGCCTGGCAGGCGCTGGTCAGCGACGGCCGCCCGCTCACCGTGCCGCCGAACACCAGCGTCACGGCGCTCTGGGATCTCGGCGACTACTATTGCGCCTACCCGCAGCTCGCACTCGACGGCGGCAAGGGCAGCCGCGTCGTCTGGTCCTGGGCCGAGGCCCTCGTCGACGGCCAGAAGAAGAAGGGCGACCGTAACGCCTTCGACGGCAAGACCCTGCCCGGCGTGGATGACACGGCACGGCCCGACGGCCGCGCCGGCGCGCGCTTCTCGCCCTTCTGGTGGCGCTGCGGACGCTGGTGCGCCCTGCGCGTCACCACCGGCGATGAGCCGCTGACGCTCCGCACGGTCGCGATCGACGAGAACCGCTACCCCGTCGAGGGCGACGACGCCTTCGCCTGCGACGACGCGCGCGTGGCGGGCATCCGTAAGATCGCCCTCCGCGGCATGCAGATGTGCATGCACGAGACCTATGTCGACTGCCCCTACTACGAGCAGCAGATGTACCCCGGCGACACGCGCGTGCAGATGCTCGTCAACCACGTGCTCAGCGCCGACCCGCGCCTGACCCTGCGAGCCATCGACCTCTTCGACTACTCGCGCCGCGACAGCGGCCTCATCGGCATGAACTACCCCACGTGGGGCACGCAGGACTCGGTCACCTACTCCCTGATCTGGCCCCTGATGCTGCGCGACTGCCTCCAGTGGCGGCGCTGCGACCCCGCGTGGCTCAAGGCCAAGGCGCTCGGCCTGCGCGGCCTCCTCAGCGGCGTCGCCTGCTACGAGCGCGCCGACGGCCTGCTCGCGAACCTGCCCGGCTGGTCGTTCATCGACTGGGTGCCGACCTGGAAGACCGGCAACGCGCCCGACGGCTCGGCCCTCAGCGCCCCCAACAACCTCTTCTACCTGCACGCGCTGCTCGCCTCCGCTGAGATCGAAGACGCGCTCGGCGAGCCGCTGCTCGCGAAGCGCTGCCGCGACAAGGCCGCCACCGTCACCGCCGCCCTCCAGCAGACCTTCTGGAGCGAGGCGCGCGGCCTGCTGGCGGACGACACCAAGCAGACGCTCTTCAGCGAGCACAGCCAGTGCCTCGCGCTGCTGGCCGACGCCCTGCCGCCCGCGCGCGCCACGCGGGCCTACGAGGGGCTCGTCTCCGCGAGCGACCTCGCCCGCTGCACGGTCTACTTCTCGCACTACCTCTTCGAAACCTACTTCAAGTTCGGCCGCGCCGACCTCTTTCTCAAGCGGCTCGACCTCTGGAATGAGTATGTGAAGCAGGGCCTCTGCACGCCGATGGAAGCGCCGGGCGAGGCCCGCAGCGACTGCCACGCGTGGGGCTCACACCCCATCACCTTCCTGCACACCGGCCTCGCGGGCGTGCGTCCCGCCGCGCCCGGCTTCAGCCGCGTGCGCGTCGCGCCCTGCCCCGGCACGCTCACGAAGATCGCCAGCAAGACGCCGCACCCGGACGGCCTGATCGAGACGGATCTCACCTTCGACGGCAAGGGCGGCGTCACCGGCACGGTCACATTGCCCCCCGGCCTGGCCGGCGAGTTCGTCTGGAGCGGGGTCACCACGCCCCTCAAGCCCGGCGCGCAGCCGGTCAACTAGCGTCGACGCCCTGCGCGTCGGAAGGACGGAGCCATGAAACCTCTGGCTGTTTTCCTCTGCCTGTGTGCCGCGACGCACGCCGCCGGGCAGCCCGACGCGCCGCTTTCCGGCCCCGACACGTGGGGCTACCGGAAGGCCTTGCCTGCCGTCGTGAACCCCGCCCTGCGCTCGACCTCTCAGCAGGTGCTCTCGCTGCGCGGCGACTGGGAGTTCGTCACAAAAGAAACCGCCCCTTCGCGCCACCCGGGGTGGCGCGCCTTCTACGCCAAACCGTGGCCGGACGCGCGAACGATTCACGTGCCCGGCTGCTGGGAGGCGCAAGGCGTGGGCAGCCCCGGCATGGGCAACTCGTGGGACTGCAAATGGGACCACTGCGCCAAGCCGCTGCGCCACATTTACGAAGGCGAGGCCTGGTACCGCAAGACGGTGGACATCCCCTCCGCCTGGCAGGGCAAGCGTGTTTGGCTCAAAGTCGGCGGCGTGCGCTCGCAGGGCTGGTTCTGGGTGAACAGCACGCCCGCGGCCTGGTCCGACACCTACTGCGGCACCTACAAGTATGACATCACCGACCTCGTCCAGCCCGGCACGCAGGCCGTCGTGGTCGCTGCGGTCAACAGCGCGGCGCCGAGCCGCAAAGGCCTCTTCAGCTCCACGCACCGCTTCGGCGGGCTCTACCGCGACGTGGAGCTCGAGGCCACGCCCGACACCCGGATTGATGACGCGTGGGTGTGCGGCGACTTCGACAAGCAGGAGGCGGAGATCCACGCTACGGTCGCCTACGCAACGGCCGCCGGCAGACTGAAACATCCGGCGCTGCGCGTGAGCGTCACGGCGGTGGACACGGAGGTCCGCCCGCCAGAGGCCGCCCGCGCTGGGGGGGTTCCCTCTGTGGCGTCCGCGCCCGTGACGTTCGCGACTGACGCGCAGGCGGCCGAGGTGACGTGCCGCGTACCGCTCGCGCCCTTCCGCCCGTGGTCGCCGGAATCGCCTTCGCTCTACGTCGCCGAAATCACCCTGTGCGAAGGCGACACGCCGGTGCATGGCTGGACGGAGCGGTTCGGCGTGCGCAAAATCGAGGTGCGCGGCGACCGCTTCTTCCTGAACGGCAAGCCCTTCTTCGTGCGCGGCTTCGGCGACGACTTCGTCTACCCGCTGACGCTCGCCTCTCCCGCCTCGAGGGAAGAGCACCTCAAGCACCTCAAGACGGCCCGCGCCGCAGGCTTCAACTACGTCCGCCTGCACACGCACTGCGAGGTGCCGGAGTACTTTGAGGCGGCGGATGAGGCGGGCATCATGGTTCAGCCGGAGCTGCCCTACTACGGCGACTACCCGACCGAGGCGTTCGCGTTCGACCCGCTGCGGGACCTGACCGAGCTCTACCAGCACTACCGCCGTCACGTCTCCTTCACCACCTACTGCACGGGCAACGAAGGCCTGCTCGGCAAGCCGCTGGACAAAGAGATCTACGCGCTCGCCAAGCGGCTCGACCCTGACCGCCTTATGCTCCATCAGGACGGAAACTACAACACGCCCGAAAACTCCGACTTCCGCAACGGGCCGATCAACGTCTGGAAGTCCGGTTCTTTCGCGTGCGACGCGCCCTTCGTGGCTCACGAGTACCTGAACCTGAGCGTCAAGCAGGACCCGCGGCTGGAGCCCCGCTTTTCGGGGGTCATGCAGCCCCCCGTCACGCTCGCCACGCGCGACGGCTGGCTGCAGGAGGCCGGGCTCGACCGGCGCTGGGGCGACGCCTGTCAAGATGCCGCGCATGCGCTTCAGCGCTATTATCAGAAGCGCGGGATCGAGTCCGCCCGCTTCGACCCCGCCTGCGACGGCTACGACTTCTGGACGATCGTCGACGTGATCGTCCGGCAGGGCAAGACCTACAGCGCGCAGGGGCTCTTCAACGCCTTTTGGGAGCCGAAGCGCAACGGCTCGACGCCGGAGGCGTTCCGCCTGTTCAACGGGCCGACCGCGCTCCTGCTCACGACCGATCCCGACGCGCGCATCGCAGTCTGCGGCGACACCCTCCAGGCGGACTTTTGGATATCGCACTACGGCGGCGAGCCCCTGCGGCAGGCAACCGTGCACTGGGCGCTGCGGGCGGGCGACGCGGTCCTCGCGCAGGGCACCTGCCCCGGCGGCGACGTCGAGCTCGGCAGCACGCGGTTGTTGGCGGAGGCGGCGATCTCGATCCCGGCGTTCTCAAAAGCCTGCCACGCCACCCTCGCTGTTCAGGTGGTGGAGGGCGAGCGCCCGCGCGAGCCGTCGGCTAGCAACGCCTGGGACTTCTGGCTCTTCCCGACGCGCGCGCGCCTGGACGGAGCCGGCATCGCGGCCTCCCGGGCGCTGATGCCTGCGCTGGAAAAGTTGTACGTGGGACTCGTCGCAGCGGACGCGCCCGCCGCCGGGCAAGCGGCGCTGCTCATCTCCCGGATCGGCTCGCCCGATGTCGGCCCCGCCCTGGCGGCCGGCCGGCGGGTGCTCCTGGTCAACGGAACAGGCGGCAAGCCGAACGTGAGCCTCGGCTGGTGGTCGATGGGCAGCCAGGTGGGGACGGCTTTCGCGACGCACCCCGCCTGGGGCGACTTCCCGCACGACGGCGCGCTCTCGCCGCTGGCCTTCCGGATTCTGAAGCAGGGCTTGGCGCTGCCGCTCGCCGGCATGCGTGCCGACGAGATGATGGCCGTCGGCGAAGGGCTGAACGGTTACTTCCTCTACGCGGGCGAGGCGCGGATCGGCGCGGGGCGGGCGCTGCTGACGTTCGGCCTCGACCTGCTCTCCGGCACGCCTGAGGGCACGTGCCTGCTGGACGGCATGATCCGCTATGCCCGCTCGGACGCGTTCGACCCCCAAGGCGTCGTCACGTTCATGACGACCGCTCCGGCGGGCTGGCAGGAGACCGTCAATTTTTAGGCAGCGACTCCAACAGCCGCCGGTGGTTCGGCGTTTTTCAGGCGTGGTAGGCTCGCGCCGCGCCGGAGCCTGTGCCGAGCTCACTTCTTCAGGCGCATCCAAGCGGCGATTTTGACGTTGCGGGCGTCGGCCGCCTGGATCTCGTCGGGCGTTTCGGGCCGGGACGCCTTCTCCAGCGAGTCGAGGCGCATGAGCAGGGCCTGCTGGCTGCCCTGGAACTGCTCGCGCTCGGCATCGCGGTTCTTGCGCTCGTCGGCCAGCTCCTGCTCGCGCTTGCGGAGCACCTCAGCGAGCTCCTGCAGGCGGCGGCCCGTCTTTTCGCCTTCGACCACCAGATTCTGCAGCTTGCCCGACTCGGCCTCGAAAACGCGCAGCTTGCGCTGCAGGTCGCGCTCCCGATCCTCCGCCTGCCGCATCTCGCGCTCGTGCGACACCCGGAGGTTGTCAAACTCCGTGCGCAGCCGCGCCGCATTCGGGTCGGACGGCTGCTCGCGCACCGCCCGCCGCGTCATGTCGGCGGGGCTGCTTCCGAGCTGCTTGAGCAGCGCCTGCCGGCGTTCGGTCAGCGCCTGCTGCCGCTGCACGCTCCACTCCCGCAGCTGCTCGACGTGCGTCCGCTCCAGCTCCAGCGACCGCGAAAGCTCTTCAACCTCGTCCTTCACCAGATCGTACACCGCCGCCTGATCCGCGAAGAAGCGCGCCGTCTCCTCCGGCGACTGGGAGCAGGCCTTTTCCAGAGCCGCGATCTTGTCGAGGCTGGCCGCGTCGCGCGCATTGGCCACGTCCAGCAGCTCGGCGAACGAAGACTCGGCCTCGCGCGCCCGCTGCTCGGCTGCGCGCGCGAGCGCCTCGGCCTCGGCGCGCGCGCGCTCGCACGCCTCGGCGCGGCTCCGAGCCCCGGCCAGCTCGGCCTCGCGGACAGACAGGATCTGCGCGGACTCCTCGGCGCGACGCTCATGGAAGGCGACCGCCTGCTCCAGCTCCACGGCGCGCTTCTTGCGCTCAGCGACTTCGCGCGCCAGCTCGGCCTCAAACACGTCGGCTTGCGCGGCGGACTCGTTTAGCGCCCGCTCGCCGTCAGCCAGCTTCGCCCGCAGCGCTCCGGCCTCGAGCTCGCTTTCGCTCCGCCGCGCCTCGGCCTGCACGCGGGCGCGTTCGGCGTCCGCCAGCCGCTCCCGCAGCGCCTCCAGTTCGCGCGTCAGCTCAGCCGCACGGGCGTCGCCCGCTTCGCGCGCGGCGGCCACCGTGTCGGCGGTCGCGACGGCGTGGCCGTCCGCGACCTGCTCCGAAAGCTGCAGACGGCTGTGCGTGTCTTCGAGCTGCTGCTCCAGCTTCTTGATCTGCTGGCGCAGCACCTCCTGCTTGCGCTCGCTCGCGCGCGCGTCCTTTTCCGCGTTCTTCAGGATCGTGTCGCGCTGGCCCTCCATTTCCTTCACCAGCGACGCGAGCACGTCGCGCTCGTGCTGCACCGTCTCGATCGCGTCCGCGTTGGACAGTTTGGCCAGACGCTCGCGCTGGCCCGACACCATCGCCTCAAGCTCGCGGACGCGGACGCGCAGCACCTCCTCGGGCACGGGCTCGTGCATCGCCTTCTCGGCGTGCCTGGCGCCTTTGTCGCTGACGGCGGGCGTCTCCACGTCGTCGGCCGAGACGAGCTGGGCGTTCTCGCGCACCTTCCCGCTCTTGATCAGGGCTTCGGCTGCCAGCTTGTTGAGCGGCCCGCGGAGCTCGCCGCCCCCGTCGTCCACATACCACCGCATGTCGAGCAGCTCCAGCGCCACCGCCTGCACCCACTTCTTCCGGTCAGATGACACTTCGTGGCCGGGCAGAATACGCCCCTGCTCCGCCCAAACGACGAGCCCCTGCGTCGAGACGGGGCCAAAGACCGATTCGCCCCCGGTTCGCAGGAACCACTGGCGGGCGTCTTCCTTCTCTTGCTGTGAGTCCGACATAAGATGTTACTGGTTGGGGGTTACGGGTTGGAGAGGTTCGCGGTTCGCCGGATCAGCGTATGGCGTCACTTCTTTCGCTTGAAGAGGCTCGCGCCCTGAGCGCCGAGGCGCTCCAGCTCGCGCCGCGCCTGATGCTCGAGCTCAGCCATCGAGAGTCCAGAAGGCGCGCGCGCGGAGGAGCTGGGCGGAGGCGGGTCGGGCGGCTTCTGCTGGCGGTCGGGCGGCGGCCGCTCCGCTTCGGGCGGCTTGGCCGGCGGCGCCTTGGGCCGCTCCGGCGGCAGCACCTCGACCGGAACCGCCTCGACGTAGACTCGCTCGACGGGCGGGCTCTGCGGGCGGGCGGCGGCGCGCGCCGCCGTGTCCCGCGCCCACGCGTCCAGCGCTTCGAGCTGAACCTTGATCTGCCGAAGCTCGGCGCGCAGCTCGCCGGCCGACAGCTCGCCGGCGCCGCGCTGGGCCTTCATCTCGTCCAGCGCCTTCTCGAGGGTCGCGCAGCGCGCCTCCGCCTGCTGGGCCGCGTCCTTCTCTCCACTCAGCGCCAGCCGCAAGCCGTCCAGCTCCGCGCTCAGCGCGAACACGCGGCCCTGCAGCTCGCCCCGGTCGGCCCCGGCGCCCTCGGCGCACGTCAGCGCTTTTTCGAGCTGCGACAGCCTCGCCTCGCGCAGCGCTTTCTCGGCCTGCGCATGGCTCAGCGCGGCGCGCAGCTCCTGGCGCTCGGACTCGAACGCGCGCGCGCTGGCCTCGGACGCCACACCCGCCGCCGCGCGCTCGGCGCGCAGCTCGGCCGCGGCCGCCGCGACGGACGCGTGCTCCTTGCGGAGCGCGTCCAGCGTGCGCTCCAGCGCCTCGGCCTTGGCGGTCAGCTGGCGCTCGGTCGCGCGCGCCTGCTCGGCCTGCTCGGACATCTGCTTTGCGGTCGCGCTCAAGCGGAATTCGGCCGCCGCGCTGGCCTGCCGCGCCTGCTCGGCCTGCTCGGACATCTGCTTTGCGGTCGCGCTCAAGCGGGATTCGGCCGCCGCGCTGGCCTGCCGCGCCTGCTCCACCTGCGCCGCGTAGGCGGCTACCTGCTGCTGCGCCAGCCTCACCTGCCCCTCGTAAGCCGACAGGCTGCGCTGCGCCTGCTGCGCCTGCTCGTCGAGCGCCTGCCTCAGCCGCCGCTCGCCCTCGGCCGCCTCCTGGCGGACCTGCTCCAGCTGCGCCGCGCGGGACGAAGCCTGCTGCTGCGCCAGCCGCTCCCGCTCTAGGCAAGCCGCCGTCTCGGCCCGCGCCTGCCTCAGCAGCTCACGCGCGGACTCGGCTTCGACCCGAGCCGCGCCCGCCTGCTCCGCCAGCTGCGCGACCTGCGCGCTGAGCCCTTCGTCACGCGGCTGCGCGTCCGCCGCGCCCGCTCCGCGCCGCTCGAAGAACGCGCTCTCCTGCGGGATGGAGCCGTCCTTGATCAGCTCCTCCAAGGCCCGCCCGTGGATCGGCCCGTAGAAGGTGCCCGGAGCGACCTCGGCGACCCAGTCCATCGCGAGCGTGCGGTGCGCCGTCACGAGCTGCCAGTCGGAACCGTTCTGCGACACCTCGTTGGTCGGCGCCAGCCGCCCGTCGATTGCCCAGGCCATCAGCGTCTCAAGGTCGACCGGCCCGAACGTTTCGCCCTGCTCGTTCCGAACCAGCCAGCCCGCTTGGCGCACGCCGGCGTCTATTTTTCGCGTTCCAGTTCCCACCGTCACACCTGACTCTTCAAAGCCTTCAGAAGACCTGCTCCCCGAGGCGTCTTGCCGTCTCCGCGCGGATCCTCGCAAACGCGGCCAACACGGCCGAAACACATGCCGCTAATGATAGTACAAAAAGGGGCGTCCCTCAAAGCGATTATTCTAGGCAATTCGTGTTGACCCCAATCACAACATCTTCTACCCTAATGCGACTTTTTAGACGCACTGTTTTCCCTACAAACACACTTTGAAGGCTGCCTGACGAATGAGCGAACCCTCTCTGACCCTCCTGGCCATCTCAGACCTGCACTATACCGGTTTGGCGCGACAGACGGCCCAGACGCCGCCGGTGCGCGGCGAGCTTGCCCGCACCTTGCTGAGCAAAGTATTCCTGCGCCTCGCGCACATGGGCGTCAAGCCGGACCTCACCGTCTTGCTCGGCGACCTGATCGAGAGCGGAGCGGAGCGCAACGCGGAGTTGGACCTCATCACGCTGTACGGGGAGCTCTCGCGCAGCGGGATCCCCGTGCTGGCGCTGCCGGGCAACCACGACAATGACCCCGCGGCCTTCAACGCGCTTTTCGACACGCCGCCGGGCCTGCACAAAGTCGGCGGGTACGGCTTCATCGTCTACAACGACGCCTACAACGAGGCCCACGAGTGCACCCGCTCGGACGAGGACTTGGCGCTGACCAAGCGCGTCGCGGAGCAGAATCCCGGCCTCCCCCTCGTGGCGCTGCAGCACTGCCCCATCTACCCCGCCATCGACTCGCACTACCCGTACCGCCCGACGAACACCGCCGAGATCATCGACTCCTTCCAGAAGTCGGGCGTGATCCTCTCGCTCAGCGGCCACTTCCACAAGGGCCAGAAGGCGCGCGTCCACGAGAGCGTGCTGTACCACACCGTCCCCGCGCTCTGCGAGCAGCCCTTCCGCTTCAGTCTCATCCGCCTGAACGGCGCCCGCGTGGAGATCGAGGAGCTCAGCCTCGCCATGCAGGTTCCCAACATCGTGGACGTTCACTGCCACACCGAGCACGCCTACTGCGGCACCACGGTCGACACGGCCTCCTGTATCGCCTTGTCGCAGGCGCTGGGCGTCTCCACGCTGTGCGTGACCGAGCACGCCTTCCAGCTCTACTTCGACAAGAAGCCGGCCATGAGCTTCAAGTGGCAGGCCGACCCGTCGCGCGTGGAGAAGGTGTGGGCCTCTCCCGGGCGGCACCGCATGGCCGCGTACCGCCGGTTCGCGGAGAAGATCCGCTCGCCCTTCGTGAAGATCGGGCTCGAGGTCGACCTCTTCGACAGCGGCCGGCTCCTGCTCGCCCCGGAGGACGCCGCCGCCGACTGGGACATCCTCATCGGCGCCGTGCATTTCGTCCAGGACTTCGTCCCCGGCACGACGACGCAGCAGGAGGCCGAGGCGCTGTTCATCCGCGATGTCGAGCGCCTCGTCGATCACCCCATCGACGTGCTGGCCCACCCGTTCCGCTTCTTCCCGCGCAACCGGTTGGAGGTGCCGCGCCACCTCTTCCCCGTTGTGGCCGGCCTGCTCGCCGACAGCGGCGTGGCGGCCGAGGTGAACTTCCACACGAACGTGCCGGAACCGGAGTTCCTCCGGCTCTGCGCGGAGAAGGGCGTCAAGATCGCGCTCGCCTCCGACACGCACGAGCTTCCCGAGGCCGGCGAGTTCTGGCCGCACGTGAACGTGCTCAGGCAGGCGGGTATCACGCCCAAGACGTTCCCCGAGGTGCTCTTCTCGTTCTGAGCCCTATTTCCTCTGCCAGCAGTCCTTCGGCTCTAAGACGCTCGTCGCGCCGTCGCCGTCGAGCCACTTCTTCGCCTCCGCGTCATCGCGGAGATAGGCGTCCCAGAAGGCGGTGCTGAGCGCGAGGATCGCGCGATGGTGGTTGGGGTTGCGGGCCACCTTATCGCCCGGCAGCGCGCGGTCGCCGAAGGCCGAGTGCTCCGCGCCCTCCAGCACCAGCTCGTACTTGCCGCCCGCCGGCAGCGCAGGATAGACCGCCAGCCGCGACGCCACGTCCGTGTCGTTGATGAACGAGGTGTCCTTGGTGCCGGTCATCAGCAGCCACGGCGTCTTCACCTCGCCGAACGCGCGCTCGGCGCTGCCGGCCTTGGGCGAGCTGGGGCTGAACGCGACCGCGGCTTTGATGCGGCCGTCCGTGTAGTTCACCAGCCCGCGCGCAAACCGCTGGCCGCTCACCGCCTGCGTAGTCACCGCGCCGAACGAGTGCCCGGACATGCCGACGCGCCCCAGGTCGAGCCGGCCGAACAAGACGTGGCCGGCCTCGGCGTTCCAGCGCGCGAGCTGGTCCAGCACCGCCGGCACGTCCTTGTTCCGCAGCGCGAAGTTCCTCGCGCTCGCGGCCCCGCGCATCGACTCCAGCCGCCCGCCGGCCGGCTGCGCTTTCCACACCGCCTCGTCGCTGCCCGGATGCTGCACGAACACGACCGCGTAGCCGCGCGCGGCCCAGTGGTTACCGAGGTACGGGTTGTTCTCGCACGAACCGCCCAGCCCGTGGCTGAAGAGCACCACCGGCGCCGCCGCCGCCGCAGGCAGGTAGACCTTGAGCGGCAGGTCGCGCGTCCGCTCCGCATCGTGCACGGTCAGGTTGGTGGCCGCGGGCTTGAAGCCCTCCGCCACCCGCAGCGGCTCATAGGCGGCGGCTCCCGCGCAGGCGCGAAGGCCAACGCCAACGATGATGATTCCACACATCCACCCATACGGTTTCAACATACGACGCTCCCTGTTGCGTCATACACCGTCCGCGCCGCCATCGTTACAGGCAGGCACCCTCCGACCTCTGACCTCCGGCCTCCGCCCCTCACGGGTAGTTCTGCCCCGTGGGCCGGATCATCAGCTCGCTCACGTTCACGTGCGGCGGCAAGGCCAGCAGCCACGCTACGCCGTCAGCGACCGCCTGCGGCTCCAGCAGCTTGCCGAAGTGCGCGATGCCCTTGCCGAAGTTCTCGGGGTTGTAGCCGGCCACTTGCTGGAACTCGCTCAGCACGATGCCGGGCATCACCAGCGAGACGCGCACGCCCGTGGAGCAGACCTCCTGCCGCAGCGCTTCTGCCAGCCCGCCGACCGCAAACTTGCTCGACCCGTAGAACCCGCTGAAGGGTGAGATGTTGCGTCCCGACACGGAGCCGAGGATCACGATGTCGCCGCTGCCCTGCTTCACGAGGTGCTGCGCCGCGCGCCGAAGCAGGCTCGCCGTGCCCAGCACGTTCGTCCGATAGACTTCTTGCCACTGCGCCTCATCGCTGCCGAGGATGCCGCCGGCCAGGCCGCGGCCCGCGTTGGCCACGACGATGTCCAGCCGCCTGCCGCCCGCCTCCCACGCGAGCGCCTCGGCCAGCAGGCGCTCCATGTCAGCCGTCAGCCCCGCATCGCCCGCCACGGCCAGGGCGCGCCCGCCCTGCGCCTCGATCTCCGCGACCAGCTCGGCCAGGCGCTCCTGGCGGCGCGCGCTCACAGCCACCGCCGCGCCAGCCTGCGCCAGCGTCAGCGCCACGGCCCGCCCGATTCCCGAACTCGCGCCCGTCACAACCGCCGTCTTGCCCAAAAGAGGTTTGTTCATCGTTCACTCCCGAATATGAAGACTCGCGAATGCAAGCAACACCTTGGCACGGCAGGGACACCGCCCCGTCGGCGTCCGCGGACGGCAGGGACTGCCGTCCCTGCCCCACTGGCTGCTTGCCCACTTGTGCGGATCTGATTCGCCCACACGTTATGGAGCACGAGGTTAGCATCACGCGACCGCCGCTTTCAAGCGCACAATTCCGCTGGCGAGACGCCGTCCGCCTGCGCTACACTCTTCAGCTATGAGTATCACCCTTACCGACGCACAGCGCGCCGTCTTGCGCACGCAGCTCCGCAACGAGCTGACCGAAGCCGTGGTTTACGCGGGCCTCGCGCGGCGCCAGCCCGCCGGCCACAACCGCGAGCTGCTGGCGCGCATCGCGGACGACGAGCGCCGGCACGCCTGCCAGCTCGCGGCCATGCTGGGCGAGGAAGCCCGCCCGAACCGCCTGAAGGCCGCGCGCATGAGCCTGATTGCGCGGCTCTTCGGACTGACCTTCGGACTCAAGCTCATGGAGAAGGGCGAGGGTCGCGCGGCGGACGCCTACCGGGCTTTCGCGGGCGATCTGCCGGAGCTGATCAAGATCGCGGAGGACGAGGACGCGCACGAGACTGCGTTGCTCTCGCTGCTCGACGACGAGCGCCTGAACTACATGGGAGCCATCGTGCTGGGCCTCAACGACGCCCTGGTCGAGCTCACCGGCGCGCTAGCCGGGTTCACCTTCGCGCTCAACGGGTCGCGCCTGATCGCGATGACCGGCCTCATCACCGGCCTCGCCGCCGCCATGTCCATGGCCGCCTCGGCGTTCCTGTCGGCCCGCGCGGACGGCGAGACCTCCGCCTCCGAGCGACACCCGGGCAAGACGGCCTGCTACACGGGCATCGCCTACGTCTGCACGGTCGTCATCTTGATTCTGCCCTATCTGCTGCTGTCGAACGTCAAGCTGGCGCTGGCCATCATGCTGACCTCGGCGCTCGGCATCATCGCCCTGTTCAACTTCTACCTGAGCGTGGCCAAAGACGCGCCGTTCCGCAGGAGCTTCCTGCTGATGGCCGGCATCTCCACCTTCGTGGCCGCCATCTCCTTCGGCATCGGCTTCCTCCTCAACCACACCATGGGCGCGGAGTAGCAGCCGTTTCCCTCACCCGCCGGCCCAGCAGACCGAGAAGTCCCGAAGCGCACAGCGGTGCAGCCGCACCTCGATTTACCCGTGATCGCGTCGAGCGCCTTTCCCATCTCCCGCTCGATGTACTCGTTGGCCGGCAGGCCCTCGCGGGCCGCCGCTTGCATCTGGCTGTTCAAATCCGCCAGTGGCAGCTTGCGGTCGCGCGCGAGCGAGCGGAGGAACTCGTTGTACGGCGCCAGCTTGCGGTTCAGCTCGTTGCCGGAATCTTCGTAGATCATCGTCGCCGTGAGGAGCACAGGCTTGACGCCCGCGGCCTGAGCCTTATCGAGGAGCGCCGCTCTTGACGAGTAGGTCGCCCGCCCAGCCATGCCGCAGGCGCTTTCTGCTGCCCGCGGCCTCATTTGCTGCTCAGAGTCTGCTTCACAGGCTTCGGCGGCGTATAGCCATGCGTGGAGCCTTGGATGTACTCGAGCGATTTTTTGGACGATTTCAGGTTGTTGTAGAGCACCGAGACGCCCGAGGGCGGGCACACGTAATCGCCGAGTCCGGCGCAGATGAACGTCTCGCACGTCACGCGCTTACCCATAGCGGCCGTGTCGTAATAGCCCAGCCCGTCGGCCCAGTCCGGGCGCCAGCCGCGCAGGCGGCCGAGCTTGATGCCGCCGAGGTCGCAGCACCACGGCTTGTAGGCGTTGCAGCGGGTGACATCCTTGTCGAGCGCCGCCGCCGTGACGGCCTGGAGCCCTCCCTGGCTGCCGCCTGCGGCGACGAGCGCCTTGCCGTTCCACTCGGGGCGCGCCTTGACGTACTCCAGCGCCCGCATCACGCGCAGCATCATGCCGTTGAAGTAGGCGGTCTCAGGCTTGGCGTTTTCCGCGCTGTTGAGGGCGTACCCCTTGAGCGCGCCCTCTTGCAGCGCCTTGTAGTATTCCGGCTCCCGGCCGTTCTCAATGCCATGCGCGTTGATGTCGAAGACGATCATGCCCGACCAACTCTGCTGGTCGGCGCCGCCCACCCCGTAGCCGTGGAAGCTCACCACGGCGCCCAGCGACTTTGGCTGGGCGTTCTCGGGAATCGACAGATAGCCCGAGACCGGCTTGCCCCCCGCGCAGTCGACTTTGACGTCGTAGACCTTGAACCCGGGCTTTTTCGCCGCGACCTCTTTGACCTCGGCCTTCAGCGGCACCTCGGCCAGCCGCGCCTTCTGCCGCTGCCAGAACGCGTCAAAGTCGGCCGGCTCGGGATAGCCCTCAAGCTTCTCGGGCTGCACGCCCGCGCCGCCCTCGAACTTCAGCGGCCACCCGCTCGCGTCTTTCACGGGCGTTCCGTCGGCGTTGACAACGCTGATCTCAAGCCGCACGAAACCGGGCTTGCCCATGGCCGTCGTAATCACCACCGGCTGCGACTCCGAGGTCACGGCGACGCCGTTGGTGGTCTGGCCGTCGTCGCCGGTGCGCAGCCACTTGAGCGTTCTGCCCGCAAGCGGCTTGCCGTCCTCGACGAGCTGCACCTTGAACGTCATGGCGTCGTTCGGCTGATACGAGACCGGCTCCTTGTCGGTCGACCAGTCGAGCGCGAGGGTTCCCGCCAGCGAGGCGAAAGCGAGGAGGCCGACCGAAGCGGCCACGGCGAGGCAACGCGTATGCATGCGTGATTCCTTTTTGTTTTACTTAAACCGTACCAGAATTGGGGCGGACCCGCAAGAAAGCCCACGCTCAAAAACCTTAGCGGGCAGGCCTTAATTCGCCGTGAATTGCATGATGCGTGCGGCGTACCCGGCGCTCTGGGTTTCGGCCGACAGGCGCAAGGTCAGCGTGTGCGCCCCCCGCGGCAGCGCGGTCGCGAACATCACCGTGCGCGGATAGTGCAGGCCTTTGCTGTACGCGTGACACAGGTTCACCTTCGCGAACGGCCCGCCGTCGATGCTGGCCTCAGCGACGCCAGCGTCCGGCCCGGCCACGATGTACGCGCCGACCGCCGTGCCTTCGAACGCCAGCGACAGCTCAGCGCCCGGCTCGGTCGCACAGAGCATCGGGATCGACGTGAAGCGGTCCCGCTTGCCGCCGGGCAGGGCCTTCCAGTCGGGCACGCCGAGCGACCACCCCTGCTTAACCTGGGCCGCGGCCGGGCTGACGAACCGCCCCGAGCCGTAGCTGAACGGGTCGAGCGGCGTGAGCGGGACAGGCGCGGGCACGGCGCCCTCCGCCGCAGGCGAGGCCCACGCGCGGCTGAAAAGCTCGTCGATCATCCGCGCGCAAATGGCGTTGCCGTGCGGCGCGGGGTGCACGCCGCCGAACTGCTTCCACGTCAGGCTCCCCGCCGCGATCTGCTCGGCGACCTCCTTGGCGAGGTGAATCGTCGGCACCGCATAGTACTCGGCCACCGCCGCGTGTGCCTCGACCGTCAGCGGAACCTTGCCTTTCTGCAGCGTTTCCAGAATCTGCTCGTTCACGAAGAAGGTCATCACGATGTCCATCGCGGGGTTCGCTTGCCTCGCCTGCCGCAAGATGCCCTCCATGCCCCGGACGCACTCCTCTCGCGTGTGATGGCCGTCCTGGTCGTCGTTGACCGCGAACTCCACGAAGAGCAGGTCGACCGGGCCTTTGGCGAGCACGTCCGAGCCGAAGCGGAACGCGCCCGTGGTCGAGCACGTGGAGGAGATGCCCGCCGGGATAAACGTGAACGCCGTCTTGGGGAAACGCTTCTGCAGGATCTCGCAGACCATCGGCCGATAGCCGTTCATCTCGGTGATGGAGCCGCCGAGGAACGCCACCGTCCCTTTGCCCGTCCGCTCAAAGGCGATCCGCGCGTTCGGGAGTCCGCCGCGCAGACAAACCTTGTCGCCGAACAGCTTGGGCGCGGGCTCTGCGAACAGGCAAGCGGTTGAGAACAGGCACAGGGCTGCGACCAGAACGAGAACGGATTTCATCGGAGACGACCTTTCGGATCATTGTGTTAACGTTACAGGCGATTGTTCGTGGGCAGGAAAGTGGACGCTGCTTACTGGTTGGCGGAACTCTCGCCACCTGTCGCTCCCGCGTCCCCGCCGCCGTCCCTACCTTAGGATCAACTGCGTGCCGCCCGACTTCGCGTGGATCAGCCCCACGCCCGTGAAGACCGCCGGGTGCGTCGACGCGCCGTAATACCCGCCGCGATACGCGACCCCGTTGATCTCCAGGTCGCCGACCGAAAGCGAGCCTGAGTAGTCCAGCTCAACGCGGGCGCCCGCCTGGACGCGCAAGGCGGCCGCGTCATTCGACGCCGCGCCCGCGCCACCCGCCGCCGACACGCCCGCCACACGCACGTCGTCGATCAGCGCGCAGGGGTCGCTCATGTATGTCGGCAGCTCGTTCGACCCCTCGAAGCGCAAGGTGTGCGTCCCGGCCGCCAAATACCCGAGATTGACCGCACGCTCCAGGAAAACGAGGTTGTTGACGATCAGCGAATCTTTGACCTGGCCGTCGATCACCGTCCGAACCACCTCGTTCGAGAACCAGCTCTGATAATAGCGCGAACAGTGGCGGAACAGCAGCGTGTAGGTGCCGTTGGTGGGGAAAACGAGCGCGGCCTGCATCGAGCCGTTCTGCCGAACGAACGCCGTCTGCACGCCCTCCGGAGCGGTGTTCGCAACCGCCGACGAGAAATAGCTGAGGTTGCGCTGGTAGCCCGCCTGATGGCTGCCGGACGTGGCCGTAAACGTCCATCCCGGACAGTTCGTGGCCAGCACGCCGCGGGCGTCCATGGCCGTCGTTGGCGGCGTAGGCGCAACGGGCAGCAGCGGCGCCGACTCGAAACCGGCGTAAGGCACGACGACCGTCACGCGGGCCCTCGCGCCGCGCACCGCGAAAACGCCCTCCTGCAAGGTCAGGGACACGGGGAGCGTGGCGTTCCCCGCCACGTCGCACGCCAGCGCGAGCGTGCCCGCGCCGGTCTTGACGAACGTGCCGTCGAGCGCGTTCGCCGCCAGCTCGGCCTGCTCCACGCGAACAGGCACCGAGGAGGTCCCGTCGCCGGCGATGCGAGCCACGGCCTGCCGGTGTACGGCCGCGCCGGCCGCGTTGGTCGCGCCGACAACCTCCAGCGACGCACCAGCCGCGAGCCGGATCTCGGCCGCCGGAGGCAGCAGGTTCTCTGCGGCGTTGGTGCCTTTCCATAGGGCGAAGTCAAGCCGCAGCGTGCCGTTCGAGACCAGCGTCGTTCCGGTGTAGGTCATTGGCGCCGCGATCTTCAGCGTGCCCGCGCCGCGCTTGACCAAGGCGCCGGCCGAGCCCGGCTCCTGCGCGAAGCCCTTGCCGCGGATCGCCACCGTGTAGCCCGCCGTGTCGAAGATCGCGCCGCCGTTGCGGACCAGCGGCGCGGCCGACGCCTCAGAGAGGTTCATGAACAGGTCGCTGCTCTGGAGCGCCTCAATGACCGTGCCGTTGAACAGCACCGGCATGAGGCTCAGGTGCTGGCTGTTCGCGTTCGCCACGCCGATCACCATGGCGCGCAGCGTGCCGCCGTCGAGCGAGAGCTGGCTGGCGTTGCCTTCCACGAACCGCACCTCGCCGAACGACCGGACCACCGCGCTGTTGGTGATCGAGACCACGGCGTTCGTGCCCGCCACATCGAACCAGTTCGCGCTGAAGTCGCAGCCCGCGCCGAAGGTGATCCGGCTCGCGACGCGCGTGTCGTTGCCCGATGCCAGCTTACGCAAGCCCCCCCGCACATTCGTCCACTCGTGCGACGCCGCTCCGGTGCCGGCGGGCCCGTCGCCGAGCAGGTAGAGGTCGAGGTAGCCGAACTGCGCGCCGTCGACCACGGCCCGCGTCGCGCCCGCACCGGCGTCGTAGGGCTGGATCGCGAACCCGCCGTACTCGTACATGCGCGGGATGTCGATGCCGCGGGTCAGGGTCAGCGTGCCGCCCGGCGGCACCGCGAGGCGCGTGGAGCGGTCGTTGGCCACCGCCTGATTCTCGACGTAGAGCATCCGATCCAGCGTGCCGCCCGCCTGCATGAGCAGCTGCCCGCCCGTGCCGAAGCTCAGCTCGCCGCCGCCGAGCGCGGCCGGCGAATCGACCTCGACCTGCCCCGCCGCCACGCGCACGCCGCCGTCAAACGCGAGCGGCCCGTCCAGCGCGAGCAGCCCGGCGCCCTCCTTTACGAGCGTCAGGGGCCCGTCCTCGCGGTCACCGATGGCGCCGCCAGAGAGCGTGTTGGTGGCGCCCGCCGCCACGCCCAGCCGCAGCGTCACCGGGTGTGCGGCCGAGGCGTTGGTCACGGCGCCAAGGCCGCCCGCGCCCGCCGCGAGGCCGCCGGAGAGGCGCACGTCCACGGCGGCCACATCCAAGGTGGATGCGGCCGGCAAGGTCACGGGGCCGGTCACGCTCTTAGCCGTCGCGCCTGTCGCGAAGCGGAAGCTGGCGGCCGACACCGCATAGTCGCTGGCAGGCGCCAGCGCCACGGTCGGGAAAACCAGCGCGCCCGCCGCTGTGCTGTAGGCGTTGGTCAGGAAGGTCACGGCCCCGCCGCCGGACTCTAGCGCCCCGGCCCGCGAGCCGGCCCCGCCCGTGTTCGCCAGGATGTAGCGGTCGTTGCCGAAGTAGCCGAACGTGACCACCGCGTACTCACCCACTGGCAGGCTCAGCGGCTCGGGCAGGCGGCGGAACCGGTAACCGCTCTCAAGCGGGTAGGCCTCGGCCGTCGAGAACGCGAGCGATACAAGGGGCGCCCCTCCGACGCGCGGGTAGAGCGACACCTTTTTGAAGTTCTCAAAGCCGTCGCCCGCGCTGTCGTAGGCGCCGAGGTGGGTGATGATGACCGCCTGATTCGCGCGGAAGTCCGTGCGCAGCGAGACGGCCGGCCCCGTGCTCACAGTCGTGTTAGCCTGCGCCGGATCGGCCGCGTAGGCTTGGAAGAACTGCACGCCGGGGTCGAGGAACCCGACGTCGCCAGCCGAAACCGACAACCCGCCGAGCGCCGCCGCGCCCGCGATGATCAGCATGCCTTCGCCGCTCTTGTCCAGCGCCGACCCGCAGAGCACATCCGCGGCGAACGTCGCGCGGCTACCCGCCGCCACGCTCACGCCGGGCGCCTCACCTCCCAGATCCAACACGCCGTCGCCCACGGTGCGGTCCGCCCCGCCGAACGCCAGCGTGCCGAGGTTCTGCATGCCGCCGCCGAGCGAGATCGTCTGTGCGGCGGCGACGCTGTTCGTGAGAACGGCCGCCGCGCCGACGCCGGCCGCGCGCACGCCGCCCAGCCAGTTCGAGGAATTGTCCCAGTCGGCCGTCAGCGCAGTGCCCGTCCAGACGCCGTCCGCCGTCGTGCTCAGCGGCCCCTCCGCCAGCACCTGTCGCGCGTGGGCCGCATACACCTCGCGCGGGTCGCGGGCATACAGCGAAAGCACCGACGCGCCGTTGCCCATGGCGTCGTCGCCTAACCGGTACAGGGCGCGCGCGACGGCCAGTTCCTTCAGGCAGTTATTGCGCTCCGTGTCGCCGACCGTGTCGGAGTAGCCCGCGATGACCGGCGCGACGAGCGCATTCGTCAGCGCGTAGCCGCGCACCGAGGCCAACAGGGTGGAGAGCGCGGTGATGGCCGAACCGCCGTCCAAGTCCTCCAGCGCGAAGGAGACGGCGCGGATATGCGAGAAGGCGGACGTGCCGTTAAGCAGGGCCGCCTTGGCCAAGACCGGCGCGACGCCGGACGGCTCCAGCGTGCGGCCCAAGGCGATGATGGTGCTGTCCATCAGGCTCACGGACCGGCCGTACTGGCCCATGCCCTTGAAGTTCCAGCCCGTGTCCCACGCGCCCCCTTCAACCGCCGCAACCAACGCCGCCGCGCCCGTCGGGTCGTGGAGCATGCCGAGCACGTGCGCATAGATGAGGCGCGGCGCGAGTTCGGTCTGCGCCGCGTACGCCGCTCGCAGCAGGGGCAGCGCGGCCTCGACGTCGGCCAGCACGGTGTGCAGCGTCACGTAGTTGTTGGTGAGGCCGTCGACGGCGGCTTGGATCGTCGCGGACGGCAGCGGGAAGGAGTCCGGCGTCCCTGCGTCCGCACTGCCGATGATGCCTTTGGCCACAAGGTGCGCCTGCAGGGCGGCCATGTCCACGTTGCGCACAGGCACGCTGCCGGCCACGGCCAACGCAGAGGCGTAGCCCGCTGCATAACCTTGGTTCTGAACGTCCGGCTGCATTCGCAAGAGGGGCATGGCGTCGCGGTGCGCGCTGATGCCCAGGCCGGTCACCAGCAGGCCGTCGACCCGCTTCGGAAGCAGCGCGCGAAACGGGAGGTTCGCCAGGCGCTCGTTCGTGCCCGGATCCACGATAAAGAAGAGGTCGTGGACGGTGAAGCCGTGCGAGTCAAAGTTGCTGCTCGGCCGCACGACGGTGTCGGGATAGGTGCGAGCATTCAGGATGTCGAGCGGCGTGACCGTGGCCACGCCCACCAGCCGCCGGCGCTCGCGGCTGGCCGGATTCTGGCCCGCGTCCCACGTGGGCTCGGGCATGCTGGCGTGCGCACGCCGCGCAAAGAAGAAGATGTCCGC
>CAYLUN010000057.1:0-11712 GCA_964386865.1 uncultured Lentisphaeraceae bacterium | reverse complement strand
ACGTGGGCTCGGGCATGCTGGCGTGCGCACGCCGCGCAAAGAAGAAGATGTCCGCGACGTCGGTGTCGTTCACAAAGCCCACGTCCGAGTTGTTGTAGCTGGAGCCCATGACGTGGCGGGCCAGCCCTGCGCCCTGCACCGCAGGCTCCGAAGCGCTGATGGACTCCGTCTCCTCGCCCGCCGCCGCCGCGATGTCCGCATTGCCTGTCGAGTCCACCACGGTCCGCGCCCGGATCACGCCGCGCGCCCCGTCCGGCAGCGCCACGACGACACCCGCCAGGACGTCGCCGTCCAAGAGCACGCCTACGGCCAGCGTTCCGAACAAGACCCGCACGCCCGCCGCCCGGCAGGCCTGGCGATACCACTCCGCCTTGGACATCGCGAGCACCGAACCGGTGGCGTTCACGCCGGGGTCGACGTCCGCCGTCGTAAACCCGCACGCGTTGCCGTGGTAATACTTGCCGATGCGCCCGTCGGTCTGCACGCCGCCCATGCCGTTGAGGAACTCGATCACAACCGTGTCGGCGCCCGCCCGCCCGGCCGCGATCGCGGCGGGAGCGCCCGCGGTGCCCGCGCCCACCACCAGCACCTCGCACTCGGCCAGCACCGGGAGCGCGCGCAACCCCTCGGCCACGACACCCGCCGCGTTGGTGTTCACGGGCGGCAAGCCGCCCAGCAGCTCGCGAACCTCCTCCGCGCCCGGCGTCAGCCCAGGCTCCTCCGGCAGCGCCACGCCCGCGAGCGTGCCGCGCGCCAGCGCGGCGGCGGCCGCCGCCGCGCCGATGCGGTCGCCGAGCGCCATCAGCCGCGCCGGGTTCTGCATGTCCGCGGCCAGCGTGCGCGGCACGTCGGCCCTTACGCCGAGCACGTACAGGTAGGGCACGCCGGCGGGCCGGAACGCGTCGAGGTCCAGCGCCCCCGCGTCTGTCCAGGCGGACGACGTCTCGGACGCCACGCCCACGATGTGGTCGGGCGGCAGCCACGTCAGGCGGTCCGCCTGATCGATGCAGGTGCGGACCCACGTCAGGTCGCGCGCGGCCTGCTCGACCTCGAGCAGTTCCAGCATGGAGCCGCTCACGAGGTTGGTCGAGAATGTGCACCGGAAGACGCGGCCCGAGATAGCTCCGGGCATGCCCGCGGGCGCAGTCACGCCGGAGACCGTGGTTTGGTAGGAGGTGCCCGGAAGCTCATACACGCTCAGGCCTGGAGCGGCGGGCGCGTTGGTGGCGTCGGCGATGACGATCCGCGAAAAGCTGTAAGGGCCGGGCGCGAAGGCCGTCTTCGACGCGCCTGCGCGCCTCGCAGGCCAGGCGCCCTCGGTCGCGTCGATCACGGCGCGGGCCGTCACCGCCTGTCGGCCCTTGCGGTTGGCGAGCACCACGCCCGCAGGACGTCCCTGGCTGTCCTTGAGCACGTCACAAACGGGGCTGCCTCCCAAGAACGGGATACCCGCGTCCTGCAGGGCCTGCTCCAGCCCGCGCTTGAGCGACAGCGGCGTGGTGTTGTAGCTGCTGCCCGGAAGGGGGTCGCTCAGGCTGGTGTGCACCACCAGCTCGTCGAGCAGTTGGCGAACCGCGCCGGGGCCGCGGTCGCAGTGCACGCGCAGGTACTTGGCGCGAACCCCGCCCGTCAGCGTTACGCGCGACACGAGGGTGGTGATGCCGCTGCTGGCCGCCAGCGCCTCCACCGCGACGCTGGTGGCCGCAGCCGACCACGTGGCGCCGTCGAGGCTGGTGTAGACCGCGGAGACCACGGTGTCGAACGGGCTGCTCGTCGAGCGGTAGTAGTAGTACACGTCCGCCTGCATCACGGTGCCGGCGCCCGCGAACGCCGCCGTGATCTGCACGTTCGCGTCGTACTGGACGCTATTGCCGGAGGCGTCGTACTTCACGCCGTCGGTGAGCCGCGTGTTGGCCGGGTCGGGATGCGCGGCGTTCGGCGTCAGGCTCGCCGTGTAGGCGAACGGCACCTTGAGCGCGAAGAGCTGCCGCGCGAGGGGCTGGCTGACGAACTCGGGGACGGGCGCCGGCCAAAGCTCGCGCGTGCCGGCCAGCTCGTCGCCGAGATAGGTGCGCGGGGCGACCAGAAACACGCTCGCGCCGTTGGTCTTGGCGGCGATGGCGGCCGCCACGGCCGCGCTGCTGCCGCCCACGACCACAACGTCCGCATCGCGGATCACCGGCACCTCGCGCGCCGACTGAACCACGGGCTCGGCGCCCCACGCGGCCGACGCCGCAGCGGCTAGGCACAGACCACCGAACCACCTGTTCGCTCGCTTCATACCACACCTCGTTCTGACGCGGCCAAGATGGCGTCGAGTTCGGCAAACGTGATCGCCCAGACTGAAATGGGCTCGCTCTTGCCCTTCACGGCCACCGACTGGAGCGCGCCCTCCCACAGGCATTTCGGGGTGTGCTTATACGAATCAGGGCCGATCACGATGTCCTTGCCGAGCCGCTTGGACTCGGTCTCGAACCGGAACGCCGTATTCACCGAGTCGCCAATGGCGGTATACTCCCGGTATCCCGCGCCGCCGATCGTGCCCAGCACGGCGCGGCCCGTGTTGATGCCCACGCCGATCCTGAACGGGTGCGGCAGGTTATGGACGGACGCGTTGACCTGCGTGCAGATATCGCTGAGCTTCTTCGCCGCCCGCAGCGCGTTGAGCACGGGGCGGGCGTCGCCCTTGCCGGCACTCGCCGTCCACCGAACCATGATGGCGTCGCCGATGAACTTGTCGATCGTGCCCGAGCACTCCGCGATCGCCTTAGTCGCCGCCTTGAACCAGCGGGCCATCAGCGCGGCCAGTTCGCTGGGCGGCAGGCTCTCGCTGATCGGCGTGTAGTTCCGCACGTCGCAAACCAGCAGCGTGACCTCTTCCATCTCGATGCCGACGGAGGTCATGGTCACGGTCATCGGCCCTTCTTCATCGCGCTCGGCCGTACGGGTCTGCGCCTGGATCTCCCGGAAGGTGAGCGTGCAGTCCTCCAGCGTGATGACGTCGAGGTCTTTCAGCAGCGTCGGCGTGACGATGCGCTTTCCGTTGAGGCAGGTTCCGTTGGTGCTGCCGACATCGATGAGGTAGTACTCGTCCGGCTTGAGCATGCGGATCATCGCATGATTGCGCGACACTTTGGGATGCGGAACCACGATCTCGTTCGGCGGCGTGCGCCCGATGGTCAGGAGCGCGGTACAGGCGATCTCCCGCTCTTCCTCGCCTCTCTTATACTGAAGTTTGGCCGTCATAAGCCCTCGCTTCCTGCGAACAATCCGCCGCCGCGCCCGCTCTCCTCATGCGCTGCACGCTCATTCGGACGTCTTTCAATAGATTAGCACGATCAGCCCGCCGACACAATGACTGCGGATCTCGCGTGCCCATCATTGACGGTCGAAGTCGAAATCGGGATCGACATCGGATCTCGACCCCGATCCCGATTTCGAGTTGTAGAAGAAGAAAGCAGAGGCCCCTCCGACGAAGTATGGGGCTACGCATGGACAAGAGCGTCTCTCGTTCATTGTCTTGTTGACGGCTCAGCACAGCTTCGCCCCCATTTCTCAGGCGAATCCGCAAAGTGGAGCAAGGGCGAGACTGCGCCGAGCCAACCCGCGCCCGACTCGCATAAGGTTGGGCAGGTCTGCGCGATGTTTGTAAAATGATTTGGCCGTATCGGCCCCGAACCCGGCGAACGAGTCGTTTGTTACTATTGCTGACACAAAGTCAGTTTCGTTCTCTATTTTTGCAAGGCGTCGGCAAGCGCCTGCACCCGGCTTGAATACGCACCCCGACAGCCAAAAACACGGCAATTCCCAAAAAAATGGAAATCGCCTCTATCCAGACTTTCAACATATGTCTCGGTCAGTCTGTCGGTGAAATCAGTCGTTGCCTCTGTAATAGTTGCAGGCAGAACCGGATCCGTTTCGGGAACATCAGCACTTCTCTGAACTGTAGCGGGCGGTTGCCATGAGAACGGTGCGTCGATAAACCGGCCATTAGGAATATCCTGGACTCAACGCGGGAAACAACATAGGGCAGAGGGAGGTATTCTCCGTTGATGAAAACCACTCCATTTGTGATGGCCGGCCATGTTTTGGAGCCCAAGACGACATGTGTGCCCGAATGGTCTGCATAAAGACGGTTCGTCTAGTCTGAGCCCAGAAGGAAAGCCATGCATACTGTAATCGAGTTTGCTTTGTTCACGACAGTCCCCGTCATTCTCAAAATCCCGCAGGTCCGGCATTTTCGCCGTTAGCCGCAACACGATCACGGCCTATTGCGGACGGTTTGAGTGGCCCTCACGCCTTGAACGAGAGCATGCGCATGAAGCGCTTGAGGATGCTGTCGCGCTGCAGCGACTCCTTGAGCCCGGCCCGCGGCATCGCCTTCAGCTGATCGAACATGGCCGCGTTCTGCGCCGCGCGCTGCGCCGAGAGCTCGGCCAGCTTGTCGGGGATGTCGTCCCTTACACCCAGGAGCCTGACGAAGGCTTCGTGCGGAATCTCCAGCAGTTGCACCTCGTCCGCCGCCACCAAGGTGGCCGTGCGCGGGAGCCCCGTCACCAGGCTCATCTCGCCCAGCAAAGCGCCCGCGTGGACAGAGAACGCATGGGGCGCCACATCCGCATCGAACTCGACGCGCCCGTCGACTGTGCCGCGCACCAGCACGTACGCCGTTTCGCCCGTCTCGCCCTGCCGGAAGAGCGTCTCGCCCTTCGTGTAGAACACGCGCCGCATCATCCGCACGACAGGACGCAGCGCCTCGTCGTCGACCAGCGACTCCCCCTGCGCGTCCAGCAGCAGTTTCCGGCAGAAGTCGCTCCGCTTCAGTTCGGCCAGATGCCGCTCCACCTGCTCGTCCGAGGGCGGCGTCGTGCGCTGGTGGTAGACGACCTCCATGAAGTCGTTCAACAGCTTGTCGCTCATCGGGAAGGGAATCTCGATGCCGTGCCGCTTGAACTGATACCAGATGCGGCACTGCACGTCGCTGATGAGCCGGGCGCGATCGAAGTAGCGGTTCGTCCAGAACCGCAGCTCGTAGTTGATGCCGAAGTCCAGATACTGCGTCAGAACCGCCATGGGCTTAGGCTCGCGCAGCACGTCGGGCACGCTCAGCGCCGCCGCCTCGAGCGCCGCGATCACGTCGGCCGGCGCGTCCGAGTAGCTCGCGCCCACCGCCACGCTGATGCGGCGCAGCGGCGTGGGGTGGGTCATGTTGTGGATCACCGACTCCGCCACCTTGCTGTTGGGCAGAACCAGCACGTGGCCCCCGACCGTGCGCAGGCGCGTCTCGCGCCAGTTCGTCTCGATCACCTCTCCCTCGACGTCGCCGACAGCCACCCAGTCGCCCGGAACCGTGGAGCGCACCACGTGCATGGACAGGCCCGCCAGCAGGTTCCCCAGCACGCCCTGTAGCGCGAAGCCGATGACGGCGGTGAGCAGCGCCGTGGAGGCGAGGGCCGTCGAGATATCGCGGTTCAGAATGCCCTTGGCCACGAGCAGCACCGCGCACGCCACCAGCACGACGCGAAGGATGTTGCGGATCAGGCGCGGAACCGGGAAGGGCCTGCCGCGCAGGGCGAAGATCAGGCGCAGCGCGAACTCGCAGCCGTCGATCAGCAGCATGAGCCACCAGAACGAGAACCAGGCGCGGATGTACGCGTCGTGGGCGTCCGTCCACGTGTGGAACCCGTCGTGCCAGCGTCCGCCCAACAGCGCCTGCCACGACAGGAACAGCACCGTCACAGCCGGCACCAGCAGGCCCCACACCGCCGCCAGCCGCTCGCGCGGAGCGTTCATGTCCGCCCGCGCGTCCGCTTCCACGCGCTTGCCCAAGGCCGCCCGCGACAGATACGCCACGCCCACCGCAACCACGCCGATCACCGTCGCGATGCTCCAGCCTGTCACATCATTCATACCGTGCTCCCTCTTGCCGCCGGCGTGCACTCAGGCCGCCGACAAAAAATTGATCTGCTGCCGCACTCATTTCTCCGTCAGCTCCCACACGCCCGGGCCGTCCACGGGCGGCTGCGCCTCCAGCTGCACGCAGCGCCCCGCGTAGGCGCGGGCCGCCGGATCGTCCGGCCACCGCTCGAACAGCGCGCGCGCCTCCGCGTACCGCCCGGCGTCGGCCAGCGCGCGCCCGGCGTCGAAATCGCCCCACCCCTCGGGCCGCGGCTCGCCCGGCAGCCCCGCCAGCTCGTACACGCGCACCGGCGCCTTGCGGCCGACCACTTTCAGCCGCGCCAACTCGCGGCCCGCCCAGTCGCCACCCGCGTGCTCCCAGGTGCTTTCGGAAACCATGATGAAGGTGCCGAACGCCTTGTTCGCCCCTTCCAGCCGCGAGGCGAGGTTGGCCGCGTCGCCCAGAATCGTGTAGTTGAAGCGCTCGTACGACCCCATGTTGCCGACGGTCGCGAAGCCCGTGTTGAGCCCGATTCGCGCCCGCAGCACCACCCCCGTCTCGCGCTCGATCCGCCCGCGGATCTCTGCCAGCCGTCGCTGGCAGCGCACTGCGGCGCGACAGGCGCGCGCCGCGTGGTCAGGCTGCCCGACCGGCGCGTTCCAGAAGGCCACGATCGCGTCGCCGATGTACTTGTCGAGGTAGCCGCCCTCCTCCTTGATGATCGTGCCCATCTCGCTGAGGTAGTCGTTCAAGAGCGCAATCAGCTCCTCCGGCTTCAGCCGCTCCGAAAATGTGGAGAACTTCTCGAGGTCCGAGAAAAAGACCGTCAGCTCCCGCTTCTCGCCGCCGAGCTTCAGGCGGCTCGGGTCAGCCAGCATCTGCTCGATCACCTCGTCGCCCAAGTAGTAGCGGAACGCGTTGCGGATGAAGGCCCGCTGCCGCCCCTCGGTCGCGTAGTTCACGAGCGTCGCGGCCACCAGCGCAAACGCCACCGCGAGCACGCCCATGACCAGCGGCCACCAGAAGCCCGCCGCATACCCCGCGAACGACGCGGCCACCGGCACCGGCAGGCAGGCCGCATACGCGAGAACCGTCTGGCGCGCGCACCTCGCCCGCAGCACGAGCGCCGCCGCGCCCCACCCCATGAGCAGGGCGAGCAGCCCCGCCCACGGGCGCGGCGCGTCACAGAGGAACTTGCCCGTCAGCAGGTTGTCGAGCACGGTCGCGTGGATCTCGATGCCCGGCGCCACGCGGCTGACCGGCGTCGGCCGCACGTCCATCAGCCCTGGCGCGCTGACGCCCACCAGCACGTAGGCGTTGCTGAAGACCGACGGGTCGAGCGCCGGCTTTTCGCCTTGCGCGAGGCGCAGGCCGGACTGGATCACCTCCGCCGCGCTGTACGCCTCGTGGCGCCCCCCGCGTCCGGCAAAGTTCAGCAGCAGCCGGCCGCCGGAATCCAAGGGCGCGCCCTCCGCGCCCGACTGGCTCGCGCCCGTGCCGAGCTGCCACGCGGCCAGCCCGAGCGAGGGTGCCCGCTCCCGGTTCTCGCGTGTTCGAAACAGCGTCGCCCGACGGAACACGCCGTCGGCGTCGGGGTCGTCCTTCACGTTCGCCAGCAGCGCGGCATTCGTCGCCACAGCCGGGATCGGGAGCGTCACGCGGTCGCGCCCGTAAAAGGCCGCGCCGACGAAGCCGGGCGCGCGCCGGATGGCATCGCCGAAGGCCTCGTCGTCTGCGACGCCGTACGCCGAAGGCTCGGTGAAGAGCAGGTCGAACGCCACGACACGCGCGCCGCCGCGACGCACGTGCTCCAGCAGCGGCGCGTACACCACGCGCGGCCACGGCCACGTCCAGCCCCGCTCCGGCGCGGCCCCCCAGTCCAGGCTGGCCTGGTCGATGAGGACAACCTTCACGTCGGCGCACGGCGTACGATGCGCCGCGAACGTCGTCACCCGCCACGCCCAGGTGGAGGACTCCAAGCGCTCCAGCGCGCCCGCCAGCCACAGGGCGAGCGCGAGGCCCGCGGCCCCGCATCCGACGGCCAGGCTCTGGAGCAGGCGTTTACGCATAGGAGGTGCCGCCCGTTACCGCGCCAGCGCGACGGCAGCGTTGAAGCGCTGCTGCCGCGCCGCAGGAGCGGCGGCAGCCGGCGGCGTGTTGAGCAGGCTGCCCACCTGCTGGAGTCGCGCCTCCGGCGACGGGTGGGTCTTGCCGAAGCCCCGCGCGTCGGCCGCCAGCCGCGGCGCCATCTGCGAGAGCAGGTCCGCCAGCGCCCGCGGGTCATAGCCCGCACGCGCCAGTATCTGAACCGCGGCCGCGTCCGCCTCCGTCTCCAGCCCGCGGGCATAGCCGCTGTTCATCAGCGTCGAGGTCACGTCCGTCACACTGCCCTCGAAGGCCTTGACCACCTGGGCCATATTCTCGCCGGCCAAGGTCTTCCCGGCCTCGACGGCCATGATCGTCAGCGCGGACGTCAGCCGACCCTTCTTGATCGCCTTCAGCCCGTGCTGGCCCTGCACGTGCCCGATCTCGTGCGCCAGCACGGCGGCCAGCGCATCCTCGCTGCGGCAGCAGCGGAGCAGGCCGCGCGACACAAGGATCAGCCCGCCCGGCGCGGCGAACGCGTTGACCTCATCCGTCTCCAACACGAGGAAGTGGTAGCCCCCGAAGGTCTCCGGCTTGTCCGAGGAGAGCGCCAGCGTCTGCCCCAGCGTATTGACGTACTGGTTCAGCGCGGCCGCGTCATACGGCTTGTAGGCCGCGAGCACCGTGGCCGCCACGGACCGCCCGATGTAGTACTCCTGTTCCGGCGTGATGTCCTGGTAGGTCTTCTCCACAGCCACGGCGGTCCGGTTGATCGACTCCGCCTGATCGGCCGTGATCACGCCAGCGGCCTGACCCGCCATGGTGCCGACTTTCGCCACGGTTGAGCAGCCCGTCGGAATGAGGGCCAAGGCCAGCGAGAGGCCGCCCGTGAGGCTCAGTAGTCCGCACTTCATTTCGCACCTCCCGGCTGGGCCAGCCCGCCGTCCGCGACGAACCGCCCGATTTCCGAGGCGGACGCCTTCAGCGTCGCCATCCGGTCGACCCACGTGAAATCGGCGTCGGCGTGCTCGGCCTTGAACTTCGCCTCGACGTCCTTGTTGAAACCCTTGCCGGCCAGCGCCATCTCGTCGCCCGACGCGCCCGTTTGCACCGCGCCGCCAGACTGCATCGACACGCGTTTCGCGGTCAGCGCCGACTCGTGCATCCAGCCGTCCTTGCCGTCCGTCGTACGCACCTGATGCCACGCGCCTTGCGTCGCCACCACCTCGACCGGCTGCCCGTACCCGACGGTCGCCACCACGCCGCCCAGATACGAGGGCGTGCTGCGCACCTGCCCGGCCTGCACCTGCACGCGCATCGTTGCCGCGTGCGCCGCGCCTGCCAAGCAAAGCGCCGCCACCCAAAGCCCAAACCGACTCATACTCACACCTCCTACCATTTGAAAAACCGTTTAAATTCTAGTACAGACCTCGACGGGAAGCAAACCGTAACTGTCCGGAGACGCCCGGGCGCATCGGCGATCCGCTGGCCTCCAGAGGGAGCAGGGGCGCCCTCGCCCCTGAATGAGGCGAGCGTCTGACGACTTTCGCTCGGGGACGGGGGCGTCCCCGCTCCCAGTCGATCAACCGCCTGACACCCGCAATCGGTGTGCAGGGAGGCAACTGAGTCGCTCGAAGACCCAAGGATCGCCGACCTGTAGCTCCGCCGCTGCGTCGGCGGAGAGGAGGCGTGTTTCCGGCGACACAGCGCCGGAACTACAGCGTTAACGATCAGCAACGCGCTTGAAGCTTCACCACCAAGACCGTCTTGCCGTTACTTTCGCTTGCTGTCGCGACATCACAAAAGACCTTTTTCGTCCGTCACCTGCAAGACGCGCAGGCCCCGGTCACCTCTGCACGTCATAGCACGCCGCGTCGCCCTGAGCGCTACGGAGGTACAGACGCCCGTTCGCGAGCGCCGGCGACGTCCAGCAGCGGCCCGTCAGCGCCTGCGCCCGCAGGAGCGGCCGGAACCCCTCCGGCGAGGCGGGCGCGACCGCGAGCGCCCCGTTCTCGCTCAGCGCCACCAAGTTGCCCTCCGCCACGACCAGCGAGCCGCGCCGCACGTCGCGCAGGGCCCACTTTAGCACGCCCGTCTCCCACTCGACACACGCGAGGTCCGCGTCGTTGAAGCCGTACAGGTGCCCCTGCCACAGCACCGCGCCACACATGGGCGTCCGGAGGTTCTTGTTGCGCCACACCTCGCGCGGCGGGTTTGCCGAGAGGTCGTAGAGCGCGCACCCCGCGTTGTTGCCCGACGACACGAACAGCTTGCCGTCGCGGATGATCGGGTCGGCCGCGTTGAAGTCCCACTCCGTGCGCCACGGGATCTCCCAGAGCCGCTTCCCGGACGCCGCCTCGACGCCGACCACCCCCTGAGCCGAGAAGAGCGCCAGCGCCTGCACGCCGCCCGCCCGGAACGGCACCGGCGAGGAGTACCCCGGATGCCCGGCCTCGCTCCGCCAAAGCTCCTTGCCGTCCTTTGCGTCGAACGCCGAACCCGCCTCGCCAAGGCTCAGGTAGAGATGTCCGTCGAGCACCAGCGGCGAGCCCGCATAGCGCCACGTGTTCTTCCAGTCGCCCTTGCGCCAGGGCCACAGCGCGAACGTCTTCGCCCAGATCACGCGCCCGTCCGACGCATCGAGGCAGAACAGGTCGCCGCCCTTGCTGAACGTGTACACGCGGCCGTCCGCGATCGCCGGCGTGGAGCCCGGCCCGCCCTCGTACGCCAGCGGCTGCAGTTCGCACGGGTAGCTGTACTTCCAGAGCACCGTCCCCTTCTCGGCGTCGAAGCACCAGACCGTGTCCGTCCCGTCCGCGTTACCCATCGTGACGGCCCGCCCGCCCGCCACCGCGAACGACGAGAACCCCTTGCCCACCGACGCCGTCCAGAGCGTGGTCAAGCGGTTGGCTTTTCCGGCCCAGCGCAGCCCGGCCTCGTCCGAGATGCCGCTGCGATCCGGCCCGCGCCAGCAGGGCCAGTCGCCCGCGAGCGCCGAGCCGCACGCACACGCGAACAGCATGTGCAAGCCTACGTGTGTCAGCCGTGTCCGTCGTGCCATGTCTCGTTCCCTTTGTTAGGCCCTCAGCCCGTACCGTCCGCTCTCCGGTAGGGCCGGTAGCCCCTTGCCGTCCGCTCTCCGGCAGGGACGGCAGCCCCTTGCCGTCCGCTCTCCGGTAGGGACGGCAGCCCCTGCCGTCCGCGGACGCCGACGGGGCGTCCCTACCGAGTTGCCACCCCGCTCACTGCCCCCGGTAGATGAATTCGTCGCGGCTCAGCTTGCCGTCCTTGTTGGCGTCGAACGCCGGAAAACGCTCCTCGCCCACGCGCCGTTCGTCGCCCGGGAAGTTGCCCAGATACTCCTCGCGCGACAGCTCGCCGTCCTGGTTCTTGTCGCTCTTCGCGAACATCGGCCCGCGCTCCGCCGCCGCCTTGGGGACCGCGCCCTCCTGCGGCCACGCGTAATCGTTCCGCCCCGCCGCAGACTCGATCGGCCCCGGCGGCAGCGTCCGCTGCCACGCGAGCGCCCGCTCGCTCAGCCGCGCCACGACGTCGGCGTGTCCGTCCGCCACGTTGTCGGACTCGCCGGGGTCGCGCTCCACGTCGTACAACTCCACGCGGCTGCGGTCGGGGTTCAGCAGCAGCTTCCACGGCCCGTCGCGGATCGCCAGCACCGGGCTGCGGTTCCACGGGTGATTAGCAACCCGGAAGCGCCACTCCCACAGCAG
>CAYLUN010000056.1:0-35236 GCA_964386865.1 uncultured Lentisphaeraceae bacterium | reverse complement strand
TGGAGTCCCGCGCCGGGCTGAAGGTCATCGAGCGCGAGGCGCTGGAGACGATCCTACAGGAGCAGAACGTGGGCGTCTCGGACCTCGCCGACTCCCGCGCGCGCCTCGCGATTGGCAAGCTGCTTCCCGCCAGCCTGCTGCTGCTGGGCGACCTCATCCCGGTCGGGCAGGGCGAGAAGATCTTCGTGCGGCTGGTCGACACCGAGACCACGCAGGTGCTCTCCTCGTTCACGGTCTCCCGCAAGGCGGACGAGGATCAGGAGAAAGCCTGCGCGGAACTCGGCGCCAAGATCGCCGAGCGCATCACGCTGCTCAAGCCGCTCCTCGCGCCGGTGACCGAAGCCGCAGGCGCCAAGCTGTCCGCCGCGCTCGGCACGTATCACGGCATCCGCTCCGGCCTCACCTTCACGGTGCTGAGCCGCACCCTGCGCGACAAGAAGGTTCCCGATGATTTCGTCGAGAAGGAGCTGGGCGCCGCCACGGTTCGCGCGGCCTCAGACTACGCGTGCGAGCTGGAGGCCGTCTGGGGCGCGGGCGACGCGCCCGAGCGCGTCGAGGACCTCTGGATCCGCGAGTCCGCGAAGTAGGCGCCCCGGGAAGCCCACCGGAAAGAAGGTTTATTGCCAAACGCGCGTGATCTCTCGCTTCCTAGCGAGCTTCAATCCGTGGATCTTGGCCTCGCCGAGAGACGTCTACTCGGCCTCGCTGATCGCCGCTTTCAAGTCGTCTAACGCCGACTCAAGATCCTGGGCGGCCGCTTCGACGTCCGACGCTTTGTCTCTCCAATTATCAGCTCCGACGGCAGCAACTTCGCGCTTGAGCGTCACCAAGGCTGATTGTGCCTCGGCAAGCGTACTCTTCACGGAGGCGACGTTGCTCTTGAAAATCTCCAGGTCAGACCGCGCCTCGTCAAGCGCACCCTTCGCATCTTCGAAGTTGCTTTCGGCGGCTTCAAGGCGCGACTGCAGATCCTCGATTTCGGCTGCAGATTCGGCATCGCTGCACCCAGAGAGCAAAACGGCAAGGCATGTGCTGAGTATCACTATCGGTGTCTTCATTTCAATCTCCTGCCTAACATCTACAATACCGCTGTAACTTACACGAGGCCGGATGTATGCGTCAAGCAGAACCATCAGCATGCAGCAATTCTAAATTTGACTAAGAAGCGCCTCACGGCGCCACTACAAGCGCGTATAACGAGGGCGAATTCGTTCGCAGCCCGTGAGAGCCTTCTCATAGCGCGCGTTCTGTCAAATTTAGAATTGCTGATCAATATGGCCTGTCCTCGCCACACGGAGAATCGCTCTGTGCCGCGGGCGAACAAAAGGTTGCGAGGGGTCTGGGAGCAGGCGACGAAAGGGCCCGTGACGCCGACGTCATTTACGTGATCGTCACGGGCGTATGTTTTGATAACCGGCCACACTCCTGCTTATCTTCTTTCAGCTCCACGCGGCCTGTCGGGAGGGGACGGGCCGCGCGCGCTGTCAGCCTTGATCGTTACCGGATGTTGCCCACGCTGTTCTTGGCGGTGTCGTGCTTGGTCTTGAGCGCGTTGCTGATCGAACTGAACGCGCTCGCCGGCCTGTACTTGTTGTGGAAGGGCGTGTGGCGTCCGCCTTCTTCCGCCTTGATGAAGCCAAAGCCTTTGGCGTCGTTGAAAAACTTGACCGTTCCTTTCTTCATCGCAACGGGCTCGCCTGTCCACGGGTTGTTACCTGCGAACGCGCGGTCGTTCCGGCCGCCGCACGCGAGCGATCCATCGCGCCCCAGCGTCTGCCCGGTGCCCGGGTCCATGGCGTAGCTGATGAAGCACTCGTGCCAATCGTTCCAATAACCATCGGACATGGTGTATCCGAGGCGGCCTCCGCCGCCTTTGGCAGACCGGTGGTCCGGCATGGCCCCTTGCATATTGTTTTCTTGGAAGGCGGGGTTGTTATGCAAAGCGGCATAGCTCCCTTCGTAAAGCGGGTTGGAGCCGCTGACGTCTTTGTCCTCGTAAAGCGGATTGCTCTGCTTGCTGTGGCCGCTGTAAAGGCCGGTCTCCGCATCCCACCGCAGGCCGCGGAAGAGCAGGTCGTTGCCGGCCGCGGAGCTGGCCTGCGGGACGCCCGCCGCGTTGAAGAAGCGCGGCGCGCCGAAGTCGTCGTAGTCGTAGTGCTCGACGACGTTGCCGGAGGCGTCGGTCAGGGCCAGCACGTTGCCGATGTCGTCGCAGTGGGTGAAGAGCATGTCTCCCGAGGAACTGACGAGCGCCAGCGGCGGGGCGAGCATGCGCCCCGTGGCCGCATAGCTGGCGGCCGCGGCGCCGCCGCCAGCCCCGCCGGCCAACACGCTGACGCTGGAGACCGCGTCGTTCACGTACGTTTCGAGCACGTCGTCGTCCGGCGTGCCGTCGCAGTCGTCGTCTTTGCCGTCGTCGTACACGTAGGTGGTCGTGACGGGCGGCAGGCCGCCGGAGGCGAAGACCGTCTTGCCGATGCGCCGGCCGAGCGGGTCGTAGCTGTAGGTCGCTACGGTGACGGGCGAGCCGACCGGATCGGCCGGATCGAGCGCGTCCACCTGCACGAGGCGGCCGGCGTAGTCGAAGTGGGTGAAGGTCGAGCGGGCCGAGTTCGCGCGGATCACGCGGTTGCCGCGCGCGTCGTACCCGTCCGTCCCGAACGGGGTGTCGGTGTACTGGTTCATCTGCGCGTCGGCGGGAGCAGGCAGGGTGGCGTCCATCGCGTAGCTTTCGAGAATGCCGTTGTTGGTGACCTGCAGGCGGTTGCCGTTGGCGTCGAGCACGTAGTCGTAGTCGGCCGCTACGACCGAGCCGCGCTTGCGGGAGCGCGTCAGGCGGTGCAGCTTGTCGTAGCCAAAGATGTTGGTCACGAGCGTTCCGCCGCTGGCCCACGGCGCGGTCATCGCGCGCAGGACCTTGTTCTGGCTGCGGTCGTAGGCGCTCACGCGCTGGTCGACCACCTGGCCGCCGCCCGCGCGGGCGTGGTTGATGCGCGACACCTGCTGCCAGCCGTAGTCGCCGGCAGCGTTCTGGGCGTTCTGCTGGCCGCTCCAGAAGAGGCGGGTGTTGATGCCGTTGGAGCGGGCGATGCGCGCGAGGCGTCCCTGGCCGTCGTAGGCGAGGGAGATCAGCAGCAGGTCGGACTCCGCGCTGTGGTCGGGGTGCAGGTGGATCGCCGTGGGTCGGCTGAGCCCGTCGTAAGTGGCTGTGATCGCTCGCCCGCTGGGGCAGGCGAGCGACAGGCGGTTGCCTTCGCCGTCGTAGGTGGCGGTCGCCGCGAAGCCGTCCTGCGTACAGGCTACGCGGTTGCCGAGCGAGTCGTAGGCGCACGTCAGCGACGACGCATCGTTCTCCGCCGCGACGAGTCGGCCGAGGCCGTCATGCGAGAAGGACTCGAAGGTGGTCGTGGCCATCACGCCTTCGGCGGGGACGATGTCGCGGCGGACGAGGCGGTCGCACAGGTCATAGGCGTTGGTAATCGTGGTTCCGTTCGCATCGGTGCGGCGCGCCAGGTTGCTGCGAGGGCTCCAGACCAGCGACTCGGAGGTGCCGTCGGCGTGGGTCACGCCGGTCTGCCGATCACACGCGTCGTAGGCGTATGAGGTGGTGTTGCTGTTGGCGTCGGTGGCGCTGACGAGGCGGTTGTTCCGGTACTCCACGTGGGACGTGTTGATGGTGATGCCTCGCTCTTTCGCGCCGTCGAAATGCGCGGTGCCGGTGACGCGGCCCAGGCCGTCGTAAGCATACACGGTTTCGTTGCCGGAGGGGTCGGTCTCGCTGGACACGCGGTCGCAGGAGTCGTATGCGGTGGTCACGGCGTTACCCACGTTGTCGCTGGCGCTCACGCATCGGTTGAGCGTGTCGTAGGCGAACGAGCGCACGAACACCTGCTGGCCGGCGCTGACATCCGAGAGGTCGGTCTGGGTGGAGGTTAGCAGGTTGCCGTTGGGGTCGTACGTGTAAGCGGTCGCGTTGCCCTTGGCGTCGGTGACGGAAGCCAGGCGGCCCACTCGGTCATAGGTGAACACGGTGGCGTGTCCGTTGTCGTTTGTGGATGACACGAGCTGTCCGTTGGGCGCGTAGGAACAGGCTGTGACAGACTGACCGTCGCCGATCGCGAGTTCGGTGAAGATGTCGAAGAAGGAGCCGATCCGGCTGGTGCGCCGGTTGAGCGCGTCGTAGGCGTAGCGCGTCTCGGCGAGCTTGCGGTTGCCCTTGTCGCCCAGCTGGTCGTTTGTTTCGCCGTCGGCCCGCTCGTAGGAGAGGTTGCCGTTGGCGTCGAAACAGCGTGTGGCCACGTTGCCGAGGGCGTCGGTGGTTCTCACGCAGCGGTCGAAGCCGTCATAGCTGTACACGCTCTGCTTGATGGTGAAGGCGTCGATCTTGCTGACGCGCCGCAGGTTGCCGTTGGCGTCATAGTCGAACCTGTCCGTCGTGCTGAGGCCCGTGCCGGGGGCACGCTCCTCGAGGAAGAGCAGGCCGCGCTCGTCGTAGGTGTAGGCGATGACGTTGTCGGGCTCGGCGCCGCTGCAGGCCTCGGGCAGGCGGTGGAGCGTGAGCCGGTCGTTCGCGTCGTAGACGAACTGGTTGGTCATGACGCTGCGCTGCTGCACGGTGTGCGACAGCTCGTGCGCGAGCAACGTGGGCCGGTTGAGCGCGTCATAGGCGATGGCGGTTTGCCACGTGGGGTTGCCCGCGACGAACCGTCCGTCGGGGTGGCGGTTGTCCGTGACCACGCCGACGAGGTTGTTGTTCGCGTCGTACGTGAAGGAGGTTTTGACGCGCTCGCCGAAGGTCGCGCCCTGGGTCTGTCTGGCGATGCTCATGCGCTGGTTGAGCGCGTTGCAGGTGATGAGCACGTCGTTGCCGCGCGGGTCGACGAGTCGGGTCAAGTTGCCGCGCGTGTCATACTCGAACGTGGTGGTGAGCGCGAGCCCGCCGGGCCCGCCGTCCTCCACGAAACTGGCGGTCCGTCCCTGCAGCCAAGTCAGCATGTCCTTGCGGCCGCGCCCGGCTGCGTCGGCGGGGTGGGTGATCTCGATCGGCTGGCCGTGGGTGTCGTACGCTACATCAAGCACCGGCGGATCATTGCCGACAACGAAGGGGCCGGTGATGCGCGTGCAGTTGCCTGCGCTGTCGTAGCTGGCCGTGGACGTGTTGCCCCTCGGGTCGGTGGCGGCTATGACGAAGCCAAACCCTTTGGAGCGTCCGGTATCTCTGTCGGTGACGATCTTGGCGCTGTCGACGCCTGCGAGCGTCGTGCTGCCCCCGACTGCGCTGCCGAGAAGCCCGAGGCCCATCAGGCGCGACTCCAGCTCGTTAAGCCGGGTCCGCATGTGCGCGGCCGTGGGATCGGAGCCGAAGCGCGGATCATAGGTGTACTGGCAGGTGATCTCGGCGAGGTCGGGTTTTCCATCGCCGTCCGAGTCGGTGTCGCGGCCAGGGGTCGCGCGTTGGGTGAGGGTTCGCAGGTCGCCGCGCTTGCGGGCGCGGGCGAACGGGTTCAGGTCGGCCTCATACGCGCAGGAGATGACGGCGCCGCCGGGCAGCGATCCTCCGAGGCAGAGGCTGTCGCGGTTCCAGCGTATAACAGTTTCGAAGACGTCGGGGTCGGTGTCGCGGAGCTTGCCGGTTGGCCGGTTCAGCGTGTCAGTTACGGGGAAGCCGGCGTCGGCGCGGCCCGTGAGCTTGCGCTCGGATACGCAACGGTTACGCAGGTCGAAGGAGCGCTCCATGACGTTTCCTTCGGCGTCGTTCACGATGCAGCGCACAGTGGTGAAGCGGTTGTCCGGCGAGGGCGTCTCGTCGATGTACGAGAGGCAGAGCTTCGGGTGGGTGCCGCGCTGGGCCGACACGCAGCGCTGGAAGAAGGGTGAGGCGGGGGTGAGGTCGTAGTCGCAGTGCAGGACGGTCTGGCCGAGCGCGTCCGTGACGGTGAGCAGCAGGTGGTTCGCGCGGTCGTCGGATTGGTCCGCCGTGTAGGTGTAGGCCACAGTTTTGCCGTCAGGAAAGTCGTTGCCGTTAGGTGTGCCGGTCACGGGCGGCGAGGTCACGGACTTGAGGTCGCCCGGGCTACCGCCGGTTTCGACGCCGTAGTAGGTGTAGCTCACGGTACGTCCGGTCGAGTCGGTGGCCGAGGCGACGCGCCCTTCAGGCGTGTAGGCGACCGTGTGGACGCGGTCCAGTGTGTCGGTGATCTGTGAGAGCCTGCCGCTGCCGTCGTAGCCGAGGGTGATCGAGTTGCCGTTCCGATCCTGAATGCGGGCGAGCTTGCCGGAGGCGGGAGATGTGTCCAGCGGGCGGAACTCCCAGAAGCCCGTGTCGGCGAAGGTCAGGCGGAACACGCCTCCCGTGAAGGTGCCTTCGCGGAAAAAGCCGGGGCACGTGTAGGTGCCGTCAGCCTGCAAGCGGTAGGTGTCGATGCGACCTGTGCCGTCGTAGAGGTCGATGGCCGAACCGTTCTGCGCACAGCGCACATCGTAGCCGTGGGTCCAGCGCGCGCCCTGCGCGGTGTCCTGCCCCGTGCGCGAGCGGTAGGTGCGCGTCCAGACGAAGTCGAGCCCGCGGCCGGGCAGCGAGAGGTCAGTCACTTGCTGCTGGATCTCGCCGGAGTGCAGCATGAGGTCGGTATCCCCGTCGCAGTCTTGGTCCTGACTTTTGAGAACAGTGACATGGCCTCTGCCCCGGAGGGCCGTCTCGATGCCGTCGCAGTCGTCGTCCCGCCCTTTCAGGACGGTGACGTGGCCGTCGGTGACGCCGCTGGCGCGCGCTTTGAGAACGGTCACGTGACCGTCTCCTAGCGCGTGACTTTTTAGAACGGTGACGTGGCCATTGCCGGCTGAGAGGGCGGCGGAACTCAAGTCGGATTGCGCTTGGTAGTAGTCGTAACCTCTCTTGGACTGATAACTGACCCCGGAGCTGAGTTCGTCGGCGAAGGCCAGTTTGACGTTGACGGCGTTGAGCCCCTTCTTGCCTTTCGCGCTGGGTCCGGCGGGCGGCCACGCGGGCGGTTCCTGGAGCGTGCGAGAGAGGGGCGGCGAGACTTCGATCGCTTCGGGAAGAGAGGCCAGAATGCCTCCGCTTGAGCCGCTGACCACCTCGATGCCATACAGGCCGGGCGGGAGGGGCGGGAGGGTGGCGCTGATCAACGTCGGGCTCAGGAAGACCACATCCGTCAGGAGCACGCCTCCGACGCGGACCTGGTCTCCCGGATAGAAGAACTGTCCCGTGACGTACACCGTTCCGCCCTCGGCGGGCGCGTAGGCGGGCTCGCCTGCAGCGACGGTCGGCTGGGGGAACAGCACGCGGAAGAAACGGCTGGGCGACAGGTTGTCCGGAACCGGGTAGACCGTGATGCCGTCTGTGCCGGGCACGGTCGCGAGCGCGTCCCAACCGCCTTGCGTCAAGTTCGCTCGAGCCTCGACTGCGTACGGGGCGTCTGCGATTCCCTGCCAGCTGAGCGACGTGACGTCAGCTCCTCGTTGCATGACGACTTTCCTGCCGTCGTATCGCGAGTCTAGCGCGGTCGTGTTGCTCGGCAATAGGAATGTGAGCGTCAGCACGGTTGCCAGAAAGCCCCGCTGAACTCTCGAAAGTACGAATGTGTTCATGATTCGCCTCCTCTCCCTTTGTCAGAAACATCGTCTTGAGGGGCGTCACCTGCGGATGGTTGCGCGCCATACGTGTTCGGCCGGTCAGCCCTCAAGGCGCTCGAATCCTTAAAACGGCGTTATTATAGTGAAACAGTAGACGTTGTGGCAAGCGAAAAATTAGCTTCAACTAACTTTTCTGGCGAATGCCCCTTTTGCCTGCCGTGAGAAGAATTTACCGGTAGCCGATGATCTTCGCCTCCTTGATGGCTTTTCTGGCCACACCGAAGCCCTTGGCGTCGTTGAAGAACTTCACGGTGCCCTTCTTCATGCCGAGGGGAGTCCCGCCGCTCCACGGATTGTTGCCGGAGGAACCGCCGGGTACACGTCGGTCGTGGGGGATCGTGATGTAGTGCTTGGAGGCCACAAGGGAAGTCGAGTCGCCGTCGCTGAAGTTGCCATTTCCTTGGTCCTTGACCATTCGGATCTTCCCACGCGTGGCTCTCCCCGTTTGCGGTTCGAAGCAAATTCCGCCGTCGTTGTTGTGCAGCCCTGTCTCCGCGTCGAGGCGCAGGCCGCCCCAGCAATACAGATAGCCATAGGCGGACGAGGTCGCGGGACTGCCGTCACTGCCGACGAGCGGCGTGCCTTCTGCTCCAAGGAAAGTCACCGCGCCGTAGTCGTCGTAGTCGTAGCCCTCGACCACTGCTCCGCTGGCATCCGAGAGGGCGACAGCGTTGCCTTGGTCGTCAGCAAGGACGAAGTAATCCTGTGTCCCGACGCGCATCTGGAGCACGGTGTCGTTCTCGGCCACCGTGTCGATCAGTCCAGTGGAGTGGACATAGCTCTGGACTACCGCTTCATCTTCCCGCTCCTCGATCACGCAAGCGCGGTCATAGACCATCCGTAATATCCGGGATACGGGGGTTGGCTCGCCGGGTATGTTAACGGTCTTGCTCGCCCGCCGCCCGAGCGCATCGTAGGTGTAGCTGGCTACGGTAAAGCCCGAAGTGCTGACGCTAACCAGGCGATCCGCATAGTCGTAGGTGAAGCTCAGCGATGAAACGGTACCTGCACTGCGGCTCATGAGGTTGCCGTTGTCGTCGTAGCTGCGGCTGTCGCACGGCGTGGCTGTGTACTGGTTCATCTGGTAATCGGCGGGCGGAGACGCGGGATCCAGTGTGTAGGGACCTGCGCAGGCGGCGCCAATGACATTCGTGCGGTTGCCCATGCAGTCCAGACTGTAGGTTGTGTCGCGGAGCGTCGTTGTTCCTTCTGTGACAATTGAGCGCACCAGGCGGTCGGCCCGGTCATACTCCAAGGCCAGCACGTTTGTGCTGACGCCTGTGCCAGTGGGAGGCATGATGCGCGCGCCCTTGTTCGTTTTCAGATCCCAGGAGAGATGGGAGGTTTTCACTTCGGTGCCATTGGTAGAGGCGTGTACAATGTGGCTGACCTGCCCAAAACCATAGTCGCCCGGTGCGTTCTGCACGCCGTCGAGGCCGTCGTACTCGAAGGTCGAGCGTAGGCCGTTTGCGTAGGTCACGCGCGCCAGTCGATCCGCGCCGTCGTAGGCAAAGCCGGCGAGCGACGCGCCGGACTCGGCGATGCCGGTGCAGCAGCCGCTGGCGTCGTACGCGTAAGTCAGCACGCGGCCGCCGGGATAGGCGAGCGAAAGCCGGTTACCCAGTGCGTCGTACGTCGAGGCGGTTGCCAGGCCGTTGAGCGTTTCGCTGACGCAGTTGCCCAGCGAGTCATAATCCGCGGTGCCGTCACAATCATCATCGTGGTGTGCGACGAGTCGGTCACAACCGTCATAGCTGAAGGTCTTGAGATAGAGCGCGCCGCCGCTTCCGCCTCCGGCCGTTTGCATCGTGATGTCGCACCGGGTCAGGCGGTCATTCGGATCGTAGGTGCAGACGCTGACCGTACCGTTCGGATCTGTCTCCTGGCTCAGATTGCTGCGGGGACTCCAGACGAACAACTCGTGCGTTCCATCGGCGTGGCTGACTGCTGTGCAGCGGCCGCGAGAGTCGTACTCGTAGCTCGTGGTGTTGCCGTGGCTATCGGTCGTGGAGAGTAACCGTCCGTTGCTGGGGCTCCAGCTCGACTGTTGGGTGATGTCTCTGGCGAAATCTTCCAAACCGTCGCCGTCCAGATCGCCCACCGTCAGGGTGCAGCGGCCCAGCAGGTCATAGTGGTGGAACGTCTGGGTGCCGGCCGCATCGGTGGACCGCACCACGCGGCTCAGCGAGTCGTAGGCGCACGCGTCCGTCTTGCCCGCGCCGTCGGTCGTGCTGACGCAGCGGTCCTGCGAATCGTACGCATAGGTTCGGGTGAACGATTGCGGCTGCCCGCCAAGGGCGGCCGTGTCGGTCTGCGTGACGGAGGTCACGTTGCCCGCCGAGTCTCGAACACATGTGCGCAAGGACTTGTCGCCCGGCACCCTGACCGAGTAGACGCGACCTGCGGTGTCGTAAGAGGCGGTCGTCACACCTCCGAGATCGTTGGTGATGCCGATGCAGGCGCCGTTCGGCGCGTAGACAAAAGCCGTCGTGCATTCGCCGTCTCCGACCGGCGACTGCGGAGCGGCAAGAGAAAAGTGCAGATCGCGCTGTACGGTACAGCGGTCAAGGTCGTCGTATTCGTAGCGCGACTCGGCGAGACGAATGTTGCCGTCGGAGCCGGGCACGTCGGTGGTCTGGCCGAACTGGCGTGCGACAAGGAGTTTGTCGTTCGCGTCGTGGTGGAACGTGCTGACATTGCCCATCGGGTCTGTGATCTGCGCGACACGCGCAAAGTTGTTAACCATCCAGGCTTTTGCTTTTGCGCCCATTACGTACGCGGCGCCCATGCTGGTTACTGCCGAAGTGTCCCAGTTGGCCGTTGAGGGGTTTGCAGACCTTGAATCTAGGGGATAACCCCTGTCCTCCTTCATGGTAAATCTAACTGTTGGGGGAGCAGACTTGAAACTACCAAACCCAACCAGCGAAACTCGGTCACCTTTCCTGGTTTCTTTGGCAGCAATCCCCTCCCACTTTTCCCAATAGCCGAAGCCCGCAAACCCGTCATACGCCAGTGTCGTGACGCTCGGCGTCTCTTCCAGCCCTTCGCTGACGCGTGTGACGAGACCGTTCACGTCGTAGTCGTACTGCGTCGTGCTTTGCGCGGCACTGCCCGGCGCGGCGACCTCGCGGTACAGCAGGCCGCACGTGTCATACGCAAACGACATGGCGTGGTGCGGGTCCACGCCCGAGACGGCGTCGCCGCCGAGCGCCTGCACGCACTGGCCGTTGCCGTCGTACACGAAGCGGTTGGTCAGCGCGTGCGTGGCGTCCACGGCCAAGACGACTTCGGTCAGGCGGCGCAGCTCGTCGTAAGTGGCGCGGTCCGTGCAGGTGCCGGTCTGGGCATCGCCGGCATCGCGCACTTGGGTGACGGTCTGCACCAGATTGTCATTGGCATCGTAGAAGAAGCCTGTGTTGCAACGTTGGGAGACATTGACCGGCGACTGGGCGCGGACGCACTGGTCGAGCGCGTTGTAGGTGTAGAGCCAGTCGTTGCCGCGCGGGTCCACGAGGCGGGTCAGGTTGCCGCGTGCGTCGTATTCAAACGAGGCTGTGAGCGCGAGTCCGTCGGCAGCCGCGTCCACGACGCACGCGGTGACCTGTCCCTGGGAATACGTGAACGTGTCCACTCGACAGCGACCGTTGGCGTCGGGGGCGTTGGTGATGGCTGTCAACTGGCCGTGGGCGTCGTGGACACGGCTGAACGTGATGACACCGGTACTCGAGCGTGTAGCAGGAACGATGAGGGCTCGGCAGTTGCCTTGCTCATCGTACTCCGCTTCGGTCGCGTTGCCGCGCGGGTCGGTGGCGGAGGTGACGTAGCCGACAGCACCTCGAATCACATCGCCCAGTGCAAACGTGCCACTGGGGTCATTGGGGATTCCAAGGCCGCCGTCCGATCCGTCACCGCTCGGGGGCGCGCTGATGCCACCTTTTTTGGGCTTTCCCCAATTCGGATCCTGCGGATAGAAAGTGTCAACCCTATAATCGTTGCCCGGCGACCCGAAACGCGGATCAAACTGGTAGTTCCAGACACGCTCTGATGAGTCCAGAGCGCCGTCTCCGTCGAAGTCCACGGGGGCTGGCGCACGTTGGCTCACCACCAGGCAGTCGGCGCGCTTGCGGGCGGGCGTGGAGGGTTCGAGGTCGCCTTGATATATGAAGCGCACTTCCTGACCACCCGGCGCGGTGGCGGCCGTGCAGAGCGAGTCGTTGTTCCAGCTCCAGCGGGTGACGGTGGAATCGGGGTCGTCCTCGCGCAGCTTGTCGTAGGGCAGCGTCGAGGTGTCGGTGACCAACGTGCCGGGTTCCGCACGTCGCTTGATCTGGGCCTTCTCGATGCCGCGGTTGCGGCAATCGTAGAGAACCACGTTCACGTTGCCGACGGGGTCGTTGGCGACGCAACGCATCGCGGCGAAGCGGTTGTCGGGTGATGGCGTTTGCGGCTGGTACGTGAGCATCGTCGGCGCATCGGATCCGCGCTGGAGCGACGTGCAGCGCAGGTAGGACGAAGACGTCTGACTGAGGTCGTAAGCACAGGCCACGACAGTCTGCCCAAGCGCGTCTGCCACCGAGAGCAGCAAGTGGTTCTCTGCCGCTACAGAGGAGCCCGCAGAATAGGTGTATGTCGTGGTCTTGCCTTCAGGGAAATCGTTTCCTGTCGGCGTGCCGGTGACCGGCGGCGAGGTGACGGACTTCAGGTCGCCGAGGCCGCCGCCCGGATCGCTCGGGAGCCCCGTGTAATAACGATACGTCACCCTTCGTCCGAAGGAGTCGGTGACGGACTCGAGCCGCCCCGCCGTATCGTAGGCGACGGTATGGGTGCGCCCGAGATCGTCGACGACCGCGGCCAGGCGCCCAGCCTGGTCGTAGTCCAAGGACACGGTGTTGCCGTTGCGGTCCACGATGTGGTCGAGTTTGCCAGCGGCCGTCGCTGCGGTCAGCGACCGGAACTCCCAGTAGCCGGTGTCCGCGAACGTGAGGCGGAAGATGTCGGCGCTGAGCGTGCCTTCACAGAAGAATTCCGGGCAGGTGTAGGTGCCGTTGGGCTGGAGGGCATAGCGATCCGCGCGGCCAGTGCCGTTATGGATCAAAATATCGCCGCCGAGCGGCTGCAGGTGAAGGTCGTAGGAAAACGTCCAGCCGTTGGCTGAGGCGCCCGTGCGCCCAATACGCGAGCTGTACGTGCGCGCCCAGACGAAATCCAGGGCGCGCCCAGGGATCGCGAGGTCCACGACCTGCTGCCGAACCTCGCCGGAGAAGGGCACGACCTCCGGCTCGCTGGCGTCTCTGCCGCCGCGCGCCGCGACAACGATGGCAGCCACAACCCCGCCAGCGATGCTCCGCTTGATGCCTGGCTGGCTGATTCCCTTGTCGGAGTCCGGTACGGTGATGCCTGCGTCCGCGCTGTCGTCGAAGAGCTTGATCCCTCTTTCTGTGATGCCCTTGCCGCTTTCGGAGGGGGGCGCTACGGCCGCTACGCCGCCGTCAAAGAGCTTGAGCCCCTTTTCGGTGATGCCCCTCCTGCCTCCAGAGAGAGTGGAGGCGGCGAGGTCGCTACGGGCCATGTAGTAGTCATAGCCCCTTTTAGAGAGCCACACGGCCGAGGGACTGGCCGGCGGCTCCTCTGGCGGCCCGTAGAGCAGTCGGTCCGGATCCGCGAGCGGGTCCACCACGGTGACCGCCTCGTGAAGCAGCGCCAGCGCGGAGCCGGTGTGGGCGCTCAGGATCTCCACGTCGTGCCGGCCCGGCGGCAGCTCGGGCGGCAGTTCGACGCGCAGCAGCGACGGCGTGACGAACACGGTGCCGCCTGCGAGGAGGCCGCCCACACGGACCTGGTCTCCCTCATAGAAGAACGAGCCCGTGATATACAGGTACGAGCCGCCCGTCCCGTGCGCATAGCGGGCCGGTTCGCCCGCCGCAACCGTCGGCTGCGGAAAGAGCACCCGGAAGAAGCGCGAAGGTGAGTCGTCCGGCGCGATGGGGTACACAGTGAAACCGCCCGCGTTGGTGATCGTGTCCAAGAGGCCCCATTCTCCCTGCACCAGATTGGTTCGCGCCTGAACCACGTAAGGGGCGTTCGTGATGGTTAGCCAGCACAGGCTGACGCCTGCGCCCTGCCTTTCGATAGCCAGGCTGCGTCCCTCGGGGAGCGCGGCTCGAGCGGGCGTCAGGATTGACGTCAAAGGTGAAAGCCCGAGCGCGATCACCAGATGACCTGTTCGGATGCTCGCGAGTAGATGTGTGTTCATGGTGCGCCTCCTCTGTTTATCTCAGACTCATCGTCTCTAGGGGTCGCTTGTTTGGTTGGTCGGGTGCCAGCCGTCGGTGACGCGGAAACCCTCAGGGCGCATGGATCCTTAAAACGGCGATATTATAGTAGAGCTATAGATGTAATGGCAAGCACAAAATGAGACAAGGCTAACTTGAGCGGCTAGGCGCTCTGTCCGTCGTCGCGGTCGCTGCTCCGGCTGGGGCCGGCGCGCCCCGCGCGGTAGGCGATGGGCGTCACGCCCGTGTGCCGCTTGAAGAGGCTGGCGAAGTGCTGCGACGAGCAGAACCCGAGCTGGAGGGCGATCTCGGTGACGGGAGCGGCGGTTTCGCGCAGCAGACGCCGGGCCGCCTGCATGCGGCAGTCGAGCAGGAACTGGCGTGGCGGCAGACCGGTCAGAAGACGGAAACGGGTGACAAAGTGGTTGGGCGCCATCCCGGCCTGGCGGGCAAGCTGGTCGAGCGGACAGGGCAGCTCCGGGTGGTTGCGCAGGGTGTGCACGACACTCTCGAGGCGCGACTCGTCCGGGGGCACCGTATGCTCGCGGGAGGCCGAGAGAACCTCCAGCAGGAGCGCGAGCGTGGTCGTCCGCAAGCGGAGCGCGCGCAAGGGCGTGGGCGGTTCGTCGGTCAGCATGTGAAGCGTCTGAAACTGCCGCTTGATCGTTTCGTTTCCTCGGAAGTGCCGGTGCGGGATGTGCAGGAGCGCCTGCCGCAGCGCCGCAGCCTCCTCGGAGGGCTGCCCGAGGAACGACGGCTCGTCGGTGTCCAGCCTGACGATGACCCAATAGAGAATCAGCCCCTTGGGGTGTTCGCTGACCGTGTGGCGCTCGCCCGGCAGGTTGACGAAAACCTCGCCAGGGCCCAGCCGGTAGACGCGGCCGTTGAAGCCGAACGACAGCGTGCTGCGCACGCCGTAGTGGATCTCGAGGCAGCCCGGGTGCCAGTGCTCGGGAACGTCGGGCCGCGGGTTCCGGTAGTGGCAATAGCCGAGCATCGGCACAGAGGGCAACCCGGCCTCGCCGAGATTGAGCACGCGCCGCTCCGAGGTGTTCATGTACTCGAAACGCAGGTTGGAGATGGACGCTTCCATGTTCGCAATCTTACGATAATAGGATTGTGAACGCAATAGGATCACGCAACCGGTTAGAATAAAAACAGTGAAGGAAATGGCGGCGTGGCGGAATCGCGGACAGCGGGCTGAGACGCGGTGCTCGGGAGGCGCCAGCATCCGCCCTTCAGCCATGCCAGTTCCCCATGGAGGCAGCTATGTTAGACACAGGCTTACAGACAAAGGTGACACTGAAGCGCGACTTCCGCCCGCCGATCACGGTCCTGCAGGAGCTGAAGCGGGCGGCGCGCCCGGATGGCCGGGTCCTGGCGATCGCGTGGGAGCGCGAGAACGGCTACGTGTCGCGCTACGACCTGCCGCTGCCGGCGCGTGCGGAGGATTCGCCCGAAGTGGCGCTGCTGGCCGAGCGCGTCGTGAAGTTCCTGCTCTGGTCGTGCGGCGGCTGGCGGCTCATGCTGTCCGGCCCGCGCAAGCTCTGCCTGGCCATCAAGCAGCAGTACGCAAAGACGGGGGCGCGCGCGTTCGACGCGAACTTCATGGAGGGCGTGTACGGGCGGCCGATGACGGTCGAGATGCGCCCGCTGGCGGAGATGCCGCAGCCGTATGAGCGCGAGCTGCTGATGGACAACCGCACCAACGGGTGCCGCCTCGGCTTCGACCTCGGCGCGAGCGATTTCAAGATCAGCGCGGTCAAGCGCGGCAAAGTGGTCTTCAGCGAGGAGTTCCCGTGGGACCCGCGCAATCAGGCAGACCCGGAATACCACTACAGCCAGCTTAACACGGGCCTGAGAAAGGCGGCGGCCAGCCTGCCGCGCGTGGACGCGATCGGCGGCAGCACGGCCGGCGTGGTGGTGGACAACCGCATCCAGGTGGCGTCGCTCTTCCGCGCGGTTCCCGCCGAGCGCTACGCGGAGGCGCAGAACATGTTCCTGCGCCTCGGCAAGGAGTGGAACGTGCCGATCGAGGTGGCCAACGACGGCGACGTCACCGCCCTGGCCGGCCTGATGTCCCTCGGCAAGAAGGGCATACTCGGCGTGGCCATGGGGTCGAGCGAGGCGGGCGGCTTCGTGGACCGCAAGGGCTGCCTGACGGGGCGGCTGTCGGAGCTGGCCTTCGCGCCGGTCGACCTGCACCCGTCCGCCCCGGCCGACGAGTGGTCCGGCGACACGGGCGTGGGCGCGATGTACTTCTCGCAGCAGGCCGTGAACTACCTGGCCATGAAGAAGGGCATCCGCTTCCCGGCCAAGATGCCGCTTCCCGAGCGACTGAAGCGGGTGCAAGAGCGGATGCTCGACGGCGACGTGACCGCGCTGACGATTTTCCAGAAGATCGGGCTCTACCTCGGCTACTCGGTCCCGTGGTACCGCGAATTCTACGGCTTCGACAGCATGATGATCCTCGGCCGCGTGACCTCCGGCCCGGGCGGCGTGATGATCCTTGAGACGGCGCGGCTGATCCTCGCGGACCAGTTCCCCGAGCTGGCGGAGCAGATCGAGGTTTTCATGCCAGACGAGAAGGCACGCCGCGTCGGGCAGTCCGTGGCCGCGGCCTCGCTGCCGCTGATCTAGAGGGGTTTAGGCTGTAGGCGGTTAGGAAGAAGATAAATGAAACTGACGAAATCGACGGCGGATGTCTTTGTGCCGGACGGATCGGATGTTGCCGCTGCGTTGGCGCGGACCACGCATCTGGGTGTCGGCGCGCATCAGGACGACCTGGAGTTCATGGCGGTACACGGCGTCTTGGCCTGCTTTGGGCAGCCGGACAAGGCGTTCTGCGGCGTCACCTGCACCGACGGCGCGGGCAGCTCGCGCGCCGGCGTGTACGCCTCGTATGCGGACGAGCAGATGAAAGCCGTGCGCCGCCTCGAGCAGCGCACGGCGGCGATGGTCGGGCGCTACGGCGCGATGCTGCAGCTGGACTTCGCCAGTAAAGAGGTGAAGGCGCGGGACAACGCGCCCGTGGTGGATGATCTCGCCGAAATCGTGCGGGCCGCGCGCCCGCAGACCGTCTACACGCACGCGCCGTCCGACAAGCACGACACGCACGTCGGCGTGGTGCGGGCGGTGATCGCCGCGCTCCGCCGCCTGCCGCCGGCCGAGCGTCCGGCCCAGGTGTACGGCTGCGAGATCTGGCGCGACCTGGACTGGCTGCCGGACGGCCGCAAGGTGGTGCTGAACGTCAGCGACCGCGCCAACATCTCCGCGGCGCTCTCCGGCGTTTTCGACTCGCAGATCTCGGGCGGCAAGCGCTACGATGACGCGGTCATGGGCCGCCGCAAGGCGCACGCGACCTTCTTCGAGTCGCACGCCGTGGACGCGGCGACCATGCTGACCTTCGCGATGGACCTGAGCCCGCTGGTGCAGGACGACGCGCTGTCGATCGCGGATTATACGGCGTCGCTGATCGACGAGATGAAAGCGGACGTGGTGAAGAGGATCGGGTGAGAGAGGAAGGCTGTAGGCTGTAGGCGGATACAGGCGGTCGGCAAAGGGGGGGCTATGGAACGGGCGAAGCACACCAAGGAGCAGTTGAGGCACGCGGTCGCGGGCTTTCAGGCGTGGGGCGATTTTGCGGACGCCGTGCCGTACGGGTCGGGCCACATCAACGACACGTATCAGGTGGCGGCGCGGCTGGCGGGCAGGCCTGTTCACTACCTGCTGCAGCGCATCAACCACGCGATCTTCAAGCAGCCGGAGTGCGTGATGGAGAATATCCTGCGCGTGACGGAGCACCTGCGCGGCAAGCTGGCGGCGGCGGGCTCGTCCGACGCGTCGCGCCAGACGCTGACGGTGATTCCGGCCCGCGACGGCAAGCCCTACGTGCGCGACGTGGAAGGCAACTGGTGGCGACTGTATCTCTTCATCGAGGGGGCGCAGACCTACGACATCATCGAGAGCGAGCGCCAGGCGTACGAGGCGGCGCGGTCGTTCGCGCGGTTCCAGAACCAGTTGGCCGACTTGCCCGCGCCGCGGCTGCACGAGACCATCCCGGCCTTTCATAACACGCTCTCGCGGCTGCAGGCGCTGGACGCGGCCATCGCGGCGGACGCGTGCGGCCGCAAGGCGCAGGTGGCGGCGGAAATCGCCTTCGTCGCCGAGCGGCGCGAGCGGTGCGGGCGGCTGCTGGAGCGCCACGCGCGCGGCGAGATTCCCGAGCGCATCACGCACAACGACACCAAGATCAACAACGTCATGCTGGACGACGCGACGGGCGAGGGCATCTGCGTGATCGACCTCGACACCGTGATGCCGGGGCTCGCGCTCTACGACTTCGGCGACATGGTGCGCTCCGCCACGGCTTCCGCCAAAGAGGACGAGCGCGACCTCGCGAAGGTCGGCAGCCGCATCGCCATGTTCGAGGCGCTGGCGCGCGGCTATCTGTCCGAAGCGGCGTTTCTGCTCCCGGCGGAGATCGAGGAGCTCGTCTTCTCGGGGCAGCTGATCACGCTGACCATCGGCATCCGCTTCCTGACCGACTATCTGGCGGGCGACGTCTATTTCCGCACGCACCGGCCGGGGCAGAACCTCGACCGCTGCCGGACGCAGCTTCAGATGGTGCGCAGCATGGAGGCGCAGGCGGAGGCGATGGAGGCGATCGTGCGGGGGATCAGGCAGGGGTAGGCGACGGGTGGTTCTCGCGAGCCGCAGGTTGGCTGTCAGCGAGCCGGTCTTCAGAGGGGAGTGGGAGCATGCGTAAGTTAGCTGTGGCGGTTGTGGCAGCGATGCCGTTTCTGGCTCAGGCGGAGACGCCCAAGCAGGCGGTGGACCGGCTCGCGGTTGTGCCGCAGCCGGCGCAGATGGATTGGCTGCCGGGGGCGTTCGCGCTCTCGCCGAAATCCGCCATACGCTATGCGCACGGCGCGGCCGGAGCGAAAGAGGCGGCCGAGTCATTGGCCGCGTGCCTGCGGCCGGTGACGGGGTATCCGCTGACGGTCAAGCCGCTCGGCGGGTGGTTCGCGCACGCCTCTTGCGACGTCGCGTTCGCAGCTCCGGAAACGGGCGACGCGATCAAAGCTGAGGGCTATGCGCTGCGCGCGGATCAGCGGGGCGCGCGGATCGCCGCCTCGGACGCGGCGGGCTTCTTCCACGGGGCGCAGACGCTGCGGCAGCTCCTGCCGAGCGCGGCGTTCGGCGGCGAGCGCGCGACGAATCTGTCCTGGCGGATCCCCGGCGTCGAAATCAGGGACGCGCCGCGCTTTGCGTGGCGCGGAGTTATGCTGGACGAGTGCCGGCACTTCTTCGGAAAGGCCTATGTCCTCCGGCTGCTCGACCAGATGGCGGTGCACAAGCTCAACACGCTGCACTGGCATCTGACCGACGACCAAGGGTGGCGCGTCGCGATTGAGAAGCGACCGAAGCTCATGGAGGTCGCGTCCAGGCGGCCGGCGTCGGTTGTGCCGGGCGACCGGAAGGCGCTGGACGGCAAGCCCTACGGGCCGTTCTTCTACACCCAGGATGAAGTCCGCGAGGTGCTGGCTTACGCCCAGGCGCGGCATATCCGCGTCGTGCCCGAGATCGAGATGCCCGGCCACGGCCGCGCCGCGCTGGCGGCTTACCCGGAGTTCTCCTGCCGTGGCGTGCCGCTCGAGCCGCGCGTGCTGTGGGGCGTCGAGGAGGAGGTCTACTGCGCGGGCAACGACCAGACGCTGCGCTTTCTGGAGGGCGTGTTGGACGAGGTGTGCGCGCTGTTCGACAGCCCGTTCATCCATGTCGGCGGCGACGAGTGTCCCAAAGCGCGCTGGAAAGCGTGCGAAAAGTGCCAGGCGCGGATGAAGGCGAACGGGCTCAAGGACGAGCACGAGCTCCAGAGCTGGTTCATCCGCCACTTCGACCAGTATCTTGCGAAGAAGGGGCGCCGGCTCATCGGATGGGATGAGATCCTTGAGGGCGGGCTGGCGCCGGGCGCGGCCGTGATGTCGTGGCGCGGCATGAAAGGCGGCCAGGACGCGGTGGCCCAGGGGCACGACGTGGTGATGACGCCGACAGATTTCTGCTACTTCGACTACCGCCAGTTCTCGGGCAACGACGGCTACGAGTACATCGGCGGACTGCTGCCGCTGAAAAAGGTCTATGCGTTCGATCCGTGCAACGGCATTCCCGCCTACCGCGAGAGCCATGTGCTGGGCGGTCAGGCCAACCTCTGGAGCGAGTACGTCTGGGGGGAGAAGGACGCGGAGTGGAAGCTCTACCCGCGCCTGTGCGCGCTGGCCGAAGCCGTCTGGTCGCCGCTGGACTCCCGCGACTACGCGGCGTTCGTCAAGCGGCTGGAGACGCACGCCGACCGGCTGCTGCGGCTGGGCGTCAACGCGGCGCCCGTGGCGCCGCCCAGCGCGGCGCAGTGGAAAGCCGGCGAGATGTCGAACAGCTGGGGGACGAGCACGTGGGACATCGGCAACAGCCTGGACAAGGCGGGCGCCTATGCGGTCAGCTTCACCTACACCCGCGGCCGCCACCGCTTCGACATGCGCAAGCTGCGGATCCTCGAGGACGGGCAGGCGGTCGCTTCGGACGACGCGGCGAACTTCACCGGCAGCGCGCGCGCCGTGGCCACCTACACGCTGACGCTCCCGAAGCCCCGCGATCCGGGCAAGAAATACCTGCTGCAGGCCGAGGTTCGCGGCGACGGCGGCGGCGACTCCAACGGCCGCATCGACGTCGAGTACGCGGGTAACTAGCGCGATGCAAACCAAGACGACCTTTTCGCTGATCGCCTCGGCGCTTTGCCTGCTGTCCGGCTGCCGGAAGCCTGCTGCGAAGGCCTGCCCGGCCGAGCCTTTCTTCATCGCGACGAACGCCCCGGCCGCGGCTGCGGGCGACGGCATCTATCCCCGCGGGCGGCGAATGGCTTACATGGGCTACTCGGGCGTCCCCGCGCGCGACCTGACCAACGGGTTCACCGTGGCGGGGCCGTGCTATGGCAACGACGTGCCGTACGTGCGGCTGTGCGCCTCGAACGGCTGGCCGGTGGTCGCGCACATTTCGCGGGGGCCTCGCTTTACCGATAAGGATCCGGCGAAGAACTACAAGCTGGACGAGCCGGCCCTGCGGGCGAGCGTCGCCGAGGAGGTGCGCGCGCTCGCGCCGCTCAAGGAGATTGTCTGGTGGGCGGTGCAGCCCGAGGAGCTGCGCTGCTGGCGGCAGAACGAGATGCGCTACCTCGAGGTCGTGTGCGAGGCGATCCGCGCGGCCGATCCGCTGCGTCGGCCGATCTACCACTACAACCCGAACAACCGCACCAGGGACACGCTCCTGCCGATCGTCAGGCACGTCGATGTGGTCGGCAAAGGGTGCTACGTCAACTCGTCCGGCAAGAAGCGTGACCGTGCCTGGGTGGGCTGGAGCGTCGAGCAGGAGGCCGAGGCGATCCGGGCCGGCGGACGGCCCGGCGCGATTCCGCTCGTCATGCCCGAGCTCTGCAAAGACCCGGAGCCCGGCGAGGAGGCTGAGATCCGCGCGTGGGTGAGGCACGACGTCTACCTCGGCTTGGTGAAAGGGGCCAAAGGGCTCTGCCTCTGGTCGCTCTTCAAGCGGCGCGAGGTATCCAAGACCTGGTCGCTCTGGTATGACGCCTACGCTGAGTGCGGCCGCGAGCTGAACGGCGGCCGCGCGCTGGCACAGGTCTTCTTGTTCGGCGGCGAGCCTGCCGCGAAACTCGGCGTGAAGCTTGTTCAAGGGGCGGCGCTGACGGATGTCACGCTCGGAGGCGAGGCGGGCGGCGAGGCGGCTACGACCACCGAGCAGGAGAGGCTTGAACGTGAACAGAAGATGGCGTCGTGGACGGCGAAGGAGTACGTGCACGGCGGCAGCCATTGGCTGTTCCTGGTCAACTCCTCCAACGATCCCGCCGCCTTTGAAGTCGCCGGCTGGCCGGCAGGCGCGCGCGCCGAGGACGGGTTCTCTGGGCGGCCCGTGGATCTCCGCGCGCCGCTGCGCCTCAGCCTGCCGGCCTACGGCGTGGTCGCGTTGCGGGTTGTCGCGCCGTAGCCCAAACTACCGGGAGCGGGTGACCCGCACGTGTCCGCCCGAGGCCTCGGCGACGCGGCCGATGATCGTCGCGTGGGCGTTGCCTTCGGCGCGCAGCTCGTCCACGAGCTTGACCGCCTCGGGTTCCGGCAGCGCGATCAGCAGCCCGCCGGAGGTCTGCGCGTCGTAGAGGAGCGCCTGTTCCGCTTCGGAGATGTCCCCGGCGATATCCGCGTGCTTTGCGGCGAAGGAGGCGTTGCGCTCGTTCGCGCCGCTGTAGATGCCCTCTGCGGCGTACGCCAGCACGTCGGGCAGGAGCGGCAGCGCGTCGAGCCAGACCTCGGCGGTGACGCCGCTTTCGATGGCCATGCGCGTCAGGTGGCCGAGGAGGCCGAAGCCGGTCACGTCGGTGCAGGCCTTGGCGCCGTGCCGCGCCATGGCCTCGGCGGCGCGGCGGTTGAGGGTGGACATCGATTGCGCGCTGGCGGCGAGGGCGCGCTCGGAGGCGCGGCCGAGCTGGCCGGCGAGGGCGACGATGCCAGTGCCGAGCGGCTTGGTCAGCACCAGCGCGTCGCCCGGGCGGGCGCCCGCGTTGGTCGTGAGCTGCTCGCGCTCCACGCAGCCGGTGACCGCGAAGCCGAACTTGACCTCCTCGTCGTTGATGCTGTGGCCGCCCAGCAGAACGGTCTCCGCCTCGGCGAGCACGTCCATGCCGCCGCGCAGGATGGCGGCCATGGCGGCGTGCGGCAGGGTGTGGATCGGGAAGCCGATCACCGAAAGCGCCGTGACCGGCTTGCCGCCCATGGCGTAGACGTCGCTCAGGGAGTTGCAGGCGGCGATGCGGCCGAACAGGTAGGGGTCGTCCACGCCGGGCGTGAAGACGTCCACGGTCTGCACCAGCAGCAGGCCGGGCCGCAGCTCGAACACGCCGGCGTCGTCGGCCGTGGCCAGGCCGACCACGAGCCGCGGGTCGCTGACTTGCGGGAGCTGGGCGAGCACGGCGTGGAGGTCTTTCTGCCCGATCTTGCTGGCGCACCCGGCGCTGCGCACGTGCTGGGTCAGCTTGACCTCCGCGCGCCCGTCGACGGGCAGGTGCTCGCCCGCGCACAGGCAGACGTTGCGCTCCTGAAAGAGCGGGCACGGGCACGGCTTGGCGGGGTCGCAGACGCAGTGCCCCAGCTTGATGGAGCGGCCCATCACGCGCTTGCGCTTCTCCAGATCTTCCTGAGTCATCCGTTCGCCTCCTGTTCGCGCAGGACGCGCTCGTCGCCGACGCGGCGCGTCAGCCCCATGCGGTCCCAGTACTCCAACAGCGGAATCGCGTATTTGCGCGAGGTTCCCAAAAGGTCTTTGTAATCCGCCGAGCGGATGCGCCCCGCCTCGCGCAGGCGGGCGACCAGAATCTCCCGCGAGCTGTCCAGCCAGCGCCGGTGAAGCAGAATCTGGTCCGCGAGCGGGACGAGGGTGCCGAGGTGCTGAAGGTGCATCAGCAGCTCGTCGGCGGCAGGCTGCGGGACGCCGGTCAGCGCAGGCAGCTCGTCTGGCCGCGGCGTGGTATACCCGGCCTCGTCATAGAGGCGCGTGAAGCGCGCGGCCGCGCGCTGCTGCTCGGGGGTGAGCGCGGGCTCGCGCTCGCGCAGAAAGAACCGGTCCTCCTCGCGGACGATCTGTCCTGAAGACGCCAGGTTCTCGAAGGCGCGGTCGACCAGCAGCCGCACGCCGGGCATGGCGCGGAGGATGTCCTTCTTCTCGAAGCCGCGGTAGAGGGGGTGCGCGTCGTGCAGGGCGCTCAGGCGGCCCGCAAGGTCGCCGGAGACCGAGGCCAGCGCAGCGGCGGAGGCGAAGCGGTCGCCGGGCAGGGCCACGGCGTCGCCGCGCTCGACGAGGCGTGCGGCTCGCTCGCGCGCGGCGTCGAGCGCCACGCCCGCCTGCCGCGCCCAGTTGTCCATGTGGCAAGGCGCGGTGCCCGCTGCCGCCAGCGCGAGCAGCAGCGCGTGCGTCTCGTCGTCGACGGCCTTCTCCTTTTCGATGCGCGTTTCGACCCAGTCGCCGCGGCCTCGGCGCAGCTTGGAGTCCGAGTGGTCGATCAGCGTGCCTCCGCCCAGGGTTTTGACGGGGCTGAGCTGGCGCAGCACGAAGAAATCGCCGGGCGCGGCGACGACGGGGCGGCTCAGCTGCACCTGCGCATAGGTTTCGCTGCCCGGCGCGAGCCGGCTTCGCTCGGGGAGCACCAGATGTCCGGGCGTGTCTGAGGTCCCGATGTGGAAGCGGATGGCCGTGCGCGGCGCGAGCGGCCGGTCATGGTGCGGCAGGTAGAAGAACTTCACGTTCAGGAAGCGCGAGGGCTGGAAGTAGCCGGGCGCGGCCACGACCATCCCGCGCTCGATCTGGTCGCGCGAGAGATTCGAGAGGCGCAGGGCGCAGCACTCGCCGGCGCGGCCCTGCTCGGCGGGGGCGCCGTAGACCTGGATGCCCTTCACGGTGTGGCGCGTGCCGTTCGGCAGCAGCTCTACCTCGTCGCCCAGGCTTACCCGGCCCGAGCGAGGGATGCCCGAGATGATGGTGCCCAGGCCCTGCAGGACAAAGGCGCTCTCCACGTGCAGGAGGAAGGGGCCGGAGCCGTCGCGCTCGACCGTGCCGTCGACCGTCTGCTCCAGCGCGTCGAAGAGGCTGTCCAGCCCCGCGCCGGTCTTGGCCGAAAAGCGCACCAGCGGGCAGCCTTCGAGGAAGGTGCCCTGCACGCAGTCGCGTACCTCCTGCTCAACATACGCGAGCTTCTCCTCGTCCGCGAGGTCACTTTTGTTGATGACTACCAGCCCACGCCGCACGCCCAGCATGCGCACGATCTGCACGTGCTCGACGGTCTGGGGCATCACGCCGTCGTCCGCCGCCACCACCAGCATGACCACGTCGATCCCTGTTGCGCCCGCCACCATGTTGTGGATGAAGCGCTCGTGCCCGGGCACGTCGACGATGCCCACGCGCCGGCCGTCGGCCCGCTGCCACACGGCGAACCCCAGGTCGATGGTCATGCCGCGCGCCTGCTCTTCCGGCAGCCGGTCGCACCAGCAGCCGGTCAGGCATTTCACGATCGAGGTTTTTCCGTGGTCGATGTGCCCCGCGGTGCCCAGGGTGATGCTGATGTTGGCCGCGCCAGGCGACGCGCACGCGCCCGGACGGGGCGGGGAGGCAGAGCACTTCATGCGGGCGCCCCCGCTGCGGCGCGCGGCTCGCGCACCGTGGCGAACGTCTCGCGAAACGTCTGCGCGATGACCGAGCACTCCTCCTGCGAGACCGTGCGCATGTCGAGGAGGACGGCGTCCTGGTACACCCGGCTGACCACCGGCACGGCGGCCTCGCGGAGCTGCCGCGCCACGGTGGCGGCCTGCCCGCCGCGCACGGCGATCCGCACGGCGTAGGAGGACAGCGCCTGGCCGGGCAGCGAGCCTCCGCCCAGGTAGGCGGCGTGCTCCACGACGGCGACGGGGTCGGCGGTGAGCGCGCGCAGCTCCTGCGCCAGCGCGGTGGCCTGCGTGAAGAGCTGCTCGGGCGTCTTGGCCAGCATGGCGTACAGCGGGTGGGCGAGGGGCAGGCTCGCCGGGTTCTTGAACAGGCGAAGCGTCGCCTCCAGCGCGGCCAGCGTCAGCTTGCACACGCGCAGGGCGCGGTAAAGCGGGTGGCTCCGCACCCGCTTGATCAGGCCGGCCTTCCCGACGATCAGGCCGCCTTGCGGCCCGCCGATGAGCTTGTCCGTGCTCGACAGCACGAGGTCGGCGCCAGCGGCCAGGCTCTCCGCCACCGTCATCTCGTGTGACAGGCCGAACGCCTCGAGCCCGACCAGGGCGCCGCACCCCAAGTCGTCCAGCACGGCGATGCCGCGCGCCTTGCCCAGGGCGGCCAGCTCGGCGATGCCGACCTCTTTCGTGAAGCCCACGATGTCGTAGTTGCTCTTGTGAACCTTCAGCAGCATCGCGGTGTCGGGCGAAAGCGCCCGCTCGTAGTCGGCCAGGTGCGTCTTGTTGGTGGTGCCGACTTCGCGCAGGCGCGCGCCGCTCTCCGCCATGATCTCGGGCAGGCGGAACGAGCCGCCGATCTCGATCAGCTCGCCCCGCGAGACGACGACCTCCTTGCCGCTGGCCAGCGCCCGCAGGACGAGCATCGTCGCCGCGGCGTTGTTGTTCACGAGCAGCACGTCCTCGGCGCCGCACAGGTCGCACACCAGCTGGCGGATGACGTGCTCGCGGTGCAGGCGCGCGCCGTCCGTGAGATCCATCTGCAGGTTGCAGCAGCCCGTCACGGAGGCCACGGCCTGCCGCGCCGCCTCGGGCATCACGGAGCGCCCGAGCCCGGTGTGGAGCAGGATGCCGGTCGCGTTCACCGCAGGCCTGAGCGCCGGGCGCTGGCCCTCCTCCAGAAGCGCCTCCGCCTGGCGCGTCAGCTCCTCAGGCTCCAGCGCCCCCGGCGCGACCGCCTGGCCGGCCAGCAAGCGCGCTCGCCGCTCGCCGAGCAGCGACTGGACGGCTGACACAACCGCCGCGTGCCCGAAGCGGGCCACCAAGCCGCCTGCTTCGGCGCACGTCAGAATTTGATGCACGGCCGGCAGCCGGCGTACGCTGTCTTCGTTCATTAAAGATAAACTATAGCACGCCTGCGTGTTCTGCCGCAAGCAGGCGGCCCCCGGTTAAATCGCAAAAAATAGTTCGGCGACCCCTTGACAGCGGCGCCCGTTTCTCTCATACTGTTAACGTCAAATGGAGCGTTGCTATCGTATGCGATTGTTATGGACACATATCGTTGCCGGATGCGTGCTGGCGGTGGGCAGTGCCCGCGCCGAGATGCAGACGTGGACGAGCGCAGACGGGCGGACCATTGAGGCCGAGTTTGTGCGGCTGTTCGGCAGCTCGGTGACGGTCAAGCGGGCCAACGGAATGACGGCCTCTATACCGCTCACGTCGCTGAACGAGGCGTCGCGCGAACAGGCTACGCGCCTGGCCGGAGAAACCAAGGCTGTGCCGGTCAAGGAAGTGTCGGAGCAGGCGGCTGAGGCCAAGCCTAGCACGACACCTAAGCCCAGCACGATGCTCAAGCTGAGTACCGCGAAGGCCTCCGGGATCCCCAGCGAGGAGGAGATCAAGGCTTTCCTGACGGAGTACAAGGAGACGCCGTCGAGCGAAGAGACCTACGAGTTCTCCGCCAGCTTCTCGGCTCCCACGCTGAAGCCCGAAGAGATCAAGGATCTGCAGCGGAAGAAGAAAGTCCCTTACCGCCTTACGGTCGAGCTCTGTAAGACCAAGCAGGTTGACGGCAAGAAGAAGTCAGTCCGCCTCGAAGGGCAGTCGGCATTCGTCGTCCTCAACGAGGCCGGCGACGTGATTGACCGGCAGCGGGAATCCCTCGGCAAAATGTGTCCGTCTTGAGGAGGCCGTGGCGGCTACTTCGGTGAAGTGGCCACTCCGGGAAAATACAAGGCCATCGTCTGGGTCAAGGACAAGAAGCGCACCTTCGGCAAGGTTATCGAGGCGGAACTCGCGCTACCGACGGCAACGACGCGGTGATTGACGATAGCCTGGACCGTAATGCCAAGCAGGCCGACCTGACAGAGTGCGGGAAGCCTGCTTGGACTTTTTTGGAGGGGAACCGGAAAGCGCAATGACTGGGGGGCTCACAGCGATACGGCGTGGCGTGCAGACGCTGTCTCTCGCGGCGTTCCACTCGAATTTCTTCGGCAGCGCGGCCGCCGCCCGGTTCTGCCTGCCCGTCATGAACTGCGAAGCTTGCGCGGTGGCGTGGCTCGGCTGCCCGATCGGCATGTTGGGCAAATCGCTGGCGTTCCACGAGGTTCCTTGGCTCGTGCTGCTGATGGTGCTCGGCGTGGGGGCTCTGGTGGGCCGGTTCTTGTGCGGCTGGGTGTGCCCCATGGGTTTTCTCCAAGATCTGCTGCATAAGATCCCCTCGAAGAAGTTTCGTCTGCCGCGCTGGACGGCCGCCGTCAAGTACGTGGTGCTGGCCGTCACGGTCGTCGGCGTCGCCTGGTTCGTGGACAACGAGTCCCCGCTTTTCTACTGCAGCTTCTGCCCGACGGCAGGGCTGCAGGTCGTGCTCCCCGTGGCGATTGCCGACCACGACTGGTCGGGCGTCTTGGGGCGGCCGGTCAAGATGGCCTTGGTCGCGGCCGTGCTGGTCTCAGCCGTGCTCGTGAGCCGGTCGTTCTGCAAGGCTATGTGCCCGGTCGGCGCGTTCGTGGCCCTGACGAACCGCCTCACGCCTTTCCGCGTCAACGTGGATGGCGGGGCGTGCGTCGGCTGTGGCACGTGCGAGACGCGCTGCCCGATGGATGTTCCGATCATGCGGCACCGCGGGGAAAACGCTCCGACGGTCAGCCGCGAGCTGGAGTGTATCACATGTCTGGAGTGCCAGTCGGCGTGTCCCGTGAGCGCGATTCAGCCACGGGTGCTGCCGTCGGGCCGTAAGGAGGTGAGCCCGTGAGTACTGTCTGCCTGAGCCTCTTCATTTGGGGCAGCATCGTCATCCTGGTTCTGCTGGGGTGGCTCGCGCCGCTGATCGTGGGCATCCGCCGCCACCGCCGCAAGGCGGGGGGCAAAGTCCTGATCGGCGTCGGAGCGGCCTGGGGCTTGCTGGCCCTCGGCCTTGTGGGGATGGCGACCAAAAGCTTCTACGAGCTGGATCGCACCTACAACCACGAGGTGTCGGCCTTCACCCCCGCCAGCTACACAGGCGCCGTCGGCACGCTTACGTTCGGCTACGACTTGGCCGGGACGCTCAAGATCCGGCACGAGGGGGCCGAGGGCAGCAAATGGTGGACGGTCGGCGTGAGCAACGCGACGGCCGTTGTGCCGGCCGGCCCGATCAAGGTCGACGACCTGAGCTTCTCCGTAACCGACGCGAAGGGGAAGGTGCTGGGCTCCCTGAATTGCGACCTCTCCGCGGAGAACCAGTCCTTCTCGCTGGCGACCAACGGCCAGCGCCGGATCGCCGGCGGCTTCCCGCTGACCGCGTCGATTGACGCGAGCAAGCGGGACGCGCAGCTGTCGCTCGGCTATAAGCTGGCGGACGCGGCAGGGAATCGCGTCACGTGGAACGCGGCAGGGCAGGGCCGAAAACCGCCGGCTTTCGAGGCGGTGTCGCCTGCAGGCAAGTGTTTCTGGCGCGATAATTTCGAGTATGGCTGAGGAGGCACATGCCGGTATCTGGGTCAGATACCAACCAATGCGCCTCAGTCGTTCATTATCCGCCCGGTGGTCGAGCCTGCTCCGTTTGTCATTCGCGTCGAAGAGACGAAATGGCCTAAGGAGTAGGGCGAGCCTGTGCCTGTTCCGGGGTGACGCAGCCTGCCGATGTCCCACTTGTGCTGGGGTCGGCAGGTTGCGCTGTTTTTTTGGAGGAGGAGGGTCGCGATGAAAGTGCTGGCTGCGGTTACGCTGAAGGATGTGCAGGCCGTTTACAGCGACGGCGAGGGCGCGCTCTGGGAGCTGGTGATGGGGGAGCAGATCCACGTCGGCGGGTTCGCCTCGTCGCTTGCCCTGGCGGAGAAGGCCGGAATCGGCAAGGGCCTGCGCGGGGTTGACCTCTGCTGCTGCAACGGCGCGGGCATGCGGTTCCTGGTGCGCTACCGCGAGGTGGCCGCCATGTGCGGGGTGGACGCCACGCCAAAAGCCGTGGAGGCGTGCCGGGCGCGCTGCGCCGCCGAAGGACTGTCCGCGCGCATCCAGGTGGCCGAAGCCGATGTCTGCGCCACAGGGCTGCCTCCGGCGCAGGCGGATTTCGTCTGGGGCGAGGACGCGTGGTGCTACGTCGTCGACAAGGCGGCCCTGATCGCCGAGGCGGCGCGCCTGGTTAAGCCGGGCGGGCTCGTCGCGTTCACCGACTGGGTCGAGGGCGCGTCGCTCGGCGGCGCGGAGGCGGAGCGCTTCATGCGCTTTATGAAGTTTCCCTCGCTCCTGACGGTCGGCGAGTATGCCGAGCTCCTGCGGTGCGCCGGCTGCGACGTTCTCTGCGCGGAAGACACGGGGCAGTTCGCCCGCCACATCGACCTCTACCTCAACATGCTCACCATGCAGCTGACAGGCGACGCCTTGCGCTGCATCGGGTATGACCAGGCTCTGCTGCAGGCCCTTGGCGCGGAGATGGCGTTCGCGCAGCAGTTGGCCCACGCCGGCAAGATCGCGCAAGGGCGGGTGATCGCGCGCAAGAGAACGTAAGGAGAGACCCTATGGAGCGGTGCGGAATGGAGTGGTTCGACGGGATGGTCGATCACTGCTACGAGCAGGCGGTGGCCTTCAAGCGTGCGGGCGGACACCTGGTCGGGATCATGTGCGAATACACGCCCCGGGAGCTGATCTTCGCGGCCGGCGCGTGGCCGGTCTGCCTCTGTGGCGGCTCGCCGGAAATGATTCCCGCCGCCGAGGCTCTGCTGCCCTCTAACCTCTGCCCGCTGATCAAATCGACTTTCGGTTTCAGCGTCAACAAAGCGAACCCCTTCTTGGAGATGGCGGAGCTGGTCGTGGCCGAGACCACGTGCGACGGAAAGAAGAAGATGTACGAGCGGCTCGCCGAGCGGCACCCCATGCACGTGATGGAGCTGCCGCAGAAGGCGGACGACCCCGACGCCCGCGCCCACTGGGTTCGCGAGCTGCACAAGCTGCGCGAGGCGCTCGGCCGGCTTTTCGGCACCGAGGTCAGCGACGCGCGCATTCGCGAGGCGACGCGCCTGACCAACCGCGAGCGGCGGCTGCGTCGCGCCCTGGCGGAACTTCTGCGCGTGCCGCGCCCGCCCCTGTCCGGCCGCGAGCTGCTGGACCTCAAGAGCCTGATCGCCTGCCTGCCCGACGACCTGGCCGCGTACAGCCGCATCCTGTCGGCCTTGCCGTCGCGGCCGGACGCGGAGCGCCCCCCGGCCTGCGCCGTGCGCGTGCTCCTGACCGGCGTGCCGACGCCGCACGGCGCGGAGCGCGTGGTCGACCTCCTCGGGGCCGAAGGCGGGCTGGTGGTCTGCCAGGAGAACTGCACCGGCCTCAAGCCGATCATGCAGGACATCCCCGAAGACGCGGCCGACCCCGTCGAGGCGCTCGCGGACGCCTACTGGCGCCTGCCCTGCTCAGTCCTGACCCCCAACACGCGCCGGCACGAGCTCCTGCGGCAGCTCGCGCGCGACTACCGGGCCGAGTGCGTGGTCGAGCTGATCTGGCACTGTTGCCTCACCTATGACGTCGAGGCCTCGCGGACGCGTGAGCTGGCCGAACGTCTGGGCCTTCCCTATCTGCGCATCGAAACCGACTACGCGCCGAACGATGATGCGCGGATCGCCCTGCGCGTCGCCGCGCTGTACGAAACGGTCCGCGCCGCCAGAGGATGACGGAATGCGAATGAAGGAGCCTAGCCAGTCGATTGCGGTGACGGGGCCGCTGATCCCCGATGACCGGATCCGCGCGCGCGGCTTCGTCCCCGTGTCGCTCACGCCGAGCGTATCTGCGCGGCACCCGCCCACGGCCGGCGTCTGCGCCGTCGCGCACGGCTGGGCCGAGGCGCTGGTGGCCGGCGAGGCGCGTTTCGCCGCCGCCGTCCTGGCGACCCGCTGCGACCAGCTCCGGCGTTCGGCCGAGGCGCTGCGCGGGCGAACCCGCCTGCCGGTCTTCGTCATGAATATCCCCGCGACCTGCGGCACGGAAGCGGCCCGACGCCAGTATCACGACGAGCTGGAGCGACTGGAGGGATTCCTCAGCCGCTTGGAAGGCGGCGCGGCGGCTGTTGAGCCTGGGCTTGCGCGGGGTGACGCGGGCGGCTACTCCGTGAACCCGGGGCGGGGTGCCCAGGCCGCGGCAGGGGGCGAAAGCGCGGCACAAGGCCGGCACCGTGTGGGTTTGCTCGGTTGCTGCCTGACCGAGGCGGATGTCGACATGGTTGAAATGCTCCGCCAGCTCGGCCTGCAGATTGCCTTCAATGCCACGGAGAGCCCGCTGGACGAGGTTGAGAAACGCCTCACGGCGCCACTACGAACAGCTGGCGGATCCGTCAACGAGGATGCTCCTGCGCCCGTAATGGCTGTTGATTGCGTTTGTAGTGTGCCCGTAAGGGCAATCTCGTTGGATTCGTTTGACCTTTGCCCAGCCATTGCCCAACGGCCCAACGCACGGTTCTTCGAGTGGCTCCGGCAGGTGGGTCAGTCTGCTCAACTCGAGGGCTGGGTGCTGCTGCGGCAGCCGTGGTGCGACTTGTTCCACGCCGAGCTTCCGCGGCTGAAAAGCGAAACCGCGCTGCCCTGGCTGGACCTGGAGACCGGGGCCTGCCCGGCCGTCGAGTCCTTGCGCACGCGGGCGGAGGCGTTCGCTGAGGCGCTGGAGAGCAGGCGGGCGGCCGCGCGCGCGGGCGGGGCAGAGGGGGCGCTCGCATGAGCCGCGACAAGGACCTCCAGACGCTGGCGTTCGACGCGTGGCGGCGGCGCTGCGCGGACGCCGCCCCCGCGCTGGGCCGGCACTATGACGAAGGGGACACGCGGCTGGCCGACCTGCGCTTCGACCCGTCGCCCGCCGCGGACCGGCTCTGGGAGCTTCTCCTGTCTGAGGAGGGGCGCTTGGCGGACGCGCGGCGTAAGGGGTACAAGCTGGTCGGCGCGATGAAGGACCTCGGCACGGTGCCCGTGATGGCGTTCGCCCTGCCCAACGTTGTGGCGTTCTATCCCGACGGCGCGTGGTGGACGCCCTGCCTGCGGCAGCAGGCGGACGGGCTGTTCGCCCTCGCCGACGCGCTGGGGGTCGACGCCTCGTTCTGCCCCGTCCGCGCGATGCTCGGCGCTTTCGCCAGCGGCAAGCACTTCCCGCTTCCCGACCTGCTGACGTGCAGCGTCGGCGCGGTGTGCGACGACTTCTCGGCCATCGCCCAGCGCGTCGAGGGGCTCGGCCACCCGATCCTCTGGTGGGAGATGCCGTACCGCCGCGTCCCCGACGCCGGCGAGCCGGCCGTCGCGTTGGCGGGCGGCCTGGAGGCGCCAGCCAGCCAGGTGGAGGTCGTCCGGTCGGAGCTGGCGCGCGTGCGCGAGGCGCTGGCCGCGCTCTCCGGGCAGGCCCTCTCGGACGAGCGTCTCGCGCAGGGCATCCGCGCCGCTAACCGCATTCGCGCCACCTTGCGGGCGCTGCGCGAGATCGTGTTCCTCGCGCCGCGCTCGCCGCTGCCCGCGCTCGAGCTGCTGATCGCGGAGATGCTGATCATCCACTTCTGCTCCGACCGCCACGCCGCGGGTCAGGCGCTGGCCGAGCTGCGCGACGAGGCGGCCCGCCGCGTCGCCGCCGGGCGGGGCTACGGCCGCGAGGACGATGTCCGCCTCTTCTGGGTCAACCCGGTCGCCGACCTGCGTGCGATGCAGGTGGTGGAGGCCTGCGGAGCGCGGCTGTGCGGAACGGACTTCCTCTTCACGCATGCGCTCGACCCGATCCGCGAGGATCTGCCGCCGCTCGACTCGCTGGCCCGCAGCGCCTTGGCCGACCCGATGGCTGGGCCGTCGGAGCAGCGGGCCGCGCGCATCGTCTCGGACATGCGCCGGCTGGGCTCGGAGGCCCTCGTGATCTCGCGCATACCCGGCGCGAGCCATTGCGCCCACGAGGGCGCGCAGATCGCCGACTCTGTCCGCCGGCAGCTCGGCGTGCCGTGCATTGAGCTGGAGGTGCCGTCGTCTTCCGATCCCTTCGCCGCCGTCGTGCAGACCCGGCTCGAAGCGCTGGTGGAGGCGGCCCGAGCGGCCCGCACAGGAACACCCGCCACAAGGAACGTGCCATGACACACTCACTGTTTGCCGGCATCGACGCCGGCTCGCGCGCCATCAAAGTCGCCCTATTCGACGCCGGGCTTTCCGAGGTGGTCGCCACGGACTCCTGCGACCAGGGGGTCGATCAGGCTGCGCGCGCGGAGGCGCTTCTGAGGCGCCTTCTGGAGCAGCGCGGCCTGACCGAAGCCGACCTGGGCGGCGTCGTGGCGACGGGCTACGGGCGCCATGCGATCAGCCTCGCCAAGCAGGCGGTCACCGAAATCACCTGCCACGCGGTCGGGGTCCGGTTCCTGCATCCGGAGGCGACGGCCCTGATCGACATCGGCGGGCAGGACAGCAAGTTCGTCCAGCTCGCGGGCGACGGGCGCGTGCTGGATTTCGCGATGAACGACCGCTGCGCGGCGGGCACCGGGCGCTTCTTGGAGGTGGTCTCGCAGCGGCTGGAGGTGCCGCTGGAGCGGCTGGGCCAGTGCGCGGCGCGGGCCGACCGCCCGGCGGCGATCAGCAGCATGTGCGTGGTCTTCGCCGAATCGGAGATCATCGGGCTCTTGGCCTCTGGCGAGACGGTCGCGAACATCGTCGCAGGGGTTCAGCAGTCCATCGCCGCGCGCGTCGCCGCGTTGGCGGGCCGCGCGAGGAACGACGCCCTCGTGTTCACGGGCGGCGTCGCCCGCATTCCCGGCATGCGCGACGCGCTGGCGCAGGCGCTGGGGCGCACGGTGACGGTGGCGGGCGCCCCCTGCATGACCGGCGCAATCGGCGCGGCGCTTCTTGCCACACGCTGAACGCCCGGCTCATGATAGGGGCGCGCTGGAACAGAACGCTCAACGTTCAGCGCTCAACACTCAACGCTCAAGGAAGAGATCGGACGCAAGACATGTCATTGTTCGTGTTTCTCATGGCGTTCCCTGTCCCAAACTTGAGTGTTACGCGTTGAACGTTGAGCGTTGTTGCACGTAAGAGCACTCGCCTATGACCAGACGCGAAGGGAACGGAGTCTGCCCGTGCGCGACATGCCCGTAATCGGTTAGCGACAGGGGTAGTGGCAGGTGTGCGCGAGGTGAAGCGGAAGGATCGCGATGCGGAGCGCCGGTCTCACGGCCTGCGGATCGGAGGGGTGGACTGTCGTTCTCCGCGTCACATCGGCCGCGGTCATTGAGTCGGGATGTACAGCGGCAGGCCGCCGAAGAGCGCGGCGAACATGTCCGTTCGCGGGTCTTGCGCGTACCTGTCCAGCGCCTGCGCCAGGCTGGCCGCCGGATCCGTGCAGCAGGCGTCGAGCGTGTGCAGTACGCTCATCAGGACGCTGCGAGTCTCGCGCCCCTTTTCGGACTGGGAGCCGTGGCTGACCTTGCGCGCGATGGCCAGCGGGCGGACGGACATGCCCATGCGCGACACTTGCGCGGCTGGGTGGCCTGTGCCATAATACTATTTCGTGAGAGCGAATAGGTACCTGGTGGGCCTCCCGGACTTCAAATCCGGTGTGGGGTTTTAAACG
>CAYLUN010000055.1:0-35478 GCA_964386865.1 uncultured Lentisphaeraceae bacterium | reverse complement strand
TTCGTGGGGCGGCACGACTTCGCGTCGTTCACCGCCAACCCGCAGCGCGAGGTGGAGACCACGGTGCGCACGATCTTCGCCTTCACGGTCAGCAAGCGCGGCAAAGAGATTGTCTTTCGGGTGAGCGGCGAAGGGTTCCTCTACAAGCAGGTGCGCAGCATGGTGGGCTTTCTGCTGCGCGTGGGCGAGGGCGCGGAGCGGCCGGAGGCGGTGAGCGAGCTGCTGGAGTCGTGCGCGCCGCGCAAGGCGCGCGTACCTTCGGCCGCTGCCTGCGGGCTGTTTCTGTGGCGGGTGTGGTACGGGGACGGTAGAGGTTAGGGGCCGGGGCGGGTGTCGGAGTTAGAACGAGGGGGCGGTATGAAACGGATCGTGGGGCTGGTGGCGGCGCTGGCGGCGTGCGCGGCGCTGGCGCAGGAGCGATGGACGTTCGAGAAGCCGTATGTGTGGGCGCGGGACAACAATGCGGTTACGATGGCGCGCGAGGGCGAGGCGTTTGTCGTCAAGCACACGGGTAAGCAGGACTGGTCGCTGGCCGGGTTTCCGCGCATCGCAGTCAAGCCCGGGGACATTTTCGAAATTGTCTGCAACGTGAAAACGGCGGACGCGGCGGAGTGGGCGAACGCGGAGACCGGCGTGGTTCTCCGCGACGAGAAAGGGCGCGAGCTGGAGTGGTCCTACGGCGGCACGTCGGCGAGCGCTCCGTGCGGCTGGACCGAACTCAAGTCGCGGTTCATCGTGCCCAAAGGCGCGGCCAGCATCGAGCCGCGCCTGATCGGCAACGGTTCGCTCTCGGTCTGGGCGGACGGCTATGTGGTCGCGCGGGCGGGCACGGTTTTGGACCGCGTGAACCCGCAGATGAAGGCCCAGCAAAAGTATGCTCAGGGGCGTTTGACGCTGAGCGGCGATTTTGTGGCCGGAACGCTCGACGTCACGGATGCTCGCACGGGGCGCGTCTGGCGCCAGGACCTTGCCGGACAGGGGTGGATGGTGCTGAACGCCGAGCCGCTCGCGACCGCGCCGCAGGCTGGCGTCATGCTGACGCTGCTGAACCCCGAGACGACCCGCGAGATCCGTGCGACACTGACGCTCACAGAGGGACGTGAACTGGCTGTCTCGGTCGAGGCCGAGGGAAAGCTGACGAAGCCGCTCGACTTCCCGCCGCCTTTCGAGACGCGAAAAGGCGACCGGCTGATCGTGCCGATGAACGAGGGCATGAGCTATCCCGTGGACGAGGAGCACAAGGGGCTCTGGCGCACGATCGCGTACGGGGGGCACGGCATCTGCATGGGCTTCTTCGGCGTGGCGGAGGAGGCAACGGGCGCGGGCTGGATGTGTATTCTGGAGACGTCTGACGACGCGGCCATGAACGCGCGCAAAGGCGCGTCCGGGCTGTGGGTGGCCGGGCCGTCCTGGGATGCGCAGAGGGGGCAGTTCGGCTACGCGCGCAAAGCACGCTACGTGTTCTTTGACAAGGGCGGTCACGTGGCGATGTGCAAGCGCTACCGCGAGCACGCGAAGCAGGCCGGGCTCTACCTGCCGTTCACCGAGAAGGTCAAACGCAATCCGAACATCGACCTGCTGCTCGGGGCGGCCAACATCTGGAAGATGGGCGGCGGCAAGCATGACCCGGTGGGGCTGGTCAAAGAGATGCAGAGCCTCGGCATGGACCGCATCCTGTGGAGCGGGGGCGGGTCGAGCAACCAGATTGCGGCGCTGCGGGAGCTTCCCCGCGTGCTGGTGGGGCGCTACGACATCTATCAGGACATCATGGACCCTGCGAACCACGAGAAGGTCGGCTACAAGCATGGCGATTGGGTGACCGAAGCCTTCCCCCACGACATCAACTGGAAGGGGCCGGCCGGCGACTGGCGGCGCGGGTGGCAGGTGAAGGCGAAGGATGGGACGATGATTCCGTGCGCGGTGATCTGCGACACCAAGGCGCTGCCTTACGCGCGCAAGAGGATCGCCGACGAGCTGAAGTCCAAGCCCTACACCGCACGGTTCATTGACACGACGGTCGCCGCGCCCTGGTTCGAGTGTTACCACCCGGATCACCCGCAGACAAGGACGGACAGCCGCCAGCACAAGATGGAGCTGCTCAAGCTGATCGGCGAGTTCGGGCTGGTGTGCGGCAGCGAGACGGGGCATGAGGCGTCCGTGCCGTTCTGCGACTACTTCGAAGGCATGCTCAGCGTGGGGCCCTACCGCGTGCCGGACTCCGGCCGGGACATGCTGCGGCTTTGGGACGAGGTTCCGGAGAGCCTCGCCAAGTATCAGGTGGGCGAGGCGTACCGGCTGCCGCTGTGGGAGTTGGTGTATCACGACTGCGTGGTGGCGCAGTGGTACTGGGGCGACTACAACAACAAGCTCCCGAAAGTCTGGCGCAAGCGCGACCTCTTCAACGCGCTCTATGGCACGCCGCCGATGTACCTCTTCGACATGAAGCAGTGGGAGGAGAAGAAGGCTCAGTTCGCGGCGAGCTACAAGGTCGCCGCGCCGGTGTCGCGCGCGACGGGCTACGCGGAGATGACCGACCACCGCATCCTCACGCCCGACCGCCGGGTGCAGCAGAGCGTCTTCGCGAACGGCGTGACGGTGACAGTGAACTTCGGCGACGCGCCCTACACGGCGGCCGGCGGAGCCGTCATCGCGCCGATGGATCTGCTCGTCACCGGGCTGTAGGCGGTACGACAGGATGGGGCGCCGCCCGGTCGGCGTCTGCGGACGGCAAGGGGCTGCCGTCCCTGCCGATCGCCGGGATGTAGGCGGCGCGATACGCCCGGTCGGTGTCTGCGGGGACGGCAAGGGGGGATGCCGTCCCTACCGGAGACTTGAGCGTAGGGGTGTAAGCTAAGCGGCCCTATTTGGCGCTGTCCTCGGCGCTCGAGGCGAGTTCCGAGGCGGTGTCCGCCGCCTGCTGGCCGTACTTGGTGCCCTCGAACTGCTTGGCGAGGGTTTCGAGCTCCTTGGCGAGGCGCGGCTTGTCGCGCGCGGTCGCTTTCAGAACGCGAGCCATGATGGCCTTGTAGGCGGCATCGGCGCGGGATTCTTTCTGCAGCGCCGGGTCTTGGCGCGCCTTGGCCAGGGCGGGCGAAATCTTGGCGGAAAGCGCATGGGTCTTGAGGTCTTTCAGCATGAGTGACAGGTCGTTGTAGGCGTCATAGCGGGCGGGCGAGGGCTTGGCCGCGTCGCCAAGCAACGTGACGCGGTCCGTGACGCGCTTCTCGACGACCGGCTGAAGATCGGCTATCAGTTCGGAGGCGGCCTGCTTCTCCTTGGGTTTGCTGAGCAGCCCGGCGCAGAGCACGAGGGCCTTCTCCGCTTCGCCCAGCTCGGCGAGGCGCGCCAGGCTGCTCGCGGAGGAGGTGTAGCTCTTGTCGGCGGGGAGCACCGGCGCGATCTTGCCGCAGGGCTTGACGATGGAGGGCTTGGCCAGCTCGTAGTGCGTCTCCCGCTTCTTCTTGTCTGCGCCGATTTGGACGTGATACGTGACGCCAGCCTTGCCGCGGCTCACGATTGTGCCGTCGGCGCCTACGACGAGGTAATACCACGTGGGGTCGCCGACGATGTCCGACGAATACTTGGCGCTGGTGTCGCACGCAACGAGCCACTGGTCCGGGTTGGCGCCTTTGGACGAGAGGAAACCTTTGGCCGCGGGAATGCCGCCCCCGTCGGTTTTGATGGCCAGCAAGACCACGGAGCGGTTCGTGGCAAAGCTCTCCTGCATCTCTTGGATGAGATCGCCGGTCCACGCGCCGCCGCTCTTATCCGAGGACTGGAAGAAGAGCACGATGACGGCTTTGCCCTTGAGCTTGCCGACAGTGGGCTGGGGCCCCGCCGGGTCGAACTGAATGCTCGGCCCAAACTCAGGCAAGACGGCGGCGCGGGCGGTGGCGTCGGGCATCGCGAGCGAGGCCGCGAGGCAGAGGGCGAGGGCAGCGGACTTCGTTGTTGTCATGTCGTTCTCCTTTGTTATTCCGTCAGCCAGACCCAGTTGTAGACCATCCAGCGTCCGGTGAAGGCGTCGCGTAGCACGGTGACTGCCGCCCGCTGGTCGGAAAGCACCACGGGGCTTTCCGTGGTGGAAACGGGCGAGAGCGCCTGCGCGGCCACGACGACCACATATATATTCTGCCTGAAAGAGACCTTGTCGACAAGCCCGCGCAGCACATCCTCGACAAAATCGTGCCGGTAGAAGGGGTCGCTCTCCTGCGAGGACAGAACAGTTTGGGCCTGGCGCACGGCGTTGGTCGCGAGGTCGGGGAGCATGTCGGCGAAGCAGCGCCAGCCGGGGTATCCGCTGCGCTCACGATCCCACGAGGGGTCGTAAACCTTGAACAGGGCGTTCGTCCAGTTCTCGGTCATCTCCGACAGCCCCTGGCCCGCGCTCAGCTGGAAGATGTGCTCGGTCTGGTAGAGGGCGTTGGTCCAGCCGTATGGCGCATCCTCGATCAGGCGGCGGATGACGTTCGGGTAGGGCGTGTTGGCCTGGACGAGGCCGCGCATGGCCCGGTTCGTCGACGCGGTCGTGAAACGGTCCAAGAGCGACGCGCCGACCGTCGTGGCAAAGTCGATGGTGTCGCGCACGACCGGCTTGCCCTCCTTATCGGGCGCGTGGCGCTCGCGGTTGTGCTGCTTGGCCGAGAGATCCGCCGTGACGTAGCCGAGCTCGCCGACCGACAGCAGGGGCGCGTCGGCATGGACCAGCGGCAGCTCGGCGACGCCCGGGATCTCATCCGAGTAGCCCGCGCCCTCGTCCCCGGCAGGGGCGTCCGCGTCCAAATCGTCAGCGGGGCGCTCGTTAACCTCGCCGAAGGTGGGCGGCGCCGTGTACCAGACTTCGCGGCCGGAGGGCCTCCACCAGGCGTTGTCGCGCGGGTCGGCGACGCTGAGCGACCAGAAGCGCTGGTCTTGGCCGGCGGTCTTGGCCGCGAGCGTCTGCTTGGGCGGCCAGGTCAGCACGCTGACGACCTCCCCGCCCCCGCTGCCAGCCTCTTTCGTCAGCAACGACTCGTCGGCGGCCTCGTGGTAGTCGTTCTCTTCGAGGCCGAAAGCGCCCGGCTCTTTGACGGCCACGAGCGGCCGCACCCACATCTTGGTGGCGCCGTCAAGGGGCAGGAAGGCGACGCGGTAGAGGGTTTCTCCCGCCTCCGTGTCCGGCGGCTGCAAAACCGGGAAGTAGGCGAGGTCGCGGTTGTTGGTGACCGCGAAGAAGCCCTGCTCGTTGAAGTCCTCGTCGCGCAGCGAATGGCCCCCGCTATCCTCCGGCGTCCACATGTTTCCGAACGGTCCAATCTGGATTTTGGTGTCGGACAGATACCTCTGCGTGAGGGAATCGATGTCGCGGAAAAAGCCGTCAACGTCGTCCACGCGGCTGGTCAGCACGGTCACCAGAACCGGGATGTAGTTGGAGGCTGAGCCGTAGTAGAGCATCGCCGCCTCGGGGGGCGCGTTGGTGGGGAGCGGCGCGTAGCGTTCGAGGAGGCTGATGTAGGGGTTGTTCGTCGCGATTTGTCCGTTGGCCGGGTCGGTGACTTCCCCGATGAAGCCGACGGCCATCCCTGTGGCCAAATCGAGGACTCCGTCCGGCGTCAGCCTGCGGGGCTGAAAAATGTTGGAGGCGACGAACGTGTTCGTTCCAATGATGAACCAGAAGAGGGAGTTCGTAAACGCGCCGGGGTTGCTCGTGTAGTCGTCGTTCATGATGCGCGCCTCGAGCTCGGCGACGGAGCCGAACAGGTCAGCGAGGTCGCCCGCGGTCCACTGGCTGTTGGTGGTCGTGGTGACGTCGCCCTTGTTGGTGTAGACGCCGAGGTAGACGCGCATGGACTCGTCGGGCCGGTCCGGGTCGTAGACCGGGCGCGGCACGAAGGGGTACCAGAGCTCGGCGGCGGCTGCGTAGACGTTGCTGACCACGATCGGGGCGAGCTGAACCTCCTTGGTTTGGAACTGATTGACCACGTCCTGCCTGATCTTCTGGATGGCCTCAGAGAACATCGACTCGTAGGTAAGGCTCTCGTCGATGCAGTTGAACACGGCGACTTCGTTGATCAGCGGCACCGCCTCGATGCCGTAGCTCTCGCGCGAGCCGAGCGCCACGCCGGGGTAGGATATCTGAGGGACGCGCGAGGGCGTCATGTAGGCCGCGATGTTCCAGGCGACCTTTCCGGCGTCGCCCAAGACGACGCCGCTGCGGTCGCTCTGGATGTCGTCGAGGGCGTTGCTCACCACAGCCAGCCACTGCTCCTGGAACGCTTCGGTGAAGCGGATTCGGGCGACGCCGCCCGGGCCGAGCGAATCGGGGTCGAAGTAGTTGGTCAGCGCGTTGAGGTTGAACTTGTTGGTGATCGCGAAGTCGCGGGTGCCCAGCAGCCGGTGGGCTGAGGCGCTGTGCGCTTCGGAGGGAATGGCGTAGGGGCCGGGGTCGTAGGAGAGCGTGGCCAAGTCCTCCAGCTCCTCGAGCGGAAGCTCGTCGCCGCGGTCGTTGATGAGGTCCTGCTCGTTGTAGTAGGCGCGGGCGTAGGACTGGGTGGCCGGGCGCAGGATCTGATTGTCGAAATCGTACGTGTGCGCATCGATGAGGCCCGAGCAGTTGACCACGGCGAAGGAGATACGTGTGCCGGTGCCCAAATCAACCCAGCCGCTGCGCAGCCGCTCGCCGCTGGAGTCGAGGCGGTTGGTGACCGCGGGCGGCAGGAGCCGGCGAACCTCTTCCGTGAGGAGGTTGACCGTGAGCGAGTTGGTGGCGAACGAGGCTGCGCCTGCTGCCTCGACGACCGGCACCGTCAGGATGTCTTGGGTCTGGTAGTCCACCTCGTCAGTGATGGGGTTCTCCGGATCCGGCTGGTAGTCGCGGCTGTACCAGGTGCCGATCGGATAGACGCGGCGCAGGCGCTGCTTGTCAGGCGCGAGCGGCGTCGAGGACTGGCTCACGTAGTTGGAGGCGAGCATCGCGCGGTCGGCGTACTGCATGGCGCGCACCAGCGCGGTGTCCAGGACTTGCCGCGCCACGGTCTTGTCGCGGTAATGCTGGGCGGAGAGCCGCTGGTGGCGCATGGTGAGCAGGTAGGTCACGACCATCACGCTGAGGACCGTCATGACGCCGAGCGTGACGATGAGCGTGGCGCCTTGGCGGGCCGACGGCGTGGAAGCCGTCCCGCCTGTGGCAGTTGATCGGAAGGGCGTCTGGGTTGTCATGGTAACCTCGATGCGCGGGCGGCTGGAAGGGTGATGCGGCGCGTGAAGTAGTTGGTCTGGCTGTTGCCGGAGGTCTGCGCATCCCAGTCGACAAAGCCGATGCTGATGTCGACGAAGTCGGGCAGGTCGGCGAGCCGGATATTATCGGCGGGGTCTAGCGGCTCAGGCGGCTGCGCGTCCGTTGTGGCCGTTGCAGGGTTGAGCGGCTGGTAGACGAGCGGGCGGAAATCGACGACGCAAGGCGCCAGGAAATTCGTCGCGGCCGGAAGGCCTAAAACGTCGCTCTGAAACTGCTCCAGCTGGTCGCTGAGGCTCGTGGCCATAAGCCCTTGCTGCGGCGCAGAGGCGGGGCGCGTATAGCGCGAAAGGCCGTTGGTTACGGCCCAGCTGAAGCTATAAGCAACCAGCTCGAGCGACAGCGCGTCGGTGCCCGACATCTCGGCCGGCGAGCGCTGCCGCACGAAGAAGAGGCCGAGCTGGGCAGCGCCTTTGCTGCGGACCATGAACAGCGGCTCCGCCGCCGCGGAGGGGCTGTTTGCGGCCGGCGGCAGCGTGCCGTCGTCCCGCAGCAGGGGCTCTGCGAACGCGGAGGCGAGATCGGTCGCCAGCAGGTCAAGCGCCTTCCGCGCCTTGAGCTGGGTGCGGTTCTTGGAGGCCGAGCTGGACCAGATGTCCGTCGCGGCGTCCAGCGCGACGAGCAGGGTGCCCAAGACGAGGACGAAGAGGGCCAGGGCGGAGACCAGCTCGATGACCGTGAGGCCGGAGCGGGAGGAGCTGCGCGTCGTCATGGCAGGCCTCCCGTATAGGTGAGCGTGGTCCAGTAGGTGCGCGTTTCGGCGCCGCTGCGAAGCGCGCCGGGATGCAGCTTCAGCGACACGTCGATCTCGCCCCGCTCGTACACTTCCGTGATCGAGTTGATGTCGGACGGGTTGATTCCGTTGAGGTCTAGCGCGAGCGTATACGTGGGGTTCCACGCGACTTCGCTAAGGGCAGCCGACGGGGTCAGGTAGTCGTCGAGCTCGTGGGTGCCGAGGGCGATGCGGATCGCCGAGTCATTGGGCGAGATGTCGGGGCTGTAGGGCAAGTAGAGGACCACCTCGGAGGTGCCTGCCGCGAAACGAAACCAGTATAGCCACCACGCGTCGAGAGACAGCTTCTTCGCCGTCAACTCGTCATTCTTGGCGCGGAGCGTGCCGAAAAACGTGTCGGCCAGGATGGCGCAGCGGGTCTCCTGCTCGGCGTCGCCGGAGGCCTTGAGCCCGTGGCGGGCGAGGCCGAATATGCCCAGCAGGCCGAGGCTGATGGCCAGCAGGGCCAGGGCGGTTTCGACCAGCGTGAAGCCGCTGCGATGGGGGCGGCAAGGGCTCATTCGGTCAGTTCCTCGGTGTTGAGCTTGAGGGTGGAGACGGCGCCGTCTGCGGTGTTGACGTCGATCTGGTAGGCCATGTTTGGCGTCTGCGTGCTGCTGCGCATTTTGCGCGACACGACGAAGAGCCGGGCCTCGCGCCCCGGCGTGGGGTTGCAGGCCCGCCCGTTCGGAAGAAACACGATGGTGTCGGCCGCTTCGTCGGCAGTGGGGTCGCTGACGGGCGTGTTCAGCAGCCAGACGCTGCCTGGGAGCCGCTGGATGGTGCCGACCGGCTGCGGTAAATCGCTGGCCGCGACGAGGGCGGTTTGATTCGTGGCCGCCGCGACGCTGGTCTCCCGGAGGAGTTGGAACCGAGCGATTTTTTTGACTCCGTTCGTGCCGTCTACGGCGGTCTGATACTCGAAGCTGACGGGCACGCGCTGGGCGACGGCGTAGTCGTGGGCCTGGCTGAGCGCGGCTTCGACGACCTCCGCGCTGCCGCGCACGGCGTGGGCGTCGCCCCAGCTCTGAAAGGCGCCGACGGTAACGGCGAGCACGATGCCGATGATGGTGATCACGGCGAGCAGCTCGAACAGGGTGAAGCCGGCGCGCGTCTTCATCAGTTTGTCCTCCAGATGACGCCGTTGGTGACGCCTGCGCTGATGAAGTAGAGAGAGGTGCTCAGCTTGGTCTGCGCGCGTGCGAAGGCGACTGCCGTCTGGTTCGAAAACGTCACGATTGGCCAGGTGCCGTCGTACAGGGTGGTTTGGCAAGACGGGTCCAGGCCCATGACCACGTTGAATGGCTTTCCCCACGGGTCGGGAAGGGAAACGGACGCCGGGGCCTCCTCGCCCTTCAGGCTGAGAAAGCGGACGCGGCGGGAGTTGAGCGGATTGCGGTTCTTGTCCCCGCTGCGCCGGGTGTCGAACGGGAGAAGCGCGCGGTAGAGGGCGTTGTCGGAGAGGGGGAAGTAGTTCACGTTCTTCGTGGTGCCGTCCGGGTTTCTCGCTTCGACCTCGAACCAGGTGTTGCTGCCGCGTGAAACCAGCGGCGTGTCGAGTGCGGTGTGGGTCAGCGCGGCGGTGTTGCGCGTGAGCTGCCCCCCGCTTTCGATGATCATGCCGGGCCAGTAGCCGTAGACGTTCTTGTATTGGATCACGGCCTGGGCGAGGGCTGTGGCTTCGACCCGCGCGCGGGCTCGCTTGCTCGCCTCCCGCGCCTTGCTGAAGACGGGGAGCATGATTGCGAGCAGGACGGCGAGCACGCCGATGACCATCAGCAGCTCGATCACGGTGAAGGCGGCGCGGGGACGTTTGAGCGTTCTAAAGTTCGGAAGTTCTGAAATTCTAAAGTCAATGGATACGGGCCGGCGGTCGGGCGGAGGGGGTAGGATGCCTCCGCTCGCTTGCTTCTTCAGATATCCTGTCTTTGCCATTTGAGCCGTCAACTCTCGAACTTTAGAACTTTAGAACGCTCGAACTTTCGCACGTCTTCGCAGGTCATTTGGCGTCGAAGTTGTCCCAGCTGCCAAGCACCTCGTCGTGGGCGGTCTCAGCCCCGCTGTTGTCCGACGTGGAGGTTCCCGGTATGACAGTCCAAACCGCGATGCTTCGGTAGACATTCGTGCTGAAGTTCACCGCATCGTCGTCTGTGACCTCGATCTTGCTGTCGTTGTCCAAATCGAAAAGCACCTTGTACTGGCGCGAGCGGGCCGTGCCTGACGTGATGCGGAACGGGTTGACCGGCACGTTCTCCCCCGCTTCTTTTGTGAAGCGGGCGAATTCGACGAAGGGGATGCGGTCGGGGTTTGCGTCCCGGAGCCCTTGCGCCGAGGAGTCGGTGAGCGTGCCTTGCAGCATGTCCGCCGCATTCTTGTCGATGATGAAGCCGCCGTCGCCGCCCGTGCCCGGGAGCGGCTGAGAAATGCTGTTGATGAAGGTGTCGACGCTGTAGGGCCAGTCGTGGTAGTGGGCGTAGTACTGCTTCAGGGCGGCCTCGACGTTCTTGACCTCGGTGTAAGCGATGGCGCGGCGGCTGAACTTGCGGGCGCGCTCGAGGGAGCCGTAGAGCAGGCCGAGCAGGACGCTGATGATCGAGATGACGATGAGCATCTCCACGAGGGTGAAGGCCGCGCGGGGAAGTTCTGACGTTCTCAAGTTCGGGCGCTCTAAAGTGGGGGGCTGACGCCGCACGCCGCACGCCGAACGGAGAGCGCGGGTCGCGGGTCGCGGGTCGCGGGTCGCGGGTAGCTGGTTGGGTGTTGTCATGGTTACGGCTCGAAGTAGATGTCGTCGTCGTTCGGGGTTGAGACGGACAGGGAGGAGCCCTCCGGGAAGGTGTCGCTCGCGCCGTTGGGCAGCTCATACTGGTGCTGCGTGTTCGGCCCGCAGGAGAGCAGCTCGTAGGCGTTCGTGGTCGAGCGGTAAAAGTAGGGCGAGCCCCAGGGGTCGTGCGTGGTCAGGCGCCGCGACAGCAGCGAGGTGAACGGGGGTACCTGCGCGTTGGCGGTGCCGTCTGCGTTGAGAACGCGGTACTGGTGGTTGACGTCCGTCGAGACGAGCCAGACGAGGTTGGATTCGATGTAGTCATTGTTGTACGGCGGGGCGGACGGGTCGGGGTACATGCCGTACTTCAGGTGCCAGGCGTTGAGGCTTTCGTGCCACTCGCCGAGCTCGGCCTGGGCCCGGCGGACTTTGATGACCGCGTTGACGTGGCGGCTGAGGCCGAGGACGAGGGCGAGCAGCACGGTCACGATGCCCATGACCACGCCAAGCTCGATCATGGTCATGCCCGCGCGCGTGCGGGGATGACCCTGATCGAGCAAGGAGGAGTGAGGAGTGAGGAGTGAGGAGTTAGAGAGGCAACGGGACAATGCAGGCCAGAAGGACGCGAACCGGCCCGGGCGTCCTCGAGTTTGACGGGTGCATGCGCATCTTGTCCGTGTCTCCAACTCCTAACTCCTAACTGCTAACTCCTGACTTCTCCTACTCCTCCATCCGTCCGGCGACGCGCAGAACCTCCTCGACTGAGGTTCGGCCCTCGACGACGCGCAGCCAGCCGTCTTGGCGAAGGGTGATCATGCCCTCCTTCATGGCGAGATCCTTGATGATGTTGGCGGGCCTGCGATCCACGACCATGGCGCGGAGCGGGTCGGACATGATCATCGTCTCGTTGATGGCGTTGCGGCCGCGGTAGCCCGTGAAGCCGCAGGCCGGGCAGCCGTGGCCGACGTAGTACTCCGCTTCGGCCATGCGGTCCGGGTAGAAGTGGGCGATCTCGTTCACGATCGCGTCGGGGGGCGTAAAACGGTCGCGGCAGTTCTTGCAGACGCGGCGCACGAGGCGCTGGGCGACGATGCCCTCCACGCAGGAGGCGATCAGGTACGGCTCGACGCCCATGTCGATGAGTCGGGTGATGGCGCTGGGCGCGTCGTTGGTGTGCAGCGTGCTGAGCACCAAGTGGCCGGTGAGCGAGGAGCGGATGGCGATGTCCGCGGTCTCCGAGTCGCGGACCTCGCCGATCAGGATCACGTCCGGGTCGTGGCGCAGGATCGAGCGCAGAATGTTGGCGAAGGTGAGGCCGATCTTACTGTGCACCTGCACCTGGCTGATGCCCTGCATCTGGTACTCGACCGGGTCTTCCACGGTGATGATCTTCGTGCCGATTTGGTTGAGGCGCGAGAGCAGCGCGTAGAGCGTGGTCGTCTTGCCGGAGCCGGTGGGGCCGGTCATGAGGATGACGCCGTGCGGCAGCTCGGTGAGCTTGGCGATCTTCGGCAGCTGGTTGGGGGAGAGTCCCAGCAGGTCGAGGTCGATCTTGGTGGTGCCGCGGTTCAGGATACGCAGGCAGCAGGTCTCGCCCCAGCCGGTCGGCAGAACCGAGACGCGCAGGTCGTAGTCGTTGACCCCGCAGCGCACCTTGATGCGGCCGTCGTGCGGCTTGCGGTGCTCGGCGATGTCCATGGCCGCCATGATCTTGACGGAGGAGCTGACCGCGTTGCGGAGCTTGTCCACGCCTTTCGGCAGCGGGATCTCCTGCAGGATGCCGTCGATGCGGTAGCGGAGGCGCAGGGTGTTCTCGAACGGCTCGAGGTGGATGTCGGTGCAGGCCATGCGGATCGCTTCGGCGACGATGAGGTTGATGAACCGCACCATGCCGGTCTCCTGCGTGCGGACCGCGATGTCCTCGCTCTGGTCGAGCTGCGGCATGGACTCGGCCTCGGCGATGAGCAGGTCGATCGTTTCGGCGCCGAGCCCGTAGAAGTGGGTTAGCGACATGGCGACGTCGCTCTCGGGGCAGAGCACGAAGTCGATGCCCGCGTCGAGCACCATGCGCAGGCCGTCGACCGTGGTCAGCGTGGGCACGCGGCTGGCGGCGAGCAGGAGGATGCCGTTCTGGAAGGTGAGCGGCACGATGCGGTGGCGCAGCGCGACCTTGGCGTTGACCTTGTCGATGGCCTCCTGCTCGATCTTGAAATCGCCGATGTTGTGGAAGGGGACGCCGCTGATCTCCGCGAACGCCTTGAGCAGGTCGGCCTCGTTGACGATGGCCTCCTGGATGAGCAGGCGGTCGATGCCCTGCAGCGTGAGGGCCGCGCGGCCCTGCAGCTCGGTGAGCTTGTCGAGGGTCAGGTGCCCGCGGTCGACGAGGCGCTGGGTGACCTCGACGACGAGGTCCTCGGAGTAGTAGCGGATTTGGCGGTCAGAATTCATGGGTGAAAAGGGCGGATGGGTTGGAGAGGTTCAAGGGTCAGCGGTTGGGACGTGGGAGGGCGGGCGCAAGGCCTGCCTGTACGGAGAAAAGGGTCAGGGCGCGGGCGGGGGCGGGTTGCCTGCCTGCGCCTGTTTGAGCTGCTTGTCTGCGGGCTTTTGCGGATTCTTCTGGCCGGGATTCTTCTGGCCGGGCAGCTTCTGTACGGGCTTCTGGACAGGCTTCTGCGGGGCGCCGGGCTTGGCGATGGGGCGCTGCTTCTGCAGGGCCGCGGCGGCGGCGCCGGCGGCGGCGGCGGGCCTGGCCACGGGCGGCGCGGGCACGGCCTTCTTGGGCCGGGCGTCCGGCTCGGCGGCGAGCTCCACGGAGCTGCCGATCTCCAGCTTGCGCGAGGTGCCGTCGGGAAACCGGATCTCGGCCTCGCGCACGCTGGCGTTGACCACGTCGACGCCGTGAACCTGCTTGCCGGAGTCGTAAAACACGGTCGTGTCGTTAGCCGAATCGTTGAACATGGCCGTTTTCGTGCCGTCCGGGCGCTGGAAGAAGCCGAGGAACGTCAGCTTGGGGATGACCATCGGCTGTCCGTTGGCGCCCGTCATTCCGCCGGCTTCGGGGTCTTTCCGCCTGAGGTGCGCAAAGGGGTCTTCTTTCTTGCCGGAGCCGGCTGTGCTCGCGATGCCGGCGGCGGCGTTCTGCGCGGCCCTCAGCGCCTTGAGGAAGGCGGCCCGCTCGGTCTCGTTCGTGAAGATCGCCTCAATGGTGGGGCGGAACGGGTCGACGGGTATGGAGAGCGCCTCGGCGGCGAGCTGGTTGGAGACGAAGTCCAGCGTGCTGTAAGCCCACGGCTGCGCGTGCGCAGGCAGCTTGCCGTCGCCGCCGTCCTTGAGCGGCGTGGGCGGGTTCAGAAACCGGAAGCCGCACCAGCCCGCCACGCCGAAGAAGAACAGCGCGGCCGTCAGGCAGAACGCCTTGGCGTTGAGATGCATGACCCATTTCCAGAGTTGGTCCATAGGGAAGCTCCTTCATTCAAAAAGCAGTGCCGACAGGATGGCCTTCACGCGCAGCTTCGAGTCGAAGGTGGGGCCTGACTCGATGCGGACGTTGCGAAAAGCGAACACTTGGTTCTCCTCGAAAACGGACTGGAAGAAGGTGTAGAGGTGCTCGAAGTCGACGTCGCACTCGATGCGCACCGGATACTCCTCGAAGACCTTGCGGCCTTTCCTGTCCGTGTGCGTCACCGGCGAGAGCGGGTAGATCTCCACGAGGCGCTGGATCTGGCGGTTGAGGGTGAGGTCCGCCAGCTTTTCGACGGCCTTGAGCTGGAGCATGCGCACGCGGATGGTGTCGCCGCTGGTGAGCGACTCGTCCAGGCCAAGCTCCGTGGGAATGAGCTGGATCTTCAGCTCGTCCGACTGCGTCTGCAGGCGCTGGCGGATCTCGTAGAGCTGGACCTTGTAGTCGATGCGGTTGATCTCGGCCGTCGGCAAAGCCTCCTGGTCCGGGAACGAGGACAGGCGCTCCGCGATGCGGGACCACTCGTTGGAGAGGGTCCGAAGCGAGGCCAGCTCGCGGTCGGCGAGGGCCTGCATGTGGCCGAGCGAGAGGTTGGCGTAGCGGCTGCTGGCGAGCTGCTCGCGTATCATGCGGTTCTCCTCGGCCATGTTGCGCTGCGGGAGCACGACGAAACGGACGGTCAAAAAGCCGCTGATCATCACAAAGAGCAGGATCAGCACCACCTGCATGCGCTCCGTCTTCAAGAAGTGAAAAGAGAATTTCATGGGCGCTTCACCTCGATTTCGATCACGAACCGGCGGAAGTTGGGAACCTTCTCGGACTCCAGCTCCGGAATGCCGGTAGGCGAAAGCACCTGGTCGTCGCTGCGCAGGTCGACGCGTTCGATCTCGGGCGACGTCTTCAGGCGCTCGATCATCTCGCGCACGCTCTTGAGGCTGGGGTTGGGCGTGTAGCCTTCGACGATGAAGGTCGTGGAGAGGGCGTCGACCAGGTCCTTCTTGACGGGGGGCTCCTTCTTGTCCGGAGTGGCCGCGGGCGCGCCGGTCGCTGGCCGGAGCGTCCGGAACAGGGAGAAGGGGTTGCGCACGACGGCCTTCGGCGAGGTGGCCTTCGCGTCCACGTCCTGCTCGGTTGGATTATAGATCTTCTCGTCGCAGAACAGCGTGATCCAGTCGTTGGGGTCGACTGTGGAGGCCACGAGCGAGAGCACCTCGCGGGTCAGCGGCCCGTTCAGCAGCAGGTTCGTCAGCGGCAGCGAGTTGGTCTGCATCTGGCCGGCGAGGACCTTCAGATCCTGGATGTGCTTGTCGATCTGCTCGCGCTTCCGCAACAGCTGGCGCTCCTCGTCGAGCTGGGCGCCGTCGCGCTTCAGCAGGTAAACGCCCGCGCCCGAGTAGAGCCCCATCGCGCCGGTGAGCAGCACGGCCGCAATGATCCACCACGGCTTCTTCTCGCGGAAGATCACCTCGTCCTTGAGGTCTTCAGGCAGCAGCGACAGGTAGGTTGTGCCGGCCCGCATGGCGGTCAGCGCTAGCCCGTAGGCGATGTCGTGCGGGCCGATATGCGGCCGGTAGGACGCGGGCACCTCCGGCAGCTCGGAGGAGGTGACGACGGGTATGCCCAGCTTGGCGGCGAGGTACTCTTTCAGCCCCTTCAGCTGGGCGCCGCCGCCGGTGATGACCAGCCGCGCCGCGGTGAACTTGCGGTCCTGGAACTGGCTGCGGTAGACGCCCAGGCAGGCGTTGAACTGCGCGATCCAGCGGTCAGCCGCGGCGCGGAGGTTCTCGCAGCAGGCGTCGGTCTCGCGCAGCCCGCAGTCCGCGTGCTTGCGGACTTCGGCCTGCACGGCGCTGAGGCCCGTCGCCTGCGAGACGGCTTCGGTGAAGAGCTTGCCGCCCAAAGGGATCGAGCGGGCGAACAGCAGTCCGGACTTGAGGCCGACGGCGACCTCGGTCTGCACGTGGCCGATGTTGGCATAGCACCACGGCTCGTCGTGCGGGCCGGCGAAGGTCTCGAGGGCGTTGTGGAGCGCCACGGGCGCGGCGATCAGATCGGCGGGCCGGACGCGGTTGAGCGCGGCCTCGTGGATCGCCTTCGCGATGGAAGACGGCCGCGCCATGGACATGAGGTAGCGGCGCACGCCGGGCTCGAAAGGCGTCTCGAAGGCGGCCACGTCGTGAGTCATGGCGTCGCCGGCCATCTCGCTGAACTGGGCGATGTCCATCGCGGCGACCTGCTCGGGGGTGCGCGGGTCGTTGAGCATGATGCGTCCGCTCTGGAACACGGCTTGCGCGCCGGGGAGGGCCACGACGCAGAAGCTGCGGCCGATGCCGAGCTTGTCGACCCACGCGGCGATGAGCCGGTGCGGCTCCTCTTCGTCCAGCGGCAGGGCAAACGTCTCGGCGCGCGTGACGGCGGGAGCGGAGCCTCGCATCTGAACCCACACCGCACGCACCGACCGTGTGCCCACGTCGACGGCGATCATCTGTTTGATTTTGGCCATAGGGAGAAGGGGTTTGTTAGGTTGAAGCTGTTCAGCGGTTCACGGTTCAGCGGTTAGGCGTCGGGGCGGGCCTCTGTGTCCGCCCGTGCGGAAGCGGTCAGGGCGCGGGAACGGGTGCGGGCGCTGCGGCGGGGGCCGCCGGCACGGCCGGCGCGGGCTCTGCGGTCGAAGCGGCGGCGGGGGCGGGGGCGGCGGCTTCAACCGCCGCCGAAGCGGCGGGCGGCGTGGCGGCTGCGGGTGCGGCCGCGGGTGCGGCGGCTGGCTCGGGCGGCAGGTTTTTCAGGACGTTGGGCACGGCGGCGCCCGCCGGCACGGCGAGTCCGTAGCGATCAAGCTCGTTCAGCGGGATCAGCTCCTCGCCGGCGTCGCTGATCAGCGTGGCGGTGACGAAGATCAGGATGTTCTTGGTCGACTCGGACTTCTTCTCGACCTTGAAGAGGTTGCCGATGAACGGCAGGTCGGAAAGCCAGGGCGTGCCCGAAGAGTCCTCGGTCTTGCTCTGGTCGACGAGCCCCCCGAGCACGATGGTCTCGCCGCTGCGGACGACGGCTTCGGTTTCGATGTACTGGCGCGAGAGCACGGGCACCTCGATGGCGGGCTCGTCCTGGCCTTTTGTGGTGCCGCTGTCGAGGCTGCTCAGCTGGTACTTCTTCCACTCCTTGATCGAGCTGATCTCGGGCCGCAGGACGAGGTTGATGGCCGACAGGTCGGCGCCGACGCTCGGCGTGACGACTAACGAGTAGCCGGTCTCCACGATCGTGGGGCGGTCGTAGTCGTAGGTCACGTTGTCGCGCGACTCGCTGCTGCCGTAGCCGCCGCTGGTCATGATGTTGGTGTCGACCTCCTCGAAATAGGAGGTGTCCTCGCCCACGCGGAAGCGGGCCTCGCGGTTGTTGAGGGTCGTGACGCGCGGCACGACGACCGTGCGGCTCTGGCCGTTCTTCTCCAGGGCGTCTAGGACGGCTTGCAGGGCGGTGTCGCCCAGCAGGAACTGGTAGGCGAAGCTGGCGCCGCCGGTGCCGTCCTCCGCCACGCTTGTCATCGAGCCGACGACCACGTCGTTCCGGACCGCGTCCAACGTGTCGTGCCCTCTGAGCCAGCCGTCTTCGTCGGTCACCGTGGAGGTGAACTTCGAGCCGCCGCGGTTGTCGATCAGCCACTCGACGCCCAGCTCGCGCAGGTCGGAGACGTTGGTCGTGACGAAGCGCGCCTCGATGAGGATCTGCACGGGCCGGATGTCCATGGCGGTGATGAGGTCCTCCACCAGCGCCAGATTTTCGCGCGTGTTCTTGACGACCAGCGCGTGAACCTTGTCGTTGAAGAGGAAGTCCGCGCCCTCGGGCTGAGGCACGAACCGCTCAATCGTCTCCAGCAGCCCGACCTTGCCCTCTTTCTTCGCGTCGTCCTTCTTCTCCTTCTCCTGCGTTGCGCTGGAGCGGCCACCGCTGCGGTCCTCCGGCCCTTTGAAAAGCGAGACGCCCAGCGGCGACTTTCCGAGCTCAGAGCCGATCATGCCCTTTCGCAAGCGGTAGACGCGGGTCTCCAGGGGGACGCCGGTGGTGACCTCCTCCTTCGGGGTGACCCAGACGAGGTTGTTGCCGACCGAGAAGGTGACGTTGAGGTTGCGGCCGATGTACTCGAGGATCTCGACGAGCGGGGTGTTCTCGGCGTGGATGGTGAGCGACTTCTCGCTGATCTCGCTGTCGGCGATGATGTTGATGTTCTGGGACTGGCCGATCTGCGCGATAATGGCGTTGATGTCGGCGTTGACGAGGTGGACGCTCACCGGGCTCTGGAGGGCCTTCTGCATGGCGGTCGGGGCCGTGCGCAGCGTGGAGTTTTCGCCGACGACGTGCTTCTTCTGGCCATAGGTGTCCGGGGAGATCGCGAAGCGCTTGGCGTCAGCCGCGTGCAGCGCCTCCGTGGCCTCGGAGCGCTTCTCGGCTGCGGCCGTGCGGTCATCCGCAAGCCTCTTGGTGATGCGCTGCTGAAGGTCGGCAAGGCCGGCGGCCTCCGGGCTCTTCCTCGCGATGTCGATGCAGGCCACGATGGCGTCCTGGGTGTGGCCGCTGTCGAAAAGCTGCTCAGCCTGGACGACCTCCGGCGCGTCGGGCACGTCCGGCGCGGGCTCGTTCTTGGAGGCGTTGGGGCCCGCGCAGCCGGCGAGGGCGGCGGCTAGCACAAGGAACTGGAGACCGGAAACTCGAGGTTGGGGGCGGCTGTGGGCGGGGTTCTTTTTCATAGACGTACTCGCTGTGGCGGTTTTCTGTGATGACGGTAACGGTGGTCAAACGGTTTTATTGCTGGGACTCTCCGGGATGCATGGTGCCCTCCCACCAGGTGGGGCCGACGAAGACGTTGCCTGCATAGGCCACGTTGATGGTGATGTAGTCCTTTTTGGTCGAGCCGGTCTTTGTGCCGGTCGCCGAGTTCTGCCAGCAGATGACTTTCTGGTCGCGAAAATGGTGAAAGCAGCGGATGATCGGCACGCGGGAGGCGCTGTACGGCATCTGCTTGCCGTCCACGATGTTCGCCTGGTCGCCGTAGCGGAGCTGCACGTTCTTGTAGTCGCACATGGTCTTGACGACCGTGTTTGCGGGGAGCGTGTCGCCCTTGTACCAGCCGCTGATCCCGGACGGCTCAGCCGCTGAGAACTCAAACAGGTAGCTGCAGCACTGGATCGAGTCGTTCCGCTTGTTGTCGGAGTTCTGGTCGTTGTCCCACAGCGCGGGCTTGTCTGCGGCGTTCCCCGAATCCTTGATCAGCGTCACCAGGTCTTTCGGACGCGGCGTGTCGGTGCCCTTGTTCGTGTCGGCCCGGCAGACAAAGATGCCCCGGTCGTCCACGTAGTCCGGGTAGAGGTTCGAGGTCCAGGCGGGGGTCAGGTCGTCATGCTCGCCGCGGTAGATGGTGAGCGCCACGCCGAACTGCCGCAGGTTGGACTTGCAGTTGGTCTGCCGGGCCTGCTTGTAGGCCGACTGCACCGACACGACCAGCGCCGAACCGAGGATGCCGATGATCAGGATAACGACCAGAAGTTCGATGAGGGTGAAGCCGCTGTCCGCCCGCTTGCCGGTTTGGCATGATGTCTGCGTCGAAAGAGGGCACGCGAGCGCGGTATCCGAACCCTCTTCCAGTCGCGTGCGTGATATGCGAGTGCTATACATCGTGTTATATGTCGCAGAAATCATGCCAAGAAGGGGTTGGGTTGAGCAAAGAGGAAGCGCGGGTTTTTGGCCGCAAAGCGCGATTCACGGGATCGAGCTTAAGGAATTTGAAGCAGCAGATGAATACTGGAGTATACACCTGGGTCTGGTTTGGTCGGAAAAGGCTGTGCTGTCCGCGACGCAGGGCGGAGTGCGGGGGAACGGTGCCGGGCTTACTTATAACTTCAAGTTGGGCTGACGGTCGAAATCGGGATCGCTGTCGGGTCTCGATCTCGGCCCCGATTTCGATTTGGAGGCGAAGAATGAAAAGCCCCGCCGATTCGCGCAGACTCGCGCTTCGCAGGCACGTAGTGGCCCCTTGGTTTGTTCCCGCTCTGCACGCGGCTTGTCTGCCTGCGTGTGTGTCGCTCGGTCTCGCCTTCTCGGCTCTCGCGCAGCCTGCCCCGGCCTTCCGGCCGAAGCCCGTATGGAACGTGGCCGAGGCGCCGTGCCGCCTGCTTGTGGAAAAGCAGCAGGACGAATTCATACTCGTTCAACTACCTGCTGCTGTTGGAGATAAGCCGGTCGCCGCCGTGCGCGCGTTCGAGTCCACCAACGAGGTCGCCGCATCCGTCATTTGGGCTGACGCGAGCACGCTCACGGTGCTCGTGGACGCCCGCGAGGCGCGCCTCAATCAGTCGGTCAAGATCTACCCCGTGCCGGGCGACAAGCCGGCGGTCGCCGGGCCTGCGGCGGTTGCTGACCCGGCGCCGCTCCGCGGATGCGCGCGCCGCACCGCGGGCATGGACTTCCCGCTGAGCCTCGAGGATGTCCGTACGCTGGAAACGCGTTTCGACACGCCGCCGGAGTGGTTCGCGGTCTCCGACTTCCTCAAGCTCGGCTCCACCTTCAAGGGGTGGTACCACGGCGATTGGACGCGCAAGAGCCATCTGGTAGATCTGCAGACGTGGCTGCGGGTCCCCGCAGACGGCAATTACCTGTTTGGGCTCGCCGGAGTCGCGCCGGCCTGGCTGCTGATCGACGGCGCGCCGGTGCTCGCGCATCCGGCCAACCAGCCCTACGACAAGTGGACGGCGGGGCAGGACGTGCCGCTGAAAGCCGGGCTGCGCCGGGTGCAGGTGCGGACCGTGTGCCGCGAGGAGATCGACACGGGGCTGGCTTGGAAGAGAGCCGGCGAGGCGGGCGTCGCCTCGAACGTCCTGATGGTCACCGGCGGCGACCTTCGCGAGGGCCGCTGGGAGTGGGCGGGCCGTCGCCTGCATCCGTACGCCACGGCGGCCAGCGGCGCGGCCTACCGCTTCGCGGGCCTGAAAGAGGTGTTCGTTCCCTTTGCGTGCACAGACGAAAGCGCCTGCTGGGGAACCAACCACGTGGCGCGCTGGCTGGTCGGCGACCGCGCCGTCGGCGAGGGCGCGTCAGCGCGCGTGACGCTGCGCGCGTCGGCGCTGCCCGCGCGGCTCGCCCTGCAGGCCCGCGCCGCCACGGGCGAGGAGGCCCAGTTCGAGCGCTCGCTCGCCTATGGCGGCCCGGTCTGGGCCGAGTACGACGTCTCCACGCGCATCACGGATGTTCCGTCGGCGTGCTACGGGGACGACCGCGTCCACCCGATCATCCGCGTGCGCACAACGGCCGCCGACGGGCTCGCGTACGAACTGGAGTCGGAGATCGTCTGGGCGACCGGCAAGACGACCAGCCGGGTCGACGCGGTCGCGACCGACAAAGGGTGGGCGCGCGTCTATCTGAGCGAGTTCGAGGCCGGGGCCGTGAAGCGTGTGACGTGGGCCCTGCGGCATGCGGGGGCCGAGCTGAGCAGCGGCCAGGCCGAGTTCCTGCGCGAGCCGTTCGGCACGCTGCCCGACGCCGTCTCGGGCGAGTCGCTCAAGGCGGGAGGCGCCTTCGTGGTGCTGGTCGCCTCCAAGGCGTCGCGCGGGGATCCGCCTGCCGCCCGGCTGGCCTCGGGCACGAACGGCGTGGCGCTGCTGGACGGGTTCATCTACGCGGCCGCCGGTGTCCGCCCCCCGGCCTCCGGCCTCCGCACTCCGCCTTGGCGCGTGGTGGACGTCCGGTCCATCGAGCAGGACGAGTCCGCCACGGGCATGTCGCTGCTGGCGCCGTTTGTCGCGGTGAAGGGCGCGCTGCCGGCCGCCGCGCTGGTGTACGCGCCCTCGTTCTACGGAATCACTCGCGAGGGCGGCCTGGCCGGTTTCGAGCGCAGGCTCGCGGTGATGGCCGGCCTCTTGTCCGGCCCGGCCTGCGGGCGCCCGCGCGTGCTGCTGGTGGTGCCCCCTGCGTTCGACGTGCTGCCCGGCTGCGGGTGCGAGGCCGGCGCGGAGCCGTGCCCCCATGCGGCCGCGGCTCGCGCGTACGCGGAGACCGTGGTCCGCGTGGCCGACGCGCACGGCGTGGAAACCGTGGATTTGTTCACCGCCTTCCGTATCGCGGGGGAGACGGTGACGCTGGTGCGCAACGGCGCGCTGACGCCCGCGGGCGTCGCCCTCGCCGAGGGGCTCGTGGCCGAAAAACTGGGTTTGCGCATTGAAAAAACCGCTACTCAAGGCGGCCGCGATTTGGTACAGTTTAAGCCATGAAATTGAAGAAATCATCTGTCGAAACGGCGGCCGAGGAAGCGAAGACCGCCGGAGGCGGGGCCTTTATCTCGGCGCGGTTGCGCAATCCGGCGGAAGAGCTCGCCGCCCAGTCCACGGGCAAGAGCGACGTGATCGGCGGCGTGTGCGCGATCGTTGCGTTCGTGCTGATGGCCGCCGTGACCGCGGTGCTCTACATGAACTGGGATGCGATTAAATCAGCCTGAACCGGGAACGGGGGTTGGTTTTGATCTCTCTGATGCGCAGATGGCTTTGGCGTCTGCGGGGGCTGTTTTTTCTGGCGCCTGCCGCCGTGCGATTGGCCGTAGCGTGCCTGTTTGTTTTTCTAGTCCAGCAAGGCGCCGCCCGGGTCGAGTTTGTCTACGGCTACTCGTACGAGCAGGCGATCGTGCCGTGCTTCGGGTTGAACTGGCCGCTCTTCAGCCACGGCTTCTACTGGCAGCCCGTCACCTATTTGTTTCTCCATGCAGGCTGGCTGCACCTCACGTTCAACATGCTGGTCGTGCTGCTGTTCGGCTCGGGGCTGGAGGTCGAGATCGGCGGCCGGCGGTTCTGGCGCGCGTTCTTGGCGTCGGGCGTGCTCGGCGGCCTGGGGTGGCTGGGCATGAACGCGCTGTCGCCCTATCTCCCGAGCACGCAGGGTCTGTCGCAGTGGGTTCCCAGTCTGATCCGCGGCTGGCTTCCGGCGGTCGGCGTGGCCGCTTCGCTCGACACCTCCATGTGCGTCGGCGCGTCGGGCGGCGTGTTCGGCCTTATTGGCGCGTACGCGGCGCTTTTTCCGCGCCGGGTGGTCTATCTGATCTTGCCCGTTCCCGTCCGGATGAAGGCGCGTACGCTGGTGCTGGTGCTCGTCGGGCTAGACGTGGCCGCCGCGCTGTTCTTGCAGGTGCAGGTGGCCTACGCCACGCATCTCGCCGGCTGCTTGGCCGGCGTTCTTTATGGCCTGTGGTTGAGGCGGCAGGGCGTGGCCAGGGAGGAGTGAGCATGCAGACTGAGGTTCCAGATGTGATGCGCGACCCGCGCGCCTTTTCGGCCGTGGCGGCGGCGCTGGCCGAGGACATCGGCTCCGGTGACGCGACGACGCTGGCGCTGGTCGATCCCCGAGCGCGGGCGACGGGCGAGGTGCTGGCGCGCGAGGCCTGCCGCGTGGCCGGCGCGACGGTCGGCAGGAGCGTTCTGCAACAGGTCGACCCGTCGCTAGCGGTGGAGATCGTGGTTCCGGACGGCGCCGAGGTGGCCCAGGGCGGCACGATCCTGACGATTCGCGGCAAGGCCGCCTCGATCCTGACCGCGGAGCGGACCGCGCTCAACTTCATGCAGCGCCTCTGCGGCATCGCCACGCTGACGGGCCGCTTCGTCGAGGCCGTGCGCGAGTTCGGCACGCTGATCCTGGACACGCGCAAGACCACGCCCAACCTGCGGCTCTTCGAGAAGTACGCCGTCCGGTGCGGCGGCGGCACAAACCACCGCTTCGGCCTGTATGACCGCGTGCTGCTCAAGGACAACCACCGCCGGCTGTGGCAAGGCGGCGATCCGGACCGGCTCGACCTCGCGGTGGCGGCGGCGCGCCAGGCGTATCCCGCGCTGGAGGTCGAGATCGAGGTCGAGAGCCTGGCGGAGTGCGTGAGCGCGCTGCGCGGCAAGCCTGATTGGATCATGCTTGATAACATGGGGTGCGACTTGATGCGGGCCTGCGTGGCCCTCTGCAAGGGCACCTCCAAGACCGAAGCCTCGGGAGGGATCACCCTTGAGCGGGCGCGCGAGGTGGCCGCCACGGGCGTGGACGCGATCTCGCTCGGCTGCCTGACGCATTCGGCCAGGGCCGTGGACCTGTCGCTCGAATGGAGTGTGGTGTAGCCATGCGCGTAATCGTGATCGATGTCGGAAACACGTCGACGGGCGTCGGCCTGTACGACAAGGGCCGGATCTCGCGGGTGACGCATCTTAAGGGCGGCATCGCGAAGCAGCCGGAGGCCTGCGCCGATGCGGTGCGCAAGGCCGCGCGGGGCACGGTGAACGGCGCGGTGCTGGGCTCCGTCGTGCCGCGCGTCAACGCCGCGTGGAAGCGGCTCGTCCGCCGCGAGCTGGGGTGCGACCTGCTTGTGGTCAAGGCCGGTCAGCCGATGGACGTGACCGTGGACTATCCCGACCCCGCGACGATCGGCGCGGACCGGCTCGCCGACGCCTGCGGAGGCGTGCGGCGCTACGGCGCCCCGCTGATTGTGGCGGACTTTGGGACGGCGCTGACCTTCGACGTGGTCACGCCCGACTGCCGCTATGTGGGCGGCGTGATCACGCCCGGGCTGCCGCTGATGACGGACTACCTGTATGAGCGGACGGCGCTGCTGCCGCGCGTGGAGCTGGAGGGGCCGTGCCCCGCGTTCGGGCGGAGCACGCAGCAGGCGATGCGCATCGGCGCGCAGGTCGGTTACCGGGGTATCGTGCGCGAGATTGTGACGTATCTGAGCGGCTCGATGAACTGCGCGTTCAAACTGGTGGCGACCGGCGGCTATGCGGGGTGGGCGCTGAAGGACTCCGGCATGCCGTTCGTGATCGACCCGGAGCTGACGCTGTTTGGGCTCGGATGTATTTTTGAGAGGAACGTATGAAACCGACGTTGGTGATTTTGGCGGCGGGCATGGGCAGTCGGTACGGCGGCCTCAAGCAGGTCGATCCCGTGGGGCCTTCGGGCGAGACGATCATGGACTATTCGGTGTACGACGCCGTGCGCGCGGGCTTTGATCGCGTGGTGTTCGTGATCCGGCGCGAGTTCGAGGCGGTGTTCCGCCAGACGATCGGCGCGAAGTACGCGGGCGCGGTGGCCGTGGATTACGCGTTTCAGGCGATGGACGACCTGCCGATCGGGTACCGCATGCCGGATGGGCGCACAAAGCCGTGGGGCACGGCGCATGCGATCCGCGCGGCGCGAAAAGTCGTGACGGCGCCTTTCGCGGCGATCAACGCCGACGACTTCTACGGGCGCGACGCCTTCCAGCGTCTGGCGGCCTTCCTCATGCGCGAGCAGTCGGGTGCGGCGCGTCCCCGCTTCGCGATGGTCGGCTACCGCTTGGACCAGACGCTGTCGGACAACGGCAGCGTGGCGCGCGGCGTGTGCCGGGTGAGCGCGGGCGGACTGCTGGAGGGCGTGACCGAAATGACCAAGCTGGTTCGCGTGCCGGGCGGGGCCGAGAACCGCGAAGATCCCGCGCGGCCGGTCGCGCTCACGGGCACGGAGCGGGTCTCGCTGAACCTGTGGGGCTTCACGCCGGAGCTGTTCGCCGACCTCAAGGCGCGGTTCCCGCCCTGGCTGGAGAGCAACATCGGCAACTCGAAGGCCGAATGGTACATTCCCTTCGTGGTCGACGAGATGGTTCAAGAGGGCCGGGTCGAGGTCGAGGTTTTGCCGACTGACAGCTCGTGGTTCGGCGTGACCTACCGCGAGGACAAGCCCGTGGTTATGGCAGCCGTGCAGGCGCTGGTCGCGGCGGGCGAGTACCCGGCGAAACTGTGGTGAGGCTGTCTGTATGTTGCACAACCTTTAGGCTGCAACGCAACATGGCCCGGGGCCGGCTAAAGCCGGTACAACATACGGCACCACACAAGCGAGGGGCAGTCAATGGTCGTGCGCTGGAGAGAATGCGTGGCGCAGGTCGCCGACTGGTTCTACCCGAGGGTTTGCCCGGGCTGCGGGGCGATCTCTGACCGTCCGGGCTACCATCTCTGCGCGGCGTGTTTCGCGCGCATCGAGCTGCACGATCAGAGTCTGTGCGGCACCTGCGGCGCTCCGGCCGAAGGCGGCGTGGCGCACGCGTTTGTGTGTGGCGCTTGTCAGGAGGCCCGGCCGGCCTTTGACCGGGCGCGTTCGGCCGGCCATTTTCACGGCGTGCTGCGCGAGCAGGTTCACCAGTTCAAGTACGGCAGCGCGCTGTGGCTGCGACACGACCTCGCAGACCTGCTGCTCGGTTGCCTCGCGGCGCACTTCGTGCCGGGCGAAGTCGATGTGGTCGTGCCGGTTCCGCTCCACCCCGCCCGCGAGCGGGAGCGCTCGTACAACCAGTCAGCCCTGCTCGCGCAGGAGGTCGCGCGCCGCCTCGACCGGCGGTTCGACCGCCGCTCCCTCGAGCGCGTCAGGCGCACGCAGTCTCAGACGCAGTTCGACGCGGCCCACCGGCGCATGAACATCCTCGGCGCGTTCGCCGTGCGCCGGCCCGAGTGGGTCGCTCAGCGCTGCGTGCTTCTGGTCGACGACGTGATGACGACTGGCGCGACGCTCGCCGAGTGCGCCCGCGTGCTGAAGAAGGCGGGCGCGCGGAAGGTGTGGGCCGTGACGGCGGCGCGCGGGTAAGGGAAGCGCCTCACGGCGCCACGACGAACTGGGCGGGAGCGGACGCTTCCGGCGCATCGCTCTCGGCTGGCTCTTCGGCTACGGCCTTCTTCTTGCGCGGCTTCTTGGGCTTCTCCTCCGCCTCGATCTCGACGGTGGGGGCGGCGGCGGGGGCGCCGACGGCCAGCTCCTTGACGCCGATCTCGCGCAGGCGCATGGAGACGATCTTCGAGATGCCCTTCTCCTGCTGCGTCACGCCGTAGACGATGTCCGAGCCCGCGATCGTGTGCTGGTTGTGCGTGATGATCAGGAACTGCGAGTGCGTGAGGAAGTCCTTGAGCGCCTGCACGAAGCGGCCGATGTTGCTGTCGTCGAGGGCGGCGTCAAGCTCGTCCAGCATGCAGAAGGGCGCGGGCTTGATCATGAAGATCGCGAAGAGCAGGCTGACCGCCGTCATGGTGCGCTCGCCGCCCGAGAGCAGGGTCACCGACTGGGGCCGCTTGCCGGGCGGGCGCGCGATGATGTCGATGCCGCACTCCAGCGGATCCTCGGCGTTCTCCAGCAGCACCAGCTTGGCCTGGCCGCCGTTGAAGAGCTTGATGAACATCGTCTCGAAATTGGCGTTGGCCTGCTCGAAGGTCGACTGGAACATCTCGCTCGACTTCGTGTTGATCATCGCAATCAGCTCGAGGATCTGCGCCTTGGACTTCAGCAGGTCGTCCTCTTGCGCCTTCAGGAACGTATACCGCTCTTCGAGCTCCTTGTACTCCTCGATGGCCACGAGGTTGACGGGGCCCAGCGCCTGGATGTCGGCGCTGAGGTGCGCCGCGCGGGCCTCGATCTCGGGAACCGGCGGCTGGCCGCCGCTCTCCCACGCAGGGTCGGCGTGCGCCACCAGCTCGTCCGCCGAAAGCCCGTACTCGTTGTAGATGTGGTCGATCAGGTTCTGGCGCTTCATGCGAGATTCGGTGATGTCGATCTCGGCCCGGCTCTTGTCGTCGCGGGCGGCGTCGAGGGCGCGGCGGCGCTCGGACAGCGTGGCGTCGGTCTTCTCGAGCTCGCGCTGGAGGGCCGCGCGCTCGCGGCGCGTCCCGTCGATCTTCATGTGCAGCGCCTCGGCCGCGATGCGCATGGGGTCGAGGTTGGTCTCGAGCGTCTCGATCTCCGCCGTCAGCCGGCTGATGCTCTCGTCGTAGGACATCACGCCGCGGGCGCGGCCTTGGAGGGTGCGGTCCAGCTCGTCTATGCGGGTCTGGATGGTCTCGCCCTGCGACGCGGCGTGCTCGAGCTGCTGTGTGATGCTCGAGACCTGGATGCGGCACTCGGTGAGGGTCTGGCTGAGGTCGCCATAGACGCCCTCAAGCTCGTGGAGCAGCGTCGATTTCTCAGCCGTCTTCTCAAGCAGCTCGTTGCGGGTGTAAATGAGCTCGCGCAGCTCGTCCGTCAGGTCGCTGCGGGCGGACTCGTCGCCGGACGTCTTGGCGTTCAGCTCGTCCAGCTCGCGGCTGACGACCTGAAGGCGGGCGCGGGCGCGGTCGGCGTCGCGGCTGACGGACTGGTGCTCGCCCTCGGCCTGCGCGGCTTTGCGGCGGTTTTCGTCGAGCTCCTGCCGCGTCTGGCCGAGCAGCAGATTCAGCTCGCTCGTGCGGGCGCTGAGCGCTTCGAGGCGCCGGCGGTGCGCGGCCAGGCGCTCCTCCAGCGCGGCGAGCTGCTCGGAGGTGTCCGCCACCAGCATGCGGCGGGCGAGCGGGCTGGAGACCTGGCTGTCCGGCATCCACAGCTCGACGCAGCCGTCGGCATGGAAGATCGCGCCGCTGCGGGTAACCACGCTGCAGCCGGCGGGGATCATCTCGGGAACGGCGTCCAGCGTCTCCGCGAGAAAGACGTGGCCGATGAGGCGCGCGGCCGCCGGCCGGAAGCACTCGCTCACCGTCACGTGCGAGAGAAGGGGGGTCAGCCCGGCCGGGGCGGCCGGAAGCTCGCCCGCGGCGTCCGGCTCGGCGATGACCAGCCGGGCCGCGGCGTGCGAGCCTTGGGCGAGCAGGGCGGCCACGGCCTTGCGGGCGCTGGCCGCGTCGCGGACGACGACGGCGTCGAGCCACGCCCGGAGCGCGGCCTCGAGCGCCAGGCGCAGGGCCTGCGGGGCGTTGAAGGTGTCGGCCAGCGGGCCGAGCACGGCCTGCGGGTCCAAGGCGAGGGGGTTGGCGGGGTCGAGCAGCTGCTTCGAGCCGGCGGCATACTCGTCGGACGACTCGCTGCGGTCCGTCAGCAGGTCGATCTGCGCGCGTTTGGCGGCGGCCTCGGACTGCATCTTGGACGCCTCGTCCTGAAGCGTGCGCAGCTCGGCGGCTGTGTCGCCCCGCTCCTGCTCCAGCGCGTCGAACCGCTCGCGGACCGCCTCGGCCGTGGCCTGGAAGGCGTCGAGGCGCGACTTGACGTCGGCGCGGGTCTGCTCCACCTGCGCGAGGCTCTCTTGCACCTGCCGGTGCTCGGAGGTGAGCCGGTCGCGCTTCATGAGCTGCTCGCGCTGGCGGGCCTCCATCTCCGACAGGGTGTTCTGGATCTGCGCGGAGCGGCGCTCGCACTCGACGGTGCGCTGCCGGTCCTGCTGGAGCTGGGCGCGGATCTGGTCGATCTGTATCTTGTGCGCGTCGAAGCGGGCTTGGGCCTCCTCGAGCTTGGCGCGCTCGACCGTGGCGGCCTGCTGCATCAGCAGGCGCCTCTGGGCCAGCGACTCGAGCTGGAGGCGGAGCTGCTCGATCTGCGCCTGCGTGTCCGAGATCTCGCGGTTGTCGCGCGCGGCCCAGGCGCGATACTCGTCGATGCGCTGCTCGTTGACCTTGATGACCTCTTGGGCGCGGATGTAGCGGTTGTCGGCCTGCGCCGCCTGCTCGGTGAGCGCGGCGATGCGCTCTTCGGTCTCGTGGATGAGGCCGTGGATGCGCGAGGACTCGGCCTCGGCCTCGGCCACGAACTCCTGGTGGGAGACGAGCTGCTCGCCGAGGGCGTGGATGGAGGTGTCGAGCTCGCGGATGCGGATGTCGAGCGCGGCGAGGCGCCGGCGCGTGAGAAAGATGTCGAGGCCGCGCAGCTCGTCGCGCAACTCCTTATACCGCTGGGCCTTGCCGGCCTGGCGCTGGAGCGTGCCGATCTGGCGCTTGACCTCGCGGATCACGTCGGCGAGGCGCAGCAGGTTCGCGTCGGTCTGCTCGATCTTGCGCAAGGCCTCTTTGCGGTCGGCCTTGAACTTGGTGATGCCGGCCGCCTCCTCGAAGACCGCGCGGCGGTCTTCGGGCTTGGACGAAAGGATGGCGTCGATCTGGCCCTGGGCCATGACCGAGTAGGAGGTGGTGCCGATGCCCGTGCCCATGAAGAGCCGGTGGATGTCGCGGAGGCGGCAGAGATTCTTGTTGATGAAGTACTGGCCGTCGCCGGAGCGGAAGACGCGGCGCGTGATGGTGACCTCGTTGAACGCCGTGTCAAGGATGCCTTCGCAGTCGGCGAAGGTGATGGAAACCTCGGCCATGCCGAGCGGCTTGCGCGTGTCGGTGCCGTTGAAGACCACGTCGGGCATCTTGGCGCAGCGCAGGGCGGTCGGGCGCTGCTCGCCCAGCACCCAGCGGATGGCGTCAGAGACGTTGCTCTTGCCGCAGCCGTTGGGTCCGACGATGGCGATCATGCCGGGCTCAAACTGCAGCCGGGTTTTTTCGGCGAAGCTTTTGAACCCTGTGATTTCGATCTGCTTGAGATACACGGAGACCTCGGAAAGGGTGCTGTGTCCGGCGCGGCGCTTTCCCGGACTTGGAAACCCTTATTGTTTAGCATAAGCGAGACCGCAAGGGAAGTCTAAACGGGGCGCCCTTTCCAGCCGAATCGGCTTGCATGGCAAAAACGGAGGGTATATTGTTCAAGGAAACTAATTGTATGCGCAGCGGTACGGCGCGTTCGCTGGCCGAGGCGTCGCATGGGAACGGGAGGCGTAAGATGGGAGTCATGGAGACGAACCGGCGGACGTTTGTGGCGGGGTCGTTGGCGGCGGCGGGGATCGCGGCTGCGCCAACGGTGGCGGGCGCGGTCGGCGCGAGCGGCAAGATCCGGATGGGGTTCATCGGCGTGGGCAACCGGGGGTCGCAGCTCATGGACGTGTTCCGGCTCTTCCCTGAGGTCGAGGTCGCGGCCCTGTGCGACGTGTACGAGCCCTTCCTGACGCGCGACGCGTCCAAGGTCGCGCAGCGCTACCGCGACGAGCTGGGCGAGCGCATCCCCAAGCTGGGCGACACCTTCCCGAAGCCCCCGAGGCTGTACAAGGACTACCGCAAGCTGCTGGAGGATAAGGATGTCGACGCCGTGTGCATCGCCACGCCCGACCACTGGCATGCGCTGATTACCATCGACGCGATCAAGGCGGGCAAGGACGTCTACTGCGAGAAGCCGCTGACCGCGACGCTCGCCGAGGGCCGCAAGATGGTGCAGGCGCAGCAGGCGAGCGACCGCGTGGTGGCCGTCGGCCTGAACCGTCGCGGCAACCCCTCCTACCACAAGCTCGCGAAGGAGCTGCACGCGGGCAAGCTGGGCGAGCTGTGCTTCGGCACGGCGGCGCGCATCAGCAACCTCTCGCCGGTCGGCATCGGCAAGCAGCAGCCGGCCGAGCCGCCCAAGGATTTCGACTGGGATCTGTGGCTCGGGCCGCGCGCGTTCCGCCCGTACAAGTACAACATCACGCCCTACAAGTTCCGCTGGTACGGCGACTTCTCGTCGCAGGTCGGCAACTGGGGCGTGCATTATCTGGACTTGATCCGGTGGATGATGCAGGAGACCGCGCCCTGCGCGGTGTCGGCCCACGGCACCAAGTTCATCGACCACGACGCGGACATCGCCGACACGATGACGGTGACGTACGAGTTCAAGTCGAAGCGCCTGGTGACCTTCAACATGTTCGAGTCCTGCGGCGGGCCGATCTTCCCGTACGGCGAAATCGAGATCCGCGGCACCAAAGGCGTGGTGTGGGCGGGCGAGCGCGGCTACAAAATCCAGCCTTCGTCTCCCGGCCAGTTCCAGACCTGGAAGAAGATGATGGAGCCGGAAGAGTTCCAGATGGAGGAGAAGACGCTGTCGGACGGCAGCAGCGGCATCAGCACGGCGGGCCTCGTGCGCAACTTCCTCGACTGCGTGAAGTCGCGCCAGGCGCCGTATTGCCCGCTGGAGGAGGGGCACCGCTCGACCAGCTTCGCGCACCTCGCCAACATCGCGTGGAAGATGGGGCAGCGCCTGGAGTGGGACGGCGAGAAAGAGCGTTTCACCAACTGCGACAAGGCCAACGAGCTGCTGAGCTACGAGTACCGCGCGCCGTGGAAACTCGGCTGAGGCAGCGCTTAAAGGGGTCGATGGCGTCGGTGGTTTCGAATCAGCCGATTTTGCCGATTCCGCAAAAAAAGGGAAAATATGAGACACTATGCTATCTTGAAGGTCGCGGCACGGGCTGCTGTATTTTGTTTTGTTTTGGCATCGGCGTCGGCGGCGTTAGCAGCCGACGGCGAGTGGATTGGGGCCTCGGGGGGGAACTGGAGCGATACGGGTAACTGGCTGGGAAGCGCCTATCCCACCGGCACGGGTTCCACGGCGTATTTCACCAATGGTACGGCTGTGACGGTCTGGCAAAATCTGGGCAGCCTGACCCTCGGCAACCTGAGTTTCGCAAACGCCGATACGCTGATCACCAACAACACGATCACGCTCAACGGCGGCGGAACTTCGGTGATCACAGTCGGCGGCACCGGGACGACGGCCAACGTGAGCGTCGAGCTGAGCGGCACAAGCGGGAGTCTCGTCAAGGAGGGCTCCGGGACGCTTCGGCTCAACCGCTACGCCTATGGCCTCAGCGGGCTCACGATCAACGGAGGCATGGTGTACTGCGGCTTTCAGGGCAACAGCGACGGCCTCAACGTCGGCAACGGTACGATCACCGTCAACAGCGGCGCGGTGCTTAAATATGGCGGCCCCAACCAGATCAACAATAGCGCGGTCATCGACGTGAAGAGCGGCGGCCTGTTCGACGCGATCAACACGACGGACAACATCGGCGCGTTCACCGGTGACGGCGTCGTCACGAACGCGTCGTCACTGTTCGTCCTGTGGCCGAACGGCATTGCCAGGACGTTCTCCGGCCTGATTTACGGAACGCCGGTTTTCGAGCCTAGACAGCCCGGCCCCTTGGTCGCCGGCCGCTCCAACGCCTTCCAGAACGTGTGGTTTAACCTGTATCTTCCCGGAACGCTGGCCTTTGCGCCGGGCGTGGGCCGGTTCGAGCTTGGAGGCCTTTCCACAACGAATGATCAGATCCTCGCACTCCAGGATACGGAGGGGGGGGCGATCACCCTGGCGCTGGGCAATCGGAACACCGATATCACGCTGCGGGCAAGCCTGACTGGGCCGGGCGGTCTGGAAAAGACCGGCACGGCGACGTTGGCGCTGACCAACGCGCACGGCTACGCGGGCCCGACGACCGTCAGCGGCGGCACCCTTCGCCTCGGCGACGGTGTGCGCGACGGCGCGCTCACCAACTCGGCCAGCATCACCGTGCTCGCGGGTAAGACCTTGGCGTTCAACACGGCGGCGAACCAGACGTATGCGAATCCGGTTTTTGGCGCCGGCTCGCTCACGAAAGCGGGCGCGGGCTCGCTCAGCCTCAATGATTTCCAGATGCGCCCGGGCACGGTCTCCGTGAGCGGCGGAACGCTGGCACTCAACGGCGGCAACAGCTCGGGCGTGACCTTTACGGTGAACTCGGGCGGCGCCTTGCAGGTCAACGGTGGCTCGGGCCGTATGTACGGGTTCACGCTGAGCACCGGCAGCAGCCCCCTCGTTTTCAACGGCGGCAACAACACCATCACGACCCTTGTGGCAAACGCCGGCACGGCGGTCGAAGTTAACGGCGGCACACACCAGTTCTACTGCCCGCTGGGCGGAAATGGGAAGATCAACCGCTACATGCAGACCGGCGGTACGGCCACGTTCGATAACTCGCAAGGCATGGGCAACACGAACGTGATCCACGCGTTCGTGAGCGGCGGCACCCTGAACATCGGCACGACGCAGCCGCCCCGCGGTCTCGGCCTGCTGGCCAGCGGCAACGCGGTCGTCAAGATGGCCGCCACGCAACGCATCGCCAGTGACGGCACGGGTCACTCGCTGATCATCACCAACAACGCTGATGTCACGCAGTCCCAAACCCTCCAGTTCATGTCGGTTGGCGCGACCGCCAGCACCGGCATCGTCGCCCTCGCGGGCGGGACCCTGACGGTGGGCGGGCTGGGCAACGGCGAGGCAAACGCGATTAGCCCGGTCTTTGTGTTTTTCAACGGCGGACTGCTGAAGTTCTCGGCCAGCACGACCGTCGCCGCGAATCCCAACACCACCTTCAGGGTCATGGAAGGCGGCGCTCGCATCGACGGCGGAAGCCTCCAAACGCAGATCAACCAGCCGCTTGTGAACGGCGCCGGCGGCGGCGCGGACGGAGGGCTCACCAAATATGGTGCGAGCGTGTTGGTGCTGATCACCAACGCCACCTACGCGGGCCAGACAACCGTGAAATCCGGCACGCTAAGAACGACCTCATCTGGCGGGTCGCCTTTTGGCGGCGGGGACATTCTCCTGGACGGCGGCATCTTGCAATTCAATCCGGCAGGCAGCGGGCTGACCGTCGGCCTCACCGCAGCGGACGGAATTGCGGGAAACACCTTCACCTACCGGCCGGGGCCCTCGATTCTGGGGCTTTCCAAGGGCGGCAACAGCAGCGTGACGCTGACGCTCGGCAACAGCGGGGCCGCGGCTGAAAGCGTGCTGGCCCGCACCAACCGCAGCGTTCTGGCGCTCATCCCATCGGCGGGAACAGCCATGTTGGGCAGCACGGAAAAGCTGCTCGTCAACGGCGGCGTGACGCTGGTCAACGGCATGGCCTCCGCTTCGCTCTTCGGCGTACACAACAGCGACGACCGCCTGCCCTGCGATTTCCTGACTTACGGCGTGAACGGCTTTCAGGCCGCATCCTACACCGCCGGACTCGGCGGCGGCTCGACCTCCCTCGCCAACGTGACCACCAATTCGGTCGCCAACGACGCTCAAGTGTACGCCCTGCGCGTCGCGCCCGGCAAGACGCTGACCATCAACAGCGGGCAGACGGTGACCGTGGGCGACGGGGTCAACCCCGCCGGCGTGATTATCAACAACGCCAGCGGCTCGCGGGCCGCGATCACCAACGGCACGCTGAACTTCGGAACCTCCGAAGGCATCGTCATCTTCAATCAGCGCTTCCAGAGCACCACGGGGCCGCTCCTTAGCAGCGTGATTACCGGTTCGAATGGACTGACGCTGGCGGGCGGCGGCACGGACGAAGACCTGGTGCTCGGTTCGGCCGGAAACACCTATACGGGCGGGACTCGCATTATGTCGGGCCGCATCAGCATCGCCAATGCGCAGGGGTTCAGCAGCGGCGACGTCTACATTTACGGTAACGCGGGCGCGGGCGGACAATTCCTGTTTAACTTCGTCGGCACGCTGGCGAATGCCTTGCACCTTGCGGGAGTCGGCACGGCCGAGGCCGCTCCCGTCGG
>CAYLUN010000054.1:0-35949 GCA_964386865.1 uncultured Lentisphaeraceae bacterium | reverse complement strand
AAAATCAGGATTGACTCTTTTCAGCCCCCCGCATAATAGGTGCCAATCTGGGTGTCAGAACAAGCTGGAACAGCTTTATTTTCCGTGAGGGCTGTTTCGGTGTACATGTGGGGATGCGCGTGTTATGACCGCTTTCTTACGAAGTGCTGTCGGACCAGGCGTTGCCGCGAGTCTTTTGCTCGCCGCGCCGCTCCAAGCCCAGCAGGCGAAAGGTGCGGCTGACAAGGAGCCCTTCCATCCCACCCGCCTGATCGCCAAATACGCCGCGCCGGGAATGGGGAAGTCCGCAGTCCAGAAAAACGCCACCCAGCAAACCGCAACCCAGCAGACCGCCCTTCAGCAGCAGGGCTTGGGCGTCCGCCGCCAGTTCAGCCTCGTCCCGTCGGCGGTCGTGCTCGATCTCGCTGATCCGGGCGCGGCCCGGGCCGCGCTGGCCCTCGCGCCCGCCGATCGTGCGAAGCAGCTTTTCTCGCGCATCGCGGCCCTGCGGGCCACCGGCCTCTTCGAGTACGTCGAGCCGGACTATATCCGCACCCGCTGCCTAGCGCCGTCCGACGCCGCCTACGCCGACGGCACGCTCTGGGGGCTTTACAATTTCGGGCAAAGCAACGGCGTGGTTGGCGCAGACATCGGCGCGGCGGCGGCGTGGGATCTCACGACCGGCTCCACCAACGTCCTCGTGGCCATCGTCGACACGGGCATCCGCTACACCCATCAGGAACTGGCCGCCCAGGTGTGGCGCAACCCCGGCGAGATCCCCGGCAACGGCCTTGACGACGACGCTGACGGCTACATCGACGACGTCTACGGCATCAACACGCTCTACGCCACCAACAGCGCGTCGGCCGGCGACCCGCTGGACGACAACGGCCACGGCTCGCACGTGGCGGGCACCATCGGAGCGGCCGCCAACGACGGCAACCCGCACGTGGGCGTCACCTGGAAGGTCCGCCTGATGGCGTGCAAGTTCTTGGACGCGTCGGGCAGCGGCTACCTCAGCGACGAGGTCGAGTGTCTCCAGTTCGCGTTGGCCAAGGGTGCCCGCGTGATTAACGCGAGCTACGGGAGTTCCTACTACTCCCAGACCGAGTACGAGGCGATCCGCAACTTGCGCGACCGCGGCGTGCTCTTCGTGGCTGCGGCCGGCAACCGGGGGCAGGACAACGACAGTGCGCCCAGTTTCCCGGCCTCGCATGACCTGCACAACATCGTCTCCGTGGCCGCGATCGACCGCACGGACGCCCTCGCGAGTTTCTCGAACTATGGCTTGAAGCGGGTCCACCTCGGCGCGCCGGGCGTGTCGGTCTTCTCGTGCTGGACGGGCTCGGATGCGGCCTACAACACCATTTCCGGAACCAGCATGGCCACGCCGCACGTCGTCGGCGCCGCCGCGCTTGTGCTCGCCCGCTACCCGGCGGCCACGCTGACCGAGTTGCGCTGCCGCCTGCTAGACGGCGCCGTGCCCACGCTCAGCCTGACCAACCGCACGGTGACGGGCGGCCGCCTGAACGTTGCCAACGCCCTGACCGCCGCGCCGCGCGGCACGCTGCGGCTCGAAGTCACCCCGCGCGACGGCGAAACCCTCCGCGCGGGAAGTGTGGCGACCCTGTACGCCGTCGTCTCGGACCTCCTCGCCGTGACCAACGCATCCGTTACCGCAACTCTTGGGGGTGCATTCACCAATCTCGCTCTGCTGGACGGCGGCAGCCTGCCGGACGTCAAGGCGCGTGACGGCGTGTACACCGCTTCCTTCACTGTGCCGACCAATCAGACCGTCGTCCAACTCACCGTGCAAGCATCCGCTTCGGGCCGGCCGGCCGTGACGAACGCGTTCGCCTACCCGGTGGTCTTTCCGCCGCCGAACGACGCCTTTGTCAACCGCATCGCGATGGCGCCCACCAACAGCCCGGTCACGGTGACCGGTTCGAACCTGTACGCGTCGAAAGAGGCGGGCGAGCCTGTCCACGCCGGCCGGCCCGACGGCTGTTCGGTCTGGTGGTCTTGGACCGCACCCGCCTCCGGCCCGGTTCGTGTGACAACGGCAGGCAGCGGCCTCGACTCGCTGCTGGCCGTCTACACGGGCGGTTCGGTTTCCACGCTCACGCCGGTCGCGGCCAACGACGACGCGGGAGGCTGGGATTACTTCAGCTCAGTCAGCTTCAACGCGGTTGCGGGCACCCAGTACCAACTCGCCGTTGACGGCTACGCGGCCCAGCAGGGCTCGATCCGCCTCACGGTCTTCCCCCTGTTCTCCTCCGTCTCGCTGGCCGCAGCCCTGGACGCGCCCGGTCTCGCGTGGGCCACCGGCGGCGCGCCGTGGCTCGGGTTCGCGGACGTCACGCACGACGGCGCGGACGCAGCGCGCAGCGGCCCCGCCGACGCATACGGGTCTGGATGGCTCCAAACCGCCATGATGGGGCCGGGCTACCTGTCCTTCTGGCGGAAAGTCTCCTCCGAGGCCGGGTACGACTACTTGACCTTCGCCGTCAACGATGTCGAGCAGGAAGCGGTGTCCGGCGAGGCGGATTGGCAGGAATTGCGTTGTTGGCTGGGGGTTGGAACCAACACGCTGCGCTGGACCTACAGCAAGGACTACAGCGTGAGCGCCGGGCAGGACGCGGGCTGGGTGGACGAGGTCGCGTTCGAATGGTACGCGCCCGCGATTCCCTCCCTCTTGGGCGACCTCGACAGGGACAACGTGCCGACCGTGCTGGACCTGTCGCTGCTCGTCGGCTATCTGCGCGACACCAACAGCCTCCTGCCGCAGGTTGCCGTCTACGCCGATGTGAACGACGATCACGCCGTGAACACCAACGACGTGCGGGCGCTTGCCGACGCGATCCTCTGCCGGAGGTCACTGTCGCGGGCTGCGGATACCGATGGCGACGGGATCGCCGACGTGTTGGAACCGCTGCTGGGCTTGAATCCGACTTCGACCAACTCCGTCGGCGACGGGGTTGCCGACGCCGAGCGCGACTACGATGGTGACGGACTCTCCAATGGGCAAGAACTCGCGCTGGGACTCGACCCGATGTGTTCTGACACCGACGGCGACGGGTGTATAGATGAGGTGGAAGTGACTTCGGGAAGCAATCCAGCGGATCCACTTTCCAAACCTCCTGTTATGGCTGTGTCCTTATTGCCCGTGTCCTTCCTGCTGCCGGCGCACGAGGGCGCGGGCGGGCTGGGCACGAACACGGTCGTCGCGATGCCGCCCGCGTCCTTCCTGCTGCCGGCGCACGAGGGCGCGTGCGGGCTGGGCACGAACACAGTCGTCGCGATGCCGCCCGCGTCCTTCCTGCTGCCGGCGCACGAGGGCGTTGGAGGGCTGGGCACGAACACGGTCATCGCAATGCCGCCGGTACGCATCCAGATCGGAACGCCATGAAAAGGACAAGCGAGGGACAGGATTTGACCTTGCGGACGGCACGGAGGCCGTCCCTCCGCGCGAGGAAGGCCGTTACGGCTCCTTTCGCAGGTGGAAGCGACGCCCCGTCGCTTCGCGGGCGCGGCGGGGGCGCCGCGTCTACGATGCGAGGGCTCCCGTCGCGCTGGGGGGCGAGGCTGTGCCGAGCCGTGTTGCGCCTGTCCCGCATACGGCTCACCGCAGGTTCGCCCCCCAGAGCGCCCGTCTTGTCCGCAGGACTGGGGGGCGAGGCTGTGCCGAGCCGCCGGACTACAGCGGGAGGGCCGGGCTCCGTCCCGGTGCCCGTGACCGGGGCACCGCACGCGCCTCAACCTTGAACTTGAAACACACAACCCATAGGCCAACCATGAAAACACTGAGAGCCACACTCCTCGCCTGCTCGTTCGGCGGTCTCGCCGCCAGCTCCGTTCAAGCGCAATTCACCTTCAACTCGGGTAGTACCGGTAGTTACGGTGCGATGACCATCACCACCAACACCACGCTGCCGCTGCCGCTGGACGGCAAGTTCCATTGCACGACGATTAACATCGCGTCGAACGCGACGCTCCGCTTCACACCCAACACCCTCAATACGCCTGTGTATCTGTTGGCAACGGGCGATGTACTGATCAACGGGATAATCAACATATGTGGCACAAATGGCACACCTGTTGCGGCCGGAGCCGGCGGGCCCGGAGGCTTTGCGGGCGGCAAGCCGGGCTTGGGGAGTGGGGCTTCAGGGCCTGGTTGCGGTCCTGGGGGCGGGTGGGGGGGGCTATACGCTGGAGGATCAGGCGCATACAGGACAATCAACGTTGATGGTGGGCACGGGTCGATTTATGGCAGCCCGCTTTTGGTTCCGATGGTCGGCGGCTCTGGCGGTGGCGGCGGCTACGGAGCTTACCAATGTGGGGGTAGCGGCGGTGGCGGCGGTATCGTATTAGCATCAAATGTACGCATTTGTTTGAATGGAGCAATTGCCGCAGAAGGAGGTGCCGGTACGTCTGGCATTAATGGATCCTCATACGATCTGGAAAATATGGGCAGCGGGGGGGCCATACGCCTCTTGGCACCAATAATTGAAGGAGTTGGCCAACTGAATGTTCAAGGTGGACGACAGCAAGATTACGGTAACCGAGCCGGGTCTGGGCGTATTCGTATCGATGGTATGCATCGGCGCATTTCAAATTTGAGTTGCTTGCCGGATTCGTCCGCCTTGTCTGTCGGTGCCAACATGGTGACGTTCCTCTCTCCGGAGCCGCGCCTGGACATCACCCAAGTCGCCGGAACTAACATCACGGCCGGTGCGAGTTCGCCAGTCTTCTTCTATCTGCCGCAAGGTTCTTCGCCGAACCAGACGGTGACCGTGCAGGCCCGCGACTTCGGCGGGGTAGTGCCGATCCGCGTGGTGCTGACGCCGGACAGCGGCACCAACAGAGTGTGCGACGCCCAGATTGACAACACCACGGTCAACCCGGCCTCGGTGACGGTGCCGGTGACGGTGCCGGTGAACGTGCAGGTGCAGGTCAACGCCTGGACGCGGTGAGGCTTGTTAGTATTGAAATGATTTTCATGATTAACAGCCAACAGAATCAATCGGACACACCGGCGATTAGGTGCACCTGTCAGGAGCGAGGACACTCCTGTCCTCGGTTTTCATTGGGAGCAAGGACACTCTTGTCCTTGCTGCGGGACAGGAGTGTCCCGCCTCCCAGACGGGGACAGGAGTGTCCCCGCTCCCAGTTACTCCGGAATGGCCACAGCTTATGTCCAACAACGTACAAGACACGACGCTCATGAAGGCTGGAAGACGCCGCACGTTCGCGACCCTCGCGGCACTGGCGCTCGCCTGCGTTGCGGCCCGCGCGGCGGAGCTGCGGGTCGGCGAGGCGGTCGCGCCGCCGGGCACGGCCGTGAGCGTGCCGGTGACCTGCGCGGGCGCGTCCGGCGCGGTCGGGGCGCAGTTCGACATCACGTACAACCCCTCCGCCGTGGGCTGGGCGGGCCTCGCGCCCGGCGCGGGTCTGTCGGGCCATGTCGTGGATCAGGAGCCGCTCGGCGCCGGCCTGCGGCGGGTGCTCGTCTACTCGCCGACCAACGCCCCGCTTAGCCCCGGCGCGGTGGTGTGGGTGAGTTTCAGCGTGCCCACCAACGCGCCGGACGGCGACGTGCCGGTGGCGCTGTCCGGCGCCATCGTGGCGCAGGTCGGCGGCCGTCGCGTGCAGCCGCTCGCGGAGGCCGACGGGGTGGTCACGGTCTGGTCCGGCGGCAGCTTCCTCGCGTTGACGCAGGAGGGCGGCGGCGGGCTGCGCGTCTGGTTCCAGGGCATCGAGGCCCGGCGCTACGTCTTCGAGGCGTCGACGAACCTGGTACATTGGGTTGTGCTTGGCACCAACACGGTGGAAGGTGGCGCGGCCAGTTACCTCGAGGCCGACCTGTCGGTGTTTCCGCGCCGGTTCTACCGGACGCGGCTGGTGCCGTAGCGGTTGGGCTTGTGTAGAACCTGGCGGCATTCGCCTGAGTAACGGTAGATCCGCCATATGCTGCATGCGAGTGAAGCAAGCTGGTGAAGCGAACTGTAAACGGACGTAATCGGTTGGTGTCAGGGGTGGTATTCGAATGCGAGAAATGCGGATTCATCTGCACACACCTCCGAAACGGGTACGCTGAGTTGCCGGAAGGGCGTGCTGTAGTTCCGGCGCTGTGTCGCCGGAAGAGCGCTGTGTCGCCGGAAGAGCACGCTGAGCGGGCGACGTATGGTGGGGGCTTCGCACGCACGTCGGCAGGGCTTCCGCATCCTCTCCGCCGACGCAGCGGCGGAGCTACAGGCTTCGCAAGCCCGGTTGACCGGGTGTTCGCCCCCCCAGTCACCAACCGATTACGATTCACCACTACTTTGGAGTGGACTATCCTTTGGTTTGGAACACGGTGACCTGCGATCTTTCGGGATTGCACGGTCGGTCTCCGACCTCTTGCCTCACGCGATGGGGTGGAAGAGGTTGAAGAAGTTCTCGGCGAGCTGGTGCAGGGCGGGTCGGTTGCGCCAGTCGTCGTAGGAGATTTCGTCGGCGTGCGCGAGGTCGTCCTGAATGGTGGACAGGAGGCGCGCGGCGAAGTCGGTGTCGAACACCACGAGGTTGGTCTCGTAGTTGAGGTGCAGGCTGCGGGAGTCGATGTTCACGCTGCCGATGATCGATACGGCGTCGTCGATAATGGCGGCCTTGGCATGTATGAAGGGCGGGCGTCGCTCGAAGATGCGCACGCCGGCGGTGAGCAGCGGTGCGTAGAGCGCATGCGAGGCCAGCCGGAGTGTGGGGTGGTTGTTCACGGACGGGACGAGCACTTTGACGTCCACGCCGCGATAGGCGGCCTGGCGCAGGGCGAGGATCAGGGATTCGGGCGGCACGAAGTAGGGCGTGACGATCAGGATCTGCCGCTGGGCCAGGTTGATCGCGGCGAAGTACGTGTCGAGCGCCGCTCCGGTCTCGTCGCGCGTCGGGCCGCTGTTTTGGAGGCGGACGGCATAGCTTCCGGTTTGCTCGGGAACCGGGAAAAAGGTGCTGGCCAGAAGCGCCTCGGCGGGGTCGTCGGTCATGTAGTACCAGTCGCGCAGGAACGTGTATTGGAGCTCGAGCACGGACGGGCCTTGCAGCCTGAAGTGGTAATCGATCGTGCCGGGCTTGCCGTCGCGCGGCAGATAGTCGTCGAGGAAGTTGACGCCGCCGATGAAGGCGACGCTGCCGTCAACGACGAGGATCTTGCGGTGGTTGCGCAGGTTGAGCTGGAATTTGCGCTTCAGCACGTTGGCCTGCGAGAAGCCGATGATGCGTAGGTTGGGGACGTGGCGGCGCCGCCAGAAGAAGAGGCGCAAGTTGGCGCCGGCGGAGCCGAACGCGTCGTACAGCACGCGCACCTCCACGCCGGCTTGGGCGCGTTCGACGAGAAGATCCATCAGCCGCCGGCCGATGGCGTCGTCGTTGAAGATGTAGGTCGTGAGGTGAATGTGTTTCTGCGCGCTCCGGACGGCGAGCAACATCTCCTCGAGCGCGATCTCGGCCGGCTCGAGTATCTGGATTTGGTTGCCGCCGAGCAGGGGGTGGCTGGGCGACAGGTGGTCGAGGATACGGTCGAGGTGGAACAGGCTGGTCTGGTCAGCCGTGATGCGGAGCGCATTCCTCTCGGCTTGCATTTCGGCGAGTGGGTGAGTCGTCTGGGACTTCAACTGTTGTTGCTTCTGGAACGTGCTGTCGGAGTATTGCTTCTGCCAGCCCTTGTTTGGAATGGTGTTGATGCCGAAAAGCAGATAGGCGAGCGGGCCGACGACGGGGACGGCGAATGTGAAGACGATCCAGAGCAGCGAGGTCCGGGCGTCGTGCGGTTTGCGGAGCAGGTGCAGGACCACGGCGACAGCGATGGCGAAATGCAAGACCGTTCCGTACCCGATCGATTCGGGTACCGTTACGTTCAGCCAGGCAAGGGTCGTGCTCGTACAAAACATACATCATCAATATAGCACGGGGGGTGGTTCCGGGGAAGCGCATACAACCAAGGACGTATGGACGGTCACCACATGTATTAAGCATAATATGCGAAATTTTAGTAGGTAGTTGGCGGTGAGGGACTGTAAGTCTGGCATGCGCTCAAGGACGGGGACGGGCTAATGTATGCGGCGGGGCGCGGTGGCGGACGATCAGTTGTGGCTGCGGCTTGGCTTATGAGTGACTGGGCTGAAGCCAGTCTAACGGCGAGGTGTTCGATGAATGTATTCGGGGCGTGCGGGATCTTGGCGATACTGATGGCAGGCGTGGCGCCTGAGCGGGGCTTGGCGGCAAACCCCAGCGGCGCCCTACGCATTGAAGTGATCGCGGCGCCGAACTTCGTTGTGGACTCGAACGTCGGCACGCCGGCGTCGAAGAGTCCCCGCTCCGCCTACCTCTCGGCCAAGATCTGGAATGACGGCACCACGGATCTGGCCAATGTCTTCGCCTACATCGGGAATTACGGGGGCGGCACCAACAGCACGCCGGGCGTCTATCCCAGCCGTAAACACCCCGGACTGACGGGGCCGCTGGCGGGCGGCCAATTCGCACTGGCGCACGAGGGCGGCAGCATGGGACAGGGCGATGCGATCCGCTACATGGGAGTTGTCAAGGCGGGCCAGTCGGTGACCGTCTACTGGCTGGTCAGCTACCCGCTTCTCGATGCCGGCCGCCTTCCGGTTTTCGGCTCGGGCCCGAACCCGTCCGACGACCTCTGGCTGAATTACGACATCTGGGTTACCGCCGGAACGGGCGCGTCCGCACTTCGGGCCAACCAGACCAGCACGGCTACGATGCGGAATGAGATCTCGGCCTCGGCCAATAAGATCCTGCCGAACACCGCGAACCAGGTGCCGCAAGCGTACCAAGACCTGCTTGCGGCCTACACGCCGGCGTGGACGAACATCGCGGCGGACGGCTCGGTCGGCTCCGAGATACGGATCGAAGGGGTGTGGTATCAACTGGGCAATGTCGGCGCGGGTTACGACGCCGACGGCGACCTGGTTCCTGATCAGGACGTTTGGCTGCAGCCGGTGGGCGATCCGGCGCTCTTCGACGCCGGGTCCTTCCGGCTCGTGAAGACCGATGTGCTGCTGGTGGTCGGGCTGATCGGAGGCGGCGAGCAGGCTGTCATTGCGACGGACCAGCTCTACTTCAAGAATCTTCCGGACAACAACAGCGTCGTCGGCTTCGTGAGGTATCAGTTCGTGCCCTTGAGGGCGGCCAGTTCGAGCCAGCTGACGCCCTACCAAGAGGCGGCTTCCGGCTCCAACAACGAGAAGTTCAACAGCGACTACGGCGCGCTTTTGGGGACGGATCTCGTCAGCGCGCCAGCGCCTTCGGCCGCCTTGACCAAGCGCGCGGGCGTCGACGTGGTGTCGCCGGGGGAGGCGATCCCATATCTGATCACGTTCACGAACAACGGCGCGGTGAGCGTCGGAAATCCCGAGCAAGGCGTTCCGCTGGTGATCCAAGACCACGTGCCCGCCGGCACCCGCTACGTGGCGGGTTCGGCTTCCGTCAGCAATGCGCCGCCAGCCGGCATGGGCGACTACACGATTCTGTACTCGACGAACAACGCCGCCGGGTGGCTGACCTCGGAGCCTGTGTTGGCTGACGCCGTGACGGATATCCAATGGTGGCTGACGGTCACGCTGCCTCCGGGGCAGACAGGCACGGTTCGTTTTTCCGTTCAAGTGGACAGCCCCTACAGGCAGGCGCCGCTGGTCGTGAACACGGGCGGGCTCAGCATGGGCAACACTGAGCCGTTCGCCACGGCCACGGCCAGTACGCGGATCAGAGGCAACAACCAGCTCGGCGACCAGGTGTATGCGGACAACGGCAGCGGCGGCGGCATGCTGGGGAACCAGGTTCAGGACGGAGCCGAGCCCGGGCTCTTCCACGTTTCGGTGGGGCTCTACTACGATGCCAACACCAACGGCACGGTGGACGCGGGCGACCTGTACATCGCATCGACCAACTCGTCGGCCAGCGGTGGCTACCTGTTTACCGATCTGGTTGACGGCGCCTATCTGGTGGCCGTCAACGCGTCGGACTCGGACTTGCCGGTCGGCTACACGATCACGACGCCGAGCGTCTATTCACTCGGACTTGACGCCGCGCGCACGAACGCCAATCCGGTCAGCGTGCTCACCGCCGATTTCGGCTTCGCTCCGGCGCTGACCCTGATCAAGTCGCCGACAGTGGCGGGGCCGGTCTACGAGTCGCGGCTGGTGTCGTACACGCTGGCGGTTACGAACAATCTGCAGGGCGATGGTACGGGCGTCGGCGCGCCCGCCCAGTACATGGTTTGGGCGGGCCAGGTTGACGCCGCTCACTCCGGAACGGGCAACAGCGCGTGGCTCTCGCCGGGCAGCGCGCTGTCCGCAGCGGACGGATTGTGCGCAACCGGCCAGTTGAACAATTTGGACGAAGACCTGAACGTTCACGGCTTTGCGCTCGGGCTGCATGCCGGGAGCATCACGAACGTCAAAATCGTCGCGTCTGTCTATCTGGCCGGCGGGTCGTACAATGCGGGTGATACGTTTCGGCTGAGTCTGGTCAACCATGCCAATAACGCGGCTATCACGTCGGTAACCTATGCGGTGTCATCCCTCACAAACGGCTTCGTGGCTGCCGATGTCACGAGAAGCGCGGCTTGGAACTGGGCCGACATCACAACAAACAAGTACTGCGTCGAAGTGTTGTCACACTCCACGGGCGGCAACAAGGGCATCATCCTGCTAGACGCGGTCGGCCTTCAGGTCACCAGCGACCAGACGAGCGGCGCGGGCGTGGGCTCCACCACGCTTAACCCGGTGCCGCTCACGGACACGTTCGACACGCGGCTGCTGCAGTTCGTCTCGGCCTCAGAAACGCCGGCCAGCGTGGCGACGAATGGGGCCACGGGGACACTCTTCTGGAATAACGTGGGCCCGCTCTATCCGGGAGGCGGAAAGACGGTGACGGTCACCTTCAGGGGAATCGAGCCGCCCAACAACGCCGCCGCGGTCGTCACGAACAGCGCCGCCGTGACCAACGCCTTCTTCTCAAACGGCCGGCCGTCGAATCAGGCCTATGACCAAGCGGTCACGAACCTCCTGCCGACCGGCGTGATCGGCGACTTCGTGTGGCGCGACCAGAATCGCGACGGCCTGACGAACGGCGAGTCCGGCATGTCCAACGTGAAGGTGGTGCTGACGCCGCCCGCCGGCGTGGACGCCGGCGCGGGCATCGGGGTGTCGCTCACCAACACGACCGACCGTAATGGGTACTACCTCTTCACGGGGCTCGCCAGCACCGGCCGTTACGTGGTGGCGGTGCTGACGTCGTCGCTGCCGAACCGCGGTGCGGGGGTTACCAACACCTACACCGAGATGAACGGGACGAACTCGCCGAACAGCGTCACCTACGTCACCGACATGATCCCGACATCGTCCGGCGGCGCGGATAAGCACCTGTCGGCTGACTTCGGCTATTTTTGGGACGGCGCCACGATCGACGGCCGCGTCTGGAACGACCTGAACCGCAGCGGTACGCCCGCGGCAGACGCGGGCGAGAACGGGCTCACGAACGTGACCGTGTACCTCTACCGGGTGGGAAGCCCCTCGGCGCCCGTGGCCACGAACCGGACCGACGCGACCGGCTACTTTAATTTCACCGGCAACTACACGGGCGCCTACTACGTCGTGGTCTCGACCAACACCGGCCCGCTGTCCGGCGGCACCACGTGGACGCAGACCTTTGACACGGACGGCACGAATTCGGCGAGCAGCGTGGCTGTGGTCGTCGTATCGGGCGACAGCGCTCACGTGGATTTCAGCTACTATCAGACGGGGCCGTACGCGATCGGCGACACGCTCTACTACGACTGGAACGGAGACGGCGTGCAAAACGCCGGCGATGAAGGCATTCCTAACGTGCCGGTCCTGCTGTACTGGGACAGCAACAGCAACGGGGTGATCGACGCGGGCGCGGACGTGTTGATGGCGACGGCGGGCACGGACTTGCTGGGGCATTATCACTTCCTGGATCTCCCGCCCGCGAGCTATCTGGTGGTAGTGGACGGGGCGTCCACGAATCTGCCGTCGCTCTACACGGTCACGGCGGACCCGTTTGCGGCCAAAGACGGGCGGAGCCTAGTGACGATCACCACCGCCAACAGGCTGGATCAGGACTTCGGCTACCAGCCTCACGGGTTCGGGATGATCGGCGACACGGTCTGGCGCGACCTGAACGCCGACGGCGTGCAGAGCGGTCCGCAGGAGACGGGCATCACCAATGTGGCGGTCCGGCTGTACGCGGACATGAACAACGACGGCACGTACGTCTTGCTGGCCACTACGAACACGGCGGCGAGCGGCCAGTACCTGTTCGCGAATCTGCCGGACGGCCGGTATCAGGTGGTGGTTGACACGGCCAGCCCGAGCCTGCCGAAGGACGCCTTCAACAAGGCTTTCGTTCCGACAACGGCGACGAACCAGGTCGTGCTCTTGCAGGGCGGCGCCAGCGTTCTGACAGCGGACTTCGGGTTCGCATCCCTGGGCGCGATCGGCGACACCATCTATTTTGACAACAACGCGAGCGGCTCGCAGGACTGGAATGAGGGCGGCATCTCGAACGTCACGGTGAACCTGTACCGCGACGTCAACGGCGACGGCGCGTATGACGGCGGCGACGCCTTGTTCGAGACGCGCACGACCGTCGCGAACGGCAGTTACTTGTTCACGGCCCTTCCGCAGGGCCTGTACGTCGTTGTAGTGGACACGAACAACAGCCCGCCGCTGGCGCGAACGCACCTGACCGCCGCGCCTGCGCTAGACGGGCAGCCGCTCACGAACTCGGCGCTGCAGAGCCTGTACAGCCAGTACGGGATCGAGGTCCAGCCCGGCACAGCCTTCATGGGCGCGGACTTCGGGTTCCAGCCGCCGGGCGTGATCGGCGAGACGGTGTGGATCGACGGCAACGGTAGCGGCGTGCGCGAGGCGAACGAGATCGGTATCGCGGACGTCGGGCTGGTGCTCAGCGGCGGCGCGACGGTGGTGACCAACAGGACGGACGTCGACGGCTACTACAGCTTCAGCGGACTGGCGGACGGCGTCTATACGGTGCAGGCCTTGACCAATGACGTGAACTTCCCCGTTGGGCTGCGCGCGACCTACGACCCGGACGGCACAAACACGGCCAGCCGTGTCAACGCCATCGCGATCACGAACGGGCATATCGTGGCCGTCAACGGCGTCGCCCGCGCCGATTTCGACCTGAGCATCAACTTCGGGTACCAGTACGCGGGCGACAACAGCCTGAGCGGCACGGTTGGACTCGACGGAGCGCCGCAGGACGGCGTGCTGGGCAGCGGAGCCTCCGGCGTGGCGGCCGACGAAATGGCCTTCCCCGGGCAGCGGGTCTACCTGTACATTTGGAACGACGTCGACGGCAACGGTGTGGTCGATTCGGGCGAGACGGTTCAGTTCGGCAGCACGCTGACTGACGCCAACGGCGACTATCAGTTCACGGGCCTGCCGAACGGCATCGGCCCCGGCACGAACCGTTACCTCGTCTCGCTCTCGGCGCCCATGGAGCACCTCGCGCTGACCACCACCAACGGATCAACGTCCGCGCTGTCCGTCGTCCCCACGACCAATTCGGTGGGCGAAGTGAGCTCCGCTTATCAGGTGGTCGCGGTTGCCGCTTCGACGGCCAACATCGATTTCGCGTTCCGCGACACGTGGCTGTACGACTTCGGCGATCTGCCGGCTAGCTATGGCACGCTACAGGCAGACGGCGGCGCGCAGAACCGGGTGCTGCCGACACCCGGTCTCACGCTGGGCGCGACGGTGACGACCGAGACGGACGGGAAGCCCTCTGCGGCGGCTTCGCTCGATACGGGCGACGACGGCGTCACGACCACGGGCTTCTGGCAGGAGGGCTCCGGCGGCGCCACGCTGCAGGTCACTGTGGGCACGGGCAGCGGCTGGCTGGTGGGCTACGTCGACTTTAACGGCAACGGCAACTTCCTTGATGCGGGCGAGCTCGTGTACAACGATGCCGTTGTGACGAACGGAGGCAGCGGGTCGGGCGTCTACACGCTGCCTGTCAGCGTGCCAGCCGGCTCGATCTCTGCGACGAACGCGACCGCGCTCTACGCGCGCTTCAGGCTGCTTCCCGAGGCGCCGACGGTGCCGGAACTGGCCTTCTCCGGACTGGCCGACGACGGCGAGACGGAGGACTACCGCTGGAACTTCGGCGCGGTGAGCGACACGGTCTGGGCGGATCTTAATCTCGACGGCACGCGGGATGCGGGCGAGCCACCCTTGGTTGGCGTGCGCGTGTACGTGGATCTCAACAGCAACGGCGTGTGGAATGCGGGCGAGCCGGACGGCGTGACGGACGCCGGCGGGCACTACGGCATCGGCGGGTTCCCGGCGGGCAGTTTCGTGGTCGCGGTGGACACCAACACGCTGCCCGCGGGCGCGCAGGCGACCTGCGACTTCGACGGCGCGCCGCTGGGCCGAGCCGACGTGGAGCTGGCCGAGGGTCAGGCCGATGACGCGATCGACTTCGGCTACATCTTCCCGACGACGGTGAGCGGCGTGGTGCGTGTGGACGTCAACGGCAACGGCGTGGTCAATGCCGGCGACACCAACGGCATCGCCGGCGTGACGGTTCAGCTTCTCGACTCCGGCGACAACGTGCTTGCGACCACGGTGACGGCCGCGGACGGCGGGTACGTCTTCACGAATGTATTGCCCGGCACCTACACCGTCAGGGAGGTTGACCTCGCGGGGTACTTCAGCACCACCGACCGAGACGGTGGGAGCGATAATCTCATCGCCGTGACGGTCGTGAATGGCACGCCGAACACAGGTAACGACTTCTACGACACGGGCTACGCCAGGGTCGGCGACCTCGTCTGGGACGACCTGAACGGCAACGGCGTGCAGGACGTGGGCGAGCCAGGCTTGACCAATGTAACCGTCCGGCTTCTGAGCGCCGCCAGCAACGTGCTGGCGACGGCGGTGACGGACGTGAGCGGCACGTACCTCTTTACCAATCTGCTGCCGGCGACGTATCTGATCCACGTCGTCGCGCCGACGCAGTACGTCTTCACGGTGCGCGACGCGGCGGAGACCAACGATCTGGGAGACAGCGACGCGGACGCCGCCGGGCTGACGGCGCCGTTCGACCTCTTATCCGGCGCGAACGACCAGTCCCGCGACGCCGGCCTCTACGTGGGCGCGCTGATCTACGGCTACGTGTTCCAGGATTTGAACACGAACCTGGTGCGCACGACGTATGTCGACTACCCGGTCGCGAACATGACGGTGACGCTCTGGCGCGCGGGCGTGCAGGTCGCGTCCACCGTGACGGCGGCGGACGGGAGCGGCCGCTACGCGTTCACTAGGCTCGAGGCGGGCGCCTACACGGTCCGCTTCGACGGCAGCACGAATCTGCTCGAGGCCGTGCCCCTAAGCGGGGACGCCGCGACCGATCCGGAGCGGAACCGCGCGGCCGTCGACGGAGACGGATACATTGCCGTGAGCACGACTGTCGCGCCAGGCCAAGGCGTCCTGTTCCCCACGGAGCCGATCAACGCGGGCTTTGTCAAGCCGCCCCGGCCACTGTCCGAGTCGGTGGCGATACGCGCCTACGCTGCGGGCGACGGCGTACATGTCGAGTTCGCCACCGCGAATGAGGCGGGCGACGGCATGATCACCGTGTCCGTCTGGCGCAACGGCGTTTGGGAGGTGCTGGGGAGCGTGCCCGCGAAAGGGTACGGCAGTAACGTCTACTCGTTCAGCGCGCCGGGGCTGGAGGTCGGTGGGCACTACTACTTCCGGGTCGAGGACGAGGTCGGCTACCTGTACGATCTGTTTGACGTTCCTGTCGCGGCGTTCGCAATGCGGCTGGAGATGATGCAGCGCGCCGGGTTGCGCCTGCGCTGGCACAGTCTCCCCGGGCGCACCTATGAGGTGTACAGCTCGGAGCGGCTGGTGGGCGGCACGTGGACGTGGCTGAGAACGCTGACGGCGCTGGAGGAGGAGACCTGTCTGGACATTGAAGACGCTCCGTCGAGCCGAACGAGGTTCTTCAAGGTCGTCATGCAGGGAGAGGTCGCCCAATGAGAGGGAACGAAATGAACGCAAGTAGCTTACGTAACCTAGCGAGCTGTGCCGTTGTCTGTGCGGGGCTGATCGCCCATGCCGGCGCTTTGGAAAACGTCGTCATTGATGAATACGGAAACGGGACATGGGTGGACAGCGATGACAACACGTGGGAGTTCGACGGCGCTGTTGGCGCTGATCCGTCAGGGGGCGCCCTGTCCGCGCTGGTGTATCAGACGCCGTTTACTTTTTCGGTGCAGGGCGACTACGAAATCTACACGGCGGACACCCATGAGCTGGCCGGCCTTGTCCGTTTCTACGGCAACAACACGATCATCTTTTACGACAACGATGTCGGCGCGGGATCGTCCCCCGCCGACCAGTCCGGGATACCCGCCGCGCGAATGGATTTTGTGTTGGCGCTGAGCCAGACGCTGGCAGGTGAGCCGGCCAGCACCGACGTCAACCCCTCGGCGGGGATGGCCGGCTTCGATGGCATCGACCGCCTGTACACCTTCCTCAGTGTCTACCCCATACCCGAGCCGGGGGCTGTGGCGCTGCTCGCCTGCGGAGCCGCCGTCTTGATGGCGCGGCGTCGGAAACGGCTGGGCCTTTGATCGGTTCTGGGACCTCCGGGGGCGGGCTCGGTTTCGCAGGAATGGGGGCAAGAGCAAGTCATCCATGAGAGCCGACTGGCTTTTTCTAGCGGCGCTCGTAGCGGCCGCTCCGGCGGCGGCCGCCAGCGGACCGCTGCTGTGCGTGCCGTACGCCGGGGACGTGTCGTTCGAAGCGGTGGAGCAGGTGGACGGCGCGGTCGGCCTGCGGTGGCGTGCGACGGCGGAGGAGGACATCGCCGGCTACCGCGTATTCCGGTGTGGCGGCTCGGACGTTCGCGTGCCGGTCGGTGTGCCCCGCGTGGACGCGGAGGGCGCGGGCACCTGCTATGCCAGCGCCGACCCGCAGGCGGCTGGCGGCTGCTGGACGGAATACGAGTTGCACGGCATCGGCCGGACAGGCCGGGAGGTCTGCTTGGCCACCTGGAAGGGGGTTCCACGCCGCGAGCCGGTTGCGGGTCTCTCCCGTACGCCGTCTACGTCGGCTCAGACGCCGTCCGCCTCTGCGTCCGCCGCATGGGTCGGCGCCGGCGCCCGCGTCAGGCCTTGGACGCGCGCGGTGCCGGCTGACCGTGTGCGGCTGGGTGTCCGGGCCGAAGGGGTCTACGGCGTTTCGGCCGACGAGATCGCCACCGCGATGGGGCTTTCGGCCGGGGACGTCGCTGTCGCTTTGGCTGCGACCAACCTGGCGCTCTCCTGCCAAGGCCGGCCGGTCGCCTGGGCCGCGGACAGCGGCAGTTTGTATTTCTTCGGGACTTCCTCGTCCTCGCGTCTGGCCCCTGAGAATGTCTATTGGATACAGCCGGGGGCGGGCGTGGCGGTGGGGTCGAAAGGGGAGGCGCCAGCCGGCTCCCTTGGGACAAACGAGTGGTTCTGCGATACTGCGACCGTGCAGGGAACCAACGATGCGTCGTATCTGACTCTGGGCACGCTGACGAATGTGCCGTCTTATCTTGCGTTCAAGCTGCTCACCGCAGGCAAAGCGTTCAGCGTGACGGCGTCGGTGCCTGACGTCTGCGGCGGCGCGGTGACAGGCCAAGTCACGGTTCTCCTGCTTTCCGCGTGCGAGCTGGGCGGCGACGAACACGTCGCGCGCGTCTCGGTGAACGGCACGACTGTCGGCAGCCCGGCATGGTCCGGCGAGCAATGCCTGACCTTTGCCTATCCGTTTTCAGGCGTAACCGCAACCGGCGGGTCGGTTGTCGTGAAGGTCGAGAACCTCGCGTCTTCGGGCACGGCGGCACGGTTCTTCTGGGGCCGGCTGTCTGTCACGTATCCGCGGTTGTACCGTGCGCGAAACGATGCGCTGCTCTGTACGGGCGGGGCGGAAGGACAGGCCGACGCGCGCGGCTTCACATCCGGCGCCATCGCGGTCTGGGATGCGACGAACCCGGAGCGCCCGGAGGTGGTGACAGCGGCCGAGGCCGCTTGGGAGCCGAGCGAGGCGGCCTGGCGCGTCGCATTCCCGTGCGGCGGAAGCGACCGGCGCTACGCTGCGTTTGTGCATCCGGGCGGCGTGCTGTTACCGTCGGTGCGGGGCGTCTGCGACGGGGACGGGTATGCGGCAGACGGCGACGCCGACTACGTGGCTCTGATTCCGCCGGAAGGCTGGGTGGGGGGCTTTCGCGAAGCCGTCAAACCGCTTGTGGAGTTCAGAGCCCGCCAGGGCCTGAGGACGGCGATCATGGATGTCGAAGCGCTCTACAACCGCTTCAGCCAGGGGCTGGCGGATCCCCAGGCGATTCGCGATTTCTGTGCGGCGCGTCAGTCCGGCCCCGGTGTCCGGCTGCGGTATCTGCTGCTGGCCGGTTCCGGGTCTTTTGATTTCAAGCACGAGCGGGCGTGTGTGACCGATTACAACGCCTGCCTGATTCCCCCGCTGGTTGCGAGCCAGCGCTTCGATTCGGGAGAGGCCATGGTCGTAGCCGTCGATCAAGCCTTCGGAGACGTGTCTGGCGATGCGGCGCCGGAAGTGTCGGTGGGCCGCCTGCCGACGGCTTGGACGCAGGAGTTGGCTGTGGCCGTCAGCAAGACGTTTGGCTACGAGGCGGCGGCGTCGTGGAAGCAGCGCGCCGCGGTCGCCGCCGACTGGAGCTTCATGGCTGGCGGCGACACGTTGGCGCTCACGCTGGCCAGGGCTGGGAGGTCCGCGCGGACGTTCTATCCGCCTACCAGCGCGTCTGCCCTGCAGGCGGTCTGGCTGTCGGAGCTGGAGCCGGATCTACAGGTGGGGGATGGCGTCTTCTGGTTCATCGGGCACAGCAGCACGCAGGTTCTGGGCGGGAACGCGTTTTACCCGCTCGTGAGGAACAGCTCTCTTCTTGTCACCGCCTGGCCGAGGACTCCGATCGCGGTGCTGATCGGGTGCCATGTCAACCGGTGGCAGTCGCCGTCGGCGACGGCGGCGTCCGCCAGCCTGGCGCCGTTTGGGGTCTTCCTGGCCGGCTCGGGGTTCGCGGCCGCCTTCGCGTCGACCGGATACGTGGCGGACGGAGCGGGCGGTGCGGAGGGAGAGGGGCAGACGCTTGCCCGCTTTCTGGGAGAGGCCAGCGCAACGAACGGCGTGCTCCGGCTCGGCGACGCCGTGTGCGTGGCGCTGCGGCGCCTGGCCGTCTTCGTGCCGCCGCCGACCGAGTTCAACCTCTTTCCTGCCGCGATCGCGCCCGAGCGGCTGCAGAGCTTCTGCCTGACCGGCGACCCGGCCCTCTCCTGGAGGCACGACCAGACCGGCACGGGCACGCCGGTCTCGTGGTTGACGCAGTATGGGCTGACGGGTTGGGACGGCGACGTGTCGGACGCGGACCGCGACGGTTTCGCGGCTTGGCAGGAGTGTGGGGCCGGCACGCGGCCCGACACCAACCGTCTGGCCATCGCCGGACAGCGGCTGGAGGCGGACGGGGCGTGGCTGAGGATCGGCTTCGAGGCGGTTTCCAACGGAGTCTTCGCCGTGCAATGGAAGCCGGCGTTGGTGGGGACGGAGCCGTGGCAAGCTATCCCGTGGGCGTGGCCCGGAGCGACGGACGAGCCGAAGCAAGCGGGAGCGCCCATCGCGGCTACCGGCCCTGTGACGAGCGTCTGCGTGCCGCTCCAGCCGGGCGCGGCACAGGGGTTCTATCGGATCCTCCGGATCGAGTAGGCTGCCGCGGGGGTGGGCTCGCCGGGTCCATTTCGGAGACCTTCTTCAGCAAGGGCTCAGGTATGGCGACTTTGTCGTCGGCCAGCTTCCGGGCCAGCCGCTTAGCCCCGTCTCGGTCGCCTTGCTCGAGCGCGAGGCGCAGCAGGGTGATCTGGAAAGCCGGGTAATGCGGCCGCGCGGTGGCGGCGCGGGCCGCGTATTCGGCGGACGCGTCCGCGTGGCCCCCGTCGAGCAGGACGTTGGCGAGCGTGTCAAGCGCGTTCGGGAAGCCAGGCTTCAGCGACAGCGCTCGCCGGGCGTAGGCCTCGGCTTCGTCAAGCCGGTGTTGGAGGCGCAGGTTCTCTGCGAGATCGTTGCAGGCGGCGGCGGTCGGGGCTGTTTCCACGCTGCGGCGCAGATAGTCCTCGGCCTCCGCGAGCGAGCCGCGGGCCAGCGCCACGGAGCCCAGCAGATAGTTCGCGAGCGCGTGGTCAGGATAGATGCTGAGCAAGCTTCTCGCATCCGTCTCAACGACCGCCAGGTTGCCGAGTTCGGCGTCCAGCTCGAGAACGGTCTTCCACATGTCGAGCAAGGCTGCGTTGAGGGATAGCGCCTTGACCAGCGACAGCCGCGCGGCCTTGAAATGGGAGGGCCCCTTCTTCTTCAGCAGGTAGCCTCGGACCGCATGGATCAGATAGTGGTTGCCGCCTGGAAACGCCCGCTGCATGGCAGGCAACACGCTGAACTCGACGGCCTGCGTGTCTCCGCGGCTCAGCAGGAAGTCGGCCAGTAGGGCCCAGTAGCGCAAGTCCTTCGGATGCGCCCGGGTGGCTTCGGCGAGCAAGTCGAGCGTGCGGTCGACATCTCCTTTCAGGATCGCCACGCGAATCCTAGGGTACAGCAGGGCCTCTTTCTCAACGCCCGACTCCAGCGCTCGGCGTATCCAGGTCTCCGCCTCCTCCGTGCGCTTGCCGTTCACCAACAGCAGGCTAAACCCCGTCAGCGCGTCTCGGTTGGCGGCGTCTTGTTGCAGTGCGGCCAAATAGCAGGACTCCGCCTGCTTCAGATCGTCCGCCGCCTCGTAGAACACGGCGTTTTCGACAAGCGCCGCCACGCCTGTCCGGCGCGACAGGGATAGCGCCTTACGCCCTTTCTCCGCGGCCAGGGCGCGGGCGCCGAGGGTGGACCACATGACCGCCTGTTGCTGGTAGAACGCCTTCTGCCGGATGGTGCCATAGGTCTGGAGGATGCCGGTCAGTCCCAGAACAGGATAGCCCCCCTGTTCGGACATGAGGGCCTTGACGCGCTGCCGCAGCGGGTCGCGCGCTTCCGGGTGGAGGTTGAGCGCGCTGATCAGGGCGTGCTGGTTGAGCGCTGCGCTGATGTTCATCGGGTCGATTTGGCTTGCCCGCGAATACGCGTGGTAGGCCTCCTCCGGGTTGCCGAGTTCCTCCAGCAAGACGCCGAGCTCGTTGGCGGCTAAGCCGGCCTTGATGCGGAGCATCTCGTTCAGCGACGCCAGATAGCCGGACTCCCCGCTTCGGCTCGCGAGCAAAGGCGCGATCCGTTCAGCCGTCGACTGGCTGGCCGCTACGAGCCGCGCCACGTCCGGCTTCTCGTCGGGCCGCAATCCGCCGAACGCGAGGCCTTCTGGGACGGCGCGATACCCGCACGCAGTCCACAGGTCGGGCGACGCCCAGACCATCGCCTTGCGGGCGGCGTGCGCGTCCTGCGTGAACCACTCCGTGACGAACCGGACGGTTCCGATCGAAAGTGCGTTGAGGAGGCGCTGTCGGTTCTGCCCTTCGAAGGCCGGGCTGGCCTCGATGAGCCTTCGGATCCTGGCGATGTCATGCGGCGACGCGCGGGAGCGAAGCGTGACAAGGGCCAGCGGCTTGCCGAGCATGTGAGCCTGAATCAGGAGGTGGTTGTCGAGATAGCCGTTGCTGATCAGCCACGTGCGCCCATTCATCGCGGCCAGCAGCTCGCGCGCGGCCGCGTCGGCGAACGCGCACTTTCGCCCGTCCACCGCGCGGAAGCTGCGCCAAGGCGTCGCGAGCGCGAGCAGCAGCAGGGCGGACAGAAGTCCGCTGGCGCCCGTCCGTAAGAGGCGCGGCACCAGCTTCGGCCTGTGCGTCCTTTTTCGGCCCGGGCGAGGGTTGGGTGGCGGCTGGCCGTCGGGAATCAGAACGACCAGGCAGGCAGAGACGGCGAAAGCGGCGGCGGCCGCGAGGATCGCAGAACCGAAAACGGGCAGATGGTCGGTGGCTTGAAAAACGGCGAAGGGCGAGAAGGACAGATTCAGCAAGCTCGGCGCGGCGGCGAGCGTGACCAAGAGCAAGGCGATGAGCGTGTCGCCCTGCTTCTTCTTGAACAGGATGCCCTTTCCGAACAAGACGATCGCCGCGAGTAGGCCCGTCTGGATGACCACCAGCGCCCAGCCCGAGCGCGGGAAGAACGCGCGCAGCTCGCGGTACTGCTGGTACGGCCACGCCCGCGCGTATGATCGGGCGACGTCCAGCGGCGTGCCGACGTACGGGCTGTCGGTGTTCAGCCCGTAGGCGAGGAGCGCGAGCGCGACGCCTGCCAGCCCGGCGGCAATGATCCAGCACCCCATGGCGAGCCGCTGGCGAGAGAACCAGAACACCTTGAACGTCAGGAGCGCGAAACAGGGGGCCAGGAGGAGGAAGACCGCCGAATCCAGGAGGCCGAGGACAAAGAGGAGCACGGACAGCACAAGCCGGGGGAGGCGCGAGGGGGTCTTGCCTCTCGGAAAGAGGCTTAGCGACGCGAGCGCGAGCAGCAAGTCGAACAGCCCGTGGTTTAGCCGGGTCGCCGCAGACCAGACCGCCGCATTGAATGTGAGGAAGAAGGCCGCGGCCAGCCCGCCGGCCACCGCGATCGAGAGCACGCGCCGATTGTAGAGGGCCACTTCCGGCGGCATATCCAGGCCGCGGGCCTCCACGGCCTCGCCCAGCAGTTTGGACGGGCTTCCGCCCCCCGCGTCCTCGCAGGCGTAGAACAGGATCGTCCAGGAAACCAGGCGGTAGATCAGCATCACACACAGCGGCCCGCAGAGCGCGGACAAGAGATTCAGGCGGACGGGCAGCGAGAACACATCGCACGCGGCGGCGCCGCGCGCGACCAGCGCAAAAATTGGGTGCGCGGCCTGCGAGGGCTCGATCACTCCGGCCGCCGCAGCCAAAAGGGTTGCCGAGTGTCCCGGATAAACGCTGGGCGACACCGACAGCAAATAGACGGCCGCCGCGACGATTCCGGCGATGGGCAGAAAGCGCTCCAGGCGTTTCGACAACTCAAGAACTGAAGGATGTATAGTCATTTCGGTCTGATCGCACGACGGTAACTTACACCACGGCGCGCCGGAGCGTCCAGCTGTTTTCCGCAGCCCGGCTTGCGAAACCGAGCTTGGCAGAGGGCTGAAGTTTTTGGCACTATGGCCTCTCAAGAAACGAGGAACGAGTACAAAATGAGAAAGTCGCTGCTCTGCTGGGGATGCGCCTGTGCGGCGCGGGCGCTGTTTGCTCAGGATCCGCAGCCGCTGCTCTCGGTGCGGCCGGGCGTCGAGCTGCCATACAAGAGCAAGACGGTCACGATGGGGCAGGAGTTCGTCGCGCAGCGGACGCTGTACGTGACGGCGCTCGGATACCTCGACGAGGGCGGAGAGGGCCTGGCCAAGGACCGCTGCGTGCGCCTCTACCGGGTGGACGGCGAGTCTCTGCTGGCGACCGCGACGGTGGCGCGCGCTGGCGGCGAGGTGCGCGGCGGCTTCCGCTTCGCGGCGCTGCCGCAGGCGGTTCGGCTGCAGCCGGGCCTGTATGTGGCGGTCGCCGATTTTGAAGAGGGGTCGGATCGCTACCTCTCGATGGTTGACGTGGCGGACTTCAACGCCGCGGGCGGCGCGGTCTCCAACCCCAAGGTCGGCCGCTGGGACGACGCCGGCGGAGGGTTCCCCAGCCAGGCGCTGCCGAATCTCGGCGGCATGGCGGTCCACATGACCGGCGCGAACTTGCTCTTCACGACGAATACGCCGGAGAAATGGGTGGCGGCCAGGCGGCTCGACGCCCCGCAGACGGACTTCGACGAGCTGGACGGGCAGAGGTTCGCCGCAGGGGGGGGCGCGGAGCCGGTTAACCGCGATGCCCTGCCCGTGGCCCGGGCGCTGCTGGAGCTGCTGGCCTCGCTGCGGACGCGCGAAAGCGGCCGCGTCCTGAGCGGGCAGTTCATGGGTTGGTATCCAGTGGCCTCGCTGGCCACAGCGAATGAGATCTTCCTGCAGACCAGCAACTCGGTGGCGGTGGCGGGGTTCGACTACTACGAGACCTTCGTCAACACGCCCAAGACCAAGCCCGACCTCTTCAAGCCGCCCCGCTGGCGGGCGATCAACGAGCTGGCCAAGGCCCACTGGCAGATGGGCGGCGTCGTCACGATCTCCTGTCACATGACCAACCCGTGGGACGGCTCGCTCGCGTGGAGCCGGGCGAAGCGCTTCGAGGATCTCCTGGATGCCGGCACGCCCGCCTACGCGCGGTACCGCGAGCAAATCGACGAGGTGGCCCGCGGGCTGGCCGACTTGCAGGAGGCGGGCGTGCCGGTGCTCTTCCGTCCTTTCCACGAGATGACGGGCGCCTTCTGGTGGGGCGGGCGCAACCCGGTCGCATTTCGTAAGGTCTGGCGTAACTTGTTCGACTACTACACACAGGAGAAGGGGCTGCGCAACTTGATCTGGGTCTGGTCGCCGATGGTCTCAGCCAAGGCCATGGACTACTATCCCGGCAACGCCTTCGTCGACCTGACGGGGCTCGACATCTACGCTAGCGATGTGGCGAGTGCGAAAGGGACGTATGCCGAGCTGATGAAGACGGGCAAGCCGTTCGCGATCACCGAGTTCGGCCCGCCGGGCAATGCTCTCGACAACACCTCGCCGCGCAACTACGACTACGGGCCGTTCGCGCGGCAGCTCGCTGAGCATTTGCCGGACACCTGTTACTTTCTGGCGTGGCGCGACGCGTGGGGCCTGCACCGCAACCTCAATGCGCGGCAGTTGCTAAACGATCCGCTGGTGATGAACCGCGACGCCGTACGTCCGCTTCTGGCCGAGCGGTCGCAGGGCTTCTCGCAGTTCATCACGCGCGACGGCGGCCGGCTCATGGAGGGTGGCAAGGAGTTCCGCTTCATCGGGGCGAACATGCCGGGGCTGGTCGTGCCTTACGACTTCACGGTGCGGCTGCCGGAGCGCATGTCCCTGCCGACGCCGTGGGAGATCGAGGACGCGTTCAAGACGCTTTCGCGTATGGGCATGCGCGTCGTCCGCACGTGGAACCTGCCGATGTGCGAGCCGGGCGAGGCGCCGCAGCCGTGGCACTACGTGCTGGCCCCCGGCCAGTTCAACGAGGCGGCGTTCAGAACCATCGACCACACGCTCGCGCTGGCGAACAAGCACGGCGTGCGCGTCATGCTCTGCCTCTCGGCGGAATCGGGCGATTACCTCGGAGGCATCGGCACCTACGCCGCGCACCGCGGCAAGAAGCGCGCCGACTTCTGGACGGATCCGCAGCTGCGCGAGGACTACAAAGCCACGGTGCGGCACGTGCTGACTCGCGTCAACACCGTGACGGGCGTGCCGTACAGAGACGACAAGGCGATCCTCGCGTGGCAGTTCGGCAACGAGATGCATGGCGCGCAGACCAACTGGCTCTCCGAAATGGCGGCCTACATGAAGCGCCTCGACCCGAACCACCTCGTCTCCGAGACGCGCCACCACCCGGCTTTCGCGCCGCAGCTCATCGACCGCAACATCGACTTGCTGACGCGCCACTACTACACCGACTACGCGAACTCCGGCACCAACTGGTCTGCGGCCGTCCGGCGCGAGGTCGAACAGATCAAGGGCCGGCGCCCGTTCTTCGTGGGCGAGTTTGGCCCTTACATCGACGGAAAAGTACTGACGCGCGAGAACGTGGAGGGCAAGCTGAAGAGCTTTTTGGACACGTGCGTGGATACGGAGGGCGTGGCCGGGGCGCTCCTGTGGAGCATGTACTTCCATCACCGCGACGGCGGTTATTACTGGCACCAGATCTTCACGTATCCGAGCGTGTGGTCGTATCACTACCCCGGCTTCGCCAGCGCGGACGCGCAGGCCGAGATCGGGGTCATGCGGGAAATGCGGGACGCGGCCTTCCGCATTCAGGGCGCGCCCGTTCCGCCGGTGACCTCGCCGGACGCGCCGGAACTGTTGCCGTTCAAAGATGCGCCGCTCTTCTCGTGGCGCGGCTCCGCAGGCGCGGAAGGCTACGTGGTCGAGCGGGCTGCTTCGGCGGACGGGCCGTGGACGGTGCTGGCGGAGAACGCCTCGGACGCGGAGGTCGCGTACCGCCCGCTTTTCAGCGACGAGGCGGCGAAAGCGGGTGGGACGTGGTTCTACCGCGTGACCGCCTACAACGCGGGCGGACGGTCGCTGCCGTCGAACGTGGTGGGGCCGGTCGCCGTCAAAGAGGTCTGCTTCGTGGACGAGTTCCACAGCTTGGCGCGCGTGTCCGGCAAGTCGGACGGCGTCTCGCTCGACAACACCTACAACGCGCGCTACGCCGAGTATCTGTTCCGCGCGTGTGGCACCACCAACGACTGGCTCAGCTACACCGTGGCCGGGCCTGCGCGCGTGGTGCGCGTGACGGCGTTTTTCGCGCCCGCGCAAGGGCCTGCGTGTGACCTGGAGCTGCTCGCGTCGGCCGACGGGCAGGCCTTCGCGCCCCTGTTGCCCGCGGCGCGAGCGGAGCGGGCGCACATCGCGCCGCCGCACCGCGGCGACCAGCACCGCCAGACGCAGGTGGACTACACGTTCGCGCCGCCCGCGGGCACGCGCCACATCAAGCTCGTCTGGCGCGGCCCGATGGCCCTCGACCGCGTGGAAATCCGGCATCCGGGGACGTGATGCCGCCGCCGACAAGCGGTTGGGCTGAATGGCGAGGTCGCCCGTCCCTCCTACCGAACGCCTGCGGCGCCGAGCCCGTAGATCACGAATTCGTGCCCGTCGCTGCCGGGGTTCTTGTCCTCCAGCAGTTCGATGCGCACGGCGTGCTTGCCCGGCTTGAGGTCGCTGGCGAGCAGGTTTGTGCAGCGGTAACCGCCCCAGGTTTGGTTGAACCAGCCGTCGTAGACCACGGGCTTGCCGCCGTCGACCTGCAGCTTGGCCTTGCCCATGGCGCGCTTGACCACGAGGTGCATGGAGAAGAGCGCGGTGCCGTCAATCTCGAATGAGATGACACTTCCGGGCTTGTCGCTGCGCCAGGTCTTCCACGTTGTGTCGAGTGTCCAGCCGCTGTTGCTGAGCGGCTTCAGGTCAGGCGCCTCGAACAGCGAGGTGAACTCATAGAGGTCGCTGAAGAGCGGCGCGGGCAGCGGCCTGGCCTGCGGCGCGGGCGGCTCGCCCGCGTCCTTCCAAGGGCGAGACGCCCAGGCCACATTCAAGATGTTGTTCACGTATTCCGCCGCGCAGGCATGGCCGAGGTCGTTGGGGTGCACCTCGTCGGCCATGACCGCGTCCCACGCGAGGCGCCCGCCCTTGATCTCGGGCCAGAGCGCGTCACGGAAGCTGGCGATGGGCAGGCTGTAGTGGCGGCCCACCTTGCTGTGCCACTCCTGCGCGTTGCCGCCGCCCTGGTGCATCATGAAAAGCTGGACTGCGGCGGGCTGGTTGGGCTGCTTGAGGATTTGCCGCAACAGGCCTTCGAGCGTCTCGGCGGAGGACTGGGTGTTGCCGTCGTTCACGCCGTACTCGACGACCACGAAGTCGGGGTGGTGCGCGAGCAGGTCGCGCCGGGCGCGCAGCGCACCGAAGTTCGAGCCGGTCGCGCCGACGCCGGCGTTGACGAAGGCGATCTCGGCCTTCGGGAATGCCTTGCGCCACCAGTCGGCCATGAGGTTGCCGTAACGCAGCTCGGGCTTGCTGGCCTTGGCGCCCTGGGTGATCGAGCCGCCGATCACGGCGATGGTGACCTTCTCGCCTCGCTGGGCCTTGGCCATGACCTGCCACACGCGGGCGAGGTCGCCGGTGCTGACGAGCGAGTGCGGATACAGCGCCGCGTTGTCAAAGGCCTGCGTGGCGCAGGCGAGGAGCGAGAACGCCGCACAGGCGGCGAAGTTAGTGAAGCGCATGAGAGGGTCCTCTCTTGTTGAGCGTCGATGGGCGTTCAATGGTTCACGGCGCCTCTGTGCCCAGCCACTCGGCCTCGGTGAGGCCATTGGCGAGGCGGGCGAAGACGTCGGGGATCGGCGTGTCGAAGAACAGGCGCTTGCCGCTGTGCGGATGGTCGAAGGCAATGGACTTGGCGTGCAGGCAAAGGCGCTCGCGGAACGGGTCTTTCTTGCCGTACTTAGGGTCGCCGACGACCGGGTGGCCGCGCTCCGCGACATGCACGCGGATCTGGTTCTTGCGGCCGGTCAGCAGCTTGACTTTGAGGAAGCTGAGCGACGGGGTCTCCTTGATCACCGCATAGGCGGTCTGCGAGAGCTTGCCCTTGGCGGGGTCGACGACGGAGTAGACGAACTGATCCTCGTTCTCGGCCAGATAGCTGGAGAAGACGCCGGCCTTATCCGCCAGATGGCCGCGCACGGCGGCGAGGTAGAGCTTCTCGGTCGCCTTCCAGTTGTCCTTGATCGACTGCTGGGCCTCTTCGGTCTTGGCGAAAAGCAGCACGCCGGAGGTTTCGCGGTCGAGGCGGTGGACGAGGTAGACGTGCTTGCTGGAGCGCGCGCACCCTTTGCGCACGTAGTCGTTGAGCGCGTTCTCGGCGGTGAACTCCTCGCCTCGCCGGGTTTCGGTGGTCAGCACGCCGGGCTCCTTGTTGACAACAAAGAGGTCGCGGTCCTCATAGAGGATCTCGAGGCCGCGCGGGCGGTGCTTGCGGGGGAGTTTATGAGTAGGTGAGGTCATCGTGTGGCACAGCTCGGTTATACGCTGTGACACTGAAAAAGTAACAGGTGAACGGCACAAAGGCCAGACTGTAATTTAAGAGCGGGTTTGACGGTCTTGCCGCTTTCTTGCTATGTTACACCCAAATTCCGGATCTGAATGTCGGTTTCAAGAACGGTGAGCTGGCAAGACGGTTCGTGGGCGGGACTCGGGCCCATGAACGTGTGTTGACGGCTCAGGTGGCATTAATAGACGAGCGAGGGGAGGCGAGCCATGTTCACGCTTTCGCTTGGGGCGGCGGCGCCTGATTTCAGTCTTCCGGCGACGGACGGTAAAACCTACACGCTGGCGTCTTTCGATAAGGCCGACATTCTCGTCGTTTTCTTCACGTGCAACCACTGTCCGTATGTGACGGGCTCGGACGAGATGACGCGCCGGACCGCGGACTACTACCGCAAGAAGGGCGTCGCCATCATCGGCATCAACTCCAACAGCGAGCACACGCATGCGGAGGACGACTTCGGCCACATGCTGACGCGCATGCAGGAGTACGGCTTCCCCTGGGTTTACGCGCGCGACAAGACGCAGGACGTGGCGCGCGCCTACGGGGCGCTGAGAACGCCGCACTTCTTCGTGTTCGACCGGCAGCGCAAGCTCGTGTACACGGGGCGCGGTGTGGATAATCCGCGCGACACGAGCCAGATGGAGGCGAACGATCTGGAAAATGCGCTGAACGACGTCTTGGCTGGCCGGCCGGTGCGCGTGCCCCTGACAAACCCTGTTGGGTGCACGGTGAAGTGGGAGGGCAAGGACGCGCACTGGATGCCGCCGGACGCGTGTGATTTGGTGTGAGCGCCGCCGCGGCTCCGCGAACAGGCGCCGCGTGGCTTCAACGTGTAAACCGACAACGAGATGATGGAGGACAATAAGATGATTCGCACATTAACGGGACTCGCTTTCGCTTCGTTCGCCTTGGCTTCGTGCGCGGCCGACGCGCCGCAGATGGCGCCGGCCGAGGAGGCCGGCATGACGCGTATTTTCAACGGCAAGGATCTTTCGGGCTGGGACGGCGACTCGCGGCTGTGGTCGGTCAAGGACGGCGTCATCCATGGCGAGACGACACCCGCAAACGCCACGAAGGGCAACACCTTCCTCATCTGGAAGGGCGGCGAGACCAAGGATTTCGAGCTGCGCCTCTCGTTCCGCTGCAACGCGTCGAACAACTCCGGTATCCAGTACCGCTCGACGCGCATCGACGCCAAGCCGGGCGAGACGAATCAGTGGCGCCTCCGCGGCTACCAGCACGAGATTCGCAACGAGGTGAAACTGCCGAGCGTGTCCGGCTTCATTTACGACGAGGGCGGCAAGCGGGGCCGCATCTGCCTCGTCGGGGAGAAGGCGGTTTGGGCCGACGGTAAGAAGCAGGTGCAGGGCGCTCTGATCGACGCGGACGGCTTCCAGTCGCTGTTCAAGCTCGACCAGTGGAACGACGTGGTGATCATCGCCAAGGGCAATCATATCCAGCACTACATGAACGGGCGACTGACGCTCGACTTCACGGACAGCGATCCGCAGCTGGCCTTGCTCGACGGCGTGTTGGGCCTGCAGTTGCACGCGGGCAAGCCAATGTGGGCGGAGTACAAGGACGTCCGTATCAAAGAGCTGAAATAAGCTTAAGGCGTCCGATTTTTGAGCGTCTCCACCTGTGCCATGCGCTTGGCAAGGGTGTCTTCGTAGCCTTGGCTGGTCGGCCGGTAGTACTGCTTATTGGCGGGCAGATACGCTTGCTGAACCGTATGCTGGTCGAAGTCGTGCGGGTATTTGTAGGCGACGTCAAGTCCCTCGCGTCCCACGGCTTCGACGTGCACGTTCTTGAGGTGCTCGGGGACAGCAAGCAGGCGGCCCGAGCGCACGTCTTCGAGCGCCTCGTCCACGGCGAGGTAGGCCGCGTTGCTCTTGGGCGCGGTGGCGAGGTAGGTGGTGGCCTGCGCGAGCGAGATGCGCGCCTCGGGCATGCCGATGAACTCCACGGCCTGCATGGCGGATACGGCGACGGTCAGGCCGCGCGGGTCGGCATTGCCGATGTCCTCCGAGGCGAGGATGATGAGGCGGCGCGCGATGAAGCGCGGGTCCTCGCCCGCCTCCAGCATTTTGGCGAGCCAGTAGATCGCGGCGTGCGGGTCGGAGCCGCGCACGGACTTGATGAAGGCCGAGATCGTGTCGTAGTGGCCGTCCTCGTCCTTGTCGTAGAGCACCATCTTGCGCTGGACGCAGTCCTCCATCACGGGGTGCGTGATGCGGACGGTGCCGTCGGCGTCAGGCGGGGTGGAGAGGACGGCGACCTCGAGGGCGGTGAGCGCGCGGCGGGCGTCGCCGTCGCTGATCGTCGCGAGGAAGTGGACCGCCTCGGGCGTGATTGCGCTTGGGATGTGGCCGAGGCCGCGCGCGGCGTCGGCGAGGGCGCGGCGCACGAGGGCCGCGACGGAAGCCTCGTCGAGCGGACGCAACTCGAAGACCAGCGAGCGCGACGTCAGCGGGCTGTTGACGAAGATGTTGGGGTTGTGGGTGGTCGCGCCGACCAGGGTGACGGTTCCGTTCTCGACGTAGGGCAGGAGCACGTCCTGCTGGGACTTGTTGAAGCGGTGGATCTCGTCGATGAAGAGCACGGTGCCGGGGCCGCTGCGGTAGAGCTTGGCGGTCTCGCAGATGGAGCGCAGCGTGGCGACGTTCGAGAGCACGCCGCTGGTGCGCTCGAAGCGTCGCTTGGTCACGCGGGCGATGACCTCCGCGAGGGTGGTCTTGCCGCAGCCGGGCGGCCCGTAGAAGATCAGGTTCGTGAGGCGGTCGGCCTCGATGACGCGCCGCAGGAGCTTGCCGGGGCCGAGTATGTGGTCCTGGCCGAGCACCTCTTCGAGGATCAGCGGCCGCATGCGTGCCGCGAGCGGCTGGCGAGCCGCGGGTGCGGGCGTCTCCGCGTCGCGCGGCGCCTCGGCCTCGTCTGAAAATAGTTCGGTGTCCGGCATGGCTGTCTCTGTCGCTGGGCGCGGCGCACAGCGCCACGCGAGAGAGAGGATACCAGCGTAGGCCGGGTTCCGACAAGCACGCAACTCTCAGTAGGGGGCTGACGGAGCGGGCGACGCGGGGGGCGAAAGCGACGGCGCCTGCGCGAGCAGGAGTCGGTAGGGGGCCATGTCCGAGGCGGAGAAGCCATGGCGTGCGTAGAGGCGCTGGGCCGCCTCGTTGACGCGGTCGGTCAGCAGGGTGATGCGGTGGTAGCCGCCGCGTCGGGCGAACCAGACGATGTGGTCGAGCAGGGCGGAGCCGAAGCCGCGGTTACGGTAGGCGGGCCGGACTACGAGGTCCTCCAAAATCAGCACGTCGCCGCCGCAGGCCGTGCTGACCAGCGCTTGGACGCTGGCCATCCCGGCCACAGCGGTTCCGTGGCGGAGCACGAAGACCCGTCCGCGCTGGGGGTTGCCGACGAGCGAGCCGAGCGCGGCGGTCTGCTTGGCCGCGTCTGGCTGGAACTCCGCCTCCTGCCCGAAGAGGAGCTCCAGCAGCTCGCAGAGCTGAGGGATGTCGGCGTGCGTGGCCTCATCGATGGTCATGGGAACTCCGGGCTGTGAGGCCGTCGCGAGGCGGCTGCGAGGCTCGCCACAACGGTCGCGCGCGGCGCGTTGCGCTTGGAGAACAGGTGGGGGTCGATGTTCAGGCTCTTCAGCTTGTATCGGACCATTCGGGGCGTAATGCCGATTTCGCGGGCAACCGCGCACACGTTGCCGTTCTTCTGCTTGAGCGCTTCAAGAAGCACCGTTTGCTCCATCTGCCGGATGCGGTGCTTCAGCGTGGTGTCGTCGGTGGCCGAGAAGGACGGCCGCTCCTCGCGCCTCAGCGCTTGCGGCAGATGATCGGGCAGCAGGAGCGGCCCGGAGCAGAGCAGCACCGCGTATTCGATACAGTTCTCCAGCTCGCGCACGTTGCCGGGCCAGGCGTGCTGCGACAGCAGCCGCACGGTCGTCTCCGCCAGCTGCGGCTGCGGCTTGGTCATGAGGTTTGCGTACTTCTGCGCGAAGTGCTCGGCCAGAACCGGTATGTCGGCCGGATGATCGCGCAGCGGCGGCAGGTGGATCGGGAAGACGTTGATGCGGTAATAGAGGTCGGCGCGGAAGGCGCCCGAGCGCATGGCCTCCTCGAGGTCGCGGTTGGTCGCCGTCACGACGCGAACGTCTGCGGTGAACGTCTCGTTGCCGCCGACCCGCTCGTATTCGCGCTCCTGCAGCACGCGCAGGAGCTTGGCCTGCATGGCCGGCGAGAAATCTCCGATCTCGTCGAGGAAAAGGGTTCCGCCGCAGGCCTCCTCAAGCCGGCCGATGCGCCGCGCGGTCGCGCCGGTGAAGGAGCCCTTCTCGTGCCCAAAGAGCTCGCTTTCAAACAGGTTCTCGTTGAGCGCGGCGCAGTTGATGCGCACGAAGGGCTTGCAGGCGCGCGGGCTGCTGAAGTGGATCGCCGAGGCGACCAGCTCCTTGCCGGTGCCGGACTCCCCCCGGATTAGCACAGTGGTCTGCGTTCCGGCGACCTGCTGGACGCGCATCTGCACCTGCCGGATGGCTTCGGATGAGCCGACCATCTTGCGCTGCTGAACCTGATGGCTGACGAGGGCGCGCAGACGTTCGTTCTCGCGTTCGAGCGACTCACGCGCAAGCTTGAGTTGGCATCGGTGTTGAACGTCGTTCGCGATGAGGCGGGCGATTTCCTTCAGGCAATCCGTCTGTTCGTCCGACTCCAGCACGCTCAACACGCGCTGGAACAATTCATCCTGGCCGGTGAGGCGCACAATCTCCTCGTAGAGCTTGCGCAGCACCATCAGCTCGATGGTCTTGTCACAACGGTCGGCCCTGGGGTCACATGTCATAGTAAAATCACCTGTTAGGGTGAAAAGCAACTCTTGTGCCACGGAAAGAAAGGTCGATTCGCTGCAACTTGTCTGGGAAAAGCGCCTTTTGGTCGTTATTGTGTGCGGGAACTGACAAACCTGTCCGATTCCCGCTGGTGTCACCGCGCAAGGCTCGCCAATTCGTCAGATGTACACGTGCCGCGAAATTAATCCAAATCCGGCAGTTCAACTGCTCTTTCTAGGAGTAATCGACAGCGAAGGCGGCGAACTGGCGCAGGCGTGGTTCGGCGACCGAGACGGTCGCGCGGAAGCGCAGCTTGGCGACCTCGGTGCGGGTGAACGGCTGGATGCGCTTGCGGCCGACCGAGTGGGTGTACAGCGGTGTCAATGCCGCGGCGATGCATAGCGAACCAACACTTCGGGGTTGTCAACCCACATGGCGAAATAAGGTTTGTCGCTGGTGGCAAGCTTCAGCAAGACGAGAAAGGGCTTGTCAAAGATCAGATTGGGCGGATCTTTTTCAATAGCGGATTTACATGCGAGAGCGATCATGGACTCCGATTTAAGCACGGCTCCGCGCTCATCCAGTCTATAAGAAGAGTAGCCTTCACGGTTGCGAAAACAAATGACACGGGATCCTGTGGGCCGGCCAAGAGGATCGATGGCATGAAGCACAAGATCGAAACGGCCGTGCAGAGCAGAGTGCCAGACGCAAGATTCAACCGGATGGGCTGTTCGGGTTCTGGTGGCTCAAGCGGGTGCATGCACGGCTCCGGTCTTGAAAGGGTTGTAACCCGCTAACGCGAGTCAGTATGGTGTTAGTAAAATAGCGCAGCAGGAAGCGGAAGGCCAGTCAAATAGGGCCAGTCAAATAGCACGTCGGGCTTGTCAGGGCGACAATCATTCTGATATTGTCATCCTACGTTTCTGTAACCAAGGAGAAAAGTTACTATGTCATGGTTTGAAAAGCCGGCCGAAGCCCCGGTCCGCGTGCCGACCGATGCGATCTGGGCCGTTTGCCCGTCCTGCAAGGCGTACATCGCGAAAGAGGCATGGCGTGCCGCGGACAAGGTGTGCCCGAAGTGCAACCACCACGACCGCCTCTCCTGCCGCGAGCGCGTGGCGTTGCTGACTGACGCCGGGAGCTTCAAAGAGTTGAACCCCGAAGTGAGTTTCAACGATCCGCTGAAGTTTACGGACTCCAGCGGCGCGTATGCCGACAAGGCCAAGGCCACGGTCGCCAAGACCGGCATGGGCGAAGCCATCCTGACCGGCACCGCGGAAATCGACAAGATACCCGTCGTGCTGGGCATCATGGACTTCCGCTTTTTGGGCGGCAGTCTCGGCAGCGGCACGGGCGAGCGCATCCTGCTGGCGGCCGAGAAGGCCATCGCGCTGAAGCGCCCGCTGCTCATCGCCTCGGCCTCGGGCGGCGCGCGCATGCACGAGGGCATCGTCTCGCTGATGCAGATGGCCAAGACCTGCGCGGCCATCGGCCGGCTGAAGGAGGCCGGGCTGCCGTTCATCTCGCTGCTGACGGATCCGACCACGGGCGGCGTCTCGGCCAGCTACGCGATGGTGGGCGACCTCAACATCGCCGAGCCCAAAGCCCTGATCGGTTTTGCCGGGCGCCGCGTGATCGAGCAGACGATCAAGCAGAAGCTGCCGGACGACTTCCAGACGGCCGAGTACACGCTCGCGCACGGGTTCATTGATCACATCGTGCCGCGCAAGGAACTGAAGGCGTTCCTCGCGAAGATCCTGCGCTACGCCGGTTTTTGAAAACCCAGAGACGGGCAGGCACAGAGTCCCGCCCCGACGTCACAACGGAACGATTGTTATGGCTAAGAAAACGCAAGTGAAACTCTCACCCTGGGATATCGTGCAGATCGCGCGTCACGCGGAGCGTCCGAACATCGCGGACTACATCCGGGTCATGTGCGACGACTTCGTGGAGCTCCACGGCGACCGCCTCTACGGCGACGACCGCGGGATGATCGGCGGCTTCGCTACGATCGGCGGCCAGAAGGTGGTTCTCATCGGCCACCGCAAGGGACGCGGCGTGGAGGAGAACATCGACGCGAACTTCGGCATGGCCAACCCCGAAGGCTACCGCAAGGCCATGCGCCTGATGAGACTCGCGGAAAAGTACGGCTTGCCGGTGGTGACGCTCGTCGACACCCCGGGAGCCTATCCGGGCAGCGAGGCCGAGGCGCGCGGCCAGGCCGAGGCGATCGCGCACAACCTCGAGTTCATGTCCATGCTCAAGACCCCGATCATCGTCGTGGTCACGGGCGAGGGCGGCAGCGGCGGCGCGCTGGGCATCGCGGTCGGCGACCGCATCCTGA
>CAYLUN010000053.1:0-37047 GCA_964386865.1 uncultured Lentisphaeraceae bacterium | reverse complement strand
ATGGGGCCGCTACGCCTGCGCGAAGCCGGCAGGCTTGTGGCGCAGCGCGTACGCCAGGCACCCGATGCCCACGGCGAGCACGCCGATGCTGATGGTCTGGCTGATCGAAAACGGGCCGACGGCGAGGCGCGGGTCGCCGCGGAGGTTCTCGATGACGAAGCGTAGGATGGCGTAGCCGATCAGGTAGGCTCCGCTGATGAAGCCGAACTGGCGGTGGCGCTTCGGATACAGGGCGTAGAGCAGCGCGAAGAGGAACACGTTCGCGCCGCACTCGATGAGCTGCGTGGGGATCACCGGCAGGCTGCGCAGCGCGCTCTCGGCGAGCAGCGGCGGGTTCGCCGACACCTGCTCCCACCAGGCGGGGGAGCGCTGCGGAAACGTCACGCCTGCGCAGCTTTGGGTTATCTTGCCGTAGCAGCACCCGTGCATGAAGCAGCCCAGCCTGCCGAAGGCGTGCCCGATGGGAACCACAGCCAGAACCAGATCGGTGACCTCAAAAAGGTGGCGCCGCTGCAGGCGCGCGTAGAGCAGGAGCGTCAGCGCGGCGGCGATTAGGCCCCCGTAGAACATCAGCCCCCCCTGGTCGACGCGGAGCACGGCTAGCGGCTGGTTCGCAAACTCGGCGGTCCAGTGTTCAAGCACGTAGGCCGCGCGCGCCCCCAGCACGGCGGAAAGCATCAGCCAAGTCAGCAGCGACGTGAGCCGGTCGGCGTCCTGCCCTGTCCGGCGGCAGAGCCAGACAGCAGCCTGCCAGCCAATAAGAAAGCCGAGCGCCATGCAGAGCCCAAAGGCTCGCAGGGTGAACGGTCCGATCTGAAACAGCTCCGAATGCATGGCCGCTTATCATAGGCTTTGGCGGGGTCACTCCGCAACCGAAATGAGCAGCGCGTTATTCGCCGGCGACTCGCTAACGCACCTCAGGGATCGCATGGATGAGCAGGTTGGTCACCTTCTCGGCGTTCTTCTTGAAAACCGCTAGGATCGCGTCCCAGCTCACCGGCTCCTCGTCGTCTTTCCAGCAGTCGTAATCGGTGCTCATGGCCACGGCGGCGTAGGGGATGCCCGCCTCGTTGGCAAGGACCGCCTCGGCTGCGATGGACATGTTGATGATGTCTGCGCCCCACAAGCGGAACATGCGCGACTCGGCTCGCGTTGAGAAGCGGGGGCCTTCGATCGTGACCACGGTGCCAGTCTTGTGGTGCCGGTAGCCGAGCTGTTCGCACTTGGCGATCAGCAGGCTGCGGAGGCCTTCGTTGAACGGATCCGCCATCGGCGTGTGCACCGGCGCATGGGGCGCGAAGGACTCGTGGAAGGTCAGGCTCCGCCGCTTGGTGAAGTCGATGAACTGGTCGATGATCACCAGATCCCCTCGGCCGATCTCCTCGCGCAGCGACCCCACGGCGGTCGTCGCCAGGATGTGCGTGCAGCCCGCCTCCTTGAGCGCGCAGATGTTGGCGCGGTAGTTCACCTGCGTCGGCGGGATGGTGTGCCCGCGGCCATGTCGGGCAAGCAGAATCACCTCCACGCCGCCGATTTTTCCGTGCTTCAGCGGCGAGGTTGGCTCGCCATACGGGGTGATCGCCGCCTCGTCGCGGGGGTTCTCAAAGATGTCCGGGTTGTCCAGGCCTGAGCCTCCGATTACGCCAATTCTCATCCGTTCGCTCCTTTCATGTAGACCGCTTTGACAAGCGAAAGCGCCGCCTCGACCGTTTCGCCGTAGGCGATGATGCCCTCGTCGTGGCCGGCTGTGACGAAGATGCCGTTGTTCGCGCCGATCGACTGGAGCAGCGACGTGATCGCGACCGCCAGCTCCGGCGTCCCAAAAGATAGGGCCGGATCGGTTTCGGGGTAGCGCGCGGCGCGCATCGCGTCGAAGAGCCTCCGGCTGTGCACGTGGATTACCGCGCTCACCGCAGGGAGCGCCCGGTAGACCGCGCCGTGACTCATCGACTCCGACGACGCGTCAATCTTGCCGACCGATTTCACGCTGTTCCGCGCCAGGTCAAAGGACTCCACGAGCGCGTAGTGGTCCTTCGACAGCGTGCGCAGGCCGCCGGTGGCGCTTCCCGAAATAATGAAGCGCGACCCGCCCGCGCGAATGCTCACGTTGCCATAGCCGATCCCGTTCGGGTAAATCCCGATCAGGCGCAGGTCGAACAGCTCCGTGCGGCAGCGATTCAGCTCGTCCAGCCCCGCACAGTCGGGGATCGTGCCGTCGACCCGCTGAGCCTGATACTTGATGTAGCCGTCGTTGGTCACGCGAGCTTCTCCGGGAACAGGCCGAGAATGCCTGCCTCGGAAGCGTCGCATACGCCCCGCTCGCAGATGAGCTTCGTGATCAGCCGGGCCGGCGTGACGTCGAACCCCCAGTTGCGGGCCGGGGTCGAGTCGGGGCAGACCTGCACGGTCGCGATCGACCCGTCAGGCGACTTGCCGGTCATGAACCGAACCTCGCCCGCGTCGCGCTCTTCGATCGGAATGTTCGCCACGCCGTCGGACAGCTCGAAGTCGAAGGTGGAGGAGGGCAGCGCCACGTAGAAGGGGACGGCGTTGTCTTTCGCGGCAACGGCCTTGAGGTAGGTGCCGATCTTGTTCGCCACATCGCCGTTGCGGGTGACCCGGTCGGTGCCGGTGATCACCAGGTCCACCAGGCCGTGCTGCATCAGGTGGCCGCCCGCGTTGTCCGGGATAAGGTCGTGCGGAACGCCGTGCTGGCCCAGCTCCCACGCCGTGAGGCTCGCCCCCTGGTTGCGAGGCCGGGTTTCATCCACCCAGACGTGAAGCTTAACGCCCGCGTCGAAGGCGGCGTAGATCGGCGCCGTGGCTGACCCGTAGTCCACAAAGGCGAGCCACCCCGCGTTGCAGTGGGTCAGGATGTGGACGACCTCGCCCCTCTTCCGCGCGGCGATTTCCCGGATGATCGCGCTGCCGTATTCGCCAATGCGGCGGCAAGCCGCCGCATCTTCGTCGGCGATCGCCGCCGCGGTCTCGAGGGCGGCGCGGATCATCGCGTCGCGCGTGGGGCAGACGCGGATCGCGGCGAGCTGGCGGTTCACGGCCCAGGCCAGGTTGGACGCGGTGGGGCGGGTGGCGACGAGGATGCGCGCGGACGCTTCGATGAAAGGGAGGAAGCCGCTCTCGGGAGAGGTGAGCGCGGCGAGGTACATCCCGTAGCCAGCCGTCGCTCCGATCAGGCCCGCGCCGCGGATGACCATGTCCTTGATCGCCGCGCGGGCATCCTCCACCGTGTGCAGGTCGAGGACTTCAAAGGCGTGGGGCAGCTTCTGCTGATTGATCACCTGCACCGTCGAGGGATCGTTCGCTTTGAGCCAAATCGTTCGGTAGTGTTTGCCGTTGACATTCATGCGGATAAGATGGGATGTATGGTAGACAGTAAGCGGCGGGTTGTCAATCGGGTGATCAGGAATCCGGCATCATGAATTCACAAGAGATCTTTGACACCGGCTCGATGTATCACCAGTACTCTAACACGGCTTATCCGTTGACGCCGGGGTCGTACCGCCTTACTTGAAATGCCGGAGTGCGACCGTTCGCCCTGAGCCGGACTTCAGATGGCGTTCAAAATCTCTGGCCCGAGCCTCGGTCTTGAAAGCGAAACAGGCTTCGACTTCCCGCGGAACGAATTTCGAGGTGTGCGGAACGTCGCCCTTGTTGTGCTTCTAAAGGCGCGTCCTCAAGTCAGCCGTGAAGCCGGTGTAGTGTTGTTCGGGATGGCTGAGGGAGCGTAGGATGTAGGTATAAAACATGGATTAAGCTCGATATAACATTCGACTCAACCCGTCAACTCAGTCCACCTTCTCCAAGGCTACGGCGGACAGCCTTCGCCGTCTGTCTGGTCAGTCTGCGCTTCGCTTCAACTGGCCTGCCAACGTTGGGCAAAACTACCGACGGAAACTGCGGATAGCCAAACACATCCCGCCAGCCAGTAGCCAGTGCATACTTGCTTCTGGCTGGCGGGATGCCTTCGGCCCGTGCGAGTCGTTGCTCCCGAAAAGTAGTTTCTCATCAATCAGGCGGAGGGGGCGGGTGTCGCTTGGCTTTTGGATTCGGTCATCTGGCATCCTCTCATTGTGCGTGGCGAGGTGTTGCTGAACCCTATGTGATCAGGTGCGGGCTTCCATTTGTTGTTGCATCAAGGGTGATGTGCGAACTAAGATTCAAACGTATCAAGGTCATGTAGATCCGCCTGGTCGGAAGGTATCGTCAAATGAATTGCTACTCTGCGCTATTCTCGTTGTTTCTCTATGCAACAGCATTTGCCAGCTCAGAGACCACTCTGACCGAAAACCGCTTTCTGCAATTCGACAATTATTTGATGACCAACAACGTGCCCGCCACCTGGGTGCATGAGGGGCCGCTGCCCGCGAGCGGATCAGCCCCGAACCGGGCGTTGCTGGCCGGAACGAACCATTACCATCGCGCGGGCTGGCTGCTCCGGTCTTGCCGCACGGGCACGTCCGCCTACTTGGGCTACGGGGTTCCGCCCCGTAACCCCACTGCCGTTCCCGTTTACCCTGCGGTCGCCACTAACCTGGCCGCGAGCCTGCAGAACGCCTACGGCGCCTTCATCGAGTCCCCCGCCCTGACCAACGGCGTCGGCGTGATCTACTTTGATGCGATCAACAACCAGCCGGCCTATACGAACCAGCTCACGGTTGAAATCGCCACCAACATGGTGAATGTGAGCACGCTCGAGATCATCCCCACGATTCTGCCGCCCTCGACCAACGGGCTGAACTACGTCTGGGCGCCGCTGGACGTGTTCCTGTTAGCCGCCGCCAACTCAAACGATTTGGTTCGATATGGCCGATCTGTGAACGTGCGCAAGCCGCTCAAGGTGCGCGTCCGGCAGACGAACGGTGTTCAGGCGGGACAGCCCTCGCCCGACACCGCCTTCGCGGTCGTCGACAACATCCGCCTGTCGCTCCCTCCAGCGGAGGTGGCGGTCACCAACGCCACGGCTTTCAGCGACTCGGGCGGCTATAAGGTTCGGTGTTTCGTGAGCAACGTGGACACGAACGTGCCGGCCACCGCGCGCGTGGTCACAGCCTACTACCGGTGGCTCAACCTCACCAACGTCTGGAGCGAGGCGGCCATGGCGGTGGCCGTGGGCGGCGAAGGCGACGGCAACGGGAACGGCGAGCGGTACGAGGTGATGTTGCCGTCCCAGCCTTACGGCGGTGATCTGGAGTTCTACGTGACGTGCGCGTTCGACGGCTACTGGTATGCGGCGACAGACTACACCGGGCTGGGCTACGCGGGATATCCGGTCGAAAACCGCTCGCCCTTCACCTCCTCTTTCCAGACGCAGAACCTGGCGGGCGTGGGCCTACACCTGCTGACCGTGAACAACGGTACCGGCGGTGGCGCCTACACGAATGGCCAGCAGGTCGCGATCGCCGCGACCACGCCGGTCGGGATGGCGTTCTCGCTGTGGACGGGGGACACCCAGTACGTGGACAACGCGGCCGCCCCGAATGCGACCGTGACGATGCCCAGCGCAGACATCGCGCTGACAGCGACCTTCACGAACGTTTACTACACGCTGACCGTGAACGACGGCAGCGGCGACGGGACATACACGAACGGCCAGCAGGTGGCCATCGCGGCGGACACGCTGGGCGGCAAGGTTTTCCTCCGGTGGATAGGCGACACGGCATCTGTGGCGAATGTCTTTGCCGCGAACACGACGGTGACGATGCCCGCCTCTTCGGTCACGCTGACGGCGGTCTATGCAAACCTCTACACGCTGACCGTGAACGACGGCAGCGGCGACGGGACATACACGAACGGCCAGCAGGTGGCCATCGCGGCGGACACGCTGGGCGGCAAGGTTTTCCTCCGGTGGATAGGCGACACGGCATCTGTGGCGAATGTCTTTGCCGCGAACACGACGGTGACGATGCCCGCCTCTTCGGTCACGCTGACGGCGGTCTATGCAAACCTCTACACGCTGACCGTGAACGGCGGAACCGGTGGCGGGGTGTACACGAACGGGCAGGTCGTGGCGATCTCGGCGAGCGTGCCGGTCGACAAGACCTTTGTCCAGTGGACCGGCGACGCAGCGTACGTGGCGAACGCCACAGCCCCGAACACGACGGTCACCATGCCCGCCGCCAACGTCTCGCTCTCGGCTCTCCTGTCGTCGCTCACCTCGGTGTTGCCCGACGCCCGGTTCCTCCACTTCAACGACTACCTGCTGACGAACGCCCCCAATGCGGTGTGGGTGCATGAGGGGCCGCTGCCTGGGAGCGGATCCGCCCCGAACAGGGCCTTGCTGGCCGGCACGAACCACTATCACCGGACGGGGTGGCGGCTGTTCTCATGCCGTGCCGGTTCGGCCGCCTATCTTGGCGCCTCGATACCTCCGCGCGTCCCCAATACGGCACCAACCTATCCGACCGTCGCGTCGAACCTGGCCGCCAACCTCCGGTATGAGCTCGGTGCCGCGATCGAGTCGCCTGTCTTCACGAACGGCATCGGGACAATCTACTTTGAGGCGATTATCAACACGATGGAACCGGGCCAACTCACTGTCGAGACCGCAACCCGAATGCAGAACACCAACACGTTCGACTTTGTCAACGAGCTGGTCACCCCGACGCCATCGAACCAGCTCGACTATTACTGGGAGCCGGTCCGCGTGCTGGATCTGCTCACCACGAACGCGTTCACGCGGGTCAACCATCTGCTGAACTACCGCGGCCCGATCAAGCTGAGACTGCACCGGACGGGCGAGCTCAACCCGCTGATTACGGCGCGCGATACGGACTTTATCGTGGTCGACAACATCCGCGTCTCGAACCCACCCTCAGACGTGACGATGGACAATACGAGGAACCCGTTCGAGCCGGGCTACCCTTCGGCCAACACTGACTTGACCGTACGCTGCTACGTGAGCAACGTGGGCACTGACGCGCCGACCGACACGCGCACAGTAAAGTGCGTCTACCGCTGGCGGCATCTCGACCAGGTGGTCTATCCGTGGCGCACCAACCTAATGACGCGAGTCGAGGGCACTGGCGATGGTGCCGGCAACGGCGAGCGCTACGAGGCGCAGTTGCCGCCGTTTTCCGAGGTTGGAAACGTGGAATACTTCGTCGTCTGCGAGTTCGGCGGCTCCTTTTACGAGTCACCAGACTACACCGGCCAGGGCTACAAGTATCCGAGTGAGATGATCTCGTTCCGGCAGTACGCAATCAACAGCAGCAAGACGAACACGCTCGATATGGCGGAGTACCCGATGCTGTTACGACCGCACGCCTCATACTACCAAAGCCTCTACGTCAGGACCGACCTGCCCTACGACCCGCAACGCCCCGAGCCGATCCCCATGGTGTTGATTGGGGATCATCAGTGGCAGGCTTGTGTCAACATTAAGTCGGTCGGCGCAACCAACCTCTCCTGGCGCTTCGAGGCGGCGGGCAAGTACTTGCCTGGCAGCGAGGCGGCGTCCACAGGAACCATCTGCTTCGCCGGCATCGAAGGCGGCCAGGGCGGCCATGTGCCGTACGGCGGGCTGTGCATGGCGACTGAAGCCACTGATGCGCGACTGAACGTCGGGGTCGACACCGGCAACTACATCCTGCTGACGCTCGACACCGAGTCGCTCCAGTATCTGGCCTGCCGCGGCGAGTACCAGAACTTCAACCTGTGGTCCGCGCCCGTGAACATCTTCTCGCAGAGCAATGGGCAGAACCCCAAGACGGGCTACTACAACAATTTCGACGCCTGGCCGACCAACCAGTACCGGTACGGCCTGGACGACGACGGGCAAGGCATCGCGCTCGAGGCGATCGTCGGCTACGTCAGCTCGACCAACGTGTACTCGCGCGACCCGTTTGGAACGCCGGCTTACTGGCTGGCCGGCAGTGCCGGCTATGCGGCCGAGCGCACGCTGGTGGACAACTCGATCAACGCGATCCCGGGTATTACCCCGTACCGGAACCTTGCGCTGCGCCTCCGGGGCGGCGACGGCACGCTCGGCCTGGGATACGTACATAACCGGGTGGCGACCCTGCCCGACGGACTGAAAGAGTTCTCGTTCAGGTGCCGCCTGAGCGAGGACGCCAACGCTTACGACGTGGCCTACTACCGCTACGGTTTCACGGACTACAACTACCTCGTGCGCGCCACCGCAAAGGCCGTCAGCGACGTGTCCATCTCGCCCGGCAACCCGTCCGTCTCGCTGATGGGCTATTACCGCGACCCCGACAACTTCTACGAGTACCGGGTGGTTCAGATCGCCGACGGGCGCGACACGACTGGCGCAATCTCGGACAAGCGCGTGAGCAACCGCCTGTACCGGTGGAAAAACGGCATACCCACGCTGCTGGTCACGAGCAACATGTACGTCAGCGCGGCTCCGCTGACGAGCATTAGCGATTCGACGCCCCTCGAGATGCGGTTCTACAACCAGTCCAGCACGAATACGATTATTCGCTGCAAATACGGCACCTCCGACAACGTGCTTTTCTTCAGCGACGCCTCGACGAACCGGATCCAGAGCGGCAGCTTCGGTTTCCTTTCGACCGAGTGCTACGCGAGCTGCTCGGCGGTTCGCGCGCAGCCCACGACGCTGGACGCTGCGCCGACCGGCGCCGAGACCTATTTCCTGCGTCAAGATTCGGATGTCAACTTCACGGCGGACGTCGCGAACTGGTATCTGCCGAGCGGCCGGTACACGGCGCGGGCTGACGTCACCCCCAAGGGCATCTACTCGGTCACCCCGAGCCAGCCGATGGGGATCTACGTGCAGGATACGACCTACGGTTCGACCACGGAACCGACGGGGCCCGGTACAGAGGGCTGGCGGCTGTATAAGACGGTCACAGTGAACACCTATAACTATCAGAGGGTCACCGAGACGGTCGAGCGCTGGAATTCGCAGTATGTGATGCTCGAGGTCATGGGCGGAACGGCGAGCGTGACGGTCGATGAGTTGTCCGCCTCCTCCTGGCACGGCGTGAATGCCGGCCTCGGCGCGCAAAACGACTATGATTGGCTGGCAACCGAGGCGTGGATCGTCTCCAACAAGACCTCCTTGGGGACGGCGATCCGACTTGAGTCGACTCGCGCCGCCCCCTCGACGGACCAGGCGATCCGCGGCCCACTGATCGAGAACGGCCTTGGCCAGATGGAGTTTGATTGCTGGGTCTACAAGGGGCCTGTGAAACTGACGGTTCAATACGCTTCGAGTATCGACGCGAACACCTGGCATGACATCACTTCCTACGTTATCACAAACACCTCGACGGCTTGGTCACAAATCTCCGCCTTCAAAGGAACACGGATCCCGCTGCAGGGCTTTTTCCGGTTACTCATGGACCGCAGGGGCAACTACACCAACGGCATCATCGAGATAGACAACGCACGGGTGTGGGACGAGCCCGAGGTGACCCACGACTCATGGCTCGCATACAACGCCAAGATAACGAATCAAGGCTCCGAAACGAACCGCTACATGCTCGACAGGTCCAAACTGTGCGTGCTTAACAACAGCACCACGTTGGAAACCTCGCCACAGCAACTCGAGTTCGATCCCTACGTCATGTCGCCGGAGTTGCCAATGGGCCTGGGCCGCGTATCTTTCTACGCGCGGGCCTATACCAACAATCAGGCGGGCACGCTCCATCTCTACGCCTCGACAAACGGTTGGAACGCCCGCGAGGACCTCTGGTTTGAGATCGCCCGCTTCACGAACATAACGAACGGGCTTTTCAAACCCTTCAGTTTCGAGCCCGATGACGGGCGGGCTTATGACGCTGTCAAACTCGGCACGCTCACTTCAAATGAGGCACGGCGCGTCTGCCTCGACGAGGTCGTGATCGGCGAGCCGATCTTCCCCGGTTTCGACATCACGAACGTGAAACTGCTGATGCGTACAGCGCAGGGTGGGTTATCAGAGCATCCGCAACCGCTCGAGGGCGAGGACATCGACGTGGAGGCCGAATTGGGTCAGTTCTTCATGTCGCCGTCGAACATTTCAGTATATCTTAGCTATTTCGTCGGGACAAATGCTTGGGGTATCGGCAATTGGCCTACGGGCCAGACTGTAACACGCCAACTGCTACCCGAGACGGAAGGCGTAGGCACGACTATCTACCGTACGGTGCCACCTGGGACGCCTGGTATTCCGACCCCACAGACAGGCGGTATTACAGGACAAGCACGCTACCAAGTGGTTCAGTACTATGTCTGGGCAACCTACATGGGGGGGCGTCCGCTTGAAGTGCGGCAGTCAAGATTTGTGAATCCGGCATGGTATCATCCGCTCGATTTGAACGCATCGAACGCGGCAAATGGCTGGTCACCGTATTTCATCACTTATCCTGCAGATTCTGTTGTCGCCTCCCCCGAGATCAGCCCTCCTTCAGGTTCATGCCTAAGCATCTATGACAACGTGGAAATCAGTTGTCGAACATGGGGTGCGATCATCCGATATACGCGAGACGGAACAGAACCAGACACCGGAAGCCCGATTTACAGCTCACCCATCTCATGCAATCAGGCCGGCACCATCAAAGCCAAGGCTTTTAAAACCTTGATGGTAGCCAGTGCCACTACGGTGGCGGAATACACAGTTTTCACTGAGCCGCCTCCGGCCGCACCGGTCATCTCACCTGAATCGGGAACCTATGGCGGCATAATCAAAGTCAATATGACATGTCCAACTGAAGGGGCTTCGATCCGCTACACGCTTGACGGGTCCATGCCGACGGTGAACAGCCCTCTGTTCACCAATCCGTTCATGGTGATGTTCGCTACAGTCATCAAAGCGAGGGCTTTCTCGGCCGAAACGAACGGCGGTGCCACAACGACCACGTCATACACGTTCCGCAATCTTCTTGTCGATGCGGCCAGACCAGACGATTCGGGCAATGGGAAAAGCTGGGGCGCCGCCAAGAAGACTATTCAGGCGGCCATAGACGATGCTCTGCCGGGCGATACCGTGGTCGTGACAGACGGGGTCTATAACGCGGGCACGACTATTACTCCAGCCTACTCCGTTAGCAATCGGGTTGTCATAACAAAGCCCATCAAAGTAGTGAGCGTGAACGGACCGAAGGTCACCTTCATTGAAGGAGCCGGGGTGTTGAACTATGGCGCAATCGGGGCTATCCGATGCGTCTACATGACCAACGGAGAGCTTGATGGCTTTACTCTGATTAACGGCTGCACTTTCGACACGAACCAATCTGCATCACCCTACAACAACGCCGGAGGTGCCGTGTTCATGACCGGCTTCACTACGAATGCGACGATACGAAACTGTATCATCAGAAATTGCAAGGCTTACTCGGGTGGGGCCGTGTATCAAGGCTTCTCGACAAATTGCACATTTGAGCAGAATTGGGCTGCTGCGAACGGTGGGGCTACTTATGAAGGTGTTGTTGTTGACTGCCGATTCGTGAGTAATATGGCAGCGCTATCAGGCGGAGGATCTTACAACAGTACGGTCAGTAGGAGCCGATATTCGGCCAATTCGGCCAATTCGGGCGGTGGGACTTTTAACGGATCGATCTACAACTCGATCTATGTTCGCAACATCGCTAACTCGGGTGGTGGTGCCGAAGGAGGCATGCTGAACGACTGCACGGTCGTAAGCAATACGGCGGCATCAGCCGGAGGAGTGTACAACGGGACCTGTTACAATTGTATCGTGTGGGGCAATACTCGCCAGGACAACACCACCGACAATTATTATTCCGGATCGTTCCGATACACCTGTACGACTCCCTTTAAGTCAGGCACGGGCAACATAAGCTCGAATCCTCAACTTGCAGGCACAGATGAACCTCGGTTCTGGTCCGGCTCACCCTGCCAAAATGCCGGCAACAACGCTTATGTGACAACCACGCTGGACATTCTTATGAACCCCCGTATACAGGACACAGTCGTCGACATGGGTGCTTATGAAGGAGGTGTTCTCAGAGCGAGCACCCCGATATTCAGCCCCGTCTCGGGAACCCAGTTTACGAATTCATTAGTGGTGACTGTCACGAACGCGCCCGTTTTCTCGACGGTCAGGTTCACACTGGACGGTACCGATCCGACAACAAACAGCTATTTATACACAGGAGGAATACAGTTGGAGCAGACAACCGTGATCAAGGCAAAGGGCTTCGTTGGCGGCATGGTTGACAGCGCCACCGCAACAGCCACTTATTCATTGATCCAGACTGTGGCGACGCCATTATTCGTTCCAGCATCCGGATGGGTCGCAACCAACAGTATGGTCGTCACCATGTCGTCCGATACGGCAGACGCAAGCATACGGTTTACGGCAGACGGATCGGAACCCACGATGCAGAGTCAGCTCTACAGTTCGCCACTGACTTTATCACATAATGCCCTATTCAGAGCCAAGGGCTTCAAGACGGGCCATATTGAGAGCCAGACCGCGACCGCAGTCTATACAGTCATCGGTACTGTCGATACGCCATATATCAATCCCGTATCAGGAGCCGTATTTAGCAACACTTTGGCGGTCACTATCTCCTGTGCGACTCCGGGTGCGACGATCAGATATACTGTCGACGACTCGACGCCAACTCCGGATAATCTGCCCTATTCAAAGCCCTTCAAGATCTCGCGATCTGCGACTGTCAGGGCACGCGTCTTCAAGGACGGCATGGCAGACAGTTCGATAGCCGAGGCAATCTATCTAAAGCTGCTTTCTCTTCCTGAGGCTGTCGACGCCACAAACCTCGTGTTTGGCACAGGTGGCTTCTCGTTGTGGGACGGAAGACAATTGACTAATGCACATGATTCGGTCGATGCGGCTCAAAGCGGTTTCATAGGAGACAGTCAGATATCTTGGATGGAAACCAGCGTTAACGGAGCAGGCGCGTTGAGGTTCTGGTGGAAGACCTCATGCGAAGACGACCCCACCGCTGACAACTGGGACTATTTGCGACTGCTTGTTGATGACGTCGAAGTCCTTCGTGTGGATGGCATCACCGCGTGGACGCAAGTTCTCGTGCCTGTGGCGGACGGACTTCACGCCATTAGGTGGGAGTACCGGAAGGACGAGTCACTAAGCGAGGGCGAGGATCGCGCTTGGGTAGATCAGGTCGTATTCCTTACTGGGGCTCTCGTGACTGTCACGACGCCAGTGCCTGTACCATTCTCGTGGTTAGACCAGTTCCCGTTGTTGTTGAGTTTGGCTGGTGGCGATTACGAACTGGCTGCCAGTATTGATGTCGACGGCGACGGACATCTTACGTGGCAAGAGTACGTGACGGGGTCAATACCCACGGATCGCGACTCGGTGTTCAGGACTCTTATCGCGTTCAGCAATGGCCAAAGCCGGGTGACATGGGAACCCGATCTCGGAACGACAAGATCGTATCGGGTCTTCGGACGGACAAACCTGCTTTATGGTGCTTGGGGCGCAACGACCTCGGGAAGCAGATTCTTCAAGGCTGAGGCGAGAATGCCTTGAGTGCTGCTCTGCATGAGGCATTCTTGACACCCCCTTGAAAGACTGAACGGTTTGTGGCGTTTCCGTGTTATCTGACGGGCAAACTGCGGGCGAAGTTGGGGCTGACGCAAGCGGAGTTCGCCAAGCTGGCCGAGGTGTCGAGTCTAACGGTCTACAAATGGGAGAAGTTGGCCGGTCGTATCAAACCGTGCGGCAGAGCGCTGGCGGGGCTGGCGAATGTCATGGGGATGGGCAAGCGGGAGGCGAAGAGGGCGCTTTCGGACGTGGTTGAGGGAGAGTGAAAGGGTTCGCAGTGGTGACAAAATTGGGTTGTGTCTAAAGCCTTAATATGACTCAGCGACCACCGAAAAAGTCAACAAATATTGCGTCTTTATGCGGTTTGTCAAATGTACAATTACGACCCCGAGCCCCCTACGGAAGTGTTTGCCACATGACTCCGGCTCCAGGATGAGCGCTCCCGTTCCACTTCAATGGCTTACGTAAAAAGATCATCGAATAGCGAAGGTTTGATTAGCTTGAGTGCAGATGCTTTTTCGAGACAACGCTGGGCCGCTCCCGAGTCGTTAAAGATATCCTTCCAACCTTTTGCTATAAATCTCCAATCCGATGAATCCTCCGCGACTGTCTCCGCTTGCGTAAGGCAACGGCGAGCCGCTTCTGTTTCGTTGAGCGCACATTTCCAGCGTTCTGCCGCATTTGACCAAGCCAATGAAGACTTCGCGACTGTCTCCGCCTTTGTGAGGCAACGGCGTACCGCATCTGAGTCGTTAAAGATATTCTTCCAGCCTTCTGACGCAAGTCCCCAATCATCTGCATCCTTCGCGACTGTCTCCGCTTGCGTAAGACAACGGCGAGCCGCTTCCATGTCGTTGAGCGCACTTTTCCAGCCAACTGCTGTTATTTCCAAATCTAATGAACTGTTCGCGACTGTCTCAGCTTTTGTGAGGCAACGGCATGCCGCCGCTGAGTCGTCAAAAAAGTTTTTCCAATCTATTGCTGTATATTTCAAATCAAATGAACTGTTCGCGACTGTCTCCGCTTGCGTAAGGCAACGGCGAGTCGCTCCCAAGTCGTTAAAGAGTTCCTTCCAACTTTTTGCTGTTGATCTCCATTCCGATGAACCCTTCGCGAATGTTTCAGCCTTTGTAAGGCAACGGCGTGCCGCATCTGCGTCGTTAAAAATGCTCTTCCAACCAGCGGCTAAAGTTGTTAAATCCTCTGCCCCCTTCACGACGGTCTCAGCCTTTGCGAGGCAACGGCGAGCCGCCTCCGAGTCGTTAAGAAATTTCTTCCAACCAGCGGCCACCGTTATCCAGTTAGACAACACAGTGTTATAAGGAAGAGAAAAAGGTAACTTCTTTACTACCTCAACTGAAGCTTCCGCTTTCTCAAGACACCGGCAGGCCGCTTGCGAGTCGTTAAAGATTTCTTCCCATCCTTCGGCAACAGATTCCCAGGCAATTGCGGCGTAGTCTGAAGTTTTGGCTATTGCTTCAGCCTGCACGAGACAGCGGCGTGCCGCATTCATATCGTTGAGGAGTATCTTCCAGCTTGTGGCCATGTTTTTCCACTCCCAGGAAGAATCCGCCACTTTTTCAGCCTGTGTGAGGCAGCGGCACGCTGCTTCCGCGTCGTTGAATATTTCTTTCCAGCCGCTGGCCGCAGAAATCCAATCTGAAGTTCCTATTGCTAGTGCTTCTTTTTTCATCAGCGCACTGCGCGCTGATTCTTCGTCATTGAAAATTTCCTTCCATGCTTTTGCGATGGGTATCCAGTCTGCGCGCCCATTTGAATCAAACTGAGGATTTGCTAAAGTTCCATATGAAGCGTTTGCATCGCCAAACAATACGAACAAAGACTTAGCAACCGCAGAAACGTTGGAGTTGTCAGGCATCAGTCGCGATCTTCCCGCTACAGCATCTCCGTAGAACCGCTTCAAAATCGCAGCTTGAAGGCAAACATCCATAGAATGATCCAGGAACTCGTGTTCCAATTCCTCCCGAGAGGGCCTGGCATTTAGCACAATGAGCCGTTTTAGCAGGGTAATGATCGCGTTTGCCCTCGGGTATTGCGCGGAAGGCATTTTTCGCAATGAATCTGTCAACAGTTGGTCCTGCGCTGTGATTATCAAAGCGTTAACGTCAACAGAAAAGCAAAGTTGCCCCGCCTGACATCGAATTGACTTCACTGTGCCGCTTTGGAGATAAGGACGAACATCCTCTGCTGTGGTCTCTCCCAAGACAACCTCGCCCGATTCATATGACAGTTGGGCTGATGGCGCCTTGCTGGACGCTGATTTCAACCAAAGCAACCCAATGCCTTTATTCGGCGAGATTCGGGCTATCAGCTCTTTTTGAAAATCCGGATGAAAATAGTGCCATTGAAAATCAGGCCTTGTTCGGACAACTTGGGTGCTTTGCCGAATCTGCGGCAGGACGTCTTTCTCCTTCGTTGTGTCGTCTTGTGCCTTAAAGTAATTCAACAAGCCAGGCAAGTCATCGACGTTCCTCGCCTCATGCTGCCGCAAGCTGATGGGCAAATCACCTATCGTCATGGTCCCGCAAAGAAGTGTAACTAAGTTACCAGTCTTGCGTCCGCTCAGTTTCTCGTTGAGATAGGTCCGCCATTCCTTTTGTACCCATTCGGAGTTGACATAATCGCGCGAACTCGTTACCAAAAGCATGTGGCATGAACATTCCAGTGCATCATCAATCGCCTTGAAGTAATCGCTATTGCCCATCTCCGGGAGTTCCTGCTCGGAGAAAAACACACGAAGCCCAGCCTGGCGAAGGAACTGGGACGCTTTCCTCGCGTACTTATAGTCTTCGCTCTTAGCACTCACGAAGACATCATAAGAAAAGGAATCGACTGAGGCACTCCTACTCATGCTTACTTTAAGTCCTCCGTGATGGTGGCGAATTGTTCGAGGGCGGCTTCGAGGTCGTCGGTGATCTCTTGGGCGATGATGCCGGGGGCGGGGAGGTTGGCGGATTCTTCGAGGGCGTCGTCTTTGAGCCAGAAGATGTCGAGGTTGACCTTGTCGCGCTTGGCCAGCTCGGCGTAGGTGAAGGACTTGAAGCGGTCGGTCTCCTGGCGGTCGGTGCGATTCTTGGGGTTGTAGCAGGCGACGAAGCCGTCGAGGTCGCTGCGCTTAAGGGTGCTTTCCTTGAGGGTGAAGTGCAGGTTGGTGCGCAGGTCGTAGATCCAGAGCTTCTGGGTCCAGGGCTTTTCCTGGGCGGGCTTGCGGTCGAAGAAGAGGACGTTGGCCTTGACGCCCTGGGCGTAGAAGATGCCGGTGGGCAGGCGCAGGAGGGTGTGGACGTCGGCCTGCTTGAGCAGCTCGCGGCGGATGGTCTCGCCCGCGCCGCCTTCGAAGAGCACGTTGTCGGGCAGCACGACGGCCGCGCGGCCGTGCTGCTTGAGGATGGTGAAGATGTGCTGGAGGAAGTTGAGCTGCTTGTTGCTGGTGCTGGCCCAGAAGTCGTCGCGGTTGATGATGAGCGATTCCTTGGACTGCTCGCCCGCCTCGTTGACGATGGTGACGCTGCTCTTCTTGCCGAAGGGTGGATTGGCCAGGACGATCTCGTATTCGCCGTGCTTGCCGGCGAGCGCGTCCTTGGTGACGACGGGCAGATCTTCCTCGAGGTCGCCGCCGATGCCGTGGAGCAGCAGGTTCATGGCGCAGAGGCGGGTGACGCTGTCGACCAGCTCGATGCCGAAGAAGGTGCCGTTCTTGAGCTTCTGCTTCTGCGCGCGGTCAAGGGCGTAGTGCTTGGAGAGGTAATCGTGGGCGGCGAGCAGGAAGCCGCCGGTGCCGCAGGCCGGATCGCAGACGGACTGGCCCGGCTGCGGGGCGACCACGTCCACCATGGCGGAGATGAGCGCGCGCGGGGTGAAGTACTGGCCCGCGCCGCCCTTCACGTCCTCGGCGTTCTTCTGGAGTAGGCCCTCGTAGGCGTCGCCCTTGACGTCGGCGGAGAGGCTGGACCACTGCTCCTTGTCGATCAGGTCCACGATGAGGCGGCGGAGCTTGGCGGGGTCCTGGATCTTGTTCTGCGCCTTGCGGAAGATGACGCCGAGCATGCCGGGGCGCTTGCCGAGCTCCTCCAGCACATGGCGGTAATGGATCTCCAGCTCGTCGCCGTCCTTGGACAGCAGGGCGGGCCAGTCCTTGCCCTTGGGGATGGGGGAGGTCTTGTTGAACGGCGGACGCGACTGCTCGTCCGCCATTTTGAGGAACAGGAGGAAGGTCAACTGCTCGACGTAATCGCCGTAGGACAGTCCGTCATCCCGCAGGATGCTGCAGTAGTTCCAGAGTTTTTGAACGAGGGCGGTGGGGTTGCTCATAAATAGGTGATCTCCAAATCTGGGTCGGCTTCGGATAAAACACAGGACAGCATCCCGCCGGGATTCAGATGCCCGACAACCAGCCGGTCGCAGTGCGCCAGAACATATTGGTTGCACCACGCCGCGCGGCGGACGCTGGGGGCCTCGATGTCGTCGGCAAAGGGCGATACCACAAGCAGCCGGCCTTCGTCAACGGCGCGGCGCACCGGCGCGGCAAGCGCGCCCTCCTCCAAACCCCACGGCTTGACCCAGATCAGCGGCCGCTTGTGTGCCAGACCCTCGCGAAAGACCTCCCGCTCCATGGGCGAGAGAAAACCCGAGATGATCGCCACCCCCGGTTCGCAGGGGCAGCCTGCCCGCTCGGTCGTTACGCCTGTCCCGCGGCTGGCGAGAAACCCCACCTTCGGCAGCGCCAGCAGCCCGGCATTGCCCAGCGTGCGAGGCTCGCCGACATTCATCACCCGATCATAATTCGCGGGATTGAACCGGATATATTGGCGGATGTTGGCCAACGCCTGCTCGTCCCGCACGATCACATCCCAATAATTGCGATGCCACAGTTTGCCATTGCGCATGGCGTCCGGGCTGGCACAACGGCCAGCCCCTGCCATTTTCCGCCATGCCACATCCGCCGTGGATTTGAACCGCCGCACAAAATCCGGCAGCCCCGCCGTTCCGACGCGCAGGGGTAGGTCGTCGGGCATGCCCTGCAGGGGTAGGTCGTCGGGCCTGCCCTGCATGGGTAGGCCGTCGCGCCTGCCCTCCAGCCGCACCAAGCCATGCACATGGTTGGGCATCACCACGAATTCGTCGAGGTGGTATTCAGGGTGGAATTTCTCAACGGCGAACCACATCTCCTGCGCCATCCGCCCCGTCTCGTTGAGCACCATCTTCCCATTCACGACCGTCCCGAAAACCGGCCGCATGTCCTGCACGCAAATGGTCACGAAATACCAGCCGGGGGTGGTGTAATCCCACCCCTTCATCCGGATGCTCTGACGATTGGGAAGCGCGGTGTCCATGGATCAACAGAGTTCTCCCGAAAATGCCTTCTGCAAAACCGCCTGCCGCAGACGCCCTGCGCGTTGCAGGTTGGCGGACACTGTGGCTTCCAGTTCTTCCACCACGCTCAACCGCCGCTCCACTTCCGCCACGATCCGCGTTTGTTCGGCGAGGGGTGGGAGAGGAATCGGCCAAGATCGAAGCTCTGTTAACCCAATGAACGGCTGTGCTCCTCCTTTTGATTGCTTAAGGATGAGTTGCTGGCCGAGGCGCGAAGACAAATAGTATTGGATGAACTTAGCGTGCGATAATGAGTGGTGTGGCTTGAATAACCCAACATTCTTTATGCTGAAGACCTCATTATTGTTGATGAGGCAACTTTCCCCACGGTTTACTCCGATCATCGAAACGAGGATATCCCCGCGTTCGGGATTAGATCGCTGATAAAAATTGTCGTGGTCTTCTTTAGAGATGAACTTGTAATCATCAAAAACCAAGCCGTTGGGCTTGACGTGCTTTTGTGTAATGAAGGGAATCCCAGTCGGGTGATACGCGGGTGTGTCGTGCGTACCATCTTTGACCTCGCGCAACACTTGGCTTGAAGTTCCCCAAGTCCATCCTTCAGGAAGCGGCGGCAGGTTTGCGGTGTCGGGCGCGGCGGGTTCTTTGTATTGGCCGCGGCCCTGCCAGTTATTGCGGCGCTCGGTGAGAATGCGTTTAAGCAGTTGGCCGCCGGTCTCGAATCCCTTCTGCCCTCCGACCTCTGATCTCTGACCTCCGGCGCGCGCCAGCGCGGCCTCTGTGGGGACGAGCTTTCCTTCGCAGGCGGCTTTTAGGACGGCGGCGCGGTAGCGTTTGAGGTTGGCCTGCACGCGCTTGAGTGCGCTGACTCCCGCCTCCAGCCGCGTGAATTGCTTTTCGATTTCGGCTACGATGCGGCGCTGTTGGGATAAGGAAAAAGGAGGAAGGATGAAGGAAGAAATCTGGTCAAAATCCACGCGCGGACGGTCGCCGGCGTTTAAACTGTTTGCGAACGAAACGAAATCGGCTGAGTTCAAGCGGTAGCGCAGGAAATTTGCGTCAACTGACTCATTTCCGGGTAGCACGATAAATTCTGATGAACACAAGCCGTCACGGTCTGCGTGCCAAACCTTGTTTAAGTAAGGACGCAGCCGGGAATAAAGAACGTCGCCCGAGCAAAAGCGATTTGCCGTGCTTTTCATTTCGGTTGCCGGAACGGAACCGAGCAACCTGGTCGTGTGCGCTTCGACGTGCTCAAGGCCTATGTAAGGCAAATCCGGACACTCCGCAGGAATCGCTTTTTCGCGACGCGGTTTCAGCAGAACGCCGATGGTTGTTCCTTCTGCCTTCATCCTTTTGCCTTTTTGACAATCGTGACGAAGATGGCGATCAACTCTCCACACTCTTGGCGTAACGGGGCAAGCCTTTCTGCGGGCATAATACCAGAGTCAACAAGCAGTTCCAGCCAGTAGCCAGTTTCCTCGATCTCGCGTAGACAATCGCCCGCTTTGGCGCAAAACTCGGCTTTGGACCGGCCCCTATAAGCTTCTCTGTAATTCGCCCCCACTGATGTGCCTGAACGCAAGATCTGTTTTCCCAATACCTGAGCTTCAGTCGTTTTCGGAAGCGAGGCGTACATCCGAATAATACGCAGTGCAAATTGCTTGGTGCGTCCAAGCAAATCGTTATCTTCCTTCTGCCTTTTTCCTTCTTCGTTTGTCTCGCTCATGCAGCTAGAGCCTGTTTCTCATGCGGGTTGCGGTTGCCAATTGAAGGTGCGGATCAGCGCTCTGAACCGGTGCCACGCTTGTGTCAGATACTGATACCGGCCAGCGACAATGCCGGGGGAGACGCCGATTTCGGCGGCGAGACGCAGGATGTCAGCGTCGGATATCGCCTTCCGGATACGCTCGTTGAAGCGGGCGGGGATGAGCTTCTCGGCGGCGCAGTCGTTGGCGCGCACCTCCCGCGGATCGCCGCTCGTGCCGTCGTTGATCAGCAGATCCTTTCGGGAGTCGTGCAGCACGTGCCCTGCCTCATGGAAGAAGGAGAACCAGAACTTGTCCTCCGCCTTGCCGCGCAGATTGAGCAGGACCATCACCTTCTCCGGCGTCAGCCACATGGTGGCGCCCGACCACGGCGCCTTGGGCATCTCCGGCACCAGCGCCACGGCCACCCCGCAGGTCGCGCAGTGTTCGATCAACTGCGGCACAGCGGTCTCTGGCGGCGCATTCGTCAAGGCCCGTATCTCGTCGAGCGTCGCCGTGAACCGCGCCTTGTCATAGGGCTTGCACGCGCGCTCCTGCGCCTGTAACTGGCCTAGGCGCAGCCAGGCCGAGGCCGCACCGGGATGCGAAGCGAAGCATGACGACCGCCGGGCCGCTACGGCAGGCTCTTCCCACAAGTCGCGCCAGGCCTTCACATTGCCGACCCCGTAGAATGCCAGAACATTTCCCAACTGCTCCACCGGGTCCTTGGTGTTCGGGATAGCGTTGCGCTTGCGCAGTTCGGCCACCGGGATCGACTTGAGCCAATTCAGATCGGATTGCAGGCGCTCCCGGTCCGCCAGCTTCGTCAGCCCCTCCCGATAGTTGAGTTCAAGATTGTTCCAGAAACGCGCCGGTGCGCCCAGGACCCGTTCGAGCTTATTCGCGGTCTCCAGGGTGATCGGCTGTTCGCCCTTGAAGATGCGGTTGATGGTCTGCGGCGTGGTGTCGAGCCGTATCGCCAACTCCTGTTGCGACCACCCGTAGTGCTCCATCTGCTCGCGAATCGTCTCACCCGGGGGTACGGCATAATCCGGGGCATACAGGAACTTCTTTGTTGCTTTCATCATTATCCCCGCCTCTGGTTCTTGGCGTCGTGCGTATCTTCAATGCCCGTAATCTCGACAGCCGTGACTTGCCTCAGATCAAGACCGCCGTCCGGTTTGCGCGGCACCGGCTCGTTGGCCGGTATGAACAACAGCCGGTACGGGTGCTGGAGATCCACGGAAAAGACCCCGCCCCGGTTAGTCAGCTCATGGCAGCGCGATGGAGGCAGGTGGGATATGTCGCTCAACACCTCGGCCGCCGCCAACTCCGCCAGCCGCTGGCGCAACTTCCTGGCACACTCCGATCCCAGCGCCTTGATCCCGGCCTTCTCCTCGTTGCAGACCCTCTGCAACTTGTTCGTGTGATAACTTATCACCATAAGGCCTTCGTGTAAATCGAAAAGATTAACATAGCGTGTTAATGATTGTTAGGCTGCCAGCACCTCGTTCAGCTCATCGAGCAGCTTGGGCAGTTGGTCGCCGAAGAGCTGGTGGGCTTTGCCCAGGCCGCCGCGCTGGTTGAAGGGGGAAAGCTCCAGATCGTCGGGCTCGATGCTGATGGCCGTGGCGATGTGGTCGCGGATGAGGTACAACCAGGAGAGTTGCTCTGGAGTGAAGACAGTGGCAGAGCCGTCCCGGCTCTGCTCTTGGGAATTCAGCGGCCAGACGCCGCTGCCACTTTGTTTTGACTGGAGCCAAGCATCGAAACGCTCATTGACCGTTTCGGCGAAGGGGGCGAGCACGGGCTGCTGTTCGAGGGTGAAGCGGACGAGGGCGACGAGGTCGGCGAAGCGCCCTGCCTGGGAGCGGCCTTTGACTTTGTCGGGCCGGGTGGCGGCGAAGGCGTTCCAGAGGTTGTCCTCAGTCCAGGCGGCGTGGTTGTCGCGTAGGCGCTTTTCAAGGTCCTTGAGCAGCGGCTCGGTGAGGCGCTGTTTGAAGGGGCGGCTGTAGAGGATCTGCAGGGCGGTGATCTCGGCGCGGTGTTGGGCGATGTAGTCGCGGAAGGAGGTCAGGAGCGCGGAGGCCTTCGCCTTGGCGGCGGCGTCGAAGCCCTGGCTGAGGACGGTGTCGACGGTGACGGCGTCGATGGTCTGCTCGGCGGCCTGCTTGGCCTTGGCGAGGGCGTCGCGCAGGGCGGGCATGTCGAACGGGGCGCAGGCGGCGTCGGCGAGCTGTTTCTTGGCGGCATCAAAGAGATCGGGCGCGACTTCGGCGGGGGAGGAGCCGGGGCGGCCGGTGGCCTTTTCAGCGATGGCGTCGGGGTCGATGGCGCGGAGCAGAGCACCGGAGAGCTCGGACAGGGAGCGGCCGCCTGAAAGGGCGGCGAACTGCCTGGCGTCATCGCGGGTGATCTCGCGGTCGAGGCGGGCGAGGCGTCCGGCGAGGGTGGTGAGGGTGTCTTCGTCGCGCTTGCCGAGGGCGACGCCGAGCAGGAGCTTGTCGAAGGAGAGGGTGCGCTGGCGTTCGAGCGGGCGGGAGTCGGTCTTGTCGCTCTCGCAGACGCCCACGGCGTCGACGATGACGAAGTGGGTCTTGGCGCGGGCGTCGGCGCCGCTGACGGCCTGGAGGTCGGTGGCGGTGAGGACGCGGGTGCCGCGGCCTTTCATCTGCTCGAAGTAGGTGCGGCTGCGGGTGTCGCGCAGGAAGACGAGGCATTCGAGCGGCTTGATGTCGGTGCCGGTGGCGATCATGTCGACGGTGACGGCGATGCGGAGCTGGGGCGAGGTGCGGAACTCCTGGATGAGGGTCTCGGACTTCTCGTAGCGCTTGGTCTCGGGGTTGTAGGTCTTGTAGGTGATCTTCTTGGCGAAGTCATTGCCTTTGCCAAAGACTTCGCGGACCAGATGGACGGTGTCCTCGGCGTGGGAGTCGTCCTTGCAGAAGATGAGGGTCTTGGGGACGAGGGTGCGGCCGGGAAAGAGCTCGGTGAAGAGGGCGTCCCGGAAGGACTGGAGGACGGTGCGGATCTGGGATTTGACGACGACGGAGCGGTCGAGGTCGGAGGCGGCGTAGGCGAGGTCCTCGTCGAGGCGCTCCCAGCGGACGGCGCGGGTCTCCTTGCTGCGGCGGTCGACGTAGAAGCCTTTCTCGACCGTGCCGCCCTGCTCGGTGACCTGGGTGCGGATGCGGTAGACCTCGTAGCCGACGTTGACGCCGTCGGCGACGGCGCGCTCGTGGTTGTATTCCATGACGAGGTTCTGGTTGAAGAAGCCGATGGTCTGCTTGGAGGGGGTGGCGGTGAGGCCGACGATGAAGGCGTCGAAGTATTCGAGCACCTGGCGCCAGAGGCCGTAGATGGAGCGGTGGCACTCGTCGGTGACGATGAAGTCAAAGGCTTCGATGGGGATGGCGGCGGTGTAGGCCACGTCCTTGGGGCGGTCGTCGGCGGAGGCGATCTCGTAGCCGGACTTCTCGTCGAGGTCCTCGTCCAGTTCCTCGCCGCGCAGGATGGAGTAGAGGCGCTGGATGGTGCAGATGGTGACGCGGGCGACGGGGTCGAGCTGGCTGGAGGTGAGGTGCTGGACGTTGTAGACCTCGGTGAACTTGCGGCCGGTGTCGGGGGCCACGAACTGCTGGAACTCGGTCATGGCCTGGCGGCCGAGGTTGGCGCGGTCCACGAGGAAGAGGACGCGCCGGGCGCCGGCGTGCTTGATGAGGCGGTAGGTGAAGCTGCAGGCGGTGTAGGTCTTGCCGGCGCCGGTGGCCATCTGGATGAGGGCGCGCGGGTGGGCGGCGGCGAAGGAGTCTTCGAGATGGGTGATGCCTTCGACCTGGCAGGCGCGGAGGCTCCGCGCCGGAGGCGGGTGGGCGGCGGGCATGGCCGACAGGCGGGCGCGGAGCGTGGTGGGCTCGGCGGCCCAGGCGGCGAGCGTTTCGGGGCGGTGGAAGGAGTAGACGCGGCGGGAGCGGGGGGACGGGTCGCGCTCGTCGCGGAAGAAGGTTTCGACGCCGGTGGATTCGTAGATGAAAGGCAGGGGGCCGGAGGAGGCGGACTGGATGAAGTCCGGCAGGTTCTCGGCGTAGTGGCCGGACTGCTCGGCGACGCCCGAGAGGAGCGTGCCCTGCTTCTTGGCCTCGATGATGCCGACGGCCACGCGGTCCACGAGCAGGAGATGGTCGCAGGTGCCGGATTTGAGCGGGGCCTCGCGCAGCGCGATGCCGCGTCCGGCGGAGGGGTTGAACTGCCTGTAATCCTGAACGACCCACCCGCACGCGGCGAGCTGGGCGTCGATCTGCTGGCGGGCTTTCTGTTCGGGCGTTTCAGGCATTGGGTGATCTCTTACTGAACGCGGCACATCCGCATTTTGTCTGAATCGAGTCTGAACTGATCCGCGTACAGTATTCGATTTTTTGAGTTTAACACTCAGGGCGAGGGAAGGGCGAGGGGAAAAAGCAGGAAAGCAGGAAAGGCGTTAGTTCGTCCGTCCATCAGTGCGCTATCCGCGCCAGCTTCTTCACTATCCTCTCCAGGATGTCTGCTTCGTCCAGCTGCCCGTCACCTTCCCCTCGCCCGCGTCTTTGCCCGCGTCGACCGCTGCCCCACCCTCGTTCTCTGTCGCCATTTCAGCCTACTTGACTTTCGCCACGATTTCTTGCCCCTGTCCACCACGGGGCGCAACCCCATTCTTCGCCAAAAGCCCCCCCCTTTATGCCCCCGCGCCCATCCCCATTATCGACCCCACACACGAAACCGGACCCGTGGCAGCCCGCGCCGGGGCGCTTTCGATGCAGAAGAGCGACATGGCGCGGAAACACATAGTGTCCCCCGTTTCCGCCGCCGCCCCGTCTCCGCGCCGGAGTCCCAAATCCCCCATAGAGCCGGGGCAGGGGCGCACGGGGCGTACCGTCGCATCTTCTCGCGCGCGCGAGGCAAACAAGCGCCCGCGCCCGCGAGACCCCCGCCCTTAGCACGCCGACGCCGGCCGTATTTCGGGAGTCCCTTTGTCCCCCATACGCCCCGGGGGGCGATAGCCGAACGGAAACGCCTCGCGCGCGTGCGAGCAAGAGGCACATCAGTTGCCGACAATCACAACGCGGGCCGAAGGGAAACGCCCCTCTCGCGCACGCGCGCGCAACTGCGCAGGAAAGACAGTCGCGCGGACGAGAAAGCCCCCCCTGGCCCTTCGTTGAAACTGGCGTAAATGGCGCGGCACGGTGCCGTGACTGTTGGAACTGGCAGCCAAGCGGCATAAAACACGGGTGCAAGGCGGGGGTGGGGGGCGACCTTCGCCAGATCGGCGCTAACCTAGCCAATGGTTTGACCCAAAAATGGTCTCCACTACAACGACCGACCCGACCGAGTGCGGCCCTTTGTGCCCCCGCTGCGGTGCGTGTTTCGGCGTTTCGGCAGATGTTTCGGCAATGTTTCGGCAATCGTAACGCCGAAACACGTACTTTACCACACTTGAACAGGAACGGGGCGAGACATGCCTGAAAAGCAAAAACCCCAGTAAACATTGGGTTTTACGAGGGTTCATTACTGTAAAAGGCTGGTGGGCGGTGAGGGACTCGAACCCCCGACATTCTGGGTGTAAACCAGACTCTCTAACCAACTGAGATAACCGCCCGGTCGGAAACGGGCGTATTATGGCGGTTTCGCGGCGGCGGAAGCAAGCTCGAATACGCCTCAAAAGCACTCGCCGGGACGCTGGCAGAAGGGGCGCACGTCGGCGATGTCGCTCGCGCCGCACGCGAGCATCACGAGCCGGTCGACACCGAGGGCGATACCGCCGCAGGGCGGAAGTCCGCGTTCGAGGGCGGCGAGGAAGGGCTCGTCCAGCGGGTAGACCTCGCGGCCGAGCGTGCGGCGCTCCTCGGCTGCCGCAAGGAAGCGCGCCCGCTGAGCGGCCGGGTCGCACAGCTCGCTGTAGGCGTTGGCCAGCTCGAGGCCGCCGACGTAGACCTCCCAGCGCTCGGCCACGGCCGAGTCGTGGGGCTTGAGGCGCGCGAGCGCGGCGGCCGGGGCGGGGTAGTCGGTGAGCACGCACGGCCTGTCTTGCGGCAGGGCGGGCTCGACCTTGGCTACGAGGTCGGCGTCGAAGCGGTCGGCGTCCCAGTGCGCGCCGGGGTCCCAGCCGGCCCAGCGCCGGAAGGCGTCGCGGACGGTGACGCAGTGCCAGGGGCGCGAAAGGTCGATGGTTCGCCCGGCGTAGGAGAACGACGAGGCGCCCGTGACAGCCGTAAACACGTGCGTCAGGAGCGCTTCGGTGTCGCGCAGGATGTCGGTGTAGTCGGCCTCCGTGCGGTACCACTCGAGCAGCGTGAACTCGGGGTTGTGGCGGCGGCCGCACTCGCCGGCGCGGAAGCACGGGCCCAGCTGGAAGAGCCTTTCGCAGCCTTCCGCCAGCAGGCGCTTCATGTGCAGCTCGGGCGAGGCGCGGAGCCACGCGCGGCCGGACGGCGGCGAGTCGATGTGAGTCTCGAGCGCGGGCGCGGGTATGCGGACCGGGGTCTCGACTTCGAGGAAGTTCTCGGCGTAGAAGAAATCGCGCACGGCGCGGAGCACGCGGCTGCGGGTGGCTAGGCGTTCGAGATCCATGCGTTAGTAGATTTTTTCGTACTCGCCCTTGCTGACCTTCTTGAGCTTGGTGAAGCCTGCGGACTTGGCGCGGTCGTCGAGCTTGGACTTGGAGCGGCCGATGGCCGGCGCGGTGATGCACTTGGTCACGGGCGCGCCGCATTTCGGGCAGGCCGTCAGGCGGGGGTCTTTGAGCGACTGGACCTCTTCGAAGCCGTTCGCGCAGTGCGGGCAGGCGTTTTCTGGATCCGTGGCGCTGTAGTCGTAGACGGGCATAGCTGGCCTCTGTTCCTTGTTATGTCCAACTATATACCAGCCGTCTGCGAGCGTCAATCCGGTTGAGCTGGCGAATCCGGCGTGTTATGCTTGTCGCAACCATTATGAAAGGGGGCTTGATCGTGAGGGAGTTGCGAGCGACGGTGATCGGACTCTGCCTGGCGCTGGCGGGGCTGGCGTGGGGCGGCGGAGCCGAGCTGAAGGTCCTGGCGATCGGGAACAGCTTTTCGGGGAACGCGCTGCACTATTTCGGCGACCTTGTGAAGGCCTCGGGGAACCGCGTGATCGTCGGGCACGCGATGATCGGCGGCTGCGACTTTGAGAGGCACATGCGGCACGCGGACGCGTGCGAAGCTGGCCGGCGTACCGCTTGTCGATGGCACGCCCTTCCTGCATGCGGCACGCGGACGCGTGCGAAGCTGGCCCGGCCAGCGCGGAGGGACGGCCCTACGCGAACAAGCAGAGCCTGCGCGACCTGCTGGTGACGCAGCGCTGGGACTTCGTGACGATCCAGCAGGCGAGCCCGAAGAGCTTCCGCCCGGAGACGTATCATCCGCATGCGGACCGGCTGATCGCGTACGTCAAGAAGTACGCGCCGCAGGCCGAGATCGTGATCCACGAGACGTGGGCGTACCGCGACGACCACCGCTGGTTTGTGGAGCCGGAGAAGAATCCCGGGCAGCCGGCGAACCACGCGGCGATGTATGCGGCTGTGCGCGCGGCCTACGATGCGTTCGCGAAGCAGACCGGCTTTCGGATGATTCCCTGCGGCGACGCGATGGAGCTGGCGCGGCTGGATCCGGCGTGGGGGCCGTTTGTGGCGGACGCGTCGTTTGACCCGAAGACGGCGGTCTATCCTGCGCTGCCGACCGCCGAGAAGCGGCCGCTTCAGAGCGGATACAGCTGGAAGAAGAACGAGAAGACCGGCACGTACGCGCTGGGGAAAGACGCCTTCCACGCCAACAGCTACGGCGAGTACTTGCAGGGGTGCGTCTGGCTGGAGTTTTTCTACAAGACGAGCGCGGTGGGGAACGCCTTCGCACCTAAGGGCGTGAGCGCTGAAGACGCGGCGATCCTGCAGAAGGTCGCGCATCGCGCGGTGACGGAGAAGCAGCGGCCGTAAATAAGGAGAGGCGGTCGCCCGCCTCTCCTCTTGTTTGTCGCTGTTGGACAGGCTCAGCCGTTGCGCTTCTCGAAGTCCTTCATGAAGTCGACGAGGTGCTGGACGCCGGCGACGGGGAAGGCGTTGTAAATCGAGGCGCGGATGCCGCCGACGGAGCGGTGTCCCTTGAGCTGCTTCATGCCGGCCTCAGAGGCCTGCTTGATGAAGAGCGTCTCGAGCTCCTCGGTGGGCAGGCGGAAGGTCACGTTCATGTCCGAGCGGTACTCCTTCTTGGCCGTGCCGCGATAGAAGCCCGACGCGTCGATGGCGTCATAGATGAGCTGCGCCTTGTCGCGGTTCTGCTTGAACATGTTCTGCAGGCCGATCTTCTTGAGCCAGCGCGTCGTCAGGCAGAGCATGTAGATGCTGAAGCAGGGGGGCGTGTTGTAGAGCGAGTTCTCGTCGATGTGCGTCTGGAAGCGCAGCATGGTGGGCAGCGAGATGTTGCCTTTCGCCGCGAAGTCTTTGCGAATCGCCACGAGCGCGACGCCGGAGGGCCCCAGGTTCTTCTGGGCGCCGGCGTAAACGATGGCGCACTGGGTGTAGTCGATCGGGCGGGAGAGGATGTCCGAGGACATGTCCGCCACGAGCGGGGAGCCCGTCTCGGGCAGGTCTTTCATCTGCGCGCCGGAGATCGTTTCGTTGGTGGTGACGTGGCTGTAGACGGCGCCGGGCGTCCACTTCATTTCGGCGGCGGCGGGCATGCGGGTCGGGATGTCCTTCTGGCAGTCGGCGGCGATGTTCACGTTGCCGATCAGGCGGGCCTGCTTGACGGCCGCCGCGCCCCAGGAGCCGGCGTTCACGTAGTCGGCGGTCTGGCCTTCGCCGAGGAAGTTCATCGGGATCATGGCGAACTGGAGGCTGGCGCCGCCCTGGAGGAAAAGCATGGCGTAGTCGTCGCCGAGGCCCATCAGCTCCTTCGCGTTGGCGATGGCCTCGGTGTGGAGGGCGTCATACTCTTTGCCGCGGTGCGACATCTCCATGACGGACATGCCCGAACCCTTGTAATCCACCAAATCCGCTTGGGCTTCCTGGAGGGCCTCCAAAGGCAGGATAGCCGGTCCTGCACTGAAATTGTAAACGCGTGCCATAGTCGTGCTCCTTCGTGTTTGGGCCGGCAGCCTGGCCTGCGCCAGTCATCTCCGGCATGTCATTCGCTTATCATTTTGCCTCTCCCCCGGGAGGTTGTCAATGCGGGAACATGCTTTTTTGAGCGGCCGCGAGAAGTTTCCGTTTGCGGGGCTGGGGCGGGGTCGGTTATGATTACGCCATGAAATTCGGGATCACTCACTGGGTGTTGGTTGGCCTGCTCGGCCTCTCGGGGTGCCGCGTATCCGACGTGCGGGAGCTGGCGGTCAGCGTGCCGGGTATGGCGGCAGAGGCCGACGTCGAGCGCATCAAGAAGGCGCTTGCGACGCTGAACGGCATCGACAAGGAGAAGACCGCCTTCGACGCGTCGGGGCGCAAGGTTGTCGTGACGTACGACTCCATGGTTGTTGCGCACAAGAACATTGAAATCGCGATCGCCGAGGCTGGCTACGATGCCAACAGCATCAAAGCGATCCCGCCTCCTCCCGCGAAATGACGGTGAGGCTATGCGCGGGCAGATTGGCCGGTTCATCGACCACGTCGCCTATGAGCGCGGGCTCTCCGCGAACACCCGCGTCGCCTACGCGCGCGATCTTCAGGCGTTCGCCGACTTTCTCGGGGCGCGCGGGGTGGCTGCCGGCTTTGGCGCGGTGACGCGCGAGCAGATCGCGGCGTTCTTGGATGAGCAGCGGCGGCTGCGCATGTCGGCGGCGACGCTCGCGCGGCGGACGGTCGCCATCCGGGTCTTCTTCGCTTTTCTGCGCGCCGAGGGCCTGATCGCCGAGAACGTGACCGAGGTGATGGACTCGCCGCGCAAGGGGCGCGTGCTGCCCCGCACGCTTTCGGAGAGCCAGGTCGGCGCGCTGCTGGCCTCGGTGAGCGGCGACAGCCCGCACGAGGTGCGCGACCGGTGTGTGCTGGAACTCCTCTACGCGTGCGGCCTGCGGGTCTCGGAGCTGACCGCGCTCCGCGTGGGCGACGTGCGGCTCGGCGAAGGCGTTGTGCGGTGCGTCGGCAAGGGCGACAAGCAGCGCGTCATCCCGCTCGGCGGCGAGGCGCAGCGGTGGCTCGTGCGTTACGTGGAGGCAGCCCGCCCGCGCTTTGTTCGCGGCCGCGCGACGGAGCAGTGCCTGTTTCTGACGCAGCGGGGCGCGCCGTTTACGCGCCAAGGAATCTTCGACATGCTGGTGAAGCGCGCCCGCGCGGCCGCTCTCGACGTCGACATCTCGCCGCATATGCTGCGCCACTCGTTCGCGAGCCACTTGCTTGCGCACGGCGCGCACGTGCGAGCCATACAGGAGATGCTGGGCCACGCCGACATCGCGACGACGCAGGTCTACACGCACGTGGACGTGGGGCACATCACGCGCACGCACGCCGCATTTCACCCGCGGCACGGCGGCGTCCGGCCCGCCCAGTGAACGTCTGTTTGTAGTTATGCAAGCATGAAGCGAGAAAAAATATTGGCTTTTTTCACTTTTGGTGTTGATTCTTGGGGGAAATCGACTATGTTTAAAAGCGATGTGGGATGTTTCCCCATGCAAAACAAGGAGAAAACTTATGGCCAAAAAGGCAACGCCGAAGACGAAGAGCGAAATCATGGCTGCGCTCGCAGAGGCAGCAGAGATCAGCAAGAAGCAAGCCTCGACTGTGTACGAGACGCTGCTCGCAGTCGCTTACGCGGGTGCGAAGGGCCCGAAGGGCATTATGCTGCCGGGTCTGGGCAAACTGATCAAGGTCAAGCGTCTGGCTCGCACGGGCCGCAACCCCGCCACGGGCGCGACGATCAAGATCCCGGCCAAGACCGTGGCGAAGTTCCGTCTGGCGAAGGCCGCCAAAGATGCCGTGCTCAGCAAGTAATTGATGGGCGGACGAGATCTTTCGGAGAGTGGCGCACTTCGGTGCGCCACTCCTTTTTTTTGTGTCTTTAACCCGGCGCGCGCATTTTGCTATGCTAAACCCAATCAACCCGGTGTGGTCTCTGATCCGGGTTCGTGACGCCTTTCTTCTTTTGTTCTGCCGTCTCTGTGGGTGAGGGTTTCGCAATGCTCTACTGGATTGCTCCGTATCTGACGACCCTGTGGGGGCCGTTTCGCCTGTTCTCGTCGCACCTGATGCTTGTTGCCGCGGGCACGCTGACCGCGGGGGTGATCGTCTGGACGTTTCTTCCCAAGCTGTGGCACCGGCTGCCGACAGACAAGGGGAAGATCCTCGCTCCCGACGGCGGGCTGCTGTCGATCGGGAAGCCGACCGGGGCGGGCCTTCTGATCGCCTTGCTCATCCTGCCGGTGCTGGCCCTGTTCGTGCCGATGGGGGTCTGGGAGCTGGGCGTGGTGGCGTGCCTCTACATCTGTATGCTGTTCGGCTACCTGGACGACAGCAGCTCGCAGCCGTGGGGCGAGCTGAAGAAGGGCCTGCTCGACCTGCTGGTTGCGGTGGCGGCGGCCTTTTTCCTGTACATGGAGCAGGGGGCTCACCTCTGGCTGCCGTTTGTGAAGCACGCGGTGGAGCTTTCCCCTTACGTCTACGTGCCGGGCGCGGCCATGCTGCTTTGGTTCACGATGAACGCGACCAACTGCTCCGACGGGGTGGACGGGCTCGCCGGGACGCTGACCCTGCTTTCGCTGTTCGCTCTGGCCGGCCTTCTCTACGGGGTGATCGGCTACTGGCCGGTGGCAAACTACCTGCTGATCCCGCACAACCCGGACGGCGCGCGGTGGGCGATACTGGTGGCGACCGTGGCGGGCGCCCTGGCCGGCTACCTGTGGCACAACGCCGAGCCTAGCCGCGTGCTGATGGGCGACGCGGGGTCCAGGCTGCTCGGCATGCTGGTGGGCGTGGCCGTGCTGGCGGCCGGCAATCCGTTCCTGATCTTCGTGGTCTCGCCGGTGGTTCTGGTGAACGGCGGGACGGGCCTGTTCAAGCTGGTTCTGCTGCGCGGGTTCCGCCGCATCGGCTTCGATGTCAGGCCGACCCACATGCTGACTCCCGAGGACGCCGAGCGGCAGTTCGTGCTGGTTAAGGCGCTCCACAGCATCCGCTTTCCGCTGCACGACCACTGCCGCAAGAACCTGCACTGGAGCAACGCGCAAGTCCTGATGAGGTTCGCGCTGCTGCAGTCGTTCCTGACGCCGCTGCTGTTCGTGATCCTCGTGAAGATCCGCTAAGTGGAGAAAGGCCGGAATGACTGGCATACTGGTGTCGCTCGGGATTCGGGATGTCTTGACGGTGGACGGGCCAGCCCGCGTGGCCGAGCAGGCGCGCGTCGCGCCGCAAGACGTGGTGCGGGTCGAGCAGTTGGCCGAGCGTGCGCGAACGCAGGCGGACGCGTCGCTCGCGCGGCTGTTCGACCGCGACGACGCGTTTGTGGTGGGCTGTTCGCGACCGCGTGCCGTGCGGGCACTTTTGGATTTCGCGGCCGTCGATTACCGAGCGAAACAGATCGCTTGGCTGGCGCTGCCCTTCGACCGCGACGCGCTTAAGACGGAGTACGGTGTGCCCTGGTATCCGGTGATCGACCGCGCCCGCTGCTCGGGCTGCGGCACGTGCGCCGACTACTGCCTGTTTTCCGTGTACACCCAGCAGGCGCCCTTGCCCGCCGGCGAGCGGGTGCGCGTGGCGGCGCCGCTGAACTGCAAGACCGGCTGCCCGGCGTGCGCGCGGCTGTGTCCTGAAGCCGCGCTGATTTTCCCCTTTTGCCACGAGGCTGAACTCAACGGCGAGGTCGAGGAACCCGCCCGCCGTACGCGGGACACGCTGGCCGCCGCGCTGGGCGACGATCCGATGCGCGTGCTCGCGGAGCGGCGCAAGCAGAAGCGCTTGATCGATCCGGCCAAGTTCGAGCAGGCCGAGAAAGACCGCGTGCTCTATTCGGGCGTGTTGTAAGAAGGGGCTTTGAAACCGGAAACGAGGAACTGAAACTGGAAACTGGAAACTGGGAGCTGAAGCCGGAAACGGCCGGATGTGCGGCTGGGAGCCGGGCCGCGCGCTGGCCGCTGCCCCTGCGCCTGCTGCGCGAGGTGCCGCCGCGCCTGCTGTGGAAGTTCACCGTGGGCGCGGGGCTGGGCAACCTGCTGGCGATCCAGCGGTTCGAGCGTCGCAAGAAGGCCGGGTGCGTCTTCCCGCCGATCGTCTTCGTCAGCGTGACTCAGCGCTGCAACCTGTCGTGCGGCGGGTGCTGGGCCACCGGCGTCGAGCGGCCCGTGGATATGGAGCGCGCGTTGCTGGAGAAGATCGTCCGCGAAGGCGCGGCGCAGGGGTGCCGCTTCTTCGGCATCCTGGGGGGCGAGCCGCTGTTGGTGCCGTGGCTCTTGGACTTCTTCGACGCGCACCCGTCGCTCTATTTTCAGCTCTTCACGAATGGGCGGTTCCTGGACGACGCCGTTGCGCGGCGGTTGCGCGCGGCGGGCAACGTCTCGCCGCTGATCAGCGTGGAGGGCGTCGACGCGTCCTACGCGGCGCGGCGCGGAGACGGCGAGATGTACGGGGCCGCGCTGGCGGCGCTGGACTGCTGCCGGCGGCACGGCTTGGTGACGGGCGTGGCGACCAGCGTCTCCGCATCCAATTTCAGCGACGTCGTTCAGCCCGCTTTTGTGGACGGCGCGGCGCGCCGGGGCGCACACTACGTCTGGTACTACATCTATCGGCCGTCGGGCCCGCGCCCGGGTTTTGAAGAGGCGCTGGACGACGGCCGGGTGCGCGAGCTGCGCCGCTTCCTGCTGGAGCAGCGGCGGCGCTGCCAGAACGTGGTGATCATCGACGCCTACTGGGACCACGAGGGCCGCGCGCTCTGCCCGGCGGCGACGGGGATCAGCCACCACATCAGCGCGACGGGCGACGTGGAGCCCTGCCCGCCCGTGCAGTGCTCGGACTGCCGGCTCGGCCCCGCCGACGATATAGCCGCTCGCATCGAGCGGTCTCCGCTGCTGGCCGCTTTCCGCGCGGAGGTGCCGACGTGGACGCGCGGCTGCGCGCTGATGGATCATCCGGCCGAACTCGCCGCGCTGGCGTCGCGGTGCGGCGCGCACGATTCGTCTGGCCGAGGACGCTTCTTCGACGAACTGAAGGCCCGGCCGCCGCTGGGCTGCCACAACCATGGGGGCGCGCCGATGCCCGAAACGACGTGGGCCTACCGCTTCGCGAAGAAGTACTGGTTTTTCGGTTTCGGCGCGTACGGCTAAGGTACGACGGCATCGTCTGACTGGAGTCAAGCGACTTGGCGGGAACATGATTAAGCAATTGTCAAAAGTGCAGCTCGGCCTTCTGCTTTGTGGACTTCTAATTGGATGCATAATGGTCTTGCCGTTCCTAATAAGCCCCGTTTCTAATTTCTCCGATGGCCAGACACCGATGAGCGAAGTTTGGTGGAGATTGCAGAAACCGGCTGATGTTGTCTGGCGGTGTTGGACTCAGAAGCTTCGTTTGCCTCCCTACAACGAGTATGCAGCATGGGTTCTGTTGCCTGGAATATGTGTCTTTTTACAATGGTCTCTTCCTTTTGTTGTCATTGCTTGGATCGCGGGGCGCTGCAAAAAGTCTCATACCACTGCCGAAAAGTAATTGGACTTAAGCCGTGCCGTTTGGAGGGCGAACCTGCGGTGAGCCGCGCGGGTGACTGTCGCGAAACGGCTCGGCACAGCCTCGCCCTCCAGGCCCAGGGACAGGCATCCGCTTCTCCTCGCGTGAACCTGCCGTACCCCTGGTCACCAACCGAGTATCCCGTCCCACTTTTTCTTGAAGACAACGACAGCCAGCCTGCGTTAAACTAGGAACCACATGAACGAAGATAAAGAGAAAATTGCGATTCAGTACCTGTTTGAGTCCGAGCCCGAAAACGCGTGGACGGCGAAGGACATCAGCCGCACGCTGGGCTTGCGCGGCAAGCAGATCACGCGCCTGCACGACCAACTGAAGCAGATGGTGCACGACGGCGAGATCGTGGAGATCCGCAAGGGCGGCGCCTATACGCTCGGCAAGCAGGCTGACCTCGTGACAGGCCCCTTGCGCATGGTGCGTAACGGCGCGGGCAATGTGACGGAGCGCGAAACCGGCAAGTTTATCTGGGTGGAGTCCGACGACCTCGGGACCTCCCTGCCCGGCGACATCGTGACCCTTCGCCTCTACCGCAGCGGCGGCGAGTCCAAGGGCAAGGTCATCAAAATCGTCGAGCGGTCTCCGCGCGACATCGTCGGTACGCTGATGACCACGGGCAAGTTCCTGTACGTTGTGCCGCTGAACCCGGTCTACCGCAAGGATTTCTATGTGCCGTCCGCCAACAACGCCAAGCCCGGCGACCGCGTGGTGGTGCGCTTCACCGGCTGGGAGAACCGCTACGTCGCGCCTGAGGGCGAGATTGTTGATGTGATCGGGCCGGCCGACCAGCCGTCGCTCGACACGGTGGTGGTGATGAAGCAGTTCGACCTGCCCGAGGAGTTCCCGGCCGAGGTGATCGACGAGGCGGAGAAAGTGGCGCAGCGCCTGTCTCGCCCCGGCAACCGCGAGGACGTCCGCAGCAAGTACATCATTACGGTGGACCCCGCCACGGCCCGCGACTTCGACGACGCGGTCTCGCTGGAGACCGATGCGCAGGGCAACCGCGTGCTGGGCGTGCACATCGCGGACGTGAGCCATTTCGTGCGGCCCAACTCGCCGCTCGACAACGAGGCGCGGCAGCGCGGCACGAGCGTGTATCTGGTGGACAAAGTGATCCCCATGCTGCCGGAGCAGCTTTCCAACGGCGTGTGCAGCCTGCGGCCGGACGAAGACCGCATGACCTTCTCGGCCTTCATGACCTTCGATGCGTCAGGCCGGATGATCGCGCGGCGTTTCGCGAAGACGCGCATCCGCTCCAAGCTGCGGCTGAACTACGAGCAGGCCATGGCGATCATTGCGGACAAGGTGCCGGACGGCCTCGCGACGGTTCCGTCCGAAGCCCGCAAGTTGCTGAAAGAGACGTGGCAGCTGGCGGCCCAGATGCGGGCGCGGCGCTTTTCGATGGCGGCGCTGGATCTGGAGGTGCCGGAAGTCGAAGTGGTGCTGGATGAGCACGCGCGCATGACGGGCATGCTGGTTCGGCCGTACGACGAGTCGCACCAGCTTATCGAGGAGTGCATGGTGGCGGCGAACGAAGCCGTGGCGACGGAGCTGTGGACGCGCGGCATCAAAATACTGGCGCGCCTGCACGAGCCGCCGGACGGGGAGAAGCTTGAAGAGCTGCAGGCCAATCTGGCGATACTCGGGTTCCACCCCGGCAACCTGTCGAACCCGCAGATGCTGGCGAAATTCCTCAAGGATACGCAGGAGCATCCGCTGCGCTACCACGCGCATACGATGGTGCTGCGCAGCATGAAGCG
>CAYLUN010000052.1:0-37808 GCA_964386865.1 uncultured Lentisphaeraceae bacterium | reverse complement strand
GCTCCCCTCCGCGCCGCTCTGGCGCTGCTCGGTCGTGTGCCAGCACGGGAACCAGTAGAGTGGGCAGGGCAGATCGAACATCGCCGCATAGGCCGCCGGGTCGAGCTTGACGTTGAACTCGAGTTGCCCGGGCTTGGACGGGTTGTCGTGAGCCGAGCCGCTGTTGAGGTAGACCCCCGAGCACATGGCCCGGAACAATCCCGGATCGCGCAGCGCCGCGATGATGATATCGGCCGCATTTCCCACGCAAACCAGCGCCAGAGGCCTTGTCGCAGCCTTGAGTTGGTCGTGGATAAAGCGCACCGCCGCGGTCTCGCGCAGCGGCGCATCCGCAAGCGCGTCTCTGCGGTTCTTCAGCCGCAGCGAGGTGCCGATGGACACCGGCGCGGACAGCCCGGCCAGCCGATTCATCTGCGCCACGGCCACCACCGCCGGATCGCCCGCGCGGAAGTCGGGCGGGTAGTCGATCACCACGCCGCGCAGGTCGAACCGCCCGCGCTGCGCCAGCGCATAGGTGACCGCCAGATCGAAATGGTCGTCCGGATCGCCGTGCGGATGGAAGAGGTCCGTCACGTGGATCAGCGGAGGCGGGCCCGGAGGAACCTCGGACAGCGCCCGAGCCGGCATCGGCACGACCGCGGCAAGCCCCAACAAGCCGCCCGCCCCTAAAAAACCCCGCCTTGTCGCACCTGCCATAACAGCCTCCAAAATCATGTCTCAGTTGTAACCGAAACTGACTAGCCCGTTCAAGTGCAATTGACGCAAAAGCGAAAAACCTGTATACACATTTGTTGTTCTCAACTCTCACCCCTACGGCCCACAGCCTACAGCCTTCTCCCATGAGCGACCTGCACAAACCGCTGCACCGCCAGATCTTTGACTTCGTCTACGCGAACATCGTGGCGGGGCGCTACAGCGCCGACGGACGCCTGCCGACCGACGGCCAGCTCATGCGCCGCTTCGGCACCACGCGCTCGACCGTCGCCAAGGCGATGAAGGAGCTGGAGCGCACGGGCCTCATCCAGCGCCGCCCCGGCGCGGGCTCGTTCCTGCGGCCGGCCGACCAGTCGAGCGGCGCGTTCGTCTCCACGCTGATCGCGGGGCTGGGCGACACCGAGTTCTTCGAGCCCATCTGCGCGCAGATCGCGCAGGCCTGCCACGCCTGCAACCTCAGCCTCATTTGGGGCGCCTCAAGCCCAGCGACACAGGTCAACGAGGACACCAAGGTTGAGACGCTTGTGTCGCGCTTCCGCACCCAGAACGTCACGGGCGTCTTCTTCGTTCCCGACGAGCTGGCCGAGTCGAGCGCCGACAACCGCAACCTGCGCATCGCCCAGGCGCTCACTGCGGCTGGAATCGCTGTGGTGCTGCTCGACCGCGACGTGCTGCCCTTCCCCGAGCAGGGGCCGTACGACCTCGTGGGCATCGACAACGTAAACGCGGGGTTCAAGCAAACGCGGCACCTGCTCGACTGCGGCTGCCGCCGCATCCTCTACGTCACACGCCCCGGCCGCCTCTGGACCAAGGCCGCCCGTATCGAGGGCTACCGCCTCGCGCTGGAGCAGGCGGGGCACGCCTTCGACCCCGGCTGGGTGCGTGCGGGCGACGCCATGGATCCCGCGTTCTGCAAGTCGCTTCTCGCGCTCAAGCCGGATGGCGTGGTCTGTTTCCACGACCCGGTCGCGGCGCACCTGATCCAGAACTTCCAGAAGCTCCGCGTCGCGATCCCGCGGCGGCTCAAGATCGTGGGGCTCGACGACGTGCGCTACTCGCAGTTCCTGCCGGTCCCGATCACCACGCTGCAGCAGCCCTGCCGCAGCATCGGCATGCAGGCGGCGGACCTGATGGTGCGCCGCCTCAACCACGACACCCACCCGCCGCGCCGCATCCTCTTCGGCACCAAGCTTATTGTGCGGACGTCGTCGCAAACAAATCCGGAACAGCCTGCTTGACGGCTTTACCGTGCGTAGCGTGCTTACGGCAGCACCTCGCGCCACCGCTCCTCGGAAAGCATCCAGAACCACTCGTTGTGGGTGGAAGATGGAATCTGGATCAGCCGCTTGCCAGCCTGCGGCAGCGCCGCGTAGAGCGCCAAGGTGCTCGCCTCGGGCATGATCTCATCCCGCTCGGCCAGCAGAACGGTGACGGGGCCGGCGTAGGCGTTGAGATAGGCGACGCTGTCGTAGCGGTCGAGCAGGAAGAAACGCACGGGCAGCCACGGGTAGTGGTGCGCCGCCACAGACGCGAGCCGATCCCACGGCGTGGCCAAGATCACCGCGTCGGCCTTCAGCGCAGGGTCGGCCGCGACCGCCGCCGCTACGCCGGCGCCCAGCGACTCGCCCACGATGACCAGGCGGCCCGGATAACGCTGCCGCACGAGCCTCGCCGTCTCCCGTCCGTCCTCGCGGAACGCCGCCTCGCCGTGCGTGCCGCCCCTCGCCCCATAGCCCGGATACTCCGCAATCACCAGACGCCAGCCGAGCCGGCCGAGCAGGTCGCAATACGACTCGCGGTCCCGCGCGGATCCCGCGTTGCCATGGAACAGCAGCACCGTGCCATTGGTCAGCGAGCCCTCGTCGGTCATCCGCTTCACAAGCCCGCGATAGTCCGCAGCGGACGCGTCCGGCCACCGCGCGAGGCCGCACGCGTCGAACGCCTGCTTCGCCACAGCAGGAGCGATCCGCTGAGGGAAGTAGAGCAGCCGCCGCTGCAGCAGCACCAGCGCCACACAGAACACCGTGTAGGTGCCCGCCACGATCAGCGGCCACCTCTGCCACCACACAAGTTTCATGGCGCGTAAGCGTAACAGTAGCGGCCCGCCCCGTCAAACCGCGCCTTCGTTCGCGCTACCGCATGTTGTCCCGGCTTCAGCCGGCCCAGAGCACCTGCGCTCACCCAGTTGCGCGCAAGCACCTACTCGATTCGCGCCCGTGCCCCGCTTCGCCTGCTCTTTTCTGTTTGTTCCTCAGAACCGCACCCGCTACACTTAGCGACACATTATGACTTCTTTCCTGACCACCTTGAGCGCGATCTCCGGCTTCGTCTGGGGCTGGCCGCTCATGATCCTGCTGATCGGCACCGGCGCTTGGTTCACTTTTCTTCTGCGCGGCCTGCAGTTCCGCCTGCTGCCGCACGCGCTGTGGCTGGCGTTCATTAAGCGGCGCGAGGCCACCGGCGAGGGGGACATCAGCCACTTCCAGGCGCTGATGACGGCCCTAGCCGCGACGGTCGGCACCGGCAACATCGTGGGCGTCGCCACCGCGATCGCCATCGGCGGGCCGGGCGCGGTCTTCTGGCTCTGGCTCACCGGCCTCGTGGGCATGGTCACCAAGTACGCCGAGGCGCTGCTGGCCGTCAAGTTCCGCGTCACCGCCGCGAACGGCTCCATGGCCGGCGGCCCCATGTACTACATCGAGCGCGGGCTCGGCCAGAAGTGGCTGGCCGTCGTCTTCGCCTGCCTCACCGTGGTCGCGAGCTTTGGCATCGGCAACATGACGCAGGCCAACGCCGTCGCGGACGGGCTGTTCAACACGTACGGGGTCAACCCGCGCGACACCGGCGCGGTGCTCACGATCCTCTCCGGCCTCGTCCTGCTCTTCGGCATCAAGGGCATCGCCCGCTGCTCGTCGGTGCTGGTGCCGTTCATGATCGTCTTCTACCTGGTCATCACGGTCGGCGTGCTGTGGGTCAACGCCGCGAGGATCCCCTCCGTCCTCGCGCTGATCCTACACCACGCCTTCACGCCCACCGCCGCGACCGGCGGCTTCGCGGGCGCCGCGCTTGCGGCGACCATCCGCGTGGGGCTGGCGCGCGGGCTCTTCTCCAACGAGTCCGGCCTCGGCTCCGCCCCCATCGCGGCCGCTGCCGCGCGCACGAACCACCCGGTCAAGCAGGCGCTCGTCTCCATGACGCAGACGTTCATCGACACCTTGGTGGTCTGCACGATGACGGCCCTCGTGATTCTCACCAGCGGCGCGTGGACGCAGACCGGCCCGGACGGCAAGGGCATGACGGGCGCGCTGCTCTCCTCGACCGCCTTCACCTCGGTCTACGGCGAATGGGGCGGGCAGCTAGCCACGGTCGCCCTCGTGCTCTTCGCCTGGTCCACGCTGATCGGCTGGGGCTACTACGGCGAGAAAGCGCTCGAATACCTGGTGGGCGCGCGAGCCATCCCCGTTTACCGGACCGTGTTCGTGTCGGTCGTCTACCTCGGCTGCGTGCTGAAGCTTGAGACGGTCTGGACGCTCTCCGACATCTTCAACGGCCTGATGGCCCTGCCGAACCTCGTGGCCCTGCTCTGCCTCTCGCCGCTGGTGGCGGCGGAGACCAAGGCTTATTTGGAGACCCTTTATCACTCACGGGCACACGGGCGCAAGGGCGATATCTAGCTTGAGTTGCTTCGTTTCAAGGCTCGCCGAACAGTCCCATCAGCGCGTCCGCGAAGAGCGCCATGCCGCGCTCGTCGGGGTGGTTGATGTTGTTCATCAGCAAGGTGGAGTAGGGCAGCCCCTGCCGCCACAGCCGGCCCCAGCGCAGCGAGGCGTCGGCCAGCGCCACGCGGTTGTTCTGCGCGAAGAGCCGCAGGCCGCTCACGTACGGGCGCGGGTCGCGGTCGATCTCGCGCTCCTGCCTGAGGCCCATCCAGTCGGGCCGCGCGTAGTGCGGCGTGAGGATCACCCACTCCGCGCCGATCTGCCGGAAATCCTTGAGGATCGCGCCGTAGTTCTCTAGCACCGCCGCCTCGTCCATCGACGCGTCGTTGATGAACTCGGAGACGATCAGGTCCGGCTTGAGCGCCAACACCTTGTCGGCGTAGTTCCGCACGCTCCCCGGCGGCTCCTTGCGGTACGCCGTGGTGGTGCGGCCGCCCCAGCCCTCGGAGAGCATGATGATGCTGGCCTTGGGGAAGCGCGCACGCAGCCGCCGCGCGAACTGCTCCTGCCACTTGTGCTCCCACGGCAGGTAGACGCACTCCGTGACGCTGTCGCCCCAGGCGAGGATCTTGACCGGCGCGCCGCTCTGCAGCTTCGCGAGCGTCTTGGGCAGCAGCCGCTCCGCGTCCGCCGGCCCAGCGCGCGGCGGCTCGGGATAGGCCGCCTCCAGAATCGGAAAGAGGCTCGCGGACGTCAGCGCACCGATGCGGCCGGAAAGCCACACATTGCCCACGCGCGACTCGCCCGCCGCGAGGTTCGGCGGGCGCGGCGTGGCCACGTGTGGCAGGCCTTTGCGCACGACCAGCTTCCCGTCCGCCGTCAGCACCACGCTGTCCAGGCGCATTTGCGCGTAGCGGTAGGTCGCGTAGACCGGCTTGTCCGCCGGAATCGCGCCGCCCTCCAGCCGGCCGAAACCCGCCCAGCGCGGCTCGAGCTGGTAGTCCTTGCCGAGCTGGTAGGTCTTCGCGGTCGCGCCCGGCCCGTCGCGCACGGTCAGCGACCCCGGCTCCAGCGCGTCCGCCACGCTGCACGCCTCGGCCTTGGTGCCGAGCAGCGGCGTGCCCCGCCGCCAGACAGGCCCCTGAAACGCGTCCAGCTCGCCGTACTTCTCGTCCGTCACGGTCACGAGATCCGGCGGAGCGACCTCCAGCTCGGCCGAGACGCCGCCGATCGCGGCTTTGATCGTCCACCCGCCCGCCGGCACCAGACTTGGCGTCTCGGCGGCGAGCCCTGACAGCCCCGACACGACGGCAATCAGCGCAATTCGTTTCACTTACACGAGCCTCCGTTGTGTCCGTATTATGCCGACGGCGAGAACCGAAAGTCAATCCTCGCATCTGCGAATGGGGCAAGTGGCATCGAAGCGGATTGACGCCCCACGCGCTTCTGTGTACTGTTTGCACCTGCATTCGCGCCGAGCCACCCTATGACGCCCAAACTCACATTTCCCCCCGAGCTGCCGATCACCGCGCATGCTGAAGCCATCGCGCAGGCGCTGCGCGACCGGCAGGTCGTGATCGTCTGCGGCGACACCGGCTCAGGCAAGACCACGCAGCTCCCCAAGATCGCGCTCCAGGCCGGCCGCGGCCGCCGCGGCCTGATCGGCTGCACCCAGCCGCGCCGCCTCGCCGCGCTCGCCATGGCCCGCCGCGTCGCCGAGGAGTTCGGCGAGGAGCCCGGCGGCTTTGTCGGCTACCAGCACCGCTTCGACAAGAAGCTCTCGCAGGAGACCGTGGTCAAGTTCATGACCGACGGCATCCTGCTCGCCGAGACGCGCCACGACCGCCTCTTCCGCGCCTACGACACGCTCATCATCGACGAGGCCCACGAGCGCTCGCTGAACATCGACTTCCTGCTCGGCATCCTCAAGCGCGTCTTGCCGCGCCGCCCGGACCTCAAACTCATTATCAGTTCCGCCACACTCGACGTCGAGCGCTTCTCCGCCTTCTTTGACCGCGCCCCCATCCTCTCCGTGCCCGGCCGCCTCTACCCCATCGAGACGCGCTGGCGCGCCGCCGAGGAGAGCGACGACCCCGACCTGCCGCGCCAGATCGCCAACGCCGTCGACGAGCTCATCTCCGAAGGCCCCGGCGACATCCTCGTCTTCCTGCCCGGCGAGCGCGACATCCGCGACGCCACTGAAACCCTCGCCGGCCGCCGCCTGCCGCACACCGAGGTCATCCCGCTGCTCGCCTCGCTCCCCGCCGGCGAACAGCAGCGCGCCTTCAAGCTCTCCTCCAACCGCCGCATCATCCTCTCCACGAACGTCGCCGAGACCTCGGTCACGCTCCCCGGCATCCGCTACGTGATCGACTCCGGCCTCGTGCGCCTCAGCCGCTACAACCCGCGCACGCAGGTGCAGCGCCTCCAGATCGAGCCCGTCTCGCAGGCCAGCGCCAACCAGCGCAAAGGCCGCTGCGGCCGCATCGCGCCCGGCGTCTGCGTGCGCCTGTACGGCGAAGACGACTTCAAGAAGCGCGACGACTTCACGCCGCCCGAGATCCTGCGCGCCAGCCTCGCGGGCGTGATCCTCACCATGCTCGACCTCAAGCTCGGCGAGATCGAGACCTTCCCCTTCATCGACCCGCCGACCTCCGCCTCCATCCGCGAGGGCTACCGCGAACTCGACATGATCGGGGCCATCGAGGAGGTTCCCGACTCCCGTCCCACGACTCACGACGCCCGACTGCCGACTGCCGACAGCCGACTGCCGACCGCCTCGCTCACCCCCCTCGGCCGCCAGCTCGCGCGCCTGCCGCTCGAGCCTGCGCTCGCGCGCATCCTCTTCGCGGCGCACCACGAGAAAACCCTCGCCGAAACGCTCATCGTCGTGGCGGCGCTCGAGTGCGACGACCCGCGTCGCCGACCGATCGAGAAACAAGCCGAGGCCGACAAGCTGCACGCCCGATTCCTCTCACCCGTCTCGGACTTCGCCGCGCACATCCGCCTCTGGCGTTGGTATCAGGACCACACCGCCAAGGCCTCGCAGTCCGCCGCCCGCCGGCTTTGCAAAGAGAACTTCCTCTCGTATCCCCGCATGCGCGACTGGAGCGACCTGCGCGACCAGTTCGAACGGCTCTGCAAGGATCTCCAACTCGACACCGCCTCTACGGCGGGCGGCGACACGGGCCTGCACCGCGCCCTGCTCACCGGCCTGCTCGGCAACCTCGGCCAGCGCGACCCCGAGACGAGCGAGTACCGCGGCGCGCGCGGCATCCGCTTCGCGCTCTTCCCGGGCTCGGGCCTCGCCAAGCTGAAGGAGCAGAAGCCCGACCCCAGCGCTCCGCGCCACGGGCAGAAGGCGATTTCCCGCGACTGGATCGTGACCGGCGAGCTTGTGGAGACTTCGCGCCTCTACGCCCGCACGGCGGCCTGTATCGACCCGGAGTGGATCGAGCCTGTCGCCCGGCGGCTCTGCAAGTACAGCTACCACTCCGCCTCATGGGACGCCGCCCGCGGCTTCGTGCGCGTCAAGGAGCGCGTGACCCTCTTCGGCCTCGTGCTCGCCGAGGGCCGCACGCGCGACTACAGCCGCATCGCGCCCGCAGAGTCCCGTGCCATCTTCATCCGCGAAGGCCTCGTGGCCGGCGCCTTCCCCACGCCCCTACCGCCCTTCCTCGCCGCGAACCTCGGCCGTATCCGCGCCCTGCTCGACGCCGAGGAGAAGACCCGCCAGCACGGCTCGCTCTTCGATCCCGAGGCCGCCTTCGCCTTCTACGACGCGCGCCTGCCGCCGGCCGTCTGTAACGCCTCCGACCTGCGCCAGTGGGTCAAACGGTCGGAAGCCGACTCGATACCGGGCGCCGGCCTCCTCATGACCGACGCCGACCTGCCGCCCGCGCACGATCTCTCCAAAGAGTTTCCGGACGCGATCACGCTCAGCGGCAACCGCCTCGCCCTCACCTACCGCCACGCGCAGGGCGAGGCCGACGACGGCGTGACCTGCACCGTGCCCGCCCCGCTCCTGCCGCTGGTCGCGGCTTGGCGCAGCGACTGGCTCGTGCCGGGCCTGCTCGACGAGAAGCTGCGCTGGATGGTGAACGTGCTGCCGACTCGCTACCGCCGCCTGCTCCAGCCGGTCGACGAGACCCTGATGATGTGCCGCTCCAAGCTAGCGCCCGGGCGCGGATCGCTCACCGACGGCTTCTCGGACGCGCTCTACGCCGTGCGCGGCGTGCGCGTGCCGGCGGACGCGTGGCGCGAGGACGCCTTCCCCGACCACCTGCGCATGCGCTTCGTCGCGGTCGACGAGGCGGGCCGCGAGCTGGGCAGCGGCCGCAACGTCGCGCCGCTGGTGCAGCTCTTCGCAGCCCGCGTGGCGCAGGCCGCCGCGAGCGAGCGCGCTACGAGCCCGTGGAACAAGGACGGGCTCACGAGCTGGAGCTTCGGCCCGCTGCCGCCGCAGGTGGACGTGGGCAAGGCCGGCTGGCCGATCATCAACTACCCCGCGCTGGCGGACGCCCAAGACGCCGCCTCGCTGCGCCTCTTCGCCGATGCGGCCGCGGCCGCCGCCTCGCACGAGAAGGGCCTCTGCCGACTCTTCGCGCTGGCCCTCGGCAAGGAGTGGAAGCGCTTTGTGCAGCCGCCCTCGCTGCCGCGCCCCGTCGCGCTCTACGTCAAGCAGAGCGAGATGAGCGCCGAGTCGCTCGGCGCGGAGATCGGGCGCGCCGCGCTGCGCGAGATCTTCACGGAGGGCAAGCCGGTCATCCGCGACGAGAGCGAGTTTCGCGGCCGCCTGCTGACCGAGCGCAGCCGGCTAAGCGTGGTGCACACGGCCCGCACGCGGCTGGTGGTTGCGATCCTGCATACGGCGGGCGAGGTCGAAGGCCAGCTGCTGGGCTCACCGCTGCCGCAGCCGACGCTCGACGACCTGACCGAGCAGCTCGCGTGGCTGATATTTCCGGGCTTCGCGGAGTCGGTGCCGTCAGCGCAGCTCCAGCACGTGCCGCGCTACCTCGAGGCCTGCCGCGTGCGCATCCAGCGGGCGCAGTCCAACCCGCCGGGAGACCTGCGCAAGCTCGCGGAGCTCCAGCCGCTCTGGCAGCGCTACGTCGCGCACACCGCGCTGGCCGAGCCGCCGCGCCACGACCGCGCCCTGCTCGCGCAGTACCGCTGGCTCATCGAAGAGTTCCGCGTTTCGCTCTTCGCGCAGGAGCTGCGCACGCCCGTGCCCGTCTCGGCCAAGCGCCTCGACGCGCTGTGGCGCGACGTGCTGGATCCGAAGACGGTGTGAGGGCCGACGGCTCGGCACAGTCTCGCCCCGCACGGGTCGTTCCCGCGTCGCCTCGCGCTGGAGGACCGGCGTCCCCGTGTTTTCGCTATTCGACGCTAAGCATCGATAAGTTGTTTTTTATCATTATGTTACAGCTTTTTAACCCCCAAAAAATGGCCTTAGAGCGCCTTTTTGGGGGTGGAAACGGCGTTGTAAGAACACGGCGACTCCCTGACGGATCCAAGCGTTCCCTCTTCACCCTCTTGATTCGGCACGTCGGAAACAGCGAACGTCCGCCGGTTCGCGTGCGCATGGTACGCTTTCAAGACGATAGACGTGACCCTGCCGCCAGCGACTCGCTCCAATGGGCCGCGCGGGCCATCTACCGAGCCTCGATGCGACGTGCCACAGCGTTTGTATACCAATCTCTCAGGCTCTTTTCGTCGCCCGCGCCCAGACTCTCGAGTCGACGTTCCAGATTCAATATCACGATCTTTGGCGAGACGGAGCAGGAACTCCCTTCCGTGACACCGGTGGGCGAGGTGATGCGTATAGGTAAAGAGGATCGGGGCATGCTGGAAACGGTAGCCCTCTCGAGGTCTTAGATAAAGAAAAACCGCCCAAAAAAACGCGTCTAAGACCCATTTTGGAGCCAAATTGTGGCGTAACCGATTGGCTTTCAGAATGTTATCGACGCTTAGCGTCGAATCAAGACAAGTAGCGTCGAATCAAGACCTCAAATTGTGTCGTAACAGATTGGCTTTCAGCATGTTACCGACTCTTATTGTCGAATCCAGACCTCCGGGCGGGCTGACGGCTCGGCACAGCCTCGCCCTCTAGGCGCGAGCGGGACGCCCGCCGTGGCGTGCGGTCAGGCTAGTGTCCCAGCACGGCGGAGCGAAACGCGTCCTCGTGCGGCTTGACCCAGCAGGAGCCGCAGCGGCAGCGGTCGGGCGTGCCGCAGGTGCCGTAGACATCGTGCGCGGGCAGCGGCGCGAGCGCGGCGGCAGCCAGCGAACGCATCCGCTTGTAGCCCTCGTCGTCCCGGCTCGCCCACTTCTGGATCTGGCCCCAGCCGCCGGCCGCGGCGGCGAGCGGCGCATTGAGCACGCGGCTCTCGTCGAGGCAGCCGTTGTTGACCAGCGCCTCGAATGGCTGCGCGGCGAGCGTGTCGCCGAGGCACTCCTTCACATAGGCCCGCAACGCCTGTTCGCCCGCGGGGTCGGGCGTGCGGTTCTCCTCGCGGTTGAAGCTGTAGTTGCCGGTGAACTGCGCGTTCACGTCGAGCCACGTGATCACGCGCTCCCAGCTCGCGGGGTCGAGCTCCGCGCCCTTCTCCTTGCCGTGCTTCTTCAGCCAGGCGGGCAAGGCGCTCGCGTGTGACAGGTAGTCCTTGGGCGCCGACGCGTTCGTCTCGCGGTTGCGGCTCATCAGCTTGTAGAACTTCGGGTTGGAGACGAGCGCCTCGTAGGACTTGCTGATGCGGATCGAGCCGCTCGGGCACCTCTCGCCGTCGCTCATCACATACGCGCCGGTCAGGTTCACGCCGCCCTCGGTCTTCTCCAGCCCGTGGCAGCGGATGCAGAGGCGGTCGAACACGGGCTGGACCGACGCCACGTAGTTGAAGCCGGCCTTCGCGTCCGGGCCGGGGATCGGCGCCGGCTCGTGCACGCGGGCGGCCGCGTAGTTGGCGGGCGGCGGCGTGCGCATGCGGTCCTCGTGGCAGCCCGCGCAGCTCACGCGCTCGCCGTCCTGCAGGTAGATGAAGGTGCGCATGTTCATCACGCACTGCTTGTCCGCGTCGAGCAGCTGCAGCTGCACCGGCGTACGCGACGGCAGGCGGAAAGCCGCCGAGCCGTCGGCGCCCACAGGCACCGTGCCCAGCACGCCCTTGGCCACCTCGTTCTCAGCCCAGCTCCGGGCGGGCACGCGCGGAGTCGGCTGGTTGAAGAGCGCGTTGACGCGCAGGTACTTCACGCTGCCGGGCTCAAGCGGATGCGCGCTCGCGTACACGTTCTGGACGTAGAAGGTTCCGGCGCGCTCCCCGGAGCCCGGCGCCAGAAGCGAAGGCGACACGGGCGGGACGGGGCGAGTCCGAAGCGGGATCGGCGTGAAGCACGAGACGTTGTCCTTGGGCTTGTAAACACGTTCGCGGTAGGCTTTGCCCTCGTGGTGAAACACGAGGTAGACCGCGTAGGCGTCCCAGCGCTGGCCGGCCTTGGCGGCGCGCTCCTCGGAGCCCGGCGAGTCTCCCTGATGCGCATGCGGATAGGGCGACCACGCCGCGAAGAAGAGCCGCTCCGTGAGCGGATAGGGCGAAACGTAGGTCGTCGTATCCCAGCCCTGCGCCTCGGGGTATCGGGCCTCGGGCGTCAGGCGGTAGACCGGGTCGGGCCCGTCGACGCCCTTCAGCGGATCGACGAGGATCACGCTGCCGGCCGTGAACGAGTGGTGCCCCGTGGCAGTGGCCATGACCTTGCCGCTGCCGGGGATCGCGCGGGCCTCCGTGATCGAGAACGGCACGGGCGTCAGATTGCCGTAAAAGCCCGCGGTGCCGGTGCCGTCCGGCTTCATGCTCCACAGCTTGTGGAAGAGGCAGTCGTGGCGGTTGACGTACTCCCAGCGGTTATAGATGATGCGGCCGTCGTTCAGCACCGCCGGGTCGAGCTCGTTCGCCTCGCCCCAGCTCAGCGCCTGAATGCCGGAGCCGTCGAGCGCGCCGCGGTGGAGCAGGAAGGCCGGCGCGTTGCGTCCGCCGTGGCAGCGGGCGAGGTCCTGGCTGCGCGTGGAGGTGAAGACCATGCCCCCATCCGGCAGGTAGTGCGGGTCGAAGTCCTCGATCATGACCGTGTAGTGGCCGTCGCGCCGCGTCTGCTCCCACGGGTCTTTGGCGGTGCCGGTCACAGGCCGCACGAAGCTGCCGTCCACCGCCGCCTCGTAGATCAGGAAGCGGCGCTTGACGGGGTCTTTCTCCGTGTGGTCGCAGAACGAGAACAGCACGCGCTCGCCGTCGTAGGAGAGGTCGGGGTGCTGCGTGCCGCCGGGCGGCAGGCGGTCGCGCGTGAGCCAGCGCTCGCGAGGCTGGGCGGACTTCCAGTCCTCCAGCACGAGCAGGCCCGGCGCCGCGCGGCTGCTGCGGCCGATGTACTGGTCCACGTTGTGGTAGTAGAGCGGGAGGTGGCGGACGTCGAGGAGCAGGTCCTTGAAGCGGAGGGCCGGGTGGCTGAAGAGGATCTTGCCTCGGAGGGCCGCCAGCGTGTCGGCGCAGGCCTGCAGCGCCGCCTTGCCCTTCTGGCGCTCGGCGACGGCCTGCGCCCTGGCGGCGTCGATCGCCGGGCGGAACGGCTCGACCGAGGCGCCCTCCGATGCCATGAAGGCGCACAGCGCGTCGAGCTGCGCGACCGCTTCGTCGAGCGTCTGGTACTCGCGCTGGGCCTTGAGCGCGTCGAGGTAGAGGCGCAGCCACTCGGGCTCGCCCCCGTCCTTCTTGGCTCCGGCCAGCTCCGCCAGGCGCCGGGCCAGCTCCGGCTCGCTGCCGCACTGCGCGAGCGCGTTGCTGACAGCCCCTGCGACCAGCGCGGCGCCCGGCGTGCGAATCCAGCGTGCCAGCTCGAGCGTGCCGCCGCCGGCCGCCACCAGCCATGCGCGGCCCAGGTCGCCCACGCTCTCGTTGTCCATGCTGCTCGCGAGGATCGCCTGCGCCTGGCGCTTGTCGAACCCGCCGCACACGCTGAATGTCGCGGTGGCATCCGCCGAGCCGGTATCGGAGATGCCGGCTTTGGCCTCGAAGCGCACGTACTTCTTGTCGAGCGCGTAGCTCAGGTAGCTGTTCACGTGGGCGAACAAGCCAAAGCCCATCCGCTGCTTGCCGACCGAATAGAAAGGCCCGTCACCTCTGTTCACGCGCAGGTCGCTCCAGCCCAGCGCGACCACCTGCGGCTGAAGGTCGGTCAGGCGCGTGGCCTTGCCCGCCGCGTCGGTGAGCACCGGCTCGCCCCAGTAGGTGTGGCCGCCGCCCATCGACCCCTCCGCCACGAGGCAGAGGTGCTCCAGCCCCGTCACGTCTACGGAAATCGCGGCCGGCGCGGCGCCGCCCCTGACCGCGTCGCTCACGTACGGCTTGAAGGCGGGCGGCAGGCGCGCCGCGTTCTCGACGCACAGAGCCAGCCCCGCCTGAAAATACATCCGGGCCGCGCACACCGATTGGATCAGCACGTCATCGGCCGAGTCGGCCCGGCCCGCAGGCGGGCCTAGACATACGCCCGCCGCCACGCAGATAATCAGCAATCCCCTCATGGTCACCCCGCCCCCCCGATCTATTTGACCCACCTTAGCACAACCGAACGCGCGTGCCAAGGCCGCTGCGGACGGGGCTCCGCTTCGGGCACCGCAGGCGAGGGAAGATCTGGCTGCTTTGAGCGACTTACCCTACAGAATGTGTTGTCGGCGGGATTCGCTTGTCGTACACTTTATGTCTCCTGAATGGCGAAACGGAGGACTGGAATTTATGGTCGAACACACGAATGGAATGCAAGGCAACACCCTCGCCATGCTGAGCGCGCTGATGGACAACTTCCCCGACATGATTCACTCCGTGGATCACGACGGGAACATTGTTTTCTTCAACAACAAGGCGCTCGAGATGCTCGGCTATACGGCTGAAGAGCTGACCGGCATGAACATCCGGAAGCTCTACGCCCCGGAGATCTTGGAAGCCGTCGAGAAGGGGTTCCGCGAGATCAAGGAGGCGGGGCAGAAGCAGGTGGACAGCATGTTCGTCACCCGCGACGGAACGCGCATTCCGGTCGAGCTTCGCACCTTGGCGATCCGCGACGAGAACGGCGCGTTCGTCCAGACCTTTACGATCTCGCGCGACACCCGCAAGCTGAAGGAGCAGCAGGACAACCTGCTCAACGCGGGACGGCTGGCGGCGATCGGCGAACTCGCGGCCGGCGTGGTGCACGACATCGGCAACCCGCTGGCCTCCGTCTCGCTGTCGGTCTCGCTGATCCAAGACCTGCTCGAGAACAGCCCGGAGATGCCGAGCAGCACGCGGGAGCAGGCGAACGGCCTTCTGGCGATGGCCCGGGAAGCGGCCGATTCGATTGAGCACGTGACGGCCCGCCTCCGCGACTTCTCGCACGGCGTCAAGCAGAGCTATGCGCCGGTCGACCTGTTCGATACCATACACGACGCGCTCTTCACGCTCGGCCAGCGTTTGTCGTCGAACAAGATCCAGACCATCTGCTCGGCCGTTAAAGCGCGGCACTGGGTGTTCGGCGAGCGCAATCAGCTCGTCCAGGTCTTTCTCAACCTGTTCGCGAACGCGTGCGACTCCATGGCCAGCACCGAGCTTGGAAAACTCATGGTCGACATCGCCCAGGAAGGCAAGGGGGGGCGCTATTTCTGGCGCTGCACCGTTCGCGACACGGGGGCGGGCATCCCTCAAGAGGATCTGGAGCGCATTTTCAAAGCGTTCTGCACAACCAAGAGCGGCGACTACGCGGCGGGGCTGGGCCTCTGCATCGCACGGTCGATCCTCACGGAGCACAGCGGCGAGATCTCGGTGGCGTCCGAGGTCGGCAAGGGGTCGGTCTTCACGGTGTGGCTGCCGGTTTACAGCCAGCGCGTAGCCTTCGTTAAGCCCCCCGCCAACGGCTGAGGAACGCGCCTATTTCTCAACCGCGCTGTCGAGGCCGACGTCGACGTAGGCTCCGCCCAAAGCGTTGACCGCGCTCACGGCCAGCACGTTGCGGCCGCGCTTCAGCGCCTTCGCGAACGCGGCCCCATCGACGTCCTCGGAGCCGTACTTGGTGTTGAAGCCCTTGAGGGCTCGGATCTGCACGCCGTTCAGGTAGATGACCGCGTCCTCGTCGAAAAAGACATTTAGGGTCGCCTGCGTCGGCACCTCGCCCGAGAACTCAAAGGCGCGGCGCAGCCAGATGGCCTTTGTGTCCCACGGCGTGCGCACCTTGGCCTCGGGGTGGTCTTTTGAGATCGCCACGTTGCCAAAGCCGGCCTCGCCGCTCTTCCATGCCCCGTCGTCGAACGCCTCCTTCTCCCAGCCGTCGGCCGGCTTCGCGAAGGTGTACTTCCAGGACTGAGGCTTGTCCTTGGAGGCGGGCAGCAGCTCTTTGTATGTGACGGAAACCGTCTTTTGCGCCGCCTCATAGACCTTCTGGTGCAGCGCGCGCAGCGCGGCGAGGTCGTACTTCACCTGCTTGCGGTCGTAGGTCGCGAGCCCGTTGATCTCGATCTCAACGTCCGTCGTCTGCGTGTAGATCGAGGCGGCGAGGCCGCGCGAGGCCAGACGGGCGAGGCGCTCCATCAGGGCCGTGTAGCGCGCGAAAGACTCGTCAACGGTCTTGTCGCTCACGTAGCCCCAGGTGCCGCCCTTCGCCCACGTGTGGCTCTCGATCGCGAGGCCGATGCCGCCGAACTCGCCCAGCACGGAGAGCCGGTCAGGGCGGACGGGGTGCATGTCGGGGCCGGGGTACTTGTGCATATCGATCGCGTCGCCGACGCCGTGGTCGGTCCAGCCCGAGGGGCCGTTCACGAGGCGCGTGGGGTCATAGCGCTTGACCCACGTCTGCGTCATGTTGGTCTTGGCCTTTCCGGGCTGGCCCCACCCTTCGTTGTAGGGCACCCACATGACAATGCAGGGGAAGGTCTGCAGCAGGTCCAGCATGCCTTTCAGCTCGCGGCGGTAGAGCGCGTAGCGGTCCTCGCCATCTTTCCATCCGGAGACCATGTCCTGCCAGATCATGATGCCCATCGTGTCGCAGAGGTAGTAGTAGCGCAGCGGCTCGATCTTGATGTGTTTGCGCATCATGTTGAAGCCGCAGCCCTTCAGCAGCTTGATGTCGAACGCCATCGCCTCGTCTGAGGGAGGCGTCAGCAAGCCGTCCGGCCACCAGCCCTGATCGAGCGTGCCCTGCAGGAAACTCTTCCTATTGTTGACGTAGAAGCGCGGCACCCCCTTCTCGTCGGGCCGCCACTCGATCTTGCGCATGCCGAAGTAGCCTTTGACCTCGTCCTCGCCTGACTTGGATTCGAGCGTGATGCGCAGGTCGTAGAGGTTCGGCGACTCGGGCGACCACAGCAGCGGCTCCTTGAGCTTCAGCGTGACGGGCTGCCCCCACGCCTTGACTTCGCCCTCGGCCAGCACCTTGCCGGCGCGAAGCACCTCCACGTCGGCGTCGGCGCCCATCAGGTCGCCTTCGGCCTGCACCGTCACGGAGACCGTTCCCGCATCGATGTCGGTCGTCACACGGTAGCCGGTGACGTAGGTCGCGGGCACGCGCTCCAGCCACGCCGTCTGCCAGATGCCGGAGACGCGCGTGTACATGCAGCCGTGCGGCTTGAGGCACTGCTTGCCGACCGACTGGAGTCCATCGTTGCTCGGGTCCCAGACCGAGAGCACCAGCTCGTTCTCGCCAGCCTTGGCCGCCGCGGTGATGTCCACGGTGAAGGGCAGGTTGCCGCCCTCGTTTGGCACGTCGGTGACCTCGGCGCCGTTGACCCAGACCTGCGTGCGGAAATCCACCGCGCCGACGTGCAGCAGCAGCCGCTCATTCGTGCGCGGTTGGGCCTCGAAGGTGCGGCGGTACCAGAGCAGCTCGCCCGGCTCAAGCGGCCGCCCGACGCCAGAGAGCGCGGATTCGAGCGCGAAGGGAACGAGGATCTGCCCCTGCCATTTTTCGGGGCAACCGCTGTCCTTGGGCGTCACGGCATAGTCCCAGAGGCCGTTGAGGTTCGTCCACTGCTCGCGCACGAGGTGCGGCCGCGGATAGGCCTGCCACGCCGTCGCGGGCGTCATCTTCTCGCCCCACACCGTCATCAGCGGCGCCGCCGCCGGCTTGTACTCCGCCCGCACACACAAAGCGCCCATACTCAGCGCCATCACGCATCCGCTCAACTGACGCATAGCAACTCCTCCGTTCGTTGTCCGAAACAGGCTGCTTAAATGTACGGACAATTATGCACGCGGAGGCCGGAGCGTCAATCGCAAAAAGCTTTCTTCTGGGCGTTGTAGAGCTGCTTGACTTCGCCGTCAGACAATGCCCTGCGGTATATCCGCACATCATCGAGAGGGCCCTTGAAGTGAAAGGGGTATCCGGCATTGTCCCAACGACCGACCCGGAAGAAGCCGTTGGGCAGCTCGGGAATCTTTGAGAACCCAGTCCGGAAGAACACACGTTCCCCGTCGAGATATCCCGCCGCCGTACCGTTCGGCATGAGGACGGCGGTCAGATGACACCACTTATCCTGGCCGATTTCCTTATCGAAATCCAGTCGCTGGTCTCTGCCGTCATTAAAATGGAACGTGGCGACATGGTTGCCGGCCAGCCCCAAGACCAAGCCATAACTTCCCGGGGTCTGATAACTCGTTCCACCATCTGTTCTGCCGACTAGTTGCTGCTGGCCGCTGGCCCCGGGACTTTTCACCCATAAGGCCAAAGTCAATTCCCTATAAGCAGCGCTCGAAAGATCGCTAGGACGCGAATCGATTGATGTCCCCTCCATGAACTCGCAAACCGTGTTCGCGCCTTTGCCGTCACGGACAAAGGTCGCTCCCCTCAGCCTTCCGTTGTGCTTCTTGGCGCTCAAATCGACGACGTTGTCTCCCTCATCCTTGTCGAACGAATAGCAGAGAACGCACTCTTTAAGAAAGCTGGCCGGAAGCGTCAATGCTACCCTGCCAGCTTCCGCTTTCGTGCGTGAAGCCAGCTTGGTCTCCGTATTGACATCCGTCTTCACGAGCAACCTGGCCTGCATATCTGCCAGCATTAAGTCGGCGTTGTCCTTCTCGGCCTTGATCACTTTCGCCTCTTCAATGCGGTCAGCCGTTACCTCTTTTTTGACGAGGCCATCCAACGCCTTTGAGTACTGTCCCAACAGCGTGGTCATCGCTTGGCAATAAGCCTCTGCTGCAGGCCGAAAAGAACCCTGGGCTTCTTTTGGAGCGGGAACGGTCTTCTCTACGTCAAGTCGCTTCTTCTCCGCCTGGAGAAGCAGGACGCCGCCCAAGTCCCCTTGCCGCTTCGCCTCCGCCATGAACGCGTCGACTGCTTTTTCATACTGGCCAAAAGCGGACTGCTGCTGTTTCTGATAGGCCTGTCGGAGCGTGGTCAGCGCATTGGTTTGCTGCCCTCTTCCGGCAGTAGAAACCAGCATGACAAACAAGGCTATCCATGTTCTCACTCTTGCCATGGGTTCAATCCCTGATGAGCTCCTGACGCCGAACGCGCGGCGTTGATCGCGCGTCCGCCGCTCCGTCGGTCTAGGTGTTCGCCATCAGGTCGGCCACGAGGCGGGTGAAGCGCTGCGGGTTCTTGGGCGCGGAGCCCTCGCCGAGCAGCGCCTGCCCGTGCAGCAGCTCGACAAAGTCGGCTAGCCGCGGGCTCGCCGCGTCGGCCGCCAGCATCGCCTGCAGGCGCTTGACGAGGGCGTGCTCGGGGTTCAGCTCCAAGACGCGGAGCTGCTTGGGCACTTCCTGGTTCATGGCGCGCATGAGGCGCTCCATGCTGGCGCTCATGGCGTGCTCGTCCGCGACGAGGCAGCAGGCGGAGTCGGTGAGGCGCGGCGAAACCCGGACCTCGCTCACGTCGTCTTTCAGGCGCTCCTTGATGAACTCCGTCAGCTTCTGATACTCGCCGGCGGCGGCCTCGAGCTTCTTCTTGGACTCGGCCTTCTCCGCGTCGGTGCCCAGCTCGAGCTGGCCCTTGTCCACGGCCACGAGCTTCTTGCCGTCGAACTCGCGCAGGCTGTCCACCACCCACTGGTCGATCGTGTCGGTGAAGAAGATCACGTCGTAGCCGCGCTTGACGACCGCCTCGATGTGCGGCGACTGGCGCGCGGTCTCGAGGTCCTCGGCGACCAGGTAGTAGATCTCCTTCTGCGCCTCGGGCATGGCGGCGGCGTACTCCTTGAGCGTCACGTAGCCGTTGCCTTCGGTCTTGGCGGAGCGAAACAGCAGCAGGCCCTTCAGCTTGTCGGCGTTCTCCCAGTCGGAGTGCACCCCCTCTTTCAGCACACGCCCGAACGAGGTGTAAAACGCCTTGTACTCGTCGGCCGAGTCCTTCTGCATGTCGGCCAGCGTGCCGAGGATTTTGCCCGTGATGGTGCTCTTGATCTTGCGGATGACGGCGTCGTCCTGGAGCATCTCGCGCGACACGTTGAGCGGCAGGTCGCTCGAGTCGACCACGCCCTTGACAAAGCGCAGGTACTCGGGCAGCAGGAGGTCAAAGTCCGCGCCGATGAAGACGTTGCGCACGTAGAGGCTCAGGCCGTGCTTCTTGTGCGGCATCAGCAGGTCGAAGCCGGCCTCTTTCGGGAGGAAGAGCAGCGCCTTGAACTCGACCGCGCCCTCGACCGAGAGCGGGAGGCTCTTGAGCGGCGGATGGTGGTCGTGCGTCAGGTGCGTGTAGAACTCGTCGTACTCCTCCTGCTTGACCTCGCTCTTCGGGCGCTTCCAGAGCGCCTTCATGGTGTTGAGCGTCTCGGCGTCGTCCTTGGGCGCCTCGCCCTTCTCGCCGAAGCGGATCGGATAGGCGATGAAATTCGAATACTTCTTAATCAGCTCCTGCACGCGCCACGCGTCGAAGTACTCGTCCATGCCTTCGCGCAGCTTGAGCACGACGGTCGTGCCGGGCTTATCGCGGGCCGCCTCCTCCAGCGAGTACGAGCCGCCGCCGCTCGAGGTCCACTTGACGGCCTTCTGGCCCTCCCCGCGCTTGAGCGTGATGACCGTCACCTCCTCGGCGACCATGAAAGCGGAGTAGAAGCCCACGCCGAACTGGCCGATGAGCTCCGGCACGTTGGCTTCGGCCTTCTCCTTCATGGCGTTGACGAAGGCCTTGGTGCCCGAGCTGGCGATGACGCCGAGGTTCTTGTCGGCCTCCTCCTCGCTCATGCCCATGCCGTTGTCGGCGATCACGAGGGTGCGATCCTCCTTGTCGGCGATGATGTCGATCTTCCACTGGGGCGCGTCGGCCACGACCGACTTGTCGGTCAGGCCGAGGTACTGCGCGCGGTCGATGGCGTCCGAGGCGTTGGAGATCAGCTCGCGCAGGAAGATCTCTTTCTTGGAATACAGCGAATGGATCACGAGGTCGAGAACCTGCTGGATCTCGGCCTTGAAAATGTGCGTTTTCTTGCTCATGTCTGAAGGTTTCCTTGTTTCTGCTTCGTTCGCTTCAATCGATTGAGTCGGGGCAACCGGATCGCGCGGATGTCGCGCGACTAATCCCTGTCCCGGCCGCCGCCGATGATCCCCGCGCGCATCAGGTAGTACAGCAGGGTCAGCAGCGAGCCGATGGCGCCAGCCAGGTAGGTCAGGAAGGCGGCGTTGAGCACCTTGCCCGCGTCCGCCTCCTGCATCGGCGACACGACGCCCGCCATCACGATGTGTCGCTTGGCGCGGGCGCTGGCGTCCCACTCGACCGGCAGCGTCACGACGGAGAAGAGGAACGCGGCCGCGAACAGCGCGATGCCCACGTACAGCAGCGGGCGGAACAGGAACCCGGCCGCGAACACGTAGAACGCGAACATGCTGCTGAAGTTGGTCACCGGCACCAGCACCGTGCGCAGCACGAGCGGCGCGTAGCGCTCGGCGTGCTGCATCGCGTGGCCCGCCTCATGGCAGGCCACGCCGACGGCCGCCAGCGAGTTGGACTGGTACACCTGTGGCGAGAGCCGCAGCGCTTTGTGCGCGGGGTCGTAGTGATCCGACAGGAAGCCTTGCGTCTGCTCCACGGTCACGTCGTAGATGCCGTTGCTGCGCAGCATGCGCTCCGCCGCCTGCGCGCCCGTCATTCCCGAGTAGCACCGGACCTTCGAAAAGCGGTTGAAGGTCAGCTTCACCAGAAGTGACGCAATGCCGGCCAGAATCAGCGCCGGAATCATGTAGATCAGCTGTCGCGGGTCGAAAAACATAGCTACTCCTCCCTCTATCCCTTGGTTCCGCCTGAAAGAAAAGCAACTCGCGTACCACGCCGCCAAAAGCGCTGTTCAGCGGCCCGAACAGCCCGCGAGCGGGTCGTTTTGTCCCAGCCTGTGACAGCCGAGGCGTCAGTTTGCCACGATATTGATCAGTCGGTTCGGCACGCAGATGACCTTGCGGACCGTCTTGCCTGCGAGCGCCTCGCGCACAGGCTCCTGCTCCAGCGCCAGCCGCCGCATGGTCTCCTCGTCCGCGCCGTTCGGCATCATCACGCGAGCCTTGGCTTTGCCCACGACCTGCACGAGAACCTCCACCTCCGCCACCTTGAGGCAGTCTTCGTCGTAGGCCGGCCACGGCGCGTAGGCCAACGTCCCGGCCTGGCCGAGCGACTCCCACAGCTCCTCGCACAGGTGCGGGGCGAAGGGCGCGAGCAGCAGCACATAGGCCTCGGCGGCCTCGCGCGGCAGCGGCTTGCCACTGCCCGAGAACTCGTTAATGAAGATCATCATCTGGCTGATGGCCGTGTTGAAGCTCATCGCCTCCAGATCGTCGGTCACCTTCTTGATGGTCGCGTGCAGGAGGCGGCGCTGTTCGGGTGACAGGGGCGCGTCCGTGAGCGGCTGCTCCACGACCATGCGGAACGAGCGCTTCAGGAAGCGGAAGACGCCCTCGACGCCCTGCGTGTTCCACGGCTTGACGGCCTCCAGCGGGCCCATGAACATCTCGTACAGGCGCATGCTGTCCGCGCCGTACTCGCGGATCACGTCATCGGGGTTGACCACGTTCTTGAGCGACTTGGACATCTTGGCGGCGAACTCGACGAGCCGCTCGCCGGTCTCCTTGTGGAACGCACCCTCTGTCCGGTGCTCGACCAGCTCCATGGGCACGAGCGCGCCGCGTGCGTCCTTGTAGGAGATCCCGAGGATCATGCCCTGGTTGACGAGCTTCTGGAACGGCTCTTTGGTCGACACATAGCCGAGGTCGAAGAGAACCTTGTGCCAGAAACGGGCGTAGAGCAGGTGCAGCACCGCGTGCTCCGCGCCGCCGACGTAGAGGTCGACCGGCATCCAGTACTTCTCCTTGGCCGGATCGACCGCCGCGTGCCCATTGAGCGGGTCGATGTAGCGCAGGTAGTACCAGCAGGAGCCGGCCCACTGCGGCATGGTGTTGGTCTCGCGGCGGCCCCTCTGCCCCGTCGCGGGGTCTGTGTAGTCGAGCCACGCGGCGGCCTTGGCCAGCGGCGGCTCGCCGGTGCCGGTGGGCTTGAAATCTTCCATCTCGGGCAGCATCACCGGCAGGTCGCTCTCGTCGACCAGCCGCATGGAACCGTCCTCCATGTGGACGACCGGGAAAGGCTCGCCCCAGTAGCGCTGGCGGCTGAACAGCCAGTCGCGCAGCTTGTACTTGACCGCGCCCTTGCCGATGCCGCGCGCCTCCAGCCACTCGGTCGTGGTTCGCTTCGAGTCGGAGACCTCCAGCCCGTTGATGTCGAGGCCCTGCGCATTCGCGGAGCGGATCATGCGGCCGTTGCCCGTCCAGCAGGCCTTGCCCGCGAGCACATCCGCAACTGCGACGCCGGCGGCGGCGGCCTCCCGGGCGTCGGGCTCGATGATGCAGACCACGGGGATCGAGAACGTCTGGGCGAACTCGAAGTCGCGCGTGTCGTGCGCGGGCACGGCCATGATCGCGCCCGTGCCGTAGCTGATCAGCACGTAGTCGGCGATCCAGATCGGTATCCGCCCGCCTGTGACGGGGTTGAGCGCGTGCGCGCCGGTGAACACGCCGGTCTTCTCGGTGCTCAGCTCGGTGCGGTCCATGTCGCTTTTCTTCGCCGCCTCCGCGCGGTAGCGGTCTACGGCCGCCCGCTGCGCGTCTGAGGTGATGCTCGCGACCAGCGGGTGCTCGGGCGAGAGCACCATGTAGGTCGCGCCGAAGAGCGTGTCCGGGCGCGTCGTGTAGACCGTGACTTTGCCGCCGGCCTCCGCGATCTCGAAATCGACCTCGGCGCCTTCGGACTTGCCGATCCAGTTGCGCTGCATCTCCTTGATGCCCTCGGACCAGTCGAGCCCTTCGAGGTCCGCCAGCAGCCGCTCGGCGTACTCGGTGATCCTCAGCATCCACTGGCGCATCGGGCGGCGGATCACCGGATGGTTGCCGCGCTCGCTGCGGCCGTCGATGACCTCCTCGTTGGCCAGCACGGTGCCGAGCGCGGGGCACCAGTTCACCGGCACCTCCGCCACATAGGCCAGCCCCTTCTTGTAGAGCTGCTCGAAGATCCACTGCGTCCACCGGTAGTAGCCCGGATCCGTCGTGTTAACCTCGCGATCCCAGTCGTAGCTGAAGCCGAGCGCCTTGATCTGCTCGCGGAAGCGGTTCACGTTCCGCTCGGTCGTTACCGACGGGTGCGTGCCGGTCTCGACGGCGTACTGCTCGGCCGGCAGGCCGAAGGCGTCCCACCCCATCGGATGGAGCACGTTGAAGCCTCGCATACGCTTGTAGCGGCACAGGATGTCCGTGGCCGTGTAGCCCTCCGGGTGGCCCACGTGGAGCCCCGCGCCGCTCGGGTACGGGAACATGTCTAGGCAGTAGAATTTCGGCTTGCCGGGCTCAAAGTCGTTGACCTTGAACGTCTTGTTCGCCTCCCAATAAGCCTGCCACTTTTTCTCGATCGCCGTGAAGTCGTATTCGCGTGTGCTCATATGCCCGCTCTCTTTCGGTGTGAAAAGAAAATATAGCACGTTGGCCGGTGGATTTCTACACGGCTTTGCGGCCTTTGGCCTTGCGGGGTGCGATTGCAAACTATTGCAATCGCACAGAATTCAGAAGCCAGAAGCCAGAATTCAGGAGTTGGATGCCAACGAGTTATGTCCGATTCGCGCGAGATTCTTCCTGTCTCCTCTTTGGGAGACACCTTTTTGGGCGGCGCTTTCGTATGTAAGTCGTTGCGAAGCAATTCTGAATTCTGACTCCTGAATTCTGACTTCTGGGTGCGATGCAACGAAGTAAAATCGCACCCGGCCTTGCGTCGCCGGAAAAGCGGTTGCAGACAGGCCCGCCGTCGCGCTATCGTAATGTCGAGGAGAAGGCAGACCATGCAGACGGAAAGAACGCCCCCCGCCCTACGTGTGCGCCGCTGGCTGTCGGCGCGACTCCAGCAGCCGCTCGCCGCGCGGCTGACGCCGCAGGAGCGCAAGACGCTGCTGCTGGTGCTCGCCCTTTTCGCCTTGGGCGCCGCCGTGCGCTGGCTCCGCTTGAGCGGGGCTCCCTGACGGGATCCGTTACAGCCGGGGCCCCTGCTCAACGAAAAGGGCCTCGCGCGTTCCCGCGCGAGGCCCTCCTGCAAACCGCTCAAGACTGTTAGTCGTTGGGCGCCAGCGTCTGCACCGTCACGCGCGGATCCTGCCACTCGATCACCCAGCGCAAGAACAGGTTCCGGGGGTCGACGTCGCTCAGAATGAAGCCGAACGGGTTCGGCACGTAGAGCCTGCACGTGTGGTTGCTGTCGAAGGAGCCGCTGTTCAGGGAGTACTGCGCCATCATCTTCCAGTCGCGTTCGACGATGCTTCCCTTAGCCTCCAGCTTCAGCACCGCGTCGCCCTGCAACGACGTCTTGTTCGCGTCGTTCAGCGCCATCTTCACGGTCAGGTGGAAGTTCGTCCCCGGGTCGATCACAAAACGCGTGATGGCCATTTCGAAGGTGTTCGAGACGGTCGGGTTGGCGTCGAGCCAATACTGCTCCTCCAGCCTCAGAATGCGCCCGTTGTAGTACATCGGCACGAGGTCGCTGTCGTCGAAGCTGAGCACCCAGTCCAAGACGCGCGAGTTGCCCTCCAGCTCCGACAGGTCCTGCCGCAGCGAGATGTCGACCAGAACGTCGACCCCCTGCTGCAGATCGGGCAGAGGAAGATCATACGTCTGAAGCTCGCTGCCGGACACCAGCAATTCGACCTGGTCCTTCTTGACCGACGTCAAGCGGTACCAGTCGTCAGCCTGATAGAAGATGTTGGTCGACGTCCCCTTGCGCAGCTTCAGCTGATAGTACGTGACCCGGCGGCCGTTCTGCGTGCCCTTGTCGCGGTTCAGCAGCGACGTGACGAACACATTCGAGACGCCCGGCAGGAGCGCGTCGCCGTTAAGCGGGAACTGCTGCCCGATGTTCGGGGTGCCCGGGGTCCAGGTCTGAGGGAAGACCCACGTGTTGGTGCTGTCGTAGGTGCCGATGCGGGCCAGCGAGCCGCCGTTGTTCTCGATGCCCACATAGACGAACCGGCGCTCCGGGTCGTTGGTCGCCCAGTTTTCGCCATAGAACGAGATGCCGTAGACGGGCGACGGATCCCAGTCGTAAGCGACCGCCTGCTCATACATGCCCAGCGGACGCCGCAAGCGCAGCCCGCCCGGATTCACGCGCGGCATGTGGTAGGACAGGTCCGGATACCCGTAGTCCTTCTTCGGCAGCGCCGGGATGCCGGGCGACTGATAGGCATCGCCGATCACGAAGAACGCGTAGCCGTTGGTCAGCGCCGTCTGTTCGGGAAGCCCGGGCGGGAGATTGATCGACCGCGTGACGTAGCCGGACGAGGTAACCAGGTCCACGCTCCAGCCCGCCAGGTCGAGCCACGCCGGCACGGCGATCTCGATGTACTGGTTGTCCCAGATGCCGTAGACCGTCTGTCCGGTTTCCGGATTGACCACGCCGTCGAGGGCGTTGATCTCGTTGATCCAGACGGCCCCCAGCGGCACGCCGTAGACGAAGAAGTAGGGCGACCACCCCTGCGCCGCGTACCTCACGTTCAGATCCACAGGGAAATACCAGTAGGGGTTATCGAACGTCTCCTGCCGCGCCTCGAGCGGTATGCCGCCCATATAAGTGGCCCACACGTAGTACTGCACGACCAGGTCGCGGTCCTGCCCCGCAATGCCGCCGGTCTGCGAGAAGGGCACCCCGGCGGTTCCCTCCGGAACCGTCCGGTAGAGCGTCTCGTTGGCGTTGGTCGTCACCGGCAACATACGTCGCGTCTTGGCCTGCGAGAAGTTCCAGTTTCCGATGCCCCACCCGTTCGTCCCGACGAAGTAGCTCACATACATGACGATGTTCGAGGGCGTCATCTGCTGGTTGGCCAGCCGGGCCTCCACATCGAGATCCTCGCCTTCCAGCGGCTGCGGCCGCTCGATGTACTCGCCCTCCGTGCCGCGGGTCAGCAGCTTGACGTTGACGATGTCGAACCCGGGGAAAATGGGCTCGGAGAGGGTGATTTCGTCGAGGCAGACGCGACGCGCCCCGCCTGACGTGAGCGTGCCGAGTTTGATCGCGTCGTACGTGCGCCCGTCTTCGGGCTCGAAGTTGAAGAGCTTGTAGAGCCCGTTCGTGATGTTCGAGAAGCGCGCGACCTCGAACCACAGCGACTCGGCCGCATTCCAGCCGCTGGTCGACGCGTACACGTAGAGCGTGGCGGCCTGGTTGTTCGTGTAAGCGCGGGCGTAGAAGGAGATTCCACCCAGCCCTCTCGGCAGCTCCGGCGACATCAGGTACGGCTGGTACTCGTCAAGCGTCGTGGGCGCGGTTTCCAGCGTCTGGCTGTTGTTCAGGAAGCAGGCCTTGGACTGGTCGATCATCACCCGGTTCGTTTCGGTCGAGGTGATCTTCACGTTGTAGGCGATCCAGGCGTTGTTCGTGACTTCCGGCTCGTCCCACACCTGCATGTTGTCGATCTCAACCCAGGCGTTCGTGTAGCCGCCCCGGCGGTCGTTCAACAGACGGAAGAAGCCGGGCTCGGACAGCCCCAGATAGGTGGACGAGTGCGTCCAGCCGACCGTGTTGGACACGACGTACGACTGCACGTCCACCCAGTCCTCCTCATTCCCTTCGAAGCCCACCGGCGCGTACTGCACCGTCAGCTTGGCGGGCGCGCGGAAGACGCGGTAGTCGAACTCCATCTGCCCCAGCCCGGTGTCGATGCGCCGAGAGCGGATCATCTGCGGAAGATTGGGGTTGGCGCGCGTGTGGTCCAGCTGCACCGCGTTCGCGTCGGCCGTCGCGTTTCGAACGACCCACGACTCCGTCGCCACCCAATCGTAGTTGTCCGAGGCGCCGAAGCCGGCCTCCGTGCCGTGCCAGGAGGAGGCTGCCAACTCGTCGACCGTCACGTCCGCCGTCCCGCCCATGACCTCAAGCATCACGTACTGCGAATTCCAGCGCTTGACCGTCTCGGTGATCCGCTGGTAGTTGTAGCTGTTCACCGTGACCGTCTTATACAGCCGCCAGCCCTCCGTTCCGGGTGCCGTCGGCTCCGTGTCCGAGCCGTAGGTCGTGTCCTGCACGTAGATCCCCATCGGCTGGCTCGGGGTGACCGAGTAGATACCCTTGGGGGTGACGTCTGCCCGCGGCACGCACCGGCCGTTCGGCAGATACCAGTTGGCGACGTCCGTCGTAAAGTTGAGATCCGTGTCTTGGCGCAGGAAATAGGACTCGGCGCCGGTCGGCGCCGCGTCCACCGTCGTAGGCTGAGCGCGAACCGCCGAGCAGCTCGCATAGCATTCGGTCGAGAGGAAGCCGAAGCTGCCGCTTTGGATCAGGTTCGTCGACGCGTCGCTGAAGAAAATCACGTTGTCAGAGCTGCCGTATTTGCAGCGGATGATGGTGTTCGTGCCGGACTGGTTGTAGAGCCTCATCTCGAGGGGCGCCGCATCGCTGATGCTCGTCAGCGGAGCCGCGCTGACGTACATGTTGCTCGTGACCAGCAGCGTGGGTATGCCGTTTTTCCACCGGTACAGGCGGTTGCTCACGCGCTTGTCCGAGATTGCGCCAGTCGTGTCGCGCCCGTCGGCGATCTGAACCACCCGGTACTCGTAGAAGTTGTCGGGGTCGCGGTAATAGCCCATCAGCGAGACGGACGGGTTGCCGGGCGAGATGGACACGTCGCTGACGGCCTTTGCGGTGGCGCGCACGAGGTAGTTGTAGTCCGTGAAACCGTAGCGGTAGTAGGCCACGTCGTAAGCGTTGGCGTCCTCGCTCAGGCGGCACCTGAACGAGAACTCTTTCAGTCCGTCGGGCAGGGTCGCCACCCGGTTATGTACGTATCCCAGGCCGAGCGTGCCGTCGCCGCCCCGGAGGCGCAGCGCAAGGTTCCGGTACGGGGTAATACCCGGGATCGCGTTGATCGAGTTGTCCACCAGCGTGCGCTCGGCCGCATAGCCGGCACTGCCGGCCAGCCAGTAAGCCGGCGTTCCAAACGGGTCGCGCGAGTACACGTTGGTCGAGCTGACGTAGCCGACGATCGCCTCGAGCGCGATGCCTTGCCCGTCGTCGTCCAGGCCGTACCGGTACTGGTTGGTCGGCCAGGCGTCGAAATTGTTGTAGTAGCCCGTCTTGGGGTCCTGCCCGTTGCTCTGCGAGAAGAGGTTCACGGGCGCGGGCCACAGGTTGAAGTTCTGGTACTCGCCGCGGCTGGCCAGATACTGCCAGGACTCCGTATTCAGGGTCAGCAGAATGTAATTGCCCGTGTCCACCAGCACGTTCAGGCGCTCCTCCGAGTCAGCGGCCACGCACAGGCCGCCATACGGCACGCGTCCGCCCGAGACGCCGCTGATCCCCGCCCAGTACGTGGTGACCGGCGTGGCCGCCTCGCTGAGCGGCACATACTTGCCCACGGCCTTGAAGCGCCACGTCAAATTCGTGATGCCGGTGCCCGCGATCGGCACCGCCGCGCGCCATTGGTGATCCCCCACCAGCCTCATCGTGACCGGCGCCGCGAGGCCGTCGACCTCCGCGTACAGCGCCTGATAATGCGACGCGAACTCGCGCAGCCGCTCCTTGAACTCCGCCCCTCCCAGATCCGTGCCGCGGTGCCTGCGAGGCGAGAGATTCTCCGTCGGATAAGTGTACCCCAGCCCCGTGTAGTCCGGCGACTGGTAGATGTACCCCGCGAAGTCGCACACGAAGAAGTACTCCAGATCGCCGATCTCCGAGTAGGGGGCGAGAACGGCCTCGAAGCGCTCGCCGTTGCCCCGTCCGTCGCCTGTCCCCTCGACATAGGTCATCGTGTTGGTGCGCCAGCCGAAGACAAGCTGGTCCAGGAACCGCCACCGGTAGACGCACTTGACCGCGCGCGAGTCGGTGGGCACGTTCGTGTCCACGTTGCTGACGTAGCATCGAACCGTCAGGCCGGTGTTAACGTTCGGATACCCCGGCTCGAACGGGTTGATCGTCTTGTAGATCACCGCGTCCGTGGGCGGTATGGAGACGCGGATGTTGTCAACCACGATAAAGGCCGTGTCGCGCGACGAAATCAGCGGATTGAGTTCGCCCGTCCGGCGCAGCCTCAGCTTGATGGGGCCGCGGTGGTTCAGCAGCTGGTTGACCCGCGTAAACTCGTTCGTGGTGAGCAGATCCAATACGCGGATCGTCTCCCAGTAATAGTCCAGCTGGTTCGAATACGTCGGGGTGATCAACTCGTTGACAAAGTCGAACGTGTTGGTGTTCTGCATTCGGGTTGCGGTCTCGAGTGTGAGCTGCCCCGCATCCGTCGTGTTGATGACGGTCTCGAAGTAGATCGTGCCGATGCCATTCGTGAAGACGGGCGATTCGATCGCGGCGCCGAGTTCATACCGGAGGTTGGCGGCCAGGTTCGACGCGACGGTCGGATAGGATGGCACCGTAGTGGGGACGCGCGGAGGTATCGAAGTGCCAAGATAGGCGGCCGACCCGGTACGGCACGAGAACAGCCGCCACCCCGTCCGGTGATAGTGGTTCGTGCCTGCCAGCAAGGCCCTGAAGGTGGCCGCTCCGCTCCCAGGCAGCGGCCCCTCGTGCACCCACACCGCATTGGCGGCGTTCGTCAGCAGGTAGTCGTTGAAGTGGAGGAACCGGGCGTCGGGCAACACCGAGGTGAGCGACGACAGGAGCACCGCGAGCGAGACGTTGGCGGCGGGCATGGTGACCGTGGTGTTCGGAGCCAGCTGGTTCGCCACATAGCCCGTGTCGCCCGTCCAGCGATCAAAGGTCTTGTCCACCGGCACATTCGCCGTAATGGCCACGACCTGGCCGTTCGTGTAGACCCCGCCGCCGGCGCCGCCGGTCACCGTGAGTCGGTAATACAAGTTGCTGTAGGTGGCCGTCAGGCCGATGTCGAGGGGCGGCATCGTGACCTGAGTGACCGGGGAGCGCACGTCCGCCACATACTGCGTGGCGCCAGTCCAGCGAGCGAAGGTCTGCCCGGTTAAGGCTGCGTTCGCCACGATCAGCACCTGCTGGCCGTTCGTGTAAGGGCCGCCACCGGTGCCGCTGGTCACCGTCAGCGTATGAATATTGACATAGGTCGCCGTCACCGCGATGGCGGAGCCCGGCATCGTCACCGTCGTGCTCGACGCGAACACGTTCGCCACCGAGGCCGTGTCGCCCGTCCACCTGTCAAAAATCGTCCCGGGCGCGGGCGTGCCCGCCGCGATAGCCACCTGCTGGCCGTTCGTGTACGACCCGCCGCCCGTGCCGCCGTTCACCGTCAGCGTGAAGACGTCCACATAAGTCGCCGTCACCGCGATGGCAGAAGCCGGCATCGTCAACGTCGTGCTCGACGCGAACACGTTCGCCACCGAGGCCGTGTCGCCCGTCCAGCGGCGGAAGGCCTTGCCGGGCACTGGCGCGTCCGCCATGATCGCGACCTGCTGGCCGTTCGTGTACGACCCGCCGCCGCTGCCGCTCTCCACCGTCAACGCGTAGAGGTTGATATAGGTCGCCGTCAGCGTGATCGAAGCAGCCGGCATCGTCACCGTTGTATTTGTCGCGAACACGTTCGCCACATACTGCGTAGAGCCCGTCCACCGGTCGAAGACCTTCCCAGCCTGCGCATCCGCCGCGATGGCCACCGGCTGGCCGTTCGTGTAGGAGCCGCCACCGGTGCCGCTGGACACCGTCAGCGTATAATAGATGTTCGTGAACAAGGCTGTTACCGCGATATCGGCGGCGGGCATCGTCACCGTCGTGTTCGTCGCGTACACGTTCGCCACATACTGCGTGGCCCCGATCCACCGGTCGAAGGCCATGCCGACCAGCGAGGTTGCCGCGATCGCGGCCTGCTGGCCATTCGTGTACGACCCGCCGCCCGTGCCGCCGTTCACCGTCAGCGTGAAGACGTCCACATAAGTCGCCGTCACGGCAGCGGCGGATGCCGGCATCGTCACCGTCGTGCTCGACGCGAACACGTTCGCAACCGAGGCCGTGTCGCCCACCCACTGGAGAAAGGCCTTGCCGGGCGCGGGCGCGCCCGCCACGATGGCCACCTGCTGGCCGTTCGTGTACGACCCGCTGCCGCTGCCGCCAGACACCGTCAGCGTGTAGACGTTGACGTACGTGGCCGTCAGCGAGATGGGCGCGGCGGGCATCGTCACTAGGGTGTTCGAAGCCGTCGCGCTCGCGACGTAGCCGATATCGCCCGCCCAGCGGTGGAAGACCATGCCGGGCGCGGGCGCGGCTGCCGCGATCGCGACCTGCTGGCCGTTCGTGTACGACCCGCTGCCGCTGCCGCCAGACACCGTCAGGGCATAGCTATCGAGGTACGTTGCCTCGACCGCGGCATCGGCGGCGGGCATCGTCACCGTCGTGTTCGTCGCGAATACGTTCGCCACGTATTGCGTGGCCCCGATCCAGCGGCTGAAGATCTTCCCGGCCAGCGGAGCGGCCCCGATAGCCACCTGCTGGCCGTTGGTGTATGACCCGCCACCCGTTCCGCTCGTGACGGTCAGCGCATAGTAGAGGTTCGTGTAAGTCGCCGTCAACGCGATGTCGGCCCCAGGCATCGTTACAACCGCGCTCGGGGCGATCACGCTATCCACATGCTGCGTGTCCCCCGTCCAGCGGGCGAAAGCCATTCCGAGCGCCGGCGCGTTCGCGGCGATCACCACCTGCTGGCCGTTCGTGTAGGGGCCGCCGCCGGTACCGTTGTTGACCGTGAGGAGGTACAGGTCGGCGCCCGCAAGAAGCTGAGTCTGCACCGACGAGGTGTAGGGCGAACGATTCTCGGACGGGTAACCTGCATATCCCAGCCCGGTGTAGTCCGTCGCCGCATACCAGTAGCCGTCGAACGCGCACTTCACGTAGAACTCCAGATCGCCGCCAAGGAGTTGGGCCGGCAACATCACCTCGTACCGCTCGCCGTTCCCGTTGCCGTCGCCTTCGCCGCCCACGGCCACCGCCATGGCCGCCTCGCTCCAGACGTTGGTGAGGTTGAGCCACCGGTAGTAGGCTGTGACCACGCGCGCGGTGGCCGGCACGTTCGTGTCCACGTTGCTCACGAAACACCGAACCTTATAGCCGCCCGAGTCGCTGAAAGCCGTGGCGTTGGTGACCGCCACCTCCGCTGGAGGGAGCGACAGGCGGATGTTGTCGACGACCGCGAAGGCGGTGTCGGGCGAGGTCTGCCCCGCCTGCACGCCGTTCGTCTGCCGGACGCGCACCTTGACCGGCTTGCGCACGTTCAGGGACCGGCCATAACGAACCAAATCGTTTGAGTTGGCTGCGGCTAGCGCGAACACGTCCAGCGGCGCCCAGACGTAGTTTAGCCCGTTGGTCGAGGGCGGCAGAACCGTGGGGATGATTTCGCTCGTGCTCACATTCACCATGTTGGTGGCGATTTCGACCGTGAGCTGGTTCGTGTAGGCCGTTTGGTTGTTGATCGCGTCGAAGTAGATTGCGCCGACGCCGTTGGTCAGGGCGGGGGACTCGATAAAGGCGCCGTAGGCGTTCTGCAGGTTCGCGGCCAGGTTGGTGGCGACCGCAGGGTAAACGGGCGCGGCAGTGGGGTTCCGGGGCGGAACCCCGTAGCCCAAGTAGGCGGACGTGCCCGCGCGGCACGACCGGAGCAGCCAGCCCGCGCGATGGTAATGGTTCGTTCCGGCCAGCAACGCCCGGTTCGGGGCTGATCCGCTCGCGGGCAGCGGCCCCTCATGCACCCAGGTGGCGGGCACGTTGTTGGTCATCAAATAATTGTCGAATTGCAGAAAGCGGTTTTCGGTCAGATTCGTCACCGCGGGCGAGGCGAACGCGCCGGCCTGCGCCAGCAGCATGCCGATAAACACCGTCAGTTGGGTCAACCATTTCATGTTCGCGACTCCACACACTTGCTCGTTGGTCCGTCGAAAGTACAGGCTTTAGCGAGCGGCAGGCTCATTCTGGGAGCTTCCACTTGCTCTTGTCCGCAGGCAGGTCATATCCGTTGCAGAGATAGTAAGTCAACCCCTTGGTCTGGCTAGCGGTCAGCGCTTTCGCGGTGTGAAACACGTCGACATGCCCGTCCGCATAGGCAACGTGAGCGACCGTCTGCTTCCCAACCGTGTGGCAAAACCCGAGGATTTCCGTCTTCGTTTTGTTGTTCCGGGCGTCGTTGTAACCCGTGATAAACGTCTCGAGCACGCCGTCTACCGCAACCTTGGGATTGATTTTGTCGGGCTGCTTACTGGCCAGCTCGGCAAACATGAGCAGGCGCTCGGCGCTGCCGCGATCCGACAAATTGTCGAGCCAGATGTCACGCCAGTTGCGACTGATCGGCATCTCGTCTTTGTTGTACCCGAAATAGCAGCTCATGGAGTAGGAGCGGTAGATGATGTCTTTCGACGTCGAGCTCTTATTGGCGGCCTTCTGCGCTTCGCAGACGTAGGTCGACAGCTCCCGGCCCATGTAGCTCCACAGCGTCCCGTTGGTGACCGCGAGATAGCCCGCCGGCCCAGCGGCCAGCGTCTGCATCGCTCCGCCCGACATGGAGGGCCCGGTGTTGTAGCTCTTAGGCCAGTGCTCGAGGCTCTCGCCCTTGGTCCAGTCCACCCACCCCCGGCGCAGATGGACAGACATCCCCCCCGAACGGTTCGAGTCCACCACCTCGTGCGAGCCGGCCCACGGCAGGCGCCGGTTGTCGATCCCGTAGTTCAGCGCCGCTTGCGCTAAATTCTTCAAATTGGCCTTGCACTTCACCCCGCGCGCCGTCTCGCGAACCTTCGTCACCTGCGTAATCAGCGCCGCCGAGAGGATGCCGATGATGGATATCACCACCAACATCTCGACGAGAGTGAAACCTTTGTTTCGCTCAAAATACATAACCGCTCCTATGCGCTCTTTTAGCAATTGTTTATTGTCTCTTTTATTGCCATCCGTGGCAAGGGTTTTTATGGGGCCATTTTTCACTTGCGAAACCTCCTGATTTTCGATCAAATAATGCGCAATTGTTTATTTGTCAGAAGGTTAGGAAGGAATCACCCGTTATGCGCTGGTCGCGTATGTTGCTTGCCACCTTGAGGGACGACCCCCAGGAGGCCGAAATCGTCAGTCACAAGCTCATGGTCCGCGCGGGGCTCATCCGCAAGCTCTCAGGCGGGCTTTACACGTTTATGCCCCTCGGGCTGCGTGCGCTCCAGAAGGTCGCCCAGATTGTCCGCGAGGAGATGAACCGTGCCGGCGCGCAGGAAATCCTCATGCCCGCCCTCCAGCCCGCCGAGATCTGGGAGCGCTCTGGCCGCCTCGCAACCATGGGCCCCGGCATGTTCAAGCTCAGGGACCGCGCCGAGCGCCTCATGGCCCTCGGGCCTACCCACGAGGAGGTTGTCACGGAGCTGGTGGGAGGCGAGGTCAGCTCCTACCGCCAGCTCCCCTGCACCGTCTATCAGATCCAGACCAAGTTCCGCGACGAAATCCGCCCCCGCTTCGGCCTCATGCGGGCCAAAGAGTTCATCATGAAGGACGCCTACAGCTTCGACACCTCGCTCGAAGCCGCCGACGCCTCCTATCAGGCCATGTACGACGCCTACGTCCGCATCTTCGCCCGCTGCGGCCTCCTGGCCCGCGCCGTCGAAGCCGACACCGGCGACATCGGCGGCAAGTGGTCGCACGAGTTCATGGTCCTGGCCGACTCGGGCGAGGACGGCATCGTCGACTGCCCGGCCTGCGGCTACGCCGCCAATCAGGAGCGCGCCGAGCGCGCCGTGGCCCCGGGCGACGGGGCGGCTTGCCCCGCCCTCGCCGAGGTCGCCACCCCCGGCGTCCGCACCATCGACGATCTGGTCGCGTTCTTCTCGTGCCCCGCCGACCGCTTCGTCAAGACCCTGATCTATGTCGTGGACGGCAAGCCCGCGGCCGTCCTCGTGCCGGGCGACCGCGACCTCAACGAACACAAGCTCAAGCGCCTGCTCGGAGCCAAGAAGGTGGAGCTCGCCGACGAGGCCACCATCCAGAAAGTCACCGGCGCGCCCGTCGGCTTTGCCGGCCCCGTCGGCCTCGCGATCCCGGTCTACGCCGACCAGGCCCTCAAGGGCGCCGCGGGCCGCATCTCCGGCGCCAACAAGGCCGACACCCACGTCCGCCACGTCGACCTCTCCCGCGACGCCTCCGTCACGGCCTTCGAGGATCTCGTCATCGTCGGCGCCGGCGACACCTGCCCGCGCTGCGGCCAGGCCCTGCAGTTGAAGCGCGGCATCGAGGTCGGGCACGTCTTCAAACTCGGCACCAAGTACACCGAGGCCTTCGAGGCTAAGTACTTGAACGACAAGGGGTCAAACGAACTCATGGTCATGGGCTGCTACGGCATCGGCGTCACCCGCACCCTGCAGGCCGTGATCGAGCAGAGCCATGACGCCGACGGCATTGTCTGGCCCGTCTCGGTGGCCCCGTTCGCCGTCAGCCTGCTGCTGCTCGACCCCAAAGACCCGGCGGTCTGCGCCGTGGTGGATGCGCTGGAGAAGGACCTGCAGGCCCGCGGCCTCGATGTCTTCGTAGACGACCGCGAGGAACGCCCCGGCGTCAAGTTCAAGGACGCCGACCTCATCGGCTGCCCCATCCGCGTGGTGGTGGGCGCCAAAGGCCTTGCCAAAGGCGGTGTCGAGGTCAAGCTCCGCACCTCTAAAACCATCGATCTCGTCCCTGCCGACAAGGCTGGCGACGCTATTGCAGCGCTTGCAAAGGATCTGTCATCTGCGCTCAACAAGTAATCACCCGTACGAGGTTAAACGCATGAATACCGACGAACTGGACGAAGCTGAGAACGACACCGCGTTGACGAAACGCGACCTGGTCACCCGCATCGCGAAAGAGACGGGCATCACCCAACTGGACGTCTTCGTGGTCGTCCAGAAAACGCTCGACGGCATCGTCGACGCGCTCGAGGCCGGCAAACACGTGGAGTTCCGCGAGTTTGGCGTCTTCGAGATCATCGAGCGCAAGGCCCGCATCGGCCGCAACCCCAACAAGCCCGAGGACGTGGTCCACATCCCCGGGCGCAAGGTCGTTAAGTTCAAGCCCGGCAAGCGCATGCGCCAGATGCTCGCCGGAAAGTGACCCTCCCCATGACCGCTCCCTCAGCCCCTCTCTCCTTCGAGCCGCCGCGCGGCATGCGCGACTTTTACCCCGAGGACATGCTCTGGCGCAACCGCGTCTTCGACGCCTGGCGCCAGGCCTCGGTCGCCTTCGGGTTCCAGCCCTACGATGCCTGTGTCGTGGAGAACCTCGAACTCCTCCAGCGCAAGAGCGGCGAGGAGGTCTCCGAGCAGATCTACCATTTCGAGGACAAGAGCGGCCGCAAGCTCGCCCTGCGCCCCGAGATGACCCCCACGCTCGCCCGCATGATCGCCGCGCGCCAAGGCCAGCTCGCCTTCCCCGTCAAGTGGTTCACGGTCGCCCAGTGCTTCCGCTACGAGCGCATGACCCGCGGCCGCAAGCGCGAGCACTACCAGTGGAACATGGACGTCATCGGCGAGGAGAGCGTCTCCGCCGAGATCGAGATCCTCGCGGCCGCTGCCGCCGGACTCAAGGCCATGGGCATGCCCGACGGCGCCTACCGCATCCGCGTGAACAACCGCGCCCTGCTCGCCGAGCTTCTCGCCAAGTCCGGCATCGCGCCCGAGCACCACGCCGCCGTTTTCCTCGCGCTCGACAAGCGCGGCAAGATCACGGACGAGGAGATCGCCGCCCTGCTCAAGGCCGAGGGGCTCGGCGACGAGGCCGTGGCCAAAGCCTTCGAGCTGCTCGGCGTGCAGACCCTCGACCAGGCCGCGGCGCTCGCGGGCCCGGACTCGCCCGCACTCGCCGCCCTGCGCGACCTCTTCGCGCTGGCCGAGGTCTACGGCATCGCCGACCGCCTCGTCTTCGACATCTCGGTCATCCGCGGCCTCTCGTACTACACCGGCATCGTCTTCGAGGCCTTCGACACGGAGCGCAAGTTCCGCGCGATCTTCGGCGGCGGCCGCT
>CAYLUN010000051.1:0-39185 GCA_964386865.1 uncultured Lentisphaeraceae bacterium | reverse complement strand
GGTTCTGCGGCAAGCTGGTGGGCGGGCTGACGCCGTTCCTCTGGACGCTGCTGGTTGTCGGTACGCCCCTGACCTCCTCCGTCATCTCGTGGCGCGGGGCGTTCTGCGTCTTCGGCGTGGTCGGCTTTGTCTGGTGCCTGCTGTTCAAGCTCTGGTTTAAGGACCGTCCGGAGGATCATCCCGGCGTGAACCCGGCGGAACTCGCGCTGATCCGTTCCGGCGTCCGCGCGGACACGCGCCAGCACCACGACGGCGTGCCGTGGGGGAAGATTCTCGGGAGCCGAAGCTTCCAGTTCACCTGCCTCATGTATGCCGCGCAGGCCTATGGCTGGTGGTTTTACATCACCTACCTGCCGCAATTCATGGAGCAGCAGTTTCATGCGCCGAGCGGCGACCTGCTGAACGCGCTCTACAAGGGCGGCCCGCTGTGGGCGGGCGCTTTCGGCACGCTGCTCGGCGGCTTTCTCACGGACTTCATTGTCCGCCGCACCGGCAACCTGAGGCTCGGCCGCCGGTTCTGCGGGATGCTGGGCCACAGCCTGTGCGCGTGCTGTTTTCTCCTCTGCCCGTTCGCGCCGAACGCGTTCATCTTCTTCGCCGTCATCTCCTTCGGCGCCTTTCTGACCGACCTGGCGGTGCCGTCCGCCTGGGCGACCTGTCAGGACATCGGCGGACGCTACGCCGCTGTGGTCGGCGCGTTCATGAACATGACCGCCGGCTGCGCCGGCGCGGTCGCAGGCTGGGCCACGGGTTCGATTCTCGACGGCTCCGTCGCTTCGCGTGCCGCCGAACTCGGGGTCGCGGTTGGCGGCCTCACGACAGCGCAGGCCGAAGCCGCCATCCTGCGCGGCTTTCACATCAATTTCTACATCTTTGCGGCCCTGTATGTGGTCGCGTTCCTTTGCTGGTTCAAGATCGACCCCACCCGGCCGATCGAGGAACCGTCGTAAGGATGTTTATCATGCACCCGGAACGCTCCTTTGAGAGGGCGTCCACACAGAGACATAAGGAAAATGAAGAAACTGAACGGTATCGTCGCGGCGATGGTTACACCTTTTGATGCGGAGGACCGGGTTGACCTGGGCGCGCTCCGCACGCTCACGGATTTTCTGCTCAAGGCTGGCGTGCGAGGCCTCTATCCGACCGGCACCACCGGCGAGATGTATCTGCTCTCCGTCGACGAGCGCCAGCGGATCGCCGAAACCGTGGTCGAGCAGAACGCCGGCCAGGCAACGGTCTATATCCAGATCGGAGCCATGACGCTGCGGGACTCCGTCGCACTGGCCCAGCATGCCCATGCCGCAGCGGCCGACGGCATCGGGGTCGTCACCCCGTCCTTCTTCAGCGTGACCGACCGGGAGATGGAGGAGTACTTCGTCGAGATCGCCCAAAGCGTGCCCGGCGACTATCCGGTCTACCTTTACAACATCCCGCAGTTGTCAGGCAACGATCTCAAACCAGCGACGATCGAGGCGGTTGTCGCACGCTGTCCGAACGTGGTCGGAATCAAATATAGCGGCTTTGATTTCCTGAGGGTGAACGACTACCTGAAGATCAACGGCGGCCGCTTCTCCGTGTTGATCGGCGCGGACCGGCTCACCCTCGCCGGTGCGGCGCTCGGGTGCGACGGCATCGTGTCGGGCACTTGCAACGTCGTTCCTGAACTGTACGTCAGCCTGTGGAAGGCCGCCCTAGAGGGAAAGGTCGACGAAGCGCGTGCGCTGCAGAAGGCGCAGCAGGCCTATTCCGAGCTGGTGCGACATGGCGGCAACATGGCGCTCATCAAGGAGGGACTCCGAAGCCGCGGCGTGTGGCAGTCGGGCTACATGCGCCGCCCGCTGAGGGCGCTCACCGCAGACGAGGCCGAGAATTTCGCCCGTGCGCTGGCCGATTGGAGACACGCGTTCAAGGCGTGAGGGGACTCCTTTCGGGGGCTGCGGGCTGGAGGTGTAACGAAAACTTGGGGAGGGGACATGAAACGGTTGACACTGGGGCTGTTTATATTGGCTTGTTGTTGCGCAAGGGGAGGGGAACCGAAGACGGTCACCAACTCCATCGGCATGAAGCTCGTGTCGGTCGTGCCGGGAGCGTTCATGATGGGGCAGGACGGACCGCAGACTGATTACGCGATGCACAAGCACCCCGGAGAATCGGACCGCCCGGACTGGGATGAAAACCCCGTACACAAGGTGAACATTTCCAAACCGTTTCTCATCGGAGCGACCGAGGTCACGGTGGAGCAGTATCGGCAATTCGATCCCGAGTATCGTGGCGGGAAGGGCTTGCCGGACGAGGCGGCCAGCGGAATCAGTTGGAACAAGGCGGTTGCGTTCTGCGAATGGCTCTCGAAAAAGGAGGGTAAGACCTATCGCCTGCCGACCGAGGCGGAGTGGGAGTATGCCTGCCGCGCGGGCACGAAGACGATCTTCAATACCGGCGACAAACTGCCTGACGGTTTTCTGCCGTGGTATACGCGGTTTGGATACCCGAAACTGTTCACCTGGAACTATTACTTTCCGGACGGTAAAGGAGCGCCGGAATACCTGCCTATTGGTGCGGAGGGGGCGTCTTTGAAATTGGCGGCTGACGGGTTTGTCATTCCCGACGACGTGGCGGCGGCGGCCAAGAAGAACCAACCCTTGCTGCGGGTGGCACAGCGTGCGCCGAATGCCTGGGGCCTTTACGACATGCATGGCAACCTCTCCGAATGGTGCAGTGATTGGTATGGTCCCTACGAGGCCGGGGAGCGGACCGATCCGCGCGGACGAAGCGACGGGGACTTCCGTGTCTTCCGCGACGGGCCGCATTCGATGCTTTCAAGACTGGTGCGCAGCGCCAACCGGGGGGCGTGGATCCCGGAATCCAGCGCGAGCATTTTCGGGTTCCGCGTGGTTTTGGGAGAGGAGCCGACAGGAGAGTTGCTCGCAAAGGTGCCACCACCGAAGCACGCGCGGGATGTGAAGCAGGAAGTGGCCAAGATCGCGATGCCGCCGCAGGACGAGCCGTTTTTCAGCGGCCCGAAGCCCTTTGTCAAAATCCCGGAAGGATCTGCGGGCCCGCTATTCTCCGCGCACAACCATAGCCCGGCGATCACCGAATGTCCGAACGGGGACTTGCTCGCGGTTTGGTTCTCCACAGTCTTGGAAGGGGCCACGGAGCTGTGCAATGCCGCCAGCCGTCTGAGGTTTGGCCAAAGTGAGTGGGAGGAGGCTTCGCCCTTCTGGGATGGGCAGGATATCAACGACCACGCCCCCAAGCTGTGGTGGGATGGAGACCAAACCATCTACCATTTGGCCAATGGCCACTCGGAGAACATCGTCCGCACCTCCACCGACAACGGCACCACTTGGTCGAAAGCCCAACCGATCTATCCGCAGGGGGAAACAGGCTGTGAAATGATCCGCACCCGGGAAGGAGCGCTCATCATAACACAGGATGCCGGGGTGGCGCTCTACAAAAGCAGCGACCAGGGACGCACCTGGACGTCTGTGGGTGCAGGCAGTCCTAAAGACGAGGTGCGTCCCGGGGGCAGGGGCGGCAGGCACGCCGGGATCCATGCGCCGGTGGTGGAGCTTGCGGATGGGCGGCTCATGACCTTTGCCCGCGCACATCCGCCAGCCAAACAGTTGGCGGATTTTAATGGGAAAGCCCTGCTGAGTTTCAGCAGCGACGGGGGAAATAGCTGGACCTACGAGGCCAGCGAGTTTCCTGCCGTCACCTCCGTGCAGCGGCCGGTGATGGTCCGGCTGAAGGAAGGCCCCATCCTGCTCTGTTCCTACACCGACCAGTGGAGCGAGTTTTACAAAGGCAACCGCAAGGGTATGACATTTAAGAGCAAGGATGGGGAGTTCACCGGCTACGGTTTGTTTGCCGCTGTGTCCTATGACGAGGGCAAGACCTGGCCGGACCGTCGGCTGATCACCCCCGGCGGCCCGGCGCGCGAGGTGAGCACCATCAACCGGGGCATGTTCACGATGAGCGACACAATGGCTGAACCCCAAGGCTACCTTGCTGTGACCCAGAGCCGCGACGGGCGCGCCCAGCTCATCACCAGCAAGAACCACTATGTCTTCAACCTCGCGTGGGTGAAAGAGTTGCCGCCCGCGCCTAAGAAGTGAAAAAAATGAAACAAACCCTCACACTCCTCACCGCCCTCCTCACAACGTCGGTGGCCTTGCACGCCGCCGATGTGCCGTCGAAATCTGCTCCCGAGCCGGTCACCAACTCCATCGGCATGAAACTCATGCCGATCACGCCGGGCAAGTTCACGATGGGGCAGGACGGGCCGCCGATGGAGGATTACTTGGGGCAGAAGCGGTTTGGGGAACAATACAAAGACTTTGACCGGATCGACTTTGACGAGAAGCCCGCGCACCAGGTCTCTATCACCCAGCCTTTCCTGATGGGCGCCACCGAGGTGACGGTGGGAAAGTACCGGCAGTTTGATCCTGAGTTCAAAAAGAACGATCCGAAGGCGAAGCCAGCGGATGACGACGCAGCCAGGGGTGTGACTTGGGAGAAGGCGGTGGCGTTCTGCGAGTGGCTCTCGAAGAAAGAGGGCAAGCCCTACCGTCTGCCGACCGAGGCGGAATGGGAGTATGCCTGCCGCGCGGGCACGACGACGCTCTTTCATACCGGTGACGATTTGCCGGAAGGGCATCAGAAGTGGTTCGGCGAGGAAAACTTTCGCGGTGTCTATTTCCCGCCCGGCCCGATGCCGCGCGAATATGACTGGCGGACGGTCGGTAAACCTTCCGCCAGCGGTTTGAAGCAAGGCGAAATCATCGGACTGATCCACCCGGCGGAGGAATCGAGAGCCGGAGGCGCAGGAGCGTTGCGCGTGGCGCAGAAGACGCCGAATGCCTGGGGCCTGCACGACATGCACGGCAATGTGGCCGAATGGTGCCTCGACTGGTATGGGCCGTATGAGAGCGGCGCGCAGACGGACCCGCTCGGTCGCGCCGATGGCGACGCCCGCGTGTTTCGCGGCGGGTTTTCTTCCTCGATGATCCGCTTCCTGCGTTCGGCGAATCGCGGCTCGTGGGTGCAGAACTCCGTGAGCGACCGCATCGGCTTCCGTGTTGTTCAGGGCGATCTGCCAAAGGGAGATGCGCTGCACGTCGCAACGCCGCCGCTCAACGCGCAGAACGTGAGCCAGGCCGTGCCGAACATCGTGCCGCAGCCAGCGGACGTGCCGTTGTTTGAAGGCCCGAAGCCCTTCGTGCGCATCCCTGTAGGCGCAGTCGGCCCCGTGTTCATCAGCCAGAATCACAGCCCGTCAATCACCGAGTGTCCGAACGGAGACCTGCTCGCGGTGTGGTTTTCCACGATCGGCGAAACCGATCTCACCACCGCCAACGCCGGCTCGCGATTGCGCTTCGGCGCCAAGGAATGGGAGCCAGCCTCACCCTTCTGGGACGCGCAGGACGTGAACGACCACGCGCCGAAAATCTGGTGGGACGGCGACCGCACACTCTTCCATTTCGTGGAAGCGCGCGGCCACGGCGACAATCTCGTGCGCCGCTCCACCGACAACGGCGTCACCTGGAGCAAGGCCGAGGTGCTGCGTCCGCGTGGAGAGTCGGCGGGAAATCCCATCCGCACCAAGGATGGCGTGATCGCCATGCCGTATGACAATTCCTCGCTCGTCATCAGCCGCGACAACGGCAAGACGTGGCAATCACGCGGGCGAGACCTTCGCGGCGGCGACGGTGTTCGCCCAGGCAACAGCGGCCCGTGCATCGCGGGCATTCATGCGCCCATTGTCGAACTCGCCGACGGACGCCTCATGGCCTTCGGCCGTTTGTCGGCCGAAGATCCCAAGCAAAAGCTCTTCGACCTCAAGATGCCCGTGAGCACCTCCAGCGATCTCGGCGAGACCTGGCAGTGGGGCGTCAGCGAGTTCCCCGTCGTGAGCAACGTGCAAAGGCCCGCCATGCTGCGGCTCAAGGAAGGCCCCATAGTGCTGTGCTCCTTCACCGACCAGTGGCGCGAGTGGAAGAACCGGAAGGGTCTCACGTTCAAGTCCGCCGCCGGCGATTACACCGGCTACGGGCTCTTCGCCGCGGTGAGCTACGACGAGGGCAAGACCTGGCCCGCCCGCCGCCTGCTCGCCCCCGAAGGCAAAAACACCGCCGACGGCTACGGCTACCTGGCCGCCACCCAGTCGCGCGACGGAAACATCCAGCTCATCACCAGCCAGAACCACTACGCCTTCAACCTCGCGTGGATCAAAACCCTGGCACCCGCTCCGAAGAAGTGAAAACAGGTTCGACCTTTACAACAGCACAACAAGGAAAAACAGAAAATGATTTCACGTTTGGAGCTCGCCTCGCAGAAACTAAAAATGCACTTACTTACAGCTAACATCGCGGCGCTAGCGCTGCTCTTTTCCGTTTCGTCGGCCTGCGCCGGCGCGACGGTGCCGACGCCAACAACGGACACAGCGGCGTCCGAGGTGATCAGAGCCTCCGACAAGCCTTTTCCGGTTGCGTTGAACCTCCACCCCGGTCCGGAATACGGTCCCGACAAGCGGAATTACCAGGGGATCCCGACCCTTGAACGCGCACCGAAAGGTCGCCTCTGGGCCGCTTGGTATGCAGGCCCAGTGTGGGAGGATAAATATAACTATGTCATGGCGGCCACCAGCGGCGACGATGGCAAAACATGGAGCGATCTGAAGTTCGTCATTGATCCGGACGGCGACGGCCCCAAACGGGCTTGCGACCCGTGTCTTTGGCTTGACCCGACCGGCAAGCTCTGGCTCTTCTGGTGGATGATGGAAGGCGACGGTGTCAACGCGGGCCTCAATGTCACGATGGCTGTCACGTGCGAGAATCCCGACGCCGAAAATCCCGCGTGGTCGGAACCGAAGGCGCTTTTTTCCGGCGTCATGCTCAACAAGCCGATCGTGACCAAGAAGGGCGAGTGGCTCATGCCGACCTCTCTCTGGCGCCGCGAGAACAGTTCTCGCGTCCTCAGCTCAAAAGACAACGGCAAGACATTTACTTTCCTAGGTGCGGCAAACATTCCTAAAAATCGCATTAACTACGACGAGCCCATGATCGTCGAACGCAAAGACGGCGCTCTGATGCTGCTGGTGCGCACCAAGGATTATGGAATTGGGCGATCGCTCTCGCGCGATGGCGGACGCACCTGGACCGAAGCAGAGGATTATTTGAAGCACACCACATCCCGCTTTTTCATCCGCAGATTGATTTCAGGCAACCTGCTTCTGGTGAAGCATGACGGCATCAACGAGCGCGGTTCCCATCGCAAGAATCTCACCGCTTATCTGTCAGAGGACGACGGGGAGACGTGGGCCGGAGGCCTGTTGCTGGATGGGCGGATCCCTGTGACCTATCCCGACGGCACGCAGGCACCCGACGGGACGATCTATCTCATTTATGACTGGGAACGCAAACGCGGCAAGAACATTCTCATGGCGGCCTTCACCGAGGCGGATGTCCGATCCGGTTCCTTCTCCACAAACAGCCGTCAGCGCGTCCTGATTAATTACGCCACGGGTCTCTACCAAGGTCCCCCATAAAAAGAATGCAAAAAAGCCCGCGCCTGAACTGCCGCCTTGGATAAAAAACAAAGGAATAAATGAAAGCCATCGTTTATATTGGGAACCCCATCCTCACCATCCTCACCATTCTGTTGTTGGCACCGCTGGCGGCGTTGCACGGTGCGGATGCGCCGAAGCCTGCGGCCAAACCCAACATCGTCTTTATTCTGATTGATGACCTGCCCTACGCGGGCATGAGTCTGACAGGGAACCCGTATCTGCAGACCCCGAACATGGACCGTTTGGCAAAGGAGGGGATGTTCTTCACGCGGGCTTATTCGGAGATCCTGTGCGCGCCGAGCCGGGCCACGATCATGACGGGCCAGTCTTCCGCCCGGCACGGGCGCACGGACTGCGTGCCGGGGTCGCATCCCTACGCGAGGATGCAGGAGCCGTTGTTGCCGGTGAAGCCGGACGTCAGCCCGTCGCTGCATTTCGACCTCATCCAAACAACGCGGCTGCCCGATCCCGTCCGCCCCGGCACCTATTCGCTCGTCACGGCGCTGAAGGCGGGCGGATACCGGACCGCGATTTCGGGCAAGTGGCACTTGCCGGGGCTGTTTCTGACGCCTGCGAAGGCGCGCGAGCTGGGCTTTGATTTCTGCAACGTGATCGCTTTGGGCGGCAAGCCCTACAAGGACACGGAGAATTTCACCGACGAAGCGCTCCGTTTCCTGCGTGAGACCCGAACCCAAAACTTCTTCCTGTATTTGCCTTATCACGCGGTCCACGGACCCCATGTCGTACCGCCGGAGGACACGCAGCGGTGGAAGGAAAAGTTGAAAGGCCAGAAGCCGGGGCTCGGGCCGGAGATGCTCGCCAGCCTGGAGGTTGTCGACCGTTCGGTGGGACGGGTGCTCGACGCGCTCGGCGAACTCGGGTTGGCGGACAACACGCTGGTGGTCTTGGCCGGCGACAACGGCGGGGAGGGCCGGGCCTCGTATTGCGAGGGCAACAAACCGTTCCGCCGGGGCAAGGGCACGCTCTACGAAGGCGGGGTGCGCGTGCCGCTGCTCATCCGCTGGCCCAAGGGCATCGCGCCGGGCCAGCGCTGCGATGTGCCGGTGCAGTTCGCGGATTTCTTTCCGACCTTCTGCGAGCTGGCCGGCGTGAAAGTCGAGCCGGGCCACACGCTCGACGGCGTGAGCCTCAAGCCGCTGTTCTCAGGCGGCACCCTGCCGGAGCGATCGATCTTCCTGCATTATCCGCACTATCTCAGCTATTATTGCGCCACGCCGATGCGGGCTGTGATTCAGAGCCGTTACAAGCTGGTGTGGCATCCGTACGACCACATTGTGAGCGAAGGCGAGGGCAAGGCCGAGCGGACCCTGAAATACGTCGCCGAGCCCAGCGTCGAGCTGTTCGATCTCCAAGCCGATCCCGGCGAGCGGCAGAACCTTGCGCAACAGCAGCCGGAGCGGGTGGGGGAGATGTGCAGGCAGTTTGAGTCTTGGATGAAAGAGACCGGCGCCAAGGATGTCACGCCCAATCCGGCCTACGACGCGAAGAACCCGCTGTTCAATGCGCGCGAGGACTACCTTGAGAAGCATGCGGAGAAAAAGAGATGAAGACAAGCATCCTGACACTCCTGCTGCTCGCGCTTCTTGCCGCATCGCATGCGGCCGATGTGCCGAAGTCCGGCGGCAAGCAGAACGTGGCCGGCAACGGAGAGAAGGCCGCCCGCCCGAACATCCTCTGGCTTATTGCCGAGGACATCGGCCCTGACCTGTCCTGCTACGGGAATCCCGATGCCCGCACGCCGCACCTGGACAAACTCGCCACGGAAGGACGCCTTTATCGGCGCGTATTTTCTACCGCGCCGGTCTGTTCGCCGTCGCGCTCGGCGTTCTGCACCGGGATGTGGCAGATCGCCTTCGGCGCGCACCACCATCGCAGCCATCGGGACGACAAATACAGCCTGCCCGCCGGTGTCCGTCTCATCTCCGACCGGTTGCGCGAGGCGGGTTACTATACCGCGAACGTGGCGGAGCTCCCTCAAGGCGCTGGTTTCCGCGGCACGGGCAAGACCGACTGGAACTTTCATGTGGAAGGGAAGCCGTTCGACTCGAACCGGTGGAGTGATTTGAAGGACCACCAGCCGTTTTACGCGCAGGTTAACTTCAACGAGACGCACCGGATCTACGATCAGGCAAAGAAAACCCCGACAGACCCCGCCAAGGTCACGTTGCCGCCGTATCTGCCGGACCATCCGGTCGCGCGTTCGGATTGGGCGCTTTATCACGACTCGCTGATGGCACTCGATGCAAAGGTGGGCAGGGTGCTCGATCTGCTGGAAAAGGACGGCCTGCGAGAGAATACCATCGTCATCTTTTTTGGCGATAACGGCCGCGAGTGCGGCCGTGGCAAGTTCTGGCCGTATGAGCAGGGATGCCAGGTGCCGATGATCATCCGCTGGCCGACATGGCTTGCGCCCGGTTCTTCCTGTGACGACCTGATCAGCCTGATCGATGTGACGGCGACCACCTTGGCGCTGGCGGGTGTGGCCGTGCCGAATGAGATGCATGGACGGCCTTTCTTGGGTGCCAAGGCCGAGCACCGCGAATACCTCTTCACCGCCCGCGATCGGATTGACGAAAGTCTCGACCGCGTCCGCACCGTCCGCGACGCGCGTTGGAAATACATTCGCAACTTCGAGCCGGAACGGCCTTGTTGCCAAATGATGCCTTACATCGAACGCACCAACCCGATCTACGCGCTCATGCAGAAGCTCCACGCCGCAGGCCAACTCACCCCCGACCAGGCAAAGTTCATGGCTCCGCACCGGCCGCCTGAGGAGCTTTACGATTTGCTGACGGATCCTTTCGAGTTCAAAAATCTCGCCGGCTTTCCGGAGCATGAGGAAACCCTCGGCCGTCTGCGGCGTGTGCTGGAGGCGTGGATTGAGCAGACGAATGACAACGGTCGGGTTCCCGAGGATCCGAAAGCACGTCAGCGGATGCTGGATGACCTTAATAAGATGCTGGAAACGAAAAGACCCAAACCATGAAACACACCCCCTCATTACGTCTGTTTCCCGCCGCGAAACCCGCGCGATGCGTTTCTTTACCGTACCGGAAGGCGCTTCTGGTCGCCCTGGTTTTCGGCTGCGGTGCGGCCATGGCGGAGGAGCTCAGGTTCGCTCCCATATTGAACAGCGGAGCGGTTCTGCAATGCGAAATGAAGGTTGCGGTCTGGGGAATGGCGGAACCCGGCGCGACGGTCGAGGTCAGCCTCGACGGCAAGCTCGTGGCCTCGGCCCTTGCGGCGCCGACGGGGCGGTGGCAGGCCGAACTGCCGGAGCAGGCGCCGGGCGGGCCGCACGCGCTGGCGGCGCGGGCGGGCACGGCCGCGGTCAAGCTGGAGGACGTCTGGTTCGGCGAGGTTTGGCTGGCCTCCGGGCAGTCCAACATGGTGATGCCGTTGCGCGGGACAATGGGCGGCGAGGAGCGTCTGGTGGCAACCTTCCCCGAGATCCGGTTTGTCCGGGTGCCGCAGAAAACGGGTCTACCGGCCGACCGCGAATACAGCGGGAAGGAGCTTGCCTGGAAAACCTTCGCGCCGCCCGCGAACGCGGAGCTGGCGGCCGTCGCCTTCTATTTTGCCGAGAAGATCCAGCACGCCACGGGCCGCAAGGTCGGGATCATCCAAAGTTCCTACGGCGGAACGCACGCGCACGTCTGGACCCCGCTGTGGGCTTTGGAGGAAAAGCCGGAGCTGCATCACTATGCGGCCGCGCGCCGAAAAGGACTTACCTCGGGGAAGACGAAGGAGCAGTGGCTGAAAGAGGTCGCCGACTTCGACGCCTTTCTCAAGGCCTCGGCGGCTTGGAAAAAAACAAAGGAGGGTCCGCAGCCCGCGCCGGTTCCGAGCCCCGGCCCCGAGAATCCGTACAGCCGCCTATTCGCCTCCACGCTTTATGAGAACATGATCGCGCCCTTGGTGCCGTATTCCCTGCGGGGTGTGATCTGGTATCAGGGCGAGGCGAATACGGGCGGGCCAGCCGAGTACCGCACGCTGTTTCCCGCGTTGATCGGCGCCTGGCGGAAGGCCTGGAACAAGCCGGAGTTGCCCTTCCTGTTTGTGCAACTCGCCGCGTTCGGAGACGTGGGCGACTGGGCCGGGTTCCGCGCAGCCCAAACCTATGCGCGCGACAGCGTGCCGCACACGGGCATGGCCGTCGCCCTGGATTGCGGGGAGAAGGAGAACATCCACCCGCGCTTCAAACAGCCCGTGGGCGAGCGGCTCGCGCGGCTCGCGCTGAAACAGGTCTACGGGCAGCCGGTGGCCGCGCGCGGACCGCTGTTCGCCGCGGCAGAACGGGCGGGCGGCGTGGTGTGCGTACGCTTCGAGCAGGTCGAGCAGGGGTTGCAGACCTCGGACGGAAAGGAGGACGTTCCGGGCTTCGAGATCGCCGGAGCGGACGGCGTCTTTCATCCGGCGGCGGCGCGCAAGGCCGGCCCGGAGCGGGTCGAGCTCCTTTGCCCGGCGGTCGCGAACCCAACGGAGATCCGCTACGGCTGGGCGAGCTGGGTCGAACCGCAGGTCACGTTGCAGAACAGCGCGGGGCTTCCCGCCGAACCTTTCCGGGCGACGCTCGGGGACTCACGAAGAATCGAGAACAAATAACCATGGAATTTAAGTTTCTGAAACGGAGTAATAAAATGAGCAATCTGACAAAGATGAATCGGCGAGCGGCGGGGATGATAATAAAACGCGGCATCTGCATCGTGTTCGTTGGTTCGGCGGCCTTTGCTGCGGAAAGCCCGAAGGCGCAGGCCAAGTTGGACAAGGTGACGTTTGTACCCATGGAGTACCGCGACAGCAAGTGGTACGGATCGGCGTTCTGGACCGGTCCGGACTGGACGCGGGTCGGCAAGAACTGGCAGCACTCCGGCCAGGCGACCGCCTCGGTGCGGTGCTTCCGGGTGCCGCGCGACGGGCAGGTTGCCGTGTCCGGGCGTGTCTACAAATTGGATGTGGGCGGCAACGGCATCCGCGCCAGCATCCTGCTCAATGCCCGCGAGGTCTGGAAGGCGGAGATCAACGGCGACGATGAAAAGGGCGTTGAACCGAAGCTGTCGCTTCAGGTGAAGGCGGGCGACGCAGTCCGGTTTGTCTTGGACAAACGCGGCGATTATGGCAGCGACACCACGGCGTGGGATCCGGTCGTTTCTTACGGCGAGACGGAGCGTTATCAAGCTTCAGAGGCTTTTGCCGCGTTGAAGCAGGGCGCGGGCGGATGGTTCTACGAGACAACCGGCGAGCAGGAGCCGTCGCCGTACAAGCTGCCTGAAACGCTTCCGGAGCCTCCGGTCGCCAGACTCACCACGCAGGAGGCGCAGGAGTTCATCCGTCAGGACTGGCTGGCGCAGCGGGGGGCGAAGCCTTGCGTTGAGGCGTGCCGCGAGGAGTTGGAACGGGCCGAGCGGATTCTCAAGCGCATGGCGGGACGGCTCGATGCCGCACAGCGCGAGCGTTGGGAGAAGGCGCTGGCGCAGGGGATGGCCAAACTCGGCGGTGCGGCAGCCGAAGAGCCGTTCTATCTCGAACTCCGGCAGTTGAAGCGTGCGCTGCTGCTGAGCGACCCGGAGATCGATTTCTCGGGCATCCTGTGCATCGACAACGGGTACGCCCACGGCTCGGAGTCGCTTCACGAGATCCGCCACCGCAACGAAGACACCGCCACGCCGGGCGGGCGCCTGCTGGTGCTGGAGGGGCTCGGGCCCGACGCCGCCGTGCGCAAGCTCGCGCCGCAGGGCGCGCCGGCCGCCTTCTGGCGTCCGGACCTCTCCTTCGACGGGAAGCGGGTGCTCTACTGCATGAAGGCTGAGGATCAGCGCGCGTACCACCTGTACGAGACAGGACTGGACGGGAGCGGCTTCCGGCAGCTCACGGAGGGCGACTACAACGACCTGGACGCGGTCTACGCGCCGGACGGCGGCATCCTCTTCACCACCAGCCGCTGCAACCAGTACTTGCGCTGCGGCGGCTCGAAGTTCCGCATGTTCGTGCTGGCGCGCTGCGACGCGAACGGCAGGAACATCTACTTTCTGAGCGCCAACAACGAGGCTGACTACGTGCCGACGTTCATGCCGGACGGCCGTGTCCTCTACACGCGCTGGGAGTATGTGGACCGCGAGGTGTTCAACATCCAGAGCCTGTGGACCTCGAATCCCGACGGCACGGCGCTGAACGTGTTCTGGGGCAACCAGAGCCGCTGGCCGGACATGGTCATGAACGCGCGCCCGATCCCGGGCAGCGCGAAGGTGCTGTTCAGCGCGGTCGGGCATCACGACGTCTACGCCGGTACGCTGGGCGTGATCAACCAGACCGAGGGGCTGAACTATCCGGACGGCGTTTACAACCTCACGCCGAACGTGCCGTGGGCGGAGGTCGGCAAGGGGCCCGCCGACAAGGTGTACAACCCCGGTTTCATTTCGCCCGCGTGCTACAAGGCCTATCAGACCCCGGTGCCGATGAGCCCTGAGCTGTTGCTCGTTTCGGCGCGCACGGGAACTAGTTTTGGGACCGCGGCTGAGAAACAGGCGGAGTGGTTCCGGCTCTATCTGATGGACTATGACGGCAACATGGAACTGCTGTTCAAGGGCGCGTACAACATCCTGCACGCGCAGCCCATCCGCAAAAGGGCGCTGCCGCGCGTCATCCCCAACGCCGTGCGCTGGCCGGGCAAGATGCGCGCGCCGGACCAGCAGCCGGAAAGCGGTGTGCTGTACAGCGAGGACGTGTACGAGGGGTCGGGGATTCCGCGCGGCCTGGTGAAGGCGCTACGCGTGCTGGAAGTGGAGAGCCAGACCTACGGCGACGGGAAGCGGTCGACGCATTCGGAAGTCGAGATCTACCGGAAGAAGGGCGCGATACCGGAGACCCGCCTCTTCGGCGAGACCGCCGTCTCGCTCATTTACGACGAGGGGACCAAGCGGGTGCTGGGAACCGTTCCGGTGGGCGAGGACGGCAGCGTGAGCGTGAAGGTGCCGCCCGTGCGGTCGGTCTACTTCCAGCTTCTGGATGAGAAGGGCCGCTGTTTGCAGACCATGCGCTCCTTCACGCATGTGATGCCCGGCGAGGTGCGCGGCTGCGTGGGCTGCCACGAGACGCGCCCCGTGACGGCATCGACGGCCGCCTACAAGGCTTCGTCGAAGCGCGCGCCAGCGGAATTGAAGCCACCGGCGTGGGGCGACGAAACGGTCAGCTTTCCGCGCTTCGTGCAGCCGGTTTTGGACCGGCACTGCGTCCGCTGCCACAGCGGCAAGGAGCCCAAGGCGGGGCTGGACCTGACGCACCGGACCGAGCCGGGCACCCTGATCAGCTGGCCGTACGTCCGGCTGGTGTTCGGCAAGGGCGCGAAGACGTTCAACGACTTGCCCAAGACCAGCGTCGCTGGGCCGATCTTCCCTTACGCGCTCTACACGAACGCGGCGGTCAAGATTCCGACGCTCTCGACGGTGGTTCCGCCGCTGGCGGCGATGTCCTACCGCAGCCCGCTGATTCAGATCGCCGTCAGCGGCAAGCATCATGACGTGAAGGTCACGCCCGAGGAAGAGGCCCGGCTGGTGGCATGGGTGGACACGCTCTGCCCGTATCTCGGACTCGAGGAGATACTGGCCCAGCCGGACATGCCGGCCTGCGACTACTTCGCGCAGCCCGTCCACAAGGGGCTGACCTATCCGGCCCTCATGCGCACCGCGCCGGTCATCCACCGGGCGTTCTGTCAGGACGATTTCAAGACTCAGGCGGACCGCCTGCCCAAAGCGGAGGATGGGACGGTTCTGCCGTCGATGACGATTGTCAACGGCAAGCGCGTCTATCAGATTCCGCCTCCGAAGTGAGAGTCCGGGTTGAAGCGGAAGTGTCCGCGATTACTTTAAGCCAGAGGAGTTACCGTGTTTTGGATTTTGCTCGTTGCGGGGGCCGCGTCGTGTGCGGCCGCGGCGGTCGATGAGGCCGAGGTGTTTGCGGGGCGGCACTTGCTCGCCGACCTGAAGTCGGCCGTTGTTGCCGGCGCGGCCTCGTACAAAATTCCTCCGGCCGTTTATCGGCTTGAGCGGCCGCTGGAACTGCACGGCCTCAATGGTTTCGAGCTGGACGGGCAGGGGGCGACGCTGATCTTCACCTCGGGGCAAGCCCGGCTTTCGTTGCAGGGATCGACGAAATGCACGGTAAGGTCGCTGACGCTCGACATGGACCCATTGCCGTTTACTCAGGGTCGGATTGTCGCGCTGTATCCGGAGCGTAAAGGCGTGGATGTGCGCGTGGACGAGGGGTATCCGCGAGGCGATGCAAAGGTCGGACGGGAGGGTTTCCGCTGCCTGTTCTACGAGCCGGACGGCTCGCGCGAATTGAATGTGCTGGATGCCACAAGCGAGACGCTGGACGAGGTCGCCCCCGGAATCGTGCGGATTGTGTCGAACCGTTTCTTCGAGCCGATGAAGCGGCCGCTGCGCGTCGGCGATTACGCGGTGATCGGGCTGCACGGCGGCGGCGGGGGCGTGGTGGTCAAGAACTGCGCGGGCCTGCGGATGGAGGAGGTGACGATCCATGCGGCCGGCGGCTTTGCCATCACGGAGTGCGGGTTTGCGGAAGGCGGGCACCGGTACGAGCGGTGCCGCATCGTGCGCAAGCCGGGGTCGGGACGGTTGATGGCCGGCGCGCGGGATGGTTTCCACTCCATAACCCAGCGGCGGGGGCCGGTGTTGCGCAACTGCGAGATCGCGCACTGCTTCGACGATCTGGTGAACATCCACGGCTTTCTGAACCTCGCGCTGGAGCGCACGGCCACAGGGGCGTGGCTCGTTGCGGGGCCTGCGGGCCAGGATCTGTCGGAAGGGAGCGTGGTAAAGCTGTACCGCATGCCCTTCGCCGAGCCGCTGGGCGAGGCGCGGGTGACCTCGTGCGTGCGGGTGACCGGGCTGTCGAGCCGGGAGATTGATGCGCGGATTCAGGCGCATTTGGCGCAGACCCGCAAGCGGCTCCGCATGCGCGATTTCTTCAACGCGCAGCCGTGCGAGGTCCGTTTTGACCGCGAGGTGCCGCTGATGCCGTTTGATCTTGTTTCCTGCGGGGACTTCGCCGGCCGGGGCGCGGTGATCGAGGCGTGCTATTTTCATGACGGGCATGTGCGGGGCGTGCTGACCAAGTCGTCCGACAGCGTGATCGCGCAGTGCCGCTTTGAGCGGATTGCGCGCTCCGGTGTGGTCGTTGCACCGGAGGCTTATTGGATGGAGGGTCCGTTTCCGAACAACGTGCGGATTACGGAGAACGTGTTCACGGATTGCGGCTTCGGCGCGGTCGGGCAAGCAGACAAGCATGCCGAATTCGCGCCGCTGATGCTCATGAGCGCCTTCAGCGACAGGCTGTTTCCGCCGCAATATTCCGCGACGGTCAACATGTTCGGTCTGGTCTGTTCGAGCAACCGGGTGGTTCGCGCGCCGGGCCCCGGCATTGCGCTGATGAATGTCGCGGAGGTCGCGCTCGACGGGAATCGCGTGTCCGCCCCCGGGTCGGCGCCGGAGTGCGGCCCGCTGCTGGATCTGACGCGCAATTTGCCGGAGAGTGCCGTATTGAGCGAGGCTGAGCGACGGGTGCTGAGCCGTCCCGACTACGGGATTCTGCTGTTGGGCGTTGACGGGGTCCGCGGGTCGGACAACCGTGCGGAGGGCGGGCGTGGCGCTGTCGGTCTGGGCTGGTCGGCCCTGCAGGTGGAGCTGCGTTAGGAGGAGGATTCGAAACAGGCACCCCTGTACTGCTGACCCATCGAGCGCGACGGTTTATAAGCGTGATGGCACAACAAGGAAAACAGATGAATTTTGAGATACGAATCAAGCATGTCGCAAAGACAACGCGAGACATGTGGGATCGTGGTTGGGCCGAGGCAAACGGCGGAAATGTGAGTCTCCGACTCAACGCGAGTGGGACAGGTCTCTGCTTGCAGGATGGCCTGAGTAAAGAGGCAACGGGATTCTGTACTGATTTGCCAACCAACAAATGCACCGCATTCTTCACCCAGCGCGGGCACGTTGCCAGAGGATTGAGAACGAGCTTTCGGTTTAGGCCAAACGCTACTGGTTGATGGTTGAGACGTGCCCCCGGTGATCTCTGCGTGACGTGAGGCTATTTCTGGTTGAACACGCCTGTGGCCGCACGCTTTCTGACGGCCGTCGGCGTGTGGCGGAAATGCTTGCGGAAGCAGAAGATGAAGTGACTGGTCGTCGCAAAGCCGCAGGCTTCGGCTACTTCGTTGACCGTCAGGCGGGAACCCAGCAACAACTGATGCGCGCGGGACATCTTGGCTCTCTGAATCTCGTCTTGCAACGTTCGGCCCAAGAAGCGTCTGGCATGCAATTCCAGAAGGCGAGGGGACGATTTGAGGTGACTGGCGATGTCGGCCACGCGCAAGGGCGAGGCCAGGTGTTGCCAGATGTAATGGAACGCGCGGGCGAGGAGCGGGTCCTCGATCTGGTCGGCCTCGGTTGAGCGGCGCGTCAAGATCGACTCGACCCCGTAGTGAAGCGCCTGCGGCCTCGCGCAGCCCCTGTTAAGCATGCGCTGCTGAAGGAGCGCCGCGGCCTGATAACAGATCTCCTCCTCCCGCATCTGGATGCTAGACATGGGGGGGTTGGTCGTGCCGCAGTAGATCTCGTCGTTGTCCACGCTGAGGACCGAGACCTCATGCGGCACAACGAGGCCGGTCCTGCCGCAGGCCTCTATGACCTGGCGTCCGCGCACATCGAAGGCTGCCATGAGGGCCACGGGCTTAGGCAGGGAGAGGAGCCAGTCGCACAGAAGGCTCCGCTCTTTTGCCGGGCTCGGGCGTTGGCGCGCGTGTTTGGGCTGATACACATGGCAGCCATAGCCCGCCTGTTTGACACGGCCGGCGAAGGCGTCGCGGCGGTCGCAGGACCAGTGAATGTTGTTGCGCTCGCCGACGAACGCGAAATGCTTGTAGTGCCGTTCCAAAAAGTAATCGGCGGCCGCCCGGCCGATCGCGCCGCTGTCGCAGGAAACGCGAGTGAAGCGCTCAAGATCCTTGCGCTCGAGGAGGTACTCTTTTCTGGGGTCTACGATCACGCAAGGCGCGCGCGAGGCGAGGACCAGATCCAGCGCGGCGGCGTGGTCAACGTAGGCGATGATGCCGGAGAAGGAGCGGGCATCAAGGGCTTTCAGCGTCTTGGCGGTCGGAGACTCTTCGATGTGCAACTCCCAAGGCCCCGCGTCGCGCACATAACGCAGGATGCCCCGGAGCATGCGGCGGCAGACTTCGACGGCGGTCGGGAAGACGAGGAGGACTTTCGGATAGCCGGCTGAGGTGTGGGATGCGGCGGACATGTCGAATACCATGCACGTTCCGGCGGGGGCGTCACGCCTATGTTTCGTAAATACGACATAAAAATTCGGTTGTACGACTTGTTGCTTGTGAGGGGATGTTGTATTATAAAAGCCCGTTAAATGGAAAGGGGTCTGTCATGGTCAGTTATCAGGTGCGGATGGCGTTGACTGGTGTCGTGGTACTGGGAGCCTGCCTCGCTGTGTCACGCGCACGCGCGGCAACGAGCGTGTGGGACGGCGGCGGCGCGGACAACAAGTGGAGCACCGCAAACAACTGGAATCCGGACGGCAGCTTTCCGGCCAGCGCAAGTGACACGCTCGTCACACTCGACGGCACCAACCGCGTCAGCGTCGTGCAGGACATCGCGACGCCCTTCGTGCTGAACCGGCTGGAGTTCCGCAACGCGCCGTTCTCCGGGGCGAAGTCCGCCATCACGGTGAGCGGAAACGCGTTTCGCTTCGAGTCCAACGGCACCACGCAGCCACGCGTCTACCTGAACAGGGATGCGTCCTGCGCGATCAACAGCGACGTCGAGATCCCGTCCGGCACGACGCTCCAGCACGAGTACACCACGTATGGCGTGACCTTCAACGGGGTGGTCTCCGGCGGCGGGGCGATCGAGAAGCTGTTGCACAACGGCGGCATCACCCTGAACAATCCGACGAACAGCTTTTCGGGCGGCCTGATCATCCGCGCCAACGACGTGAACTGGAACTACGTGAATGTCAACGCGAGCGGGGCGCTGGGCACGGGCCCGGTGAGCCTGTACGGCGGCCCTGTCAGCACCAACCTGACCAACCCCGGCGGCCTCACCTTCGGGAGCACCGCGACGCACACGAACCCGGTCACCCTCTTCGGCACCTCGCCGATAACCGCGTCTGGCGCCGTGACGCTGAACGGCCCGCTCAGCCTCGGCGCGTACACGCTCCACCTGCGCGGCACCGGCTCGGGGACGCTGGGCGGCGGCGTGAGCGGCGGCGGCACGAACGCGCTCGTCAAGTCCGACGCGGGCACGTGGACGATCGCCGGGGCGAACACGTACACGGGGCGGGTCACGGTGAACAATGGCACGCTGGCGCTCGGCGGCTCGACTGTCGCCGGCAACGTGACGGTCAACGGTGGCACCTTCAACGGCGCGGGCACGCTCCACTTCCGCATCGACGGCACCTCGTCCGACCTTATCGACCTCAACGGCGGCACGCTGGATATCCGCAGCCTCAAGCTGGACTTCGACGTCGGCGCGGGCGGCGTGAGCGGCATCTATGTGGTTGTGAACTACGCCGACGGCGGCACGTTCACGCGCAACGCGGGTGCCGCCTACTTCTCGAGTCTGACGGACCTCCCCGCCGGCTTTGAACTTGTAGACGACACGGTCTCGAAGCGCCTGCTGCTGGCGCGCAGCCAGACGTATGTGTGGGACGGCGGTGGCGCGGACCATAACTGGACGGCGGTCACAAACTGGACAACGGACCTGTTTGCGCCGGAGGCCGGCAGCAACACGGTGGTGCGGTTCGACGGCACCAACCGCACCAGCTCCGCGCAAAACATCGCCGACCCCTTCCGGCTGAACCGCCTCGAATTCCTGAACGGTCCGTCGGCCTTCGTGAAAGCCACCTTCACCCTGAGCGGCAGCCCGCTCACATTCGTGCCCAGCGACGCCGGCATCCAGCCGCGCATTTACGACAGCCGCGAGAGCGGCGTCTTCGTCAACAACGCGGTCGAAATCCCTTCCGGCACGACGCTCTTTATGGAGATGGCTACGTGGGGCGCCGCCTTCTACGGCCCGATCACGGGCGGCGGCGCCATCGATAAGCTGCAGAACGCGGGCGCGATCGATCTTTATAACAGCGGCAACACCTTCTCGGGCGGCCTGACGGTGCGCGGCCAGGACAGCGAGTGGTACAGGGTCAATGTATTCGCCAGCGGGGCGCTGGGCACAGGCCCGGTGAGTCTGTACGGCGGCACGTTGAACACGGCTTTAGTGGAGCCAGGCGGGTTGCTGTTCTATGGCGTCACGGCTCACACGAACGACCTCGCGCTCTTCAAAAACTCGCCCCTTTTCGCGGGAAAGCCATTCGACACCGCGGCCAACACCGCGTCCGTGACCCTGCGCGGGAACGTTGACCTAAACCCGACCAACACGCTCAGCCTGCGTGGAGCGGGCCGCGGCGTGATCGAGGGTGTGATCTCCGAGGGTGCCGCCACGGCAATCAGCAAGGTGGACGCCGGGCACTGGACTTTGTCCGGCGCGAACACCTTCACGGGCCGCGTGAGCGTCGGCGGCGGAGTGCTGGCGCTCGGCGGCGCGGGCGCTCTGACGGCGGGCGTCCCTCTGGCTGTTGCGGGCGGCACGCTCGACTTGGGCGGCTTCCCGGTCGTCAGCGGCCCGGTGAGCCTGAATAACGGCCAGATCTTGAACGGGGCGCTCACGGGCTCCTCCTACGCGGTCGCGGGCACGGGCGTGGTCGCGGCCGCTTTGGGCGGTCCGGCCAGCCTCACGAAGAGCGGCGCCGGGACGCTCGCCCTGCTGGGCTCCCAGACGTTCGCGGGGCCGCTCGCGATCAGCGGCGGGCGTGTCGTTTCGCAAGGCGCACCGGCGCCGGGCTGTACGCTCTGGCTGGACGCTGCCAACCCCTACACGCTGGCCGCGAACGCGAGCGGCAGCGGCGGTACGCCCGCGCCGGGTCAGTCGGTCAAGCGCTGGACCAGCCTGGCCGGGGGCAACTGGGCTGCCGCCAACGACAACTGGCCGACCTACGAGACCAATGTGGTCAACGGCCTGCCGGTGCTGCGCTTCGGCAACAACAAGGGGCTCTATTTCGGTTCGAACGTCACGGCGCAGGGCAGCACGGTGCTGATCATGTACCGCGATACGGCGCCCAACGGCCAGTACCGGAACCCGCTCGACAGCGAAGGCCAGACGCCGACCAGTGGCTGGCTGCACATGCTCGACGCCGCGAATAACCGCGCGCTGGTCAAGGGCGGCGGGGCGGTCGGGGTCAACTCGCCGGAGTCCGGCGCGACGTGGGCCGTGCAGACGATGCAGCTCCAGGCGGGCGACTACCGGCTGTGGGTCAACGAGAACGCGTACGGGCCGTCGACCTCGACCACCAACTTTACGCCCTTCACCAAGGTGGCGAAGGGCAACCTCGCGATCGACGTCGGAGAGGTTCTGGTCTACACGAATATCCTGAGCGCGAGTGACCGCACAGACACCATCCGCTACCTGCGCCGCAAGTGGCTGGGCGAGGGCGACGGCGGCGCGTCGACGAACCGCCTCTCACCCGGTGTCGCGGTCTCCGTCGCGTCGGGCGCGGCGCTGGACCTGTGGGGCGGCAGCCAGACGCTGGCCTCGCTGAGCGGCGCGGGCGCGGTGACGGGCGGCACGGTCCGCGTGACGGGGCTCCTCTCTGTCGGCGATACGGCGGGGACGGTCGGGGCGCTGTCGGTCGGCGGCGGCCTGACGCTGGTCGCGGGCGTCACGAACGCGGTCGACTATGTCGTAGGCGTTGCGGACGTTGTGAACGTCGCTGGCACGCTATCGGTGGAGGGCGCGGGCACGGTGGCGCTGGCGCTGAACGGCCATCCGCCCCCGCAGCAGATCACGCTCTTCACGTGCGGCTCAGTTGCGGGCGAGGAGAACCTCGCTGCGTGGACGGCGCAGGGCGCGGGTCTCGCGCCGTACCAGACGCGCGTCAGGCGAGTCGGCAACAACGTGGTCCTGCTGATCTTCCGCGTCGGTACCCTGATCAGCCTCCGCTGAACGACAGGGACAGGCCCGAAAGGCGCTAAAATAAGCTCATTAGTATCGCATTTTGACGGCTCAGCACAGCTTCGCCCTCCATTTTTCATGCGAAACCGTAACGTGGAGGGCGAGGCTGCGCCGAGCCGTCGCTTATCTTAGCGCCCTTCGGGACAGGCCCTGTCTCGGTCTTACATAACGCAGGAAGCCTCGGAGCATGCGGCGGCAGACTTCGACGGCGGACGGGAAGACGAGGAGGACTTTCGGATAGCCGGTTGAGGTGCGGGATGAGGCGGACATGTCGAATACCAGCGCAAGCGATACATCGGTCAAACGTTTAATAAAATGGAGACGGATATGATAGCGACACGTAGCAGGGTGATGATCAGCACCTTCGTGGTGCTGGCAACGGGCTTGTCTTGGGCGGCTGATGGCGAGTGGGCCGGCACGGCGAGTGGCAATTGGAACGACGGTGCAAACTGGAAGGAGAGGTCATGAACTTGGGGATCATGCGTTTCGGGGTATTCGTTGCGGTCGCTGGCCACCTGGCCGTGCAGTCGGTGCTGGCCGCCAATCAGACGTGGCATGACGCTTCGTCAGACAACACGTGGAGCACCAACGCCGTCAACTGGGACGCAGGGGCGGCGGTGTGGGGCAACGGCAACAGCGCCGTGTTCGCGGGCGGTGCGGGAACGCTGCCTGGCGAGACGGTTGACGTGGCCGCGACCGTAACCGTTGCCAACGTCACCTTCCAGACCAACGGCTACGTCATCGCGGACGCGAACAATGACGGCTCGCTGTCGGTCGTGGGTGCCCCGAGCGTTTTCACGGTGTCGGGCGCGGGGAGCACGGCCACGGTCAGCGAGGCGGTCGGCGGTGGAGGCGGCCTGACCAAGTCAGGCGCGGGCCTGCTTCAGCTCAAAGCCACGAACACCTATGCCGGCGTGACACGCGTGAGCGTCGGCGTGTTGAAGCTCAATACGTCTATGCCGGCGGCCCTGGGCGCCGCCGGGACTGGGAATGAGACGGTGGTCGAGAGCGGGGCGACGCTGGATCTCAACGGCGCGTATTATCCGATCGGCGGGGTCGGGGGCGCCGTCAACGTGCTGGAAGACCTGACCGTATCGGGCGCGGGCGCGGACGGTAACGGTGCGCTGATCAACACGGGTAACGGCATCGTGAACGGCGGCTTCCGGCACCTCACGCTGGCGGGCGACACCGTGATCGGAGGGCCAAGCCGGCTGGATTTGGGCGGCGCGAACGGGGCGGTGGTCAACGGAAGCGGTTACACGCTGTACAAGACCGGAGCCTGCGAAGTGGCGGTCAGCCGCGCGATCACCAACTGCCCGATTGTCATCAATGCGGGCGGCGTCACCATTCAGAACGGCAGCGCTTTCGGAGGCACGGACTATGCGACGACGCTCAATGCAGGAACGCTCTATTTCTACACGGCCCCGCACACCTTTACCGAACGCTTTATTGTGAACGGCGGCTTCTTCAGGCGCTCGGGGCAGTATTTCACAAACACATTCTCAGGCGACATTGTCTTGAATGCGCGCCTGCAGATCGACCTTCCCGACAATGCGGCGAACGCGATCAATTTCTCAGGCGTCGTGAGCGGCGCGGGCGGATTTCTGATGACGGGCCCCGGCGCGATTTTCGTGACCGGGAATTCGAACACCTGGTCGGGGTCGACGGTCATCTCATCCGGCAAGCTGTTTCTCGGGACGCCGAAGGGCACGTCGGGCGTCTTGGGCACAGGGCCGGTCACGAACAACGCCGAGCTGTTCATTGACCGGTCGGGCGCGTTTGTCTGCTCGAACGCGTTTATGGGGACGGGCATCACGCGCATCCGCTACGGCGGCCAGATGACGGTGAGCGGCGGCGTCTCCTCGAACAAGACCTGGCGCATCGGGGACGGCGCGCTCACGCTCACCAACGGAGTTGACTTCTCCGCATACGATGAGTTTATCATTGCGGATAAATTCACCACCCCCTACCCCTCCGATCCGACAAATGTTGTCGCGGTCGTCAACTTGTCCTCCGGCTGCACGCTGACCACACGGTTCTTTGAGTTCGGCAACGGCACCAACATCACCGGCGGAACCATGACCGGCGTGCTGAATCAGGCGGGCGGCCTGGTGCGGACAACGGGCACCGGAGCCGAGGAGAACGGCATCCGAATCGCTCATTTCCCGCAGGCCTACGGCGTGTACAACATGGCCGGCGGGACACTGCAGGTGCAGAAGAACTGGGACCTCTGCATCGCTACGGACGGCACGGGCTGGTTCAACATGACGGGCGGCGAGGTGTTCGCGAAGCGCGTCATGCTCAACGAGCGCGACAGCACCGGTGGCTACGGACGGCTGACGGTCTCGGGCGGCGTGCTGAACGTCGGTTCGCTCACCGGCTCGACGCTGGCGATCTCCAACGCGATCTGCGCGGACGCGTACGCGCCGTATCTCATTGAGCTGGGCGGCGCGGGCGGCACGATCCGCGCGGTCACGAACCTCTGGATACCGGCTGGCGCGACCTTGTACGGCACAAACGCGAACGCGATCACGATCGACTCGCAGCAGTGGACGGTTTCGATGACGAACCGGCTGACCGGCGCGGGAGGCCTCAACAAGGCGGGCTCCGGCACCCTGATCCTCTCCGGCAACAATTCATACGCCGGGGCGACACGGGTACTGGCCGGCGCGCTGGTGCGCGGCTCGGCCGGCGCGCTGCCGGCGGGCGGGCTGGTGCTGTTCGGCGTGTCGGCGGACGGCAGTTCCGGGCGCCTGCACAGCGACAGCGACCTTTCTCTGGCAGGCATCGTGATCGGCGTGGCGAACCCCGAACTGCTCGACAAGAGCAAGGCCTACACGATCGCCTCTTACGGCGGCAGCCTGACGTCTCAGGCCACGGGAAAAGCCCTGCCGGGCCCTTGGTATCTCCATTACGACTGGCCGAACAAGCGCGTGCAGCTGAGGGCAGCCGTAGGTACGCTTATCCGAGTCAATTGACGCGCGGCGTTTGCGCCCTGCTGCTCGCGCCGCTGGCTACGCTGCATGGTGCCGAAGCGGAGCATCCGGCGGACTGGCTGAAAGACGCGCAACTCGGTGTCTTCATGCAGTTCCTTCCTTTTGGCACCAGCGGTCCGCGGCAGTTGTCGAAGGTGAACGAGTTCGACGTGCCAGCCCTCGTGCGGCAGTTGAAGACGATGGGGGGGCGCTATTTCGTGTTCACACTGGGGCAGACTTCCGGGATATTCAACGCGCCGAATGCCGCCTGGGGGAACTGGCGGACAATACCTTTGACGTAGCCGTAACCTTGTTAACTTTTGAATAACGGGAAAGCATTTGCAAGGTTGGCAGTACTGTGATACAAAAAAATACGAATTCTGTCGCGTCGGTTGGCGGGTGGCAACACGGGCAAGCTGCGGACATCGCATGTTTTCATGACACGCGTGCCCAGAGGTTATTGAAAAAATGAAGAAGAAATTGAATAATAAAATCCCTTTGGCTCCAGCGCTGCAGAGGGGGCTCGACATTCTCGAAGACTTGCATGCCCAGTCCAGCGACCAGTCCCAGAGCGCGATCGCCGAACGACTGGGGCTGCCGACGAACAGCACGCTGCGGCTCTTGTCCACGCTCGAAGTGAATGGTTATGTCGAGCGCGATCCAGATTCGCTCAAGTACCGGCTCACGCGTAAATTCGCCGGCCTCGCGCTGACCGGCGTCCGCGAGCAGAGTCTGCTGGAGGCTGCGCTGCCGCTGATGCGCGACCTGCGCGATGCCACGGGCGAGACAGTCCTGCTCTCGATCATCGAGCAAGGCGTGGGGATTGTGCTGGAACAGATTCAGTCGTTACATATCTTCCGGTTCGTCTGCAATCCAGGGGCGTTTCACGCTATCCACGCGGCTGCGCCGGCGAAGGCGATTCTGGCGACCCTGCCGAAACAGGAACGTGAACGGCTGCTCGCGGGGTATGTATTCAAGAAGTTCACGGCCGCTACGATTACCACCCGCAAGGCGTTTGAAGACGAACTGACGCGTGGATTGAAACAGGGGTACTGGGAGGATCGCGCGGAAGAGTTCGACGGCATCTGCTGCGTGGCCGCGCCGGTCTTCAACCGGAGCGGTTTTCCGATCGCGGCCGTGACGGTCACCGGGCCGTCAAGCCGGGTGGGACACCCGGAGATGTTGAAGTATGGTCCGCTCGCCGCCGAGTGCGCCAAAGCCGTTTCCCGCCGCATGGGATACGGTCTGATCAACGACGGTCAATGAGAGTGAATTATGGCGGGCTTTTGATGCCATGAAATAAATGTGCCCAATCATGGTTTCCACCAGTTGACAATTATTCCAACAAATGATCTACTGATGACGTACCTTGAAAGACGGTTTTTTAGCGTGTGCTAATGATCGTTATTTGAAGACTTTCAAAATCAGGGTCTCAACCAGACCTTGTCGATAGGGAAGAAGTCATGAACAGAGTACGTGTTTGTTTCTTAGCGGTCATCACCTCGCTGGCCAGCCTGCCGGCGTCAGCCGCCTTTTCCACATGGGATGGCGTCAACAATTGGAGCAGCACGGCCAACTGGTCGGCGGGCATCCCGTCCGGTACGGGCTGGGGCGCGCTGATCCGGTCCGGGACGAACACGATCGACGGCACAAGCGGCTCGCCGAACCTTAATTCGGTATTGCTCGGCTGGTCTGGAACCGCGGCGATCAACATGACGGGCGGAAGTTTGACCGTCCTCGGCAGTTCGGGCGACCAGTGCCTGGCCATTGGCGAAGGGTCGGCTGGGACGTTCATCCAATCCGGCGGGACGGTGACCGCCGCCCGCGTGAGCTTCAGCCGCCAAGGCGGCGCGGGGACTTACAACCTGAACGGCGGCACACTGGCGGCTGCCGCTTTGGATAAGCCCGGTGCGGGTGTCGTAACGCTTAACTTTAACGGCGGCACGCTGCAGGCCACGGCTTCCGGCACGGGATGGTTCGCGTCGAATATCACGGTGAATGTCCAAGCCGGCGGCGCGGTCCTTGACACCCAGGGCTACGATGTGGGCGTCGGCAGTCCGTTGCTCAACGGTGGCGGCGGACTCACGAAAAACGGCACAGGCAGCCTGACCCTCAAAGGCATCAATACCTACCCCGAAGGGGCCGCCGGCACCACCGTCGTGAACTCCGGCGCGCTGATCTACAACGCGGATGGCATTCAAAGAATCCGGGCGATTTCGGGTGCCGGAAGAGTGGATTTCCAAGGAAATCCGAATGGTTATTACAGGCTGCTCAACACCCTTGCGAATGCGGGAACCACCACGGTCAGTCTGGCGACGGGCTCGCAGCCGTGGAACGGGACGATTTTTGCCGAAGGAGTTGGTCAAGGCGGGCCCGGCACGTTCTCCACCAGCTCGGTGCTGAACGTCGTCTCCGGCAAAGTCGATCTCCGGTATAACCAGACCGTCGCCGGGCTGACGGGCTCGGGCGGGTATATCACCACAGACGGAGCCGGCGGCTCTCCAGTTTTGACGGTCAATACGGCGGCGGGTCAGAGCTACACCTATTCCGGCGTGATCGGCCTCACCCCTGACGTTTATAACTTGGCGAACGTCGGCTTCACCAAGAGCGGCGCGGGCACGCAGATCCTGGCGGGGAACAACACCTACACCCTCGCGACCACGGTCAATGCGGGCAAGTTGCTGGTACACGGCTCGCTGGCGGCGGGCAGCGCCGTGGCCGTGAACAACGGCGGCACGCTGGGCGGAACCGGCACGCTGAACGGCACCGTGACGGTGAATGCCGGCGGAAGCCTTGCGCCCGGCGAAACGAACAGCGTGGGCACGCTGAGCGTCAGCAATCTGGTGCTGGCTTCGGGGATGAAGTACACGTGGAAGTACAACGCCGTGACGAGCGACCTGTCACGCGTTCTGGGTCCAATCTCGCTTCCCGCCATGGCCACCGTCACGCTCACGTCGCTCGGAGGCGCCTCGCTGCCCGCGCAGGGTGTCCTGTTCACCTACGGCACGTCCAACACCGGCGCCAAGGATCTCGGCGGCTGGAGGGTCATCGGCCCCAATCCCGGAGACGTCGTCACCGTGACCGATGATGCGGCCAACCGGCGGGTGCGCTACGCGATCACCGCAGCGGCTGAAGCGGACGGCGTCTGGAACAAGGCAAGCTCCTCAGTAGCTACGCCCTATCCCTGGAACAATGCCAGCAACTGGGTCAACGGGATTGTCGCGGGCGGAACGAACCGGACCGCGCATTTCGACGCGGTGGATTCGGCGTCGCAGATGATCGACCTGGGCGGCGGCACCCGGACGATCGGACAGATGGTTTTTAACGATACCGAACCGTCCGCATACGGCTTTTGGGCCTTTGTCAACGGCACGCTGGACCTGCGCGTGAGCTCGGGAAGCCCTGTGATCGCGATCAGCAACGCCAACCATGACGTGGGCTTCGAGTTGGGGACGGTGCTGACGGGAGACTTCGTCAAGACGGGGCCCGGCAGCCTGTGGCTGAAGATCTTGCCGACCGTGGCGATCAGCAACGCGGAAGGCAAGGTGTGTTTTTACCACGACGCGATTACGAAATTTACGACGCTGTCGCTCAGCGGCGGCGGCGATGTCGAATTCCTTGGGCAAGCGAACGGTTTCTTCTCCTTCAACACTGGCTACGGTTGGACGGGGAGTCTCAGTTATACCGGATGCACCCGTGTCAATCTCAGCGCCAGCGCTTTATGGTACAATGGGACTCTATGGCTCGAAAAAGACGATGTTCTTCCGCACGCCACGGTGCTGGACATGCTGGCCGGCAAGATCTACATGCGCAATCAACAGATAAACGGCATCACCGTCGCCGGGCTGACCGGCAACGCCGGCACCCTCATTACGACCGATCAGGCCCTCCAGAAGCTGACGCTCGACGTGGCCAACGGGGTGAGCTGCGCCTATGCCGGCAAGATCGGCGTCGATGCGGCGACAGCCTCTAGTACCGGCAACCTTGTTCTGACCAAGAAAGGGCCCGGCACGCAGATTCTGACGGGGGCCAACACTTTTGTCGGGACGCTGGCGGTGAGCAACGGCACGCTGCTGGTGAACAACGCCACAGGGTCGGGCAGCGGCACCAACAACAGCGTGACCGTGGCGGCGGGCGCGACGCTGGGCGGAACCGGCACACTGCTCAGCACGAACGTGACATTCGACGCTGCGGCGATTCTGGCACCGGGCGGAACGAACAGCGTAGGAACGCTGACTTTTGGCGGCAACGTCTCTCTTGCAAACGGCAGCATCTGTAAGGTCGATTGCACCAATTCGGTTTCGGACATGGTGGTCGTCGGTGGTATGCTCACACTTCCCAGCATCGCGACGGTCAGCCTGTCCGTCACCGGCACCCCTCTTCCGAAGCAGATCATCCTGTTCACGGCCGGCTCCTTGGCGGGCGCGATGGAACTCGGTGGCTGGCAGGCGCGTGCGGGCACGCGCAAGTATCTGGTTGCTCGCGAAGGCTCGACGAACGTCGTCGCGACGCTGCTGCCAATGGGAACGCTGATCCGCGTGAAGTGACATTTACAAGCCATCCCGAAAGGTTTGTATGACTCAGTCGGGTTCGGCGGGCCGGTCAGCGGTTTGGGATAAAGAAAAGGATAGGGGAAGCGCCATGCGTGTTTGTGTTATCGGCAGAGCGGCATTGTTCGCAACGGCGATGCTGTTGCCAGCTTATGCGTTGGCGCAAGGGATTCGCTCAACCAACGTGACCGGTCTGGTGACGGCGCGGCAAGTCGCGAGGATTCCGGCGAAAGCGACGGTCATGGCGGAGCCGGTCTACGGCCATCGACCGTTGACTGCGGAATGTTATGCGAGGCTGAACAGCCGCAAAGAATACAACATCCTTTTGGCGAATGAGTCCAAGAAGTCGGCTACCCATTGGGAGGTGTTCACGTTGCCCAAAAGCGGGCTGCTGTCCGCCTATCTGCCGGGGTGCCAGCCCGACTTGGTGCAGACGGCGGTCAATGTGGCGGACGGCGGTTGGCATCACGTTGCGCTGGTGCTGGAGGAGCAGCGCGTCCGGCTGTTTGCGGACGGAAAACTGGCGGGCGAGCAGGCGTTCACGCGGCGCGGAGGGGAGCGGGTGGCGGGGTCGCTCGTTATCGGCGGGTTGGACGGCGACGGGCTGGGCTGCACGGGGGAAATCCTGTGGGTGCGGTTGTCCAACGCCGTGCGCGAGATCGGGGCTCTGTCGGCAGCGGTGCCGGCGGCTGACGCTGCCACCATCGGACTGTGGCGTTTTGACCAAGGCTGCGTCGGACGGGTGCCGGATCTTTCCAGCCGAGGGGAGGAGGCCGCGCTGATCACGACGCAGGCCGCGCCTGTGGAGAAGGGCATTTGGCCCAACATGATGCAAGGCGGCATGTCCGCCGCGTTCCTGCCCATGCCGCCCGCGAAAGAGGTGAGCGAGGAGCGCCGCTTGCTGGCCTCTGTCATTGCCGAGGTGGGTTTGAAAGCCGTGCCTGCGGCGGGTCAGCGTGACGGCGTGCTGCGCTACTGGCTCACCGAATATGAGAACTGGCGCGCCGATCTGTTCGCGCCCGGACAACTGGAATACCCGCAGTCACGTCCGAGCAGCGGTCAAATCAACAGGGACAAGGTCGCTGAGCAGGCCTACGATAAACAGGCCCTGGTCTTGCCATCGGACGGCGGTGCGCTCGGTACGGCCCTGCGGCGAACCGGTGCCTTGCTTGATTGGCTGGCCAAGAGCAGCCCGACCTTAGACCTGGCAGCGCTGACACGGGACTACGCGGCCCTGAAAACGCGTGTGGCAAGCAAGGCCACGAAACCGGGCAGCCCAGAGGATATCGCGCTCTATCTGGCGGTCTGTGCTGTCCGCCGCGAGATCGCGTTGCGCAATCCGCTGCTGAATTTCGATCAGCTCCTCTGTGTGGCGCGCGGCACGTTCGAGGGTTCGGCGCGTTCGAACCCGTCAACAGGGGATGTTCAAGGCGGACACTTCACCACGCAGTACTTCGGCTTTAACGCGCTGCCTGGCGGCGGCCTCTATGCGCTTAAGGATTTCAAGACCTCGCCTCGGCTGGTTAACCTTTTGGAAAACTCGGTCGTACAGAGCGGGCGGCTCAAGGGACGCAAGCTGGACCATGGCGCGTTCGCTACGCCGGACCTGTCGTTCGACGGTCGGCGGATCGTCTTCGCCTGGACCGCGAACCGTGAGCACAAGTGGGTCTATGCGCCGAGCACGGTGTTCCATCTGTTCAGCGTCAACGTGGACGGTACGGATCTGACCCAGTTGACCGACGGCGACGAGGGGGACTTCGACCCCTGCTGGCTGCCGGACGGACGCATCGCTTTTGTTTCCGAGCGTCGGGGCGGCTTCATCCGCTGCTTTGGGGGCTTGCAGGTGCGCAACTATACGCTTTTCTCGATGAAGGCGGACGGCACTGACATCGTGCCTTTGAGCTATTACGAAACCTCCGAGTGGAACCCGAGCGTGAACAACGAGGGGAAGCTCGTGTACACCCGCTGGGACTACACGGACCGGGAGAACTGCCTGGGCACGCGCTTCTGGATTTCCGGCCCGGACGGCACCGACCCGCGGGCACCGCACGGCAACTATCCGAAGCCCTACCACACCTTCCCTGGCTTTGAGCGTTGGCAGGGGGCGGCCATGATATCCGCGTCGGCACGCCGCTGGTCGAGATCGGCATCCGCGCGATTCCGAACTCGTCCCGCTACGTGTTCACCGGCGCGCCCCACCACGGGTCGGTTTACGGCTCCATCGGGCTGCTCGACCTCGGCCCGGCCGACGACGGGCACATGTCGCAGGTGAAGCGCTTCACGCCGGACGAGCCTTTCCCTGAAACAGAACTGCCTTCGCGGAGACATTACAAATACGGCACGCCGTGGCCGCTCAGCGAGGATTTCATGCTCTGCAACGCCTGGGAGAATCTGGTGCTGCTCGACCGTTTCGGGAACAAGGAGCTGCTGGCAGAACACGCGCTCCTGCCCTGCGTCCAGGATGAGCGGCTGCGCATCATCGATCCCATTCCGCTGCGCGCGCGCCCCACGCCGCCCGTCATCCCGCCGCGCCGATCCATGTCCGGAACGACTGCGGGCAAGCGCCCCGCGACCATCGCCGTGATGAATGTGTACGACTCCGATTTGCCGTTCCCTCCGGACACGAAGATCAAGTGGTTACGCGTGACGCAGAACATCCTCAAGGAAAACCACCAGATCGGCCTGCCCATGATCGGCTACGAGCGCGAGAACACCCCTCGGATTCCGCTGGGCATTGTGCCGGTGGAGGAAGACGGCAGCGTCTTTTTTGAGGCGCCGGTGGCCAAGGAGCTTATTTTTCAGGTGTTGGACGAGCAGTACCGGGCTGTGCAGTCGATGCGCTCCGTCGCCTTCGCGCATCCGGGCGAGCAATTGAGCTGCCAGGGGTGTCACGAAAAAACGCGTCAAGCCCCGCCGCTCGAGCGCCCGCCGCTGGCGCTGCAGCGGGCCCCGTCCAAACTCCAGCCCGAGCTGGGCCGCATCGAGCCGATCAGCTACTACCGGCAGATCAAACCCATTTTCGAGAAGTCCTGCCTGCCGTGCCACACGAAGGAGCACAAGGGCCCTCAGGACATGAGCCACGAGGCGCTGCGCAACGACGCCTTCTGGTTTTCGGGGGCGATGGGGTTGGGCATGACCAGCGAGTACAGCGGCATTCACGGCGGGTCGAGAACGATCCCCGGCCGTTTCGGCGCGCGGAACTGCAAAATCGGAAACGCTCTGACCAACGCCGTGCATCTTAAAGCCGTGTCGCCGGAGGACCGTCACGCGGTCACGCTCTGGCTCGACTCGAACTCCCTCCGTCTGGGCGCTTACGCGAACGAAGCGGCGCAACTCCGAGGCGAATTGGTGTGGCCTGTACTCGACGTCGACCCGCGCAATGTGCTGGGCACGGAGACCACAACGCCGCCCCTGGCGCGCAACTTCTGGCACGAGAACCAGCGCGGGCCTTACGCCTTCCTCGCGACCAGCCACTCGCTCAAGAAGATCTACATCATCAACGAAAAGGGGGAGATGGTCTGGGATTACCCGGCCGCGAACCCGCAGGATGTGTGGATGCTAGCCAACGGCAACATCCTCACCACGCATATCCGCGGTGTGCAGGAGGTGACTCGTGATCGGAAGATCGTCTGGGAATTCAAGGTCGAGTCCCCGAACGAGGTGCCCACCTGCCAGCCGCTTCCGGATGGCAACGTGCTGATCGGGATTGTCGGTGAGTGCCGCTTGGTCGAGGTCAACCGTGAAGGCAAGATTGTCCATGAGGTGAAACTCGGGACGACGGAAAAGAACCCGCACGCCCAATTCCGCATGTGCCGCAAGACTCCCGAAGGCACCTATCTCGTGCCTTTCACCGCCGAAGGCGCGGTCCGGGAATACGACGCGGCTGGCAAGGTTCTCCGCGAGTTTCCGCGCGTGCCCTGTCCGGTCGGTGTCTTGCGTTTGCCCAACGGCAACACGCTCATTTCAGCCGGGGGCGCTGTCACGGAGTATGATGCGGAGGACAATACCGTCTGGCGGATAGACGCCGAGTGGCTCCCGGATATTCAGTTCGGCACGCTCGCCGGGATCCAGCGCATGCCCAACGGCAACACCGTCGTCTGCAACTGGAACGCGCGCGACACCGGCGACCGGGTCGGTGCGCACATCTTTGAGGTGACGCCGGACAAGCGCATCGTCTGGCAGGTCACCGGCACCAACATCGGCCAGGTCGCGCAATGCCAGCTTCTTTCGGGGGATCTCATGCCGCGCGAGGTGCCTGTCATCCGCTGACCGCTGTCCGGCACGCACCGGCGGCAAGGCACATACATCAAGACACACATATCAAGAGCGGGGGCGTCACGCCTAGGCTTCGTAAATACGACACAGAAATTGCGGTTGTACGACTTGTTGCTTGTGAGGGGATGCGGTATCCTAAGGCCGTTAGATGGAAAGGGGTTTGCCATGTGAACCTGCCTTAGCAGGAGAGCGTGGTCGTCTGGTTCGGCAGGGGGGTGCAGCGAACAGAAGGGGAGGTGCGTGATGGGGGGTCGGACGCGTTTAGGGGTGGCGTTTGGCGGGCTGATGGCCTGCTGGACGTATGCGGGCGCCGTGGAAATGCGGCCCATGTCCGAGCCGGACGAAGTGGTCCCGCTGCCGGAGCTGTCCTTCTACGTGAAACGGGAGACGCTGCCCCGGACGCTCGTCGCGACGCGGCTGGCGCTGCGGCAGTGGCGGGAGGAGCAGGCGCGGGCGCGTCCGGCGGTCGCCTGGGGCGTCTGGCAGGCCACGGCACTGATGCCGGAGCCGGCACCGGAGACGCTGCCCAGCCCCGATGCCCGGCAGCCGGACGGGCGGCCGCTGTGGCGGGCCTGCCCGGAGTGGAAGCCGGCCACCGTGATCCCCCTCGCCCAAGACCGGCAGGAAAAGGCCGCTGTCTGGCTGCGCAGCACGCTGACCGCGGCCGGTCCAGTGACACTCTGCGTGGGGCTCGGGGGAGGGGACTTGTTGGACGTCTATCTGGACGGCAAGCGTCTGAAGAGCCTGGACACCCGCATCCGCCTGAAGCGCTACGGCACGGGCCTGCGCGACGAGCAGCTTTTTCAGGACCAGTGCTTCGTTGACCTGCCGCTGACGGCCGGGACGCACGACCTGCAACTCCGCCTCGCGCAGGCGCGCATCAACTGGTCGTACCCGTGGCACCTGACGCCGTTCCGCTTCTGGTTCTCGCCAACTCCCGACCCCGCGCCGCACCTGTGGCAGCGCGTTCTGCGCGACTATCCGCGTTACACGCATGCGCTGGTGGACGGCGTGAACCACGCCTGGTTCGGCGACGCGGGCTGGCTGGCCGCGCGGGACACGCGCCTCGAGCGGGAATACCTGGCAGGGGTAGGCCAGCGCCATCCGCCGCTGGCGCAGGCGCTGCAGGCCCGCGTGGCGGCGCTGGATGCAGGGGCGACCCCGCCGGACGACCCGCGCTGGCTGGAGCTGTGCGTCGCCGCGGCGGAGGCGGAGCGCGCCTGGTCCGACCTGGACAGGCTCGCCCCTGCGGTTGCGGCGCTCGGACGGGACTTTCCGTCAGCCTATGCCGGTGCCGTCTACGCCGCGCGCATCGAGGCGCTGCGGGCGAGCGTCGCCACGCTGGCCGCGACAGATCCGGAGGGCCGCGCGCTCGCCGCGCTGCGCGAGGAGGTCGAGGCGCTTAAGCGCCTGGCGCTGGTTCAGGAGAACCCCCTGCTGAAAGGGCGCGAGCTGGTTTTCGCGCGCCGCTACACTTACGACTCGCAGCACTACTACGATGACTACTATCACGGCCCGGTCAAATGGGGCGGCAACATCACCGCGCTCAATCTCACGACAGGGCGGACGCGGGACCTCATCGACAGGAAGCTCGAGGGCGGCATCTTCGACCGGTACGACCTGTCGCGCGACGGCAAGCGGATCGCCTTCGGCTACCGGGCACCCCGGCCGGAAGGGTATCGCCTCTGGGAGCAGAACCTGGACGGCACGGGCCTGCGCCAGCTCACCGTCGCGCCGGCGGACGAGGCGGAGCGCGTGCTGAAGCACAGCGGCTACGCGCCGGCCGTTCTGGAGAGCGACCCCCGGGTGTACGGCCACTGGACCGACGACATGCACCCGTGCTATCTGCCGGACGGGCGGATCGTCTTTGTGTCGAGCCGTTCGGAGATCACGGTGCTGTGCGGCGGGCACTCCCTGACCTGCACGACGCTGCACCGCATCGACGCGGACGGGTCGAACCTGCGGCAGCTCTCGCAGGGCGCGCTCACAGAATCGACGCCGACTGTGATGGACGACGGCCGAATCCTCTACACGCGCTGGGAGTACGTGTTCAAGGGCATTGCCGCGATCCAGCCGCTTTGGTCCATGCGGCCTGACGGCACCGGCTCCGAAGAGGTCTACGGCGACAACATCGACAACCCCGGCGTCTTTTTCGCGGGACGCCAGATTCCCGGCGCGCCCGACAAGGTCGTCGCGCTCGGCTGCGGCCATGAGCCGCTGGCCGTGGGCTCCGTGCGCGTCATCGACCGCAAAAAGGACCGCCGCACCAAGGAGGCCATGGTGTCGCTCACGCCGGAGGTCGAGACCGAGGGCCTGATGGGCTTGCACCAGTTCCGCAACGGCAGGCGCAATGAGCATGACGCCTACGGGCCGTTCTTCGCCGACCCCTTCCCGCTGTCGAAAGATTTCTTCCTTGTCTCACACAATCCCGACCGGCGCTACAACGACCTGCACGGCTACCGGATCAGCCTGCTCGACACCTTCGGCAACCGCGTGACCGTCTATCAGGACCCGGAAATGTCCTGTTTTCAGCCCATGCTGCTGGAGCCGCGCGCAACGCCGCCGATCCTGTCCCGCGTGTGCGACGAGACGCCGGAGGGCCGGGACAAAGAAGCCACGGTGACGCTGGTCGACCTCTACCGCGGCCTGAAGGGGGTCAAGCCAGGCACCATCAAGTACCTGCGCGTCCTGGAGCAGATCCCCCGGTCGTGGGTGGCCTCGCAGGTCAATCCCGGCGACACCTATCCGGGGCAGGCCACGGCGGTGTCTCTCAGCACGCACATCTGGATCGCGGTGCTGCTCGGGGTGGTGCCGGTTGAGGCGGACGGGTCTGCCTGCTTCAAGGTTCCGGCGCGGCGCAACATCTTCATCGAGGCGCTGGACGAGAACTACATGCAGGTGCAGGTCATGCGCACGTTCGTCAATTTCCAGCCCGGCGAAAACCGCTCGTGCATCGGGTGCCATGACCCGCGCGACGGTTCCCAAATGCCGGAGCGGCCGCTTGCGCTGGCCAAGGGGGCGTCCTCGCTCCAGCCTCAGCCGGGTGACACGGGGCCAAGGCCGCTTCACTATCCGTCGGACGTGCAGCCGATCCTCGACCGCCACTGCGTGCGGTGTCACGGCGGCGACGCGCCCAAGGCGGGTCTGGACCTGCGCGGGACGGAGACCGAGTTCTTCAGCGCGTCGTACGAGAACCTGCTGGTGAAAGGCGCGGTGAGCTTTCTTCAGGAGTGGATCTGTCCGCCCGCGGGCAAACGCGGGCCGAGCCATGTGGGCAACGGGGCCATGCTGCATGCCGAGGCGAAGCCGCCTTACGCCCTCGGCTCGCACGCGAGCAAGCTGATGCGGCAGTTGCTGAAGGGGCACCAGGGCGTCAAGTTGGAGCAGGCGGAGTTCGTGAGGCTCGCCACGTGGGTCGATGCGAACGCGCAGTACTACGGCTCGTATTACGGCAAGAAGAACATCCGCTACAAGGGCACCAAGGATTTCCGTCCTGTACCCACGCTGGACAGCGCGCGCGGGGTCAAGCCCTGCATGCCGCCGCGTCCGGCCGCACTTCCCGCCGAGCTGCTCGGCGTCTGGAAGCAGGGGCAAGGGGACGTGCGACTGCCCGAGGTGTTCGACGGGACGGCAGGGGTGAGCGGGGGTGTGAAGGTGGCGCGGCAGGCGGTCAGCGTGGCCCTGCGGCTCCGTCCGGACGCCTTGCGCAACGAATGGACGCCGCTCGTCTTCACGGACGGCGGGAACAGGGGCGCGTTCCACTTCAGCCTGCTGAAGGATGGAACGCCCAACGTCGCGGTCAACGTGGACGGCAAGGGCGGCTGGGTGCACGGACGGGCGCGGAGGGCGCTGAAGACGGGCGAATGGCACGATCTCGCGGTGGTCTGCGACGCCCGCGAGGGGGGCTTCCTGCAGGTCTTCGTGGACGGGCAACTCGCCGGCGAAAGCCTGCTGGACGCGAGTGTGGCGCTGAATCTCGAGGCCTTTCGCATCGGCATGTGGAACGCCTGGGCGAACGCGCCCGACAACAACTTCCACGGCGCGATCAGCGAGTTGCGCCTCTACAGCGGCATGCTGGGGAGCAGCGAACTCGCCAAACCGGGCGGCTTGTGAAGGTGCGGAGACGCCGCGGCAACTGCAGTCGACAGGAGAGGAACAACGATGAACACAGCAACCAACCTTATCACCCGACGCGAGGCCGTGAAGCTTGGCATGGCAGCCGTCGCCGGCGCCGGCGTCGGCAGCGTGACGTCCAAGGCAGCCGCGCAGGAGCAAGCGAAGCCAACTCGCATTCACGACTACGCCTGGGTGCGCGGCTTCAACTACCAGCCGAGCTGGGGCAGCCACGGCATCACAGTCTGGAACGATTTCCGCGAGGCGACTTACGCCAAGGAACTCGACTTGGGATTGAAGCATTTCCCGAAGTTGAACACGCTGCGGATCTGGTTCTCCTACGACGCGCATGTCGCTGACCCGAAGCGGTTCCTCGCCGCGGCGAAGCGGGCCGGCGAGCTTCTGGCCGAGCGCAAGATCAAGATGATCCCGGTGATCTTCAACGGCTGGCATTCGCTGGTGGATTTCGGCGGATTTTCGCGGGAGCAGTTGTATTGTTCGTTCAGCAACACGCCGTCCTTCGGCCCGCATCGGCAATACCTCTGCGAGCTGCTCGAAGCGATCCTCCCCGCAGGCAACGTGCTGA
>CAYLUN010000050.1:0-44180 GCA_964386865.1 uncultured Lentisphaeraceae bacterium | reverse complement strand
TGCGCGCGTTGTAGCTGGTGTCACCCGCCCGTGTGACTTGGATGCTGTAACTGCCGGAGCCCGCATCGGCGCGGTAGGTCCAGGCTGCGGTGCGCGTGGCGGAACCCGAGGCCAGCGTGTCGCTGTAGGCGCCTGTGCCCGTGCCACCGCCCGCCGTGTAGGCCCGCGTCGTGTTGTAGGTGTGGCTGCTGGTCGGGGTCAGGGTCAGCGCTGCCTGATCCGCCTTGTTGACGGTCAGCGTACCGGCGGAGGTCCAGGCATGGTCGTTATAATTGGCGTCGCCCAGCCGCCGTACCTCGATCAGGGCTGTGCCGGCCTTCGTCGGCGTGAGCGTGCGGGAACTGCCGGTGCCGCTGAAACTGACCGTAGCCGAGCCGCCGTTCTGGCGGAACTCGTAGGCACCCGTGCCGGTGCCGCCGGAGGCCGTCACCGTCGTGGTGGCTCCGAAGGTGAGCGTCGCGGCGCCCAACGAACCCGAGACCGCCGCCTGATTGGCCTTGCCGATGGTCAGCGTGCCGGCGGAGGCCCAGGTGCCATCGTTGTGGTTGGCGTCACCCAGCCGCCGCACCTCGATTATCGCCGTGCCGACTCCGGCCGGTGTCAGGGTGCGGGTGGCGCCGCTGCCGCTGAGGCCGACCGTGGCTGTTCCTCCGTTCTGGCGGAACTCGTAGGCGCCTGTGCCGGTGCCGCCGGAGGCGGTCACGGTCGTGGTGGCGCCGAAGGTGATCGTCGCGGAACCCAGCGCGCCGGAGGCCGCAGCCTGGCTGGCCTTGACCATGGTGAGGGTGAAGGTTTTTGTAGCCGCGTTGTAGTTGGCGTCAGCGGCCCGTGTCACGCTGATGGTGTAGGTGCCGGAGCCCGCGTCGGCGCGGTAGTTCCAGGCGCTCGTGCGCGTGGCGCTCCCCGAGCCCAGCGCGTCGCTGTAGGCGCCCGTGCCGGAGCCGCCGCCCGCCGTGTAGGTCCGCGTGGTGTTGTAGGTATGGGTCGTGGAGGGCGTGAGGGTCAGCGCGGCCTGAGTGATTTTGGTGACGGTCAGGGTGCCGGACGGGGTCCAGGAGGAGTCGTTATAGTTGTCATTGCCGAGACGCCGGACCTGGAGGACGGCCGTGCCTGCCACACTCGGGGTGACGGTCCGGGAGGCTCCGCTGCCGGAGAAACCGACTGTGGCAGTGCCTCCGTCCTGCCGAAATTCGTAAGCCCCTGTGCCGCTCCCGCCGGCGGCGGTGAGCGTGGTGGCGGTGCCGAAGGCGATCGTCGTGGCACCGAGCGTGCCGGAGACGGCGGCCTGCGCCGCTTTCTGCACTGTGAGGGTGGAGGATTCGCGCCACGGGCTCTCCTCGTGCAAAGCGGTGGTCAGGGCCTGGACGCGGTAGCGGCGCGTGCCCATGGTGTTGAAGGTCGCCTTGGGAACCGTGACGCTGGTCGAGGCGGCGCTGGCGGTTGAATTCATCAGGAAGCTCCAGGTCGAACCGCCGTTGGAGCTGATCTCGACCCGGTAGCCGCTGCTGGCTGTGCTCACCTGCGTCCAGCTCAGGGTGGAATCGCTGCCGTAGGTGGGGGCCGCGGACGAGACAGAAGCTGGTGCGGCTTGCGCGGGTTTCAGGATGGTGTGGGTCGTGCTTTCAATGTATCCGCCCGCATCGCGCCGCGTGCTGGTGGCCGCGCACACCCGGAACTGACGCGTGCCGCCTGTCGCGAACTCGCTCGCCGGGATGACAATGGACGTTTCCGTCGTGCTGGTGAACGACTTCCATCTTCCGCCATCGCGCGAGACCTGGATCGTGTAGCCGCCGAGGGTGACAGTCGGTGTCGGCTTCTACCAATACTTGGGCTCCGTCCAGACCGCGCGCGACACCGCGCTCCAGCTCAGCGCCTGGTCTTCTCCCAGGGTCGGGGCGCTGAAGGTGATGGAGCTGGGCGTGGCGTACACCTCCTTGGTGTATTCAATATAGCTGATGTTCAGCCCGAAATAACTCCCGGCGCCACGGAAATGCACATACTGACCTGCATTGCCCTTTGTGCTGAACGATGCCGTCGTCCATTTGCTCCAAGAGCCTGTTTTTTCAAGCGAATCCAGACTCTCCCACGCAATTATCTTGTCGCCGGTGTCTAAGACTTTGCGCGCGAACGTACAGTACATGTCTGCGGCATAGTTTATTGTATAGGCGGAAAAATCGCAGGGGGCCGGCGTCGAAAAACCACCTGCTTTTGTACCGTAATGCAGCCGCTCGATGCAGGCATTAGCAATCCGCGCCTGCTCGAAGAGCGTGGAGTTCCCGGAAACACCCAGATCCACCTTTACGGTGGTCGCCTGGCCGGCTGTTGCGGCCAGCCACACCAGCGCCAGTGCCAGCCGTCCTCTTGTCAAACATACATGTCTCATTGGCATTTCCTTTCCATCGTCGTCATGACGTCCACCAGCAGGTCGTGTTCATGGTTGCACCTTTGCCGTCTGGGTTCCCATCCATGTCTTTTCAAGTATGGCAGTAAATTGGACTTTCGTCTGTCAGCCGCGAGGCTGATTTTTGTGTAGGCGAGGCCTACAAGAAGGCGCTTTTGTGGGCATGGGCGAAAAACGAACCACACGCGGGCGCAGCCCCTTTTCACTGACCGGTACACCCCCGAACGAAGCCGGAGGCGCAGCAGCTCAGCGGGGACGCTTCGCTACCCGCTCCGCACAGGTGGCCGCAAGCGGTAGGGCGAAGCGTCCCCGCAGAGCCGCCGTCAACGTTTCCAGCTTCATTGACCACCCACGCCAGCGGGATGGGGATGCGCCCCCCGCACTCGGGCGCAAGGCAGTTCTGTTGAGGTCGGTGTTTCTTAATCATAATCTTATTCGTAATCTTAATCTTACTTTTGACGGGCACCTGTACTCTACGGTATGATAACTGCGGTTTTGGGGTAGTTGCGTGGGACAGGATTGAGATCAAGATTAGGATTACGATTAGGATTAAGAAGGGTATCCACTAACAGAACGGCCATGCGCCCCTCTTTACTCTTATGCACGTGTATCTCTACCTCCTGTTCGTCTTCTCGGGCGTGCTGCTCACGCTGGCGGCGCTGGCGTGGACGTATCGCGGCGTCTCGCTGAACGCCCGGACGTTTGCTCTGTTCCTCGTCTCGGAGAGCCTGACGTGTTTCGCCTACGGCATGAACCTGGCTTCCGAAGGCTTGGAGGCCAAAGTGTTCTGGAACCACGCCGAGTATCTCGTCGGGATGCCGGTGGTTTCGCTCACACTCCTGCTCGCGCTGCGGGTGACCGGATACGAGCGGCGGGTGCCCTTTTGGTTGCTGGCGCTACTCTTTGGGATTCCGGCGGCGGGCGTGGCGCTCAACTGGACGTGGCCGTGGCACGCGCTCTTGTACACGCGCGTCTGGCTGGAGCCTGCGGGCGGGCTGACGTTCCTGACAAAGGCTTCTGGGCCGCTGTACGCGCCGCTATTCGCCTATGCCTATGCCTTGATGTTGGCGGCGTTCGTGACCTTTGTCGCACGCTACGCCCGGCGGCGGACCGTCACGGTACAGCAGGCCGCGCTCGTCGGGCTCGCGCTGCTGGCGCCGCTGGCGTTTGGAGCCCCCTACTACTGGCTGCCGATTCCCGGCCTGCAGCGGCTGAACACGCTTCACACGGGATACTTCCTGACCGCCCTTCTGTTCTCCGGAGCGCTCTTCAGGGGGCACTTTCAGGGCCTGGTGCGGGCGCTCGGCGAGGCGCAGGAGCGGAACGAGCTGCTGCTCGGCAACGCCAACGCGATCTTTTACACGATCGCGCCCGACGGCCGCTTCTCATATGTCTCGCACGCGTGGCAGCAGTTCTTGGGAAACCGTGCGGAAGAGATGATCGGACGCGAGTACCGGGAGGTGGTCCTGGCGGAGGACGTGCCGGCCTGCGATGCGTTTCTTGCGGACGTGGTGCGGAGCGGCGAACTGCGCTCGGGCATCGAGTACCGCGTGCGGCACAAGGACGGCAGCGAGCATTGGCATACCTCCAGCATCAAGCCGGTGTTGGACGCGAAGAGAAACCCCGTGACCTTCGTGGGCGTGGCGCACGACATCACGGCGGTCAAGCGGACTCAGAAGGAGCTGCGCGACGCCAACGAGAGGCTGAGCCGGCTCATCGAGAGTCGCGAGGTCGAGCTGCGGGAAGCGGTGGCGGGCGCGCTGAGCGCGAGCGAGGGGGAGGCTCGGCGGATCGGACGGGAGATCCACGATGGTCTCTGCCAGGAGCTGGTCGGGCTGCTGCGGATGGCCGAGGGGCTGGCGCAGCGCAGCACGGAGGCCGAGTCCCGGCAACAGGCGCAGGAGCTGGTGGCGCAGGCGTCCCGCACGCTGGGGCTGGCGCGCGGCGTCTCCTACGACCTGACTCTGAACGATCTGGAGACGCTGGAGTTGTGCGAGGCGCTGTCGGTGTTCGCGCGGCGGTTCCAGAGCGCATCGCAGATAGAGATCGAAGTCAACGATTCCCAAGCGTGCTGCGTCTTCGCTCCGGGGGCGACCGAACACATTTACCGGTTCGTGCGCGAAGCGGTCGTCAACGCGCTCCGCCACGGAAAGGCGCTGCACGTCTGGATCGACATGATCCGCGAGGCTCACCAGATGGTCGTTTCGGTCACCAACGATGGGGTTCCGCTACCGGAACGTACCGCGCTACAACCGGGTGTGGGGCTGCGGCAGATGAGCATGCGGGCCAGCCAACTGGGGGGCTCGTTCTCGTTGAGCAGAAACGCCCAGGGCAAGACCGTAGCAGAGCTTTCGGTGCCGCTCACCCTTTGTGCCTCAGAGATCAAAGAACCTTAACAGGATACGCGTGTTGCCTTCGATCATACCGCTGTTACCAGGAGACAGGCCATGAAGCGACCGAGCGCGAAAGCCCATGTTCTTTTAGTGGAAGACCACCCCTTGACACGCAAGGGGCTGATCGGCGCCATCGGGACGCAAGAGGATCTGGAGGTCTGCGGCGAAGCCGAGGGTTGGCGCGAGGCGCTGGTGCTGATCGGACAACAGCGCCCCGATATCGTTGTGCTCGACTTAAATCTCAAGGACGGCAACGGGTGGGAATTGCTGAAACAGATGGAAGTCGACCCGGCTTCGCCCCCTGTCCTCGTGCTGTCGGTCTGCGACGAAGAGGTCTACACCGTACGTCTGCTGCGCGCAGGAGCACGCGGCTATATAATGAAAGATGCGCCGATTAGCCAAGTGCTGGAGGCGATGCGCAAGATTCTTGCGGGGCACCTTGCCGTGAGCGATGTGATCGCGTCGGCGCTGATCCATGCGGCGGCGAGCGGCAGCGCGGCAAAGACCCTGACGTCAGAAGTCGGCCTCTTAAGTGACCGCGAGTTGCAGGTGCTCGAGTTCTTGCGGCAGGGAATGGGCAATTCGGAAATTGCCGGACAGATGGGCCTCAGCCAGAAAACGGTTGGTACCTACAAGGCGCGTTTGATGGAGAAGATGGGGGTGCGCACCACTCCGGAATTGCTTGTGCGTGTCCAGGGACGTTGAGCAGGACGGAAGAACCATCATGAGAACCTATTTGAGCACCATGAACAACCCTTGGCGCGTGTTTGATGAGCTAATGACCGACTTCCCTATCGAGTTCTTCAACACCGCGTGGCGCGCCCGCACCGGGCAGTTCCCTCGAGTCAATGTATGGGAAGGCGAGAAAGGGCTTGTTTTGGAGGCCGAAGTTCCCGGCGTTGACCCCGACAAGTTGGATATGTCGGTCGATTCCAACGTCCTGACGCTGAAAGGCGAGCGCACGCAGTCGGACGGTTCGCCGGCCGAATTCCAGCGCAGTTTCAACCTGCCCTTTGAGCTGGACAGCGCGAACATCACAGCAGCGGCCAAGAACGGCATGCTGACGGTGTCGATCCCGCGCAAGGCCGCCGCCGAAAAGCGTAAGATCGCGATCGACAAACTGTAAAGGACGTAGCACAGAAAGGAGAGCAGCCATGAGCTTACTGACGCACACAGAGACTGAGGCAAAGAAGATAAACCGGGTGGAGGTCACGCCGGTTTCCCGCGTTGCCGAGAACGGAAATGCGCTCACCCTGACAGTCGAGTTGCCGGGCGTGAACGAGAACGAAATCGAGCTGACGCTGGAGCACAGGACGTTGTCCGTCAAGGCCGAGAACACGGCCCAGAGCTTCACGGACTACGCGCTGATGCTCACGGAGATTCCCGAGGTCTGCTACCGCGCGTCGTTCGACCTGCCCGAGCGAGTGGACACGGCGGGCATCAAGGCCGCGAGCAGGAACGGTCTGCTGGTGTTGACGCTGCCGAAACGTGAGGAGGTCAAGCCCCGCCGCATCGAGATCGCGGCAGGCTAACTTCTAACTCCTAACTTCTTGAAGGCTCTCCTCAGTCTCTGCTATGCTCTCGCGCATGACAGTGAACTTCAAGAGGATACACCCTGCGGCCGTGATGCCCGCCTACGCGCGGCCAGGCGACGCAGGCCTCGACGTCTGCGCGTGCGAGGCGGCGACGCTCCAGCCCGGCGAGCGCCGGCTCGTGCGGACGGGCCTCGTGATGGAGCTGCCGCGCGGAACCGAGGCGCAAATGCGGCCGCGCAGCGGCCTCGCGCTCAAGCACGGCGTCACGCTGCTGAACACGCCGGGCACCATCGACGAGGGCTACCGCGGAGAGGTCGGCGTGATCCTGATCAACCTCGGGCAGGAGCCCTTCGTGGTGCGGCCCGGCATGCGCATCGCGCAGATGGTGATCGCGCCGGTCCTGCTCGTTGAGCCGGCCGAGGTCGCAGAGGTGTCCGACACCGCCCGTGGCGAAGGCGGGTTCGGCTCGACCGGATCTTAGAAACGGCCGCCTTGCGCCCGTGCGTGTTGGCCGAATCGGTTGGCCGAATCGGCTTGCGTCCTGCGCCCGCGCCGTTTACGATACGAGCTTACGGACGAACTGGTTGAACTCGCCCCGCTTCATGCGCCTCATGTGTATTCCCAAGAAAGACCTGTCTTACAAGCCACAAACGCTCCGAATCAGGCTGACCCTGCTCCGCGGCGTATTGAGACGTTTCCTGCTGAACACGTTCCGCCCGGGTTATGTCCGGCGGAGCGTTGAGCGCCGGACCGGCGACTGCACGCGCTGTGGCGCCTGCTGCCATCTGGTCGCCAACAAGTGCGCCTCGCTGCACCTTCACGCGGACGGGCAGTCAACCTGCCGGCTCTATACCGTCTACCGCCTGCGGAACTGCTGCACCTTCCCCATCGACCCGCGCGACCTCGCCGACCGTGACCTGGTCGCCCCAGACACGCCGTGCGGCTACACCTGGCAAGAGTGACCGGCGGCGCCGGTCGCGCCCACTCACTCGCCCACTCACTCGCCCACTCGCGTATTGACGCGCACCCCCGTTCAAGGTATCGTGGCGTTGTCACTGTTACTTACACGGGGAGACGTCATGATCGTCGTGAACACCGAGGCCGTCACCGGCTATGAGATCGTTGAGATCAAGGGCCTGGTCCAAGGCAACACGGTTCGCGCCAAACACATGGGCCGCGACATCGCCGCGAGTTTCAAGAACATGGTCGGCGGCGAACTCAAGGGCTACACCGAACTGCTCACCGAGTCGCGCAACGAGGCCCTCTCACGCATGACCCAGCAGGCGCAGGCGTTGGGCGCCAACGCGATCGTCAACGTCCGCTTCACCACCAGCGCCATCACCGCCGGCGCGGCCGAGCTGATGGCCTACGGCACGGCTGTGGTCGTCACGCCGACGCTCCACTAGTGACGGGGGACGCCATGGACAACCTGTTCGCCCTTCTCATCTCGGCCGTCGCTATCCTGGTCGGCCTCTTCGTAGGCAAGGCCACGGAGAAGAGGCACCTCGCGAGCCTCGCCCAGCGCGAGGCCGACTTGGCGGGCGTGCTGGTCACCACGTTCAAGCAGCCGCTCGGCATCTCCTCCGAGCCCCACACGCCCGCCCTGGTCTGCGGCCACGCCGTGATCGCCAGCGACGCGTTCAAGAGCTGGGCCTCGAGCCTGCTCAACATCTTCGGCGGCGAGGCCAAGAACTTCGGCCTGCTCGCCCAGCGCTCCCGGCGCGAAGCCACGGTGCGCATGCTGGAGGAGGCCCGCCGGCTCGGCTTCAACGCCGTCTGCAACGTGCGCTACGACAGCGTGGACATCGGCGGCAACGCCATCCGGCCCGCCAACCAGACCCTGCCCATGGCCACCTGCTTCGCCTCCGGAACCGCCTACAAACGCGCCTAGAACGACAGCAGCATCTGCCAGATGAACATGCAGCCGCTGGCGTCCGCCGCCTGCCATACGCGCTCCGCGAGCTCCTCGCTGCCTTGGATCGGGCCGCTGAGCTCGGACTTGCGCTCCGCCCACGGCACGCACACGCCGGGCCCACGGCCGCTCTTGACCGGGAAGCCAGCCGCCTTCGCGACAGTCTCAGGCGCGACGCGCAGCGGCTCGGGCAACACGTCCGGCGCGTCGTAGCAGCCGAACTCGTGCGTCGCCTCGACCAGCGCCCGCATGTTCTCCGGGGTCGTGTCGTTCTGCATGATCGCACTCGCGTCCATGATGAACCCGCCCTCTTTGCCGACGGTCTCGATCAGCGTGCGCACCTCCTGCCGCACCTGCTCGGGCGTGCCGATCGCCAGCGTGACGTTGTTGACGCCGCCGCTCAGCGCGAACTTGTCGTGGAGCTTGCGGTGGATCAGCAGCGGGTCGCCCCGGTCGATGTGGTAGACGATGCTGCGGTCGGGCAGCTCGCGGAAGGCGTCGAGGTGCGCGTCCCACTTGCCCTCGGCGTAGAACATGGTCTGGTGCCCGCTGCGCCACAGCTCTTCGATGATCGGCCGCACCGTCGGCCAGTAGACGTTCGCGAACTGGTCGGGCCTCACGAAGGGCACGCAGCCGCGGTGCATCCAGTAGCCGATCGGCAGCTGCGACGAGGGATCGGCCGTGGCCGACGCCACCCAGTGCAGATGCGGCATTAGCGCCTCGCACGCCTTCATCACCTTCTCCGGCCGCTCGAAGAGGTCCATCGTCAGGCCCAAGTAGCCGCGCAGCTTGTCGCCGAGAATGTCCAGCGGCGCCTTGAAGATGCCCGCGATCGCGCCGGGCATGCCGCACTCGCTGCGCAGCCGGGCGCAGTGCGGCCCGAAGGCGTGGAAGTACTGCGTCATGGCCATGGCTGCCGAGACCAGCGCGACGTTGTGCCGGAAGGTCACGGGCTCGCCCGCCGCCGCAATCTTGCGAGACGCGCGCGGCAGCCACACCTCGTAGAGGAAGGCCGTCGGATCGTCGATCAGCCGGTCATACTCGTCCTCGCGCATGAACGACGCGTCCTCCGGCGGCTCGCGGTATTGGAAGCCGTGGTTGGGCGGCACGTCCACGCCCGGCACGCCGTAGTAACGCACGCTCGCCGCGTCCGTGATGCCCGTCCACACGTAAACCATGCTGGCGGGCACCGCGTCCCAGTCGTAGTCCTTGCAGCACTGGATCATCGCCTCGAACGCGTCCGGGTAATGCTGCGTCAGCTGCTGGCACGTGTATCCCGCGTGGCGCCCCGTGAACTCCGCCGCGAACGGCCGGATCGGCACGCGGTCAGGCTTCTTGTTGTTCAGCGCCGTCACGAACCGCCGCAGCCGCGCCTGATAAAGCGCCTCCATATTCTGACTCATGTTGCCTCCTTGGGTAAATAAATGGTGGAACGACTGAACGTTCAACGCTCAACGCTCAAGTAGAAACCAATGGGCTTCGGCAAAGGAGAAGGGAAAGAACGACTGAACATTTAACGCTCAACGCTCAAGTAGAAACCAATTGGCTTCGGCTGTCGCGCCGCCGTTCTCCCCACTTGAACGCTGAGCGTTCCCTACGCCTTCAGCCCTTGCAGCTTGCCGTCTACCCGCTCGGCATCCTTGACCGTCTCCTCCCACGTCACGAGCTTGCCGGTGTAGGCGGCCTTGCGCCCCATGATCGTGACCAGGCTGCTCTGCACGCTGGGCGGCACCGTCGCGTTCGCGCACTCGCCCGCCCGGATCGACGCGTGGAAGTCGGCGATGTTGTTCCGCGCGCCCTCCAGGTAGATCTGCTTGGTCTCGCCGCCGCGGTAGAAGTTTTCGCCGCGGATCATCACGTTGCCGCCGTACGACGTCTCCAGAACGCCCTTGGTGCCGAACACGCGGCACACGATACCCTCCGGCTGCGTACCGTGCCCCTCGAACTGCCGCGAGCTGAATGTCACGCCGACGTTGTTCGGGTACTGGTAGTGCAGCGTGAACGTGTCCCAGCAGTCGCCCACGTCGACGCGGACCTTGCGCCCGCCCGTGCCGAACACGTGCAGCGGCGGCCTCCCGAACACCCAGCTCATCACGTCCAGCGCGTGCACGTTCTGCTCGGTGATGATGTCGCCCGAAAGCGCCTGGTCGAACACCCAGTTGCGCAGGCGGCCCTCGGCGCCCTCGTTCGGCTGGTGGATGCCCAGCCGCCCGCAGTGGTAGTAGGCCTCGCCGAAAGCGAACTCGCCGATCGCGCCGCCGTGAACCCGCTTGAGCGCCTCCTTGTAGAAAGGCTGCGCCCGCGTCTGGAAGTCCACAAGGAAGCACAGCTTCTTCTCGGTCGCCCGCTTGCCGCTCGCCTCGATGGACAGGCACCCCGGCACGTCCACCGCCACAGGCTTCGCCAGATAGACGTGGCACCCCGCCTCAACCGCGGCCGCCGCCTGCTCCGGCCGGAAGAAAGGCGCGGTCATGAGGGCCACCGCATCGGGCTTCGCCTCGAGCACGCGCCTGTAGCCGCTAAGCCCCGTGAAGCGCCGCTCCGCCGGCACGCCGAACTTCTCGCCGAACGCGTCGACGCGGTCTTGGAAGTAGTCCGCCGCCGCCACGATCTCGTAGCCGCCGTGCTTCACGAACAGGTCCGTCACAAACTTGCCTCGGCCGCCGCACCCCACCACGCCGAGCTTGATCTTCGGCCCGGCGGCAGCCGGCGCCTGCTGCGCAAAAGACGGCGCAGCCGCAGCCGCGATTCCCGCCGCCCCCGTAACCGCCACAAACTCCCGGCGCGAAAACGCGCGGGTCAACGAGTCCATCACCTTCTGCTTCATACTGTGCTCCTTTCGTCGCCTACATCAACACTTCGCCGGAAAGCCTCCCGTCGACCGGCTCGTAGCGCCGGTCGTACTGACCCAAACGCCGCCTGTACGGTCGGACTTACGGGACGGCCGAAACACCGCCCGTCACCGCCCGAGCAGCCCCGAGAACGGCGGCACCAGCGCGTCCTTCACGCGACCCGCCTCCTCCGCCAGCTCCGGCTTCTCCGTTTCGACCTTAGTCAACAGCCACTCCACCTCCCACGACTTCGGGTGGTAAAGCGGCAGCGCCTGCAGCGCCGCCACCTGCTCCTCCCGGCGCGGCGCATACCAGATCGCCTGGTGTATCGCCGAGACCGGCTGGTAGAAATCCGCGATCTTGTCGGCGCGCTTGACGATGTCCAGCACCGCCCGCCACGCCAGCGTCTGCGCGCCCGCGTCGGCCTCGCGCCGCGCGGCCAGCACCAGCGGCACCAGCGCCGCCTCGCTGTTCCACTTGCCGAGGTTGCGAACCGCGTCTTTGCGCGCCTCGAGGTCGGCCGACTCCAGCCGCTTCGACAGCGCGGACAGCGCCTCCGCACCCTGGCTCGCCGCCAGCAGCCCGGTCAGCAGCGGCGCGTGGGCCGCACCGCACGACGCCAGCGCCCGGCCGACCCGACGTTCGCACGCCGCCCGGTCCGCAGCCTCGTCCAACGTCACCGACAGCGTGCCCGCCAAAAGTTCCGCCGACGGTGCGGGCAGCGCGAGCGCGAAGTCGAGAACCCGCTCGAAGCCACCGGCCGGCGCGTAAGCCCGGATCGCCCCCGCCGCCGCCTTGGCCAGTGCCGGATCCGACCCGAACAGCCCCTTGTCGAGCGCCAGCTCGAAAACGCCCCCGTAGCGCCGGGCGGCCAGCAAGTCGAGCGCCATCACGCGGTTGGTGCCTCCGCCGCCCGCGAGAAGCGCCACCAGGCGGTCGTCGATCGCCGGGTTCGGGATGCGGCGCAGCGCTTCTCGGGCGGCCTCCGCTTCGCCGCCGCCGAGCAGGTCGAAAAGCGCGTCCGCCGCCGGGACGTCCTTGAAAAGCCCGCACGCCTGCGCCGCTGCCGCACGCACCGTCGGATCGGCATCCTTTAGCGCCGCACGCACGGCCGGCGCGACTGACGCGTCGCCGCGCTCGGCCAGCACGGCGATCAGCTGAGCCTTCACCCCCGGCAAACGCACGGCCGCGACCGCCTCAGCCGCCGCACGCGTCAACTCCGGCGAAAGGTCTTCGCGCGCGATCTTTGCCAGCGCCACCTCGCGAAGGTAGACGTCCTCGCTTTCGAGGGCGGCGATCACTGCCGCTGGCGCCGCGCTTTGGAGCTTCGCGCAGGCCGGCGACAACTCTTGAGCCTCCATCGCCAGCGCGGCGAGAAGCCCTGCACCTACAAGCAGTTCTGGTCTAGTCCTCATAACCGACATCTCTTCGTGCTTTCGTTTGTAGTGGCGCCGTGAGGCGCTTCCCTCTCCCTCACGCCAGGTTCCACTTCGCCCGCTTCTCGCGGCTCAGCAGCTTGTCCGCTTCCGGCGCGTCCACGAAGCGCTCGGCCTCGGGGTTCCAGCGCAGCGGCTTGCCCAGCGCGGCCGCGATGTTGCCGATGTGCGCCAGCGTGATGCTGCGGTGCCCCACCTCGGCGGGCGCGTAGGCCGAGGCCCGCGACTTGACCGCCTTGACGAAGCTCACGTGCTCGCCGTCGACCCGCTCGCTCACGAGCTGAACTTCCCCGGGGCCGACCGGCTCCAGCAGCTTGCGGCTGGAGGCCTGCACCTGCCCGCGCCACTTCTGCGACGATATCCACCCGTCGTCTCCCTCGATGCGCAGCGAGGGCTCGCTCGCATCCACGAACAGCTCCTCGCCGCCCGCGTACTCGTACCGGAGGTGGAAGTCCGTCAGCGTGTCGTACAGCTCGTGCACGGGCTTCCACCCGTAGCCCTGGACCTTGACCGGCCCGGTGCGCTCGCGGTTCAGCGCCCACTGCGACAGGTCCAGCAGGTGCGCGCCCCAGTCGGCCAGCATGCCACCGCTGTAGTCCGAGATCCAGCGGAAGACGAAGTGCGTACGGCCCGGCGTGTACGGCTTCTCGGGCGCGGGGCCCAGCCACATGTCGTAGTTGAAGGTCTTGGGCGGCGCCTCGTACACCACGGGGTTGTACTTCTGCGTGCCCGGCCAGTAGCCGCCCGGCAGCCCCACGCGGACGCGCCGGAGCTTGCCGAGCCGGCCGCTGCGGGCGATCTCGCACATCTGCTTGTACTCGGGAACGGTCCGGTTCTCGGAGGCGGTCTGGAACACGCGCCCCGTTTGCCGGATCGCATCCACGAGCGCGCGGCCGTCGGCCACGTTGTAGGTGAGCGGCTTTTCGCACATCACGTCCTTGCCCGCCCGCGCCGCGAGGATCGAGATCATCACGTGCCAGTGGTCGGCCGTGGAGATCATCACCGCGTCCACGCCCGGCTGCGCAAGGATCTCGCGGAAATCGCCGTGCGCCGTCACACCCGCGCCGTACGTCTGCGAGACCGCCAGCCGGGCCGACTCCAGGCGCTCCGCGTCCACGTCGCACACCGAGACCAGCTGTATGTCCGGCACCTGCCGCATGCAGGGCAGGTTGCGCCCCATGAAGTGCCCGCCCGTGCCGATGCACCCGAACGTCACGCGCTCCGACGGCGCCGTCGCGCCCCGCCCCAGCACGCTGGGCGGGACGATCATCGGCGCGGCCGAAGCCGCCAGCGCCGCACGCAAGAATCCCCGTCTCGTCTTCTCCATACCCGCTCCTCACTGGTTCGGCTGTAACGCGCGCCAAGCTTGCATGGACTGCCCCAGCCTATCGCGAGAGTCCCCTTTGACGCCGTAGTGCTGCAAGCCCACAGGCCCAGTATACCCCATTGCCTTCAGTTTCTTCAACACCGCTCCGACATCGAACGCGCCCTGCCCGAGCGGCTGGATCAGCCTGCCCCAGTCGCCCGCGTAGTCCGCGCCGTTGACCGTCACGAAAGTCAGGTGCGGCTTCGCCAGTTCCAGCAGCGCGTCGATGCGGGCCGCGTCTCCAACCTTGATGCAGTGGCAGAGGTTGAAGGTGACGCCGAGGTTGGGCCGATCGACCTGCTTGGCCAGCCTCACAGCATCCTGTACGCGCTCCATCCAGAACCGCGTGTGCGGGTAGAGCGACACCGATAGCCCGGCCTGCCGCGCCCGGTCGGCGATGTCGCGCAGCAGCACAACCGCGTCCGCGTCGCCGGCCTCGTCGGAGGGCGTCGCGTAGGCCTTGCTCTGCACGTACAGCCAGAGCGCCGTATCCCGCCCTTTGAGCTGCCCGATCAGCCGCACGATAGGCTCGGGCGCGACCCGGTTCGTGGGCCCGATCTCCACGCCGATGTAGACATTGAACATCTTCAGGCCCTCGGCATCGCACGCAGCCAGCATCTCCGGGGTCTTCGCGGGGCTCCAGCCGACTCCCGCGTAGCCGAGCTCCTTGAGCAGCCGCGCCTGCTGGGCGGGCGTCCGCGACGGGTCGTCACGCAGCCCCGTGTCCATCGCAAAGAAGGGGTTGGGCATCGCGCCGCCCCGAACAGCGCCAGCGAACAGGACGCACGCTAGAACAACCCCTTGCCGAACACCAAGCAAACACCTGTCACGCATATTACCTCCAACGCTAACGCCCCTCAACACCCCGGCACGGCCCACGGCTCGCGGTGCGGCCGCGTCAGCAGCGCATTGGCCTCGGCGTCACCGACGACGCGCTCGGCTGCCGCGTCCCACTTCAACCGCCGCCCGAGCGTCGCCGAGATGTGGCCGAGCTGGCACATCGTCGCCGTGCGATGCCCCTTCTCGGCCGTGATCAGCGGCTCCTTCCGGCTTCGGACGCAGTCGATGAAATCCTGTTTCTCGTCCACGCATGGCAAAGTCAGATCGTTCGGCCCCGGCTTCCACGTCAGCAGCGCCGGCGAACTCGCCTTGAAGCTGTTCTCCTTGAACCAGGTGTACTCGATCCACCCCGTTGTTCCCTCCACCCGGACACAGGCGGCTTCGGCGTTCGTGTAGAACACCTCGACCCCGCTGGCGTAGCGGTACCGGATTTTGAACGACTCGGCCACATTCCAGAAGCTCTTCTTCGGAAAGCGAGCCGAGCCTTTGATCTCCGCCGGGCCGCCGTGCTCCGTGTCCAGCAGCCACTGCGTGATGTCGAGCACGTGCGTGCCCCAGTTCAACATCACGCCCAACGAGTAGTCCTCGATGTGGAACCACCCCGGCCCCTTGCCGCCCACGTAGTCCAGGCCCGCCTGCCGATAGTGAACACGCCTCTCGGTGTAGAGGTTCGCCGGCGCGGGCCCGAGCCACAAATCATAGTCCAGCTCCGGCGGCACCGGCTCCGCGGCTGGCAGCTCCCGGAGGGGCGGCGGGTCGCTCGGCACCGTGACGATCACGCGCCGGACGTCGCCGATCAGCCCGTTGCGCACCACTTGACAGAGCTGGTGAAACTGTTTGCAGGCGCGCACCTCGGTGTCGGTGCGCAGAATCCGTCCGTGCTCCTTGACCGCCTCCGCTATGGCCCGGCCCTCCCGCACGCAGAGCGAGAGGGGCTTCTCAAGCGCAACGTCCTTGCCCGCCCGCATCGCCGCGACCGCCATGCAGGCGTGCCAGTGGTCCGGCGTAGAGATCATGACCGCATCCACGTCCGGCCGCGCCAAGACCTCGCGGAAGTCGCGGTGCGTCGCACACCCCGTGTAGCCGTCGCGCCCGGCCGACACCGCGTAGTTGGCCTCGACCGCCTGCCGCGCCAGATCCATGCGCCACGCGTCGGCGTCGCACACCGCCACGACCTGCACGTCCTTCGACCACAAGAACCACGGCATGTTCGCGTGAAACACCTGCCGCCCCGTCCCAATCAGGGCGACGTTGACGCGGCTGTTCGGAGCGACCGCGCCCTCGCGGCCCAACACGCGCGACGGCAGAGCCAGCGGCGCGACGCCCGCGGCCACTATCGCCTGCAAAAACGCCCTTCTCGTCTTCATCGTCCCCGAGCCCCCATCGTGTCTAGCCGGTGCACCTCTAAACCGTAAGCCCTCTTACCATTACGTATTACTGTACCTCACCCACCCTTTCGCAGCTTGTAAAATCGGCTCAGATGCTTGTACAATAGCCGCATGAATGCCAGTCGTTTTCAATCCGATTTCGTGGCAAAGATCGGCGATCTCTCACCCTTCCGGCAGCTGCTCGACCTCGTGCCCGACGTAGCCTTCTTTATGAAAGACCGGGCAGGCCGCTTCGTGATGCACAACCGGCGCGCCGTCGAGTACTGCCAGGTGAATCATGAGCGCGACACCCTCGGCAAGACCGACTACGACTTCTTCCCCAAGGATCGGGCAGCCTTGTACGTGCAGGGCGACCAGGAGGTGATGCGGACCGGCAGGCCCATCATCAACGCCATCGCGCCCGCTCCTGAGAACTCGGACCAGATGATCGTCTACAGCAAAGTGCCGGTCTACGGCAAGAACCGGCGCGTGATCGGCGTGGCGGGCATCCACCGCATCGTGGAGGGGCTGCGCGGCACGCCCGACTGGTACGGCCGCTTCTCGAAGGTGATCGATCACATCCACCGGCACTACGGGGACGAGCTCGACCTCGCCTCCCTCGCCGCCCAAGCGGGCGTCTCCCAAAGCCAGTTCGAGCGGCGCTTCCGCCAACTCCTCGGCACCTCGCCGGGCGAGTACATCCTGCGCGTGCGCGTCAACGCCAGCCGCGCGCTGCTCGAAACCACCGACCGTACGATCGCCGACATCGCGCTCGCCGTTGGCTTCTATGACCACAGCCACTTCACGCGCACCTTCCGGCGCCAGATGTCCTGCTCGCCCAAGCAGTACCGCGACCACCACCGCCAGCAGGACACACACGGGTAGGGACACGTGGGCTGCGGACGGCACGGAGGCTGTCCGCGCGAAGCTGGCCGTTCCGGCTCCCGTCGCTCTGGGCCCGCCTCCGTGCGGGCCGCCACGACTCACTGCACGACGATCATCTCGGCGTTGCCAGGCAGCGCCTCGACCACGCGCGCGACGCCGCCGCCAGCCTTCTCAACCGTCACTTTCCACGTCCGCTCCCCGCGGCGGTAGACCCACACTTCGTTTCGCTCGCTCGACAGCTTCTGGGCCGGCAGGCCCACCGCAGCCATCACCGCCTCAGCCTTCATCCCGACGCGCAGGCCCTCGAACGCCTCGGCCGCCCCCCGTGGCACGGGCGCCTCGCCCGTGGTCTCCGGCTTGACGGCCGGCTCCACGACCGCGCCACCTCCGAACGTGATGCGTCCGATCTCCACGATGTCGCGCGGCTTGTCCAGCCGCAGCGTCAGCGTCTGCCGCTTCTCGGCCGGCCGGCCCCAGTCCGTGAAGACCGTCGCCGTGAGCGTGGCCGGTCCGACCACGGTCTGCTGCCGCGAGCCATAATACTTGGCCTTGATCGCGTACACGCCTTTGAACGCCTGACGTACCAGGTACTCTTCGGGGCCGTAGCCGTCCGTGATGTCGCGCGAGACCAGCCCGCCGATCGCCGTTCGGTTGTGGCTGAAGAACGCCTCCTCCCCGGTCGGCTCCAGCACGTGCAGGTCCACGTCCGTCGCGTCCGCGTCCCACACCAGCGCGATGCGCACGTCCACGTCTAGATTCTTGCGCAGCCGCGCGTCGAGCGCCGGCGCCTCGGGCTTCTTCGCGCCCGCCCACTCGGCGCGGCCGATCCACGCAAGCAGCGCGTTCAGCTCCTCCAGCGCGAAAATCTCGATCTCGACCGTGCGGTTCCACGTCCCGAAGACGACCTTGTCAAAGAGCCGCAACGCCTCCTCGAGATCCGCCGCCGACCGCGCGCCCTTGCCGCGCTCCGCCAGCGCCAGCGCCAAGTCGCGCCAGCTCTGCGGATCCTCGGGCCTCAGCTTCGTCACGCGCCGCAGAATCACCACCGCCCGGTCAATCTCGCCCGCCTGCTGCAGCCGCCACGCCAGCACCCGCAGCAGCGCCGCGTCCTCGATCCGCAGCTCGGCGAGGTTCGTCAGCACCCGTACGCCCAGCGCCGCCTCGCCCTCGCGCAACAGATAATCCGCACAATCGAGGTAGAAGGCCGGGCTCGCCGCGAACGTCGCTCGCTGCTCGGCGTAAACCTTCTCGCGTTCGGCCTTGCCTGCCGCCCTCAGCTTCTTCAGGTAGGGCGTATCCGGATTCCACGCCGTCACCTGGATCGAAGCCCCTTGCGGCATAGCACTCTCGCCATCTTTCGAGCTCTTTCGTTCGGGATTGGCAACGGGCTCAGCCGGAGCGGCTGCGGCGGCCAGACTATTTCCTTGTTCAGCCACCGCATCCATCATCACTGCCGAAGGCGCAGCCGTGGCAGGCATGATCGCACTCCTCATACGATTAAACACTGTACCCGACTTGGCCGCAACCTCGCCCTTCCACCGGTAATCCTTCTCCACAGTGACCTTCTGTTCCCACCACGCCACGCGCGCCTGCCACATCGCCACGACCGTTTCCAGCTTGGAGGTCTTGGCGATAGTCTGCTCCTTGCTCACGCGGGCCCGCGCGTCGTGCCACTGCCGCCGCATCTCGGCCAGCATCGCGGGCGGCTCGACCTCGTGCCGCAGATATTGGTCGAGCGACTCCAGCACCAGCAGCGAGGTCGCGGGGCTGACCAGCCCGAACCGGTGGCCCAAATCGAGCAGCTCGTCCTCGTGCTTCTCAGCTTGCGCGGAGAGACGCAGCACGCGCCCCGCGCCCCACGCGGTGGCGAGCAACCTTCCCTCGGGCGCATCCGCCTGGCGCAGCGTCACGGGTTCGGACTCGCTGCCGTCGGAGTAGGTCACGCGCACCTCGGCCGCGTCGGCGGTCAGCCGCCCGGTCAGCGACACGCGCCCGGCCGCCACGGCGCCCACGCCCTGCACGGCCGCGACGCCCGTGCCCCGCAGGCCCGTCACCCGGCGCGGCGGAGCGAGCGCCAGCGCCAGCGCCTCTCCCGGCTCCAGGCGCTGCAGGTCGATCAGGCAGCCGCCCGCGTCGCCGCACGCCTGCCGCAGCCACTCGCGGTCGGCCACGCTCTGCGACACGACCGCCGTCACCTGCCGACCCGCGAACGCGGCCGGCTCGCCCGCCAGCGTCTCCATGCCGTCAGTGAACATCAGCCACGGCGTGCCGGGCGCCAGAGCCGGAGCCAGCGCCGCGAAATCGGTGCCGCCGTCGTAAGCCAACGCATCCAACGCCGCCTTCAATTCGCCGAACGACGCGAAACTCCGCACCGGCTCCGGCCGGTCGCGGAAGACCACGAGCGACAGCTCGGACGCGCCGGACTTGAGGCACAGCGACTCGAGGAACGCCAGCTCCTTGGCGAGCGACGCGCCGCTGCGGCTGCCCGAAGCGTCCCACGCCACGCCGAGCCGCGACAGCCTCTTCACCGCCGGCGCAGCCAGCGCGGGGCGGCAATCGTTCACGGTGAAATAGACGTCGCCGGAGGCCGGGTCGCGCTCGGCCGCCGCCAGCGTATCGGGCAGCTTCGGCAGCGCCACCAATATGTCGTCGCCCGGCTTGGTGTCGCGCAGCGTCGTCTCCGCGAGCCACGCGTCGCGCAGGCGCTCGAAGCGCAGGTTACCGAAGCCTCCGATCTCGGGCGTGACGGCGCCTCGCACGACCTCCACGCGCACGTGGAAGGTGCCGATGGTCTCGCGCGGCAGCGGCAGGTGCAGCGCCGCGTCGCCCTTGGCGTCCGACGCCAGCTCGGTGATGTAGCGCAACCGCACCGTACGCGCGGCCTTCGGCGGCAGCGGGTAGATGCGCGTGCGGTAGACGTTGCCCTTCACGTGCTCGATCAGGCCGGGGTCGACGCGCTGGCGCGTCTCGGTCTCGAAGGCCACCCGCGCCTTCTCTTTCTTCACGACCACGCCGTCCACGAGCTGCCCGGCCACGTCGAGCGCGTAGCCGGAGACCGCCGCGCCGTCAGGCAGCGGGAAGACCAGCTCGCCTTCGAGCTGGCGGGCGTTCGGGTTGTAGAAGGAAATCGTGGTCTCCACCTCGGCGAAGAGCCCCTGGATGCGGGCGCTCACCGTCATCTCGCGCACCTGCATCGGCTCGACCGCCTGCTGCTGAACCGGCGGCGGCAGGATCAGCCGCGGAAACCGCGGCTCCGGCGCGAACGCCTGCGCCAAGACTCCAGAAGCCAACACCTGCATGACCCCAACCACTCCGACGATCATCCGTTTCATACGCGCTCCTTCCCGGTCTTCAACCGTTGACATCCTTTATACGTTTCTTGCTGCGCGGATCTTATTAAAATTCCCGAAAAAACATGTGGGTGCCGGAACTGCGCGGCAAGGACGGCAGCCCTCTGCCGTCCGCACCCCTCGGTAGGGACGGCGGCCCCTGCCGTCCGCGGACGTCGACGGGGCGGCGTCCCTACCACTCTTGCTGGTTGTGTCGTCCCATTCGCGAATTGCATCACGACAATGAGTGTGGCACGATAACCACCATGAAAACAATCACTTTCCTCGCAACGGTCTTTCTGGCTGTAACCGTTTCGGCCTCCGACCTGTCACTGGTCGGCGACTGGCAGGTCAAGGTGGCGGCGACAACGCTGACGGTCGACGGGCCCGAAGCCATCCACGTGAAGGACGAGCGGCTCGACCGGCTCATGGCCTATAACCCAAAGGCCGCGCAGTACGCGCGCGGCGCGAAGCTGGCGGGCGTGCGGGCGCAGGAGTGTTCGGCTCGGCACGCGCTCGACCCCGACTCGCTCGTATTGCGTGCCGCCGCCGGCGGCGCGCCGCTGACGCGCGGCACCGACTACGAGGCGGATCTGAGCTGGGGCTGTGTGGGCCGGCTGGAGGGCGGGGCCCTCGCAACGAACGCGACGGTCTTCGCGACGTACGCCTACGGCACCATGCGTCTCGACTCCGTCGTGCGCACAGCGGCCGGCAAGGTCGAGCTGCGCAAAGGCCGCCCGCACCTCGCGAACCCCGTGCCGCCCGCCCTCGCCGCTGGCGAGGCGCGCCTCGCCAACATCTGGGTGACTCCGCGGCTGGCGCGGCTGACCGAAACCAATCTCTTCCCGGTACTCGAGTCCGCCTATCCGGAACCGCCGAAGTCCGCGCCGAGCCCGGCCGAAACGCTGATCCCCAAGACCCTGGCCAAGCTCAAAGCGGGCGGCAAGGTGCGCATCCTCGCGTGGGGCGATAGCGTCACCAACGGCGGCTACGTGCCCGAGCCGGGCGTCAACCGCTGGCAGGAGCAGTTCGTGCGGCGGCTGCGCGCGCTGTTCCCGCAGGCACAGATCGAGCTGATCACCGAGGCGTGGGGCGGCCGCAACACCGACAGTTACTTCAAGGAGCCGCCGGGCTGCGAGCACAACTACCAGGAGAAGGTTCTCAACGTGAAGCCCGACCTCATCGTCTCCGAATTCGTGAACGACGCAGGGCTGAACGAGGCAGGCACCTACCAGCGCTACGGCCGCATCCGCGATGATTTCAAGGCCATCGGCGCCGAGTGGATCATCCTCACGCCGCACTACGTCCGGCCCGACTGGATGGGGCTGACCTCCGAGAAGAACATTGACTCCGACCCGCGCCCCTACGTTGTTGCGCTGCGGAAATTCGCCGCCGAAAACCGGATCGCGCTCGCCGACGCCTCGCTGCGCTACGGCCGCCTGTGGCGGCAGGGCATCCCCTACTCGACACTCATGATGAACTGCATCAACCACCCGAACCCCTTCGGCATGGGCCTCTTCGCCGACGCGCTGCTGGCGCTGTTCTAAGATCACTCCCCCAACAGCCCGCGCCTCCGCGCCTTCCAGTAGGCAGCCTGCAGATAGAAGACGCCGCCGCTCGACACCTTGTCGTAGTCCAGCCGCGTGAGCGCCCGCGCCAACAGCGCCTGCTGTTCGGCAGGATAGGCCGAGCCGCTGTCCATCAACTGCGTCAGCGCGGCCTCGCCGCTCTCGCGGATGTTGTACCAGACCTTGCGATAGGCGCCGCCGGTGCGCACGCCCTCGCCCGTGCGCCAGTCGGTGCAGAGCATCGTCAGGTCGAGCGCCTGGGCAGCCTTGTCGGCGTTGGCGGCGCGCAGCGCGCACCGCTTCGAGACCATCGCCATGACCTCACGCATCTGGCGCTTGAGCCCGGCGTCCGTCTCCAGCGACTCCAGCAGCTCCATCGAGTCCTGCATTTGGAGCAGGGCGTAGGTGGGCTGCTTGTCATCGCCCGTGAGCGACTGCTCGACGGCAGACCCCACATACTTGCGGTAAAGGTCGTAGTACTCGCGCCTGCCGGTCACGTCCCACGCGGCGGCGTAGAGCATGGGCAGGCGCGCCGCCTCATGCCCCTTGACGTTCCACATCCGGCTGATGCCGCGCGTGTCGCGCGAGCCGTCCAGGCGCAGCGAGTCGTAGTCGTTCTCCGGCGTCACGTTGCGCGTCATGCGGTCGGCGATCGCCGAGAGAATCAAGCCAACCTCCGCCTTCGCCTGGTCGCTGCACAGCGGGCTGTGAACGTAGCGCCACAGGCCGTGTACGGCGTGCGTGTACTGGTCGCGCGACGAGTTCGGATAGACGCGCGTCACGTCTTCATGGCATACCGCCCGCGCCAGAAAACCGGTCACGCCGTGCGCGGTGGCGCAGAGCCTGACGCCTTCGACGATCGCTCTCGCCTGCTCGCGGAGGTCGTCCTGTTTCGTGACCGCATACCGGTCGACGAGCAGGTCGAGCATGACGCCGGCGGAGATCATGCCGTCCTCCATGCCGGAGCCGTACCCGCACTCGTTAGGAATCTGGCGCGCAACTTCATCAGCCGTGGGCAGGTGCGCCAGCCCACGTCCGGGCTCATAGCTCGTCAGGTAGTCGTAGAGCAGATGCGTGCTCGGCAGGTAGAAGCGCTCCCACGTGACCCTCCACGCGTGCTCCGCGCAGGCGTCGAGCCGCTTGGCCTCCGCGCGCTGCCGGATCCCGATCAGCGCAGCCGCAGCCGCGTCGCACGCCTTATCAGCGTCTAGTCCACCTCGGTTGCAACAGACGAGCACAGCGAAATCGCGCTTCGGCGCCAGCCACGCCACAGAGAAATTCATCGTGTTGCAGCCGTTGTGCGTGAGAACCGTACCGCCGCCCCACGGCCGCTCGGCTACGGCCCAGCCCAGCGCCAGTTCTCCGCCCGCAGCGGGCTCGTGCAGAACGCGGTATGTTGCGGCCTTGAGCAACCCGTCATGGCCCTGCGCGCCTCGAAGTTGGTCGGCCACGAACCGCGCCCAGTCCTGGAGCGTGCAGTGGACGCGGCCGGCCGGCCCGAGCACCTGCGGGTTGTCCATGTCCGGCCCGTTCTTGGCCACAGGCTGGCCGGTGTCCGTGTGGCCCCATGGCTGGTCGAGCTGGCCCGGCGTGCCCGTGCCGCCGAAGCCGACACGCGTCATGCCCAGCGGCTTGAAGACTTGCTCCGTCACGACCTCTTCCCACGTGCGTCCGGTCTTACGTTCGATCACCGCGCCGACGATCACGTAGCCGAGGTTCGAGTAGAGCGTTCGCGTGCCGCACGGCGACTCGGGCTTTTCAGAGAGTCCTTCACGTACGGCCCGCAGCCGCTGCTCCATTACGCTGCCGCCCGCTTTCCTGATCGCGCCCCAGTTCAGATCCTTGCGCAAACCGCCGCGATGCGCGAGCAGTTGGCGCACGGTCACGTCCTTGCAGTCTGAATGGAGCGAGGCGGCCAGTTCGGGAAGGACTTCCGCCACCCGCGTGTCCCACGCGAGCACGCCCTGCTCGACCAGCACACCGACCAACGTCGCGGTCATGGCCTTGGTATCCGAGCCGAGGTGCCAGAGGTCGTCCGCCTTCGCGGGTGAGTCATTGCCGCGCTTGCGGACACCGGCGGCGCCACAGGCCTCAAGCCCCTCGCCCGTCACGACCGCGGCTGCGAGCGCGGGCACGCCGTGCTTTTCGATGATGGGCTGGAGCGCGGCCTCAATTGCCGGGCCGCATCCGCCTCCCAAGAGGCGAAGGCCGGCAAGGGCTACGCCGACGCAGATGGCATGCCTCAGGCTCATGCGAGCAGCCTCTTTTCGTAGAGCTGACGAGCGAAGTCAAGGATCAGCTCCGCCTTCACGAGGCACGCGCGCCAACTCGCGGGGACAGCCTCCTTCCCGTAGTAGGCGCCGGCCAGCTGCCCGTAGATCGCGCCCGTGGTGTCGGCGTCGTAGCCCAGGTTCACCGCCATCAGGCAGCCATCCTTGAAGTTTGTGGAGCGGTGAAAGGCCCACAGCGCCGCCTCCAGCGACTTCACGACGTAGCCGCTCCCCACGATAGCGGGAGGCTCTCTTTGTCTGAACGAACCCGCCGCAACCTCGTCGATCTCGGCGCACAGCGGCTCGCGCTCCCACAGGCCGGCAACCGGCGCATAACGGGGCGCGAGCAGCTCTTCCTTCGGCACGCCGCTGACTGCGCCGACGATCAGCCCGCCGTAGTAGCGGCACGCGTCCAGGCATGTCGCCGCGCCGTGCGTGGTGCGCGAGCTTTCCCCGCACATCCGCACGGCCAGCTCCGGCTGCTCGGCGAAGAAGAGCGGCGCGGGCGCGAGCCGCATCAGGCTGCCGTTCCCCGCCGCGCGGGGGCTGGCCGAGCCGGAGAACGGCTCGTCTGTGCTGATGAACGCCTGCAGCGCATACGCGGTCGTGCCGCCGATGTCAAAGCAGAAGCCGGTGCTGCTGAGATGCCCTTCGCGCCACCAGCTGATGTAGCGCTCCATCTGATCGGCCGCGTCGAACGCCCGACATTCGATCAGGCTTTCCGCCAAGCAGAGCGCCATGGAGGTGTCGTCCGTCCACGCGCCGCGCGGCAGCTTAAACGGCCCGCCGCCGACGATATCGGTCATGGGCGCGAACGTTCCGGGCGCCTTGAACTCGATCGCCGTGCCCAGCGCGTCGCCCGCCGCTAAGCCCACAAGCGCACCCTCATACCGTGATCGCACATCCATGGCCACCGCCGCCTCCTCGCTGAATACGCCAACCCAGTCGCTCTCGCTCAGGCGAAGCGCATGGCAGCCGTGCCGCGGGCGTCAGGGCCGGGCCGCCCTCACAGGTGCCCGGGCTCGACATCGCTGAAGCCTTCGGCGTCATCGTAGGCCCGGCTCGTCGTGCCGGTGAGCCGGATCAGCGCGCCGGCCACGAGGCCGCACGCGACGGCCAGCGCCAACGTGACGGCGATGCCGGCCAGCTGCGCGGTCGCGATGCCCGGCACCGCCGCGACGGCGATGAGGCCGCCCAGCAGGCCCGGCATGCCGTGCAGGTTGTGCACGCCGCAGGTGTCGACGATCTTGAACCTCGCCTGCAGCGCCGGCTGGACGAAGACATAGCCGACGACGCAGAGCGCCCCGGCCAGCGCGCCAATGCCGAAAGCGACGGCCGGCGCGACCACATTGCACGTCGCCCCGATGGAGACGCCGCCGGCCAGCGCGGCGTTCGCCATGTCCGCGATCGAGGTCTTGCCCTTGCGCAGCACCGTGCTCAGCGCGAACGTGCTCAGGGTGGCGCCCGACAGCGCGAGAACGGTGTTCACAGCCGTTCTCGGCAGCTCATCTGCCGACACGATGGCGCTGCAGAAGCTCGGCCAGAAGAGCCACAGCACCATCGAGCCGAGCATGGCGAAGCGATCCGAGGTGGCGTCCGCCTGAATCGGCTGCTGGCGCTGTAGGGCCGTTGTCACAGCAACCGTCAAGCCCAGCCCGAAATAGGCGCCAAACGCATGGATGATGATCGACCCTGCGGCGTCCGTAAACCCTTTCGTCACGCCCAGCCCGCCGTCCAGAACCAGCCACTCGTTCAGCATGTATGCGGGCACGAGCAGCAGCGCGAGCAGGACGTACTGGAAGATCCTCAGCCGCCCCAGCACGGCGCCCATCGCGATCAGCGCCGAGGCCACAGCGAACTCCGCATAGAGCAGGGCTTTGAGGGTGCTCGGCTCGATGGGCTCTTTGCACAGAATGCCGGAGGCCCGAAGGAGGATATAGAGCGGCAGGCCCATGGCGACCACCAGGTACGTGCCCGTCGTCGCGCCATAGCCGTGGCGACGGACAAACACCATCAGGAACCCGAAGCCCACCAGCAGCATGGCCAAAATATGTATGACAAAATTGTACTGCATGACCTGCTGCGCCTCGCCGGCCCCTGCAGCCAGACCACCCTCGCCCGCCCACACGGAGGGACTCAGCAAGAAAACGGCGGCGGACAACACAAAAACCAACACTCTATTCACGTCTTTCCAACCTTTCTTGGCTCTTCCAAAATTGGCCTACGCACATTCAAAACGCGCCGAGGATACCGAATTACCTGCTGTCGGGCAAGGCAAACGTCTTTTTGTGTCCGCCAGTGAAAAACACGCCATTTTTGTCAGACCTAAACGGCCTGATGCCGCCGCCTGTAGGCCAGCGGCGAACAGCCGACCTCCGCCGAAAACGCGTGGCTGAAATGCGCCTGGTCGTAGAAGCCGCACGCCTGCGCCACACCGGCCACGCTGTCGTGCGAGTCGCGCAGCAGCCGGCCGGCCTGCTCGAGCCGGACGCGCAGCAGGCAGTGCTGGGGCGTCTCGCCGATCGTCTTGCGGAACAGCCGCTCCAGCTGGTTCACCGACACGCCCGCCTGACGCGCGACCTGCGCGATTGACAGCTTCTCGCCAAACCGCTCATGAAAGAGCGCCACCGCCCGAGCGACCCGCCCCACTCCCAAGGAGGCCGCCGCGGCGCCCGTCACCTCGCGCGACAGCCCGATGACGCCGACCACCTTGCCGCCGGCGTCTCGCAGCGGCATCTTGCTGGTGACCACCAGCCGCGGCGAGCCTTTCCCGCCCGGCTCGGGCTCCACGCGGTTGAGCGCCGGCACGCCGTCGTCCATCACCCGGCGGTCATCGGCCATGTACCGGCCGGCCTTCTCCGGCGGGAAGAAGTCGCGGTCCGTCTTGCCGAGCGCCTCGGCCACGCTGCGCACCCCACAGTATTCGCACCCGCGCGGGTTCAGATACATGAACCTCCCGCGCCGATCTTTGACGAAGACCGAGATGTCGGACAGGAGGTCGAAGAGCTGCGCCAGACCGTGTTCGGGCGCCACGCGGCGAAAGAATGCGGCTGTCAGCTGATCTTTCTTCATGGTGAAAGAATACAAAAAATGTTCCGTTGTGTACAAGACGCCGTTTCCGGATAGCGTATACTGTGGGCATACTTCTTTGAAAGGATTACGCTATGTCCACGAAGACCACGCGACGCGCCTTCTTGGCGACCGCCGCTACAATATCGGTTCTGCCGCGCCACATTTTCGCCCAGCGCGGGCGGCCCGGCGCGAACGGCAAGCTCAACGTCGCCGGCATCGGCTTCGGCGGGATGGGCAAGAGCAACCTGAACCAGATCGTCAACGCCGGACATGCGGTCACCGCGCTCTGCGACGTGGACAGCGCCTACGTCGCGCCGGTCGTGGCCAAGTACCCGCAGGCGACGTTCTACACGGACTACCGCGAGCTGCTCGCCCGGCAGAAGGACCTCGACGCGGTCATGATCGCCACGCCGGACCACACGCACGCCCTGATCGCCGCCGCGGCGATCAAGGCCGGCAAGCACGTCTTCGTGCAGAAGCCGCTCTGCCACGACGTGTTCGAGTGCCGCGAGCTGATGCGCCTCGCGAAGGAGAAGAACGTGGTCACGCAGATGGGCATCCAAGGCCACGCCGACCAAGGCTATTACTTGATCAACGAATGGATCGCGGCGGGCGGCATCGGCGACCTGCTGAGCATCGACGCCTGGTGCGACCTCTCGTACTACCCGTGGGGCCGCGCGGGCTGGAGCACGCTGCTCGGCCGCAAGCCTGAGAAGGGCGAGCCCGTGCCGCCCACGCTCAACTGGGACCTCTTCCTCGGCCCGGCGCCGGTGCGCGACTACCACCCCACCTACCACCCGGCGCGCTGGCGCGCCTGGTGGGACTTCGGCAACGGCATGATGGGCGACCGCGGCGCGCACACCCTCGACTCGGTCTTCACGGTGCTCGGCCAGCGCATGCCGGTCGCGGTCGACGCGACCTCCTGCGGCCTGAACCCGGACATCCACCCGCTCTCGGCCATCATCACCTTCCAGTTCGCCGCCGAGGGCGGCAAGCAGCCGCTGAAGCTCACCTGGTATGAAGGCACCCGCCCCCCGCGCCCGGCGGAGCTGCCGGACGACCAGAAGCTGCCCGGCGAGGGCGGCGTGATCTTCAACGGCAGCAAGGCCAAGCTCGTCTGCGGCGTCTACGGCGACAGCCCGCGCATCATCCCCGAGACCGCCATGAAGGCCTTCGAGCGCCCGCCTCAGACGCTGCCGCGCCCCAAGGGCGGAATCGAGGGCGACTGGCTGAGCGCGATCGTTGACGGCCGCAAGGCGTGCGCCGACTTCGCCTACTCCGCGCGGCTGACGGAGCTCACGCTGCTCGGCAACATCGCCAAGCGCGTCGACGGCCGCATCGCCTGGGACGACGCCGCGATGCGCGTCACCAACAACGACGAGGCCAACCGCTACATCAAGGGCTTCCGCCGCGAAGGATGGGAGTTATAACATGACCTCACTCGAACGCTACCTCGCCACCGTCAACGGCCAGCCCACGGACTTCCTGCCGCGCGTGCCGATCCTGATGCAGTTCGCCGCCGAGCACATCGGCTCGAACTACGCCGCCTTCGCCTCCGACTGGCGCGTGCTGGTGGAGGCCAACCTCCGCTGCCGCGACGAGTTCGGCTTCGACCAAGTCAGCGCGATCTCCGACCCCTACCGCGAGGTGCAGGGGTTCGGCGGCGAGATCCACTACGAGTCCGACCACGCGCCCACCTGCAAGCACCCGCCCCTCACGGACATCCGCGACCTCACCCCGCTGCGCGACGACCCCGACCCGTACGCGTGCGAGCGGATGCTCGACCGGCTGCTCGCGGTGCGGGCCTTCAAGGCGCGCGTGGGCGGCGAGTGCTCGATCCTCGGCTGGGTGGAGGGGCCGGCGGCGGAGGCCGCCGACCTGCGCGGCGTGCAGGACTTCCTCATGGACGCGATGGACGACGAGGAGGCGTGCCGCCGACTGATGGAGCGCTGCACGCGCACCGCGACCCGCTTCGCCGAGGCGCAGCTCGCCGAGGGCGCGGACACCATCGGCGTGGGCGACGCCATCGCCAGCCAGCTGCCGCCCGACCTCTACCGCTCGCTCGTCTGGCCTTTCCAGCGGCAGCTCTTCCAAGCCATCCAAGCCAAAGGCGGCCTCGTCAAGCTGCACATCTGCGGCAACATCAACCACCTGCTGCCGGACATCGGCGAGCTGGGCGTGAACATCCTCGATATCGACCACATGGTGGATCCGCGGCTGGCGCGCCAGTGCGTGGGGCCCAAGGTCGCCATCGCGGGCCGCGTTGATCCGGTAGCCGACGTGCTGCACGGCACGCCGAGAAGCATCCAGCAGGCGACCGCGGCCAGCTACGCGGCGATCGGCAACCCGCATCTCGTGATGGCGGGCTGCGAGATCCCTCCGCGCACGCCGATCGCAAACCTCCTGGCCCTGTGCGCCCCGGTGCCGTATGCGGGATAGCGGGTAAGCCCCCTGCGCCGCGAACAATCCGAGGGGGTGACAGGAGGAATACTGGAGAAGGACAGCGCATATCCCGTCTCCCATCCCATCATTCCACGCTTCCAGTATTTCAGTGAAGTTAGACCACTGCCGAAATGTGCCTAGACAATAATACGGGCACTAGGCACACGGGAGGGCCGGGTTACACCCCGGCCTCGGACGGCGTGGAAGCCGTCCCTCCCTGCGTGCAGAATCGCCCGTTTAGTTCATATACTCTTCGGCATCGGCATGACTTGGGCTTCCAGCTATCGTCTCAATCCGCACCTGCAAAGGGCGCACCGTGTCGAGATGGAGGTCGCGCTGCGGAAAGGCAAGGACGATGTCGTTTTGCGCGAAAACGCCTGCAATCATGTGGCGCAGGTCGCTGCCGATCTGCCCTGAGTCATGCTTGATCACGTCGACCCAGTAGCGCAGCTCGAAGATCATGGCATTATCGCCGAAGTCCTTAAAAAGTACCTGCGGGGCCGGCTCCTTCTGAATGAGTCCGTGGCGATCGGCCTCCTCGGCCAGCAGTTGCGCCACGCGGCGGGTGTCCGAGCCGTAAGCCACGCCCACGGACACGGCAAACCGCACCTTGCGGTCCGAGTAGGTCAAATTGGTGAGGTTGTTCTCCAGCAGCGCGCTGTTGGGGATCAGCGTCTCCATGCCGTCCGACAACCGGATCACGCTGGAATGGATCCCGATGCTGTTCACCACGCCGCGGCTGCCGCCGATGTCAAGCACGTCGCCGATACGGAACGGCCGGTCAAAGAGGATGATGACGCCGCTGACGAAGTTCTTGAGCAGGGTCTGCGTGCCGAAGCCCAAGCCGATGGCCAGCGCGCCGCCGAGGAACGCGAAGATCGTGAGCGGGATCTTCACGGACTCGAGGCTGAAGACCACGAGCCCGACGAGCAGCACGAAGCGCACGCCCCGCCGGAGGAGGCTGGCCCGGTTGGGGTCGACCTTGAGCCGCATCACGGCCAGGCGCTCCAAGAGCCTGGAGAAAAGCAGGGTGAGCCAGTAGCCCACCGCCAGGATGAGAAGGGCCATACACACTTTGCCGACCGTGACGCTGCGCCGGCCCGTGACCGTCTGCCCGTCCACAGTGATCGTGTCCACGGCGGCGAACAGCTCGAGATTCCAGAACGTGGAGGCGAGCGACGAGAACTCGCTGAACAGGTCGCCGATGCGGGCGGACAGGGGCAGCCGCCGCCGGTCTTCATCGAGCGACTCCTTCCAGCGCAGCGCCAGCCGGTCCAGCCGCTCCAGGCTGCGCAACGCGCGCTTCGCCAGCTCCTCCTGCTGCCGGTAACAGCCGAGCAGCTCCTGCGCAGTGGAGACGGCGGCCGCCGACGCGGCGGACTGGTTCTGCACGCGGTTGCTCTGCTCGGCGATCCGGTTGGCCGCAAGATCGATCTGCTGCTGGAAATAGGGCCTCACGCTACAAAGCAGCCGGTCCATCTTCTCCAGACGCCGATACCCCTCCCGGATCTCAGCCAACCGCTCGGTGTGGAACGTGGCAAAGCGAGCCTGCCACAAACTGCGCTCGCCGATGATCCCTTCCGCAAGCCGGCGCAACACGGTCAGCCGCTGGGTGCCGGTCTCAACTTGCACGCCGCTGAGTTCGACCAGCGCCTGCAGCCGCGCGATCTCGCCGCTTTGACGGACGGGGTCTTCCGCCGGTTTCTGAAGCGCGCGCCGGAGTTCCTCGCGCGCAGCCGAAAGCGCCCGCTGCCGCTCAGCGAAGTCGCTCTCCGCGTCGGCCAGTTCCTTGTCGACCGCACGCCGCGCGACCTCCAGACCGGCAAGCACGTGGTCGAGATCCGCTTGCGAAAACCGCTGGTGCTGACTCGCGACCGTCAACTGTCGCCGGACAAAAGCGAGCTGCAGTCGATCCTGCACCCGTTCGGCCTCCAGCGCGCGGCGACGGGTATCGTCCAAAGCCACGCCGGCCACGTACTTGCGGTTTCGAAGCTGCTCCAGAGCCCGCAGCCACGTGAGGCGGGTCAGCCGGGCCGCGTCCTTGGCCGCTTCCAACTGATCCGCCAGGAGCCGCAAATGCGCGTCCGATGCCTTCAGGTTCGCCTCCGCGTCCTGGGCAAGCGCGGCCAGCACGTTCTGCGTCGACTCGGATGCCGCGAGCTTCGCTGAGAGCGCCTGCACGGAGTCTCGCAGCTCATCCACAAGCAGGAGCGAGTACGGCGCCGGCTCCGAAAAGCCTGTCCAGGCATCGGCCTTCTGCTCGAGATCCGCCATCCGCTGCAAGGCGTCAGACAGGCGCGCGGCCTGATCGATATGCTCCTGATAGCCGCGAACCAGCATCTCGGACAGGCGTTCATACTCCTCCGCCTCGCCCGGCGTGGCGCCGGGCGGCGGCTGTGCGGCGTCCGACCGGGCCGACCGCGCAAGGCCCAGATCGGCCTGCGCCTCGGCCAGCCGGAGTTGAAGCTGCGCCAAGCGTTCGGCCGTCGTGTTGAGGCCGTTCGTCGAGACCGGTTGGCCGGCGGCGCACGGCGCCAGGCAGCACCAGAAGCCAACCGTGATAAGGAATGTCTGCAATCCACTCATCCGCTACTTCATCTCTATCGTCGCGTTCGTTTCCAAAAATGTCAAGACCGTCTTGGCGAATTCGCCGGGAGCCTCACGCATGAGTTGGTGCGAAGCGTTTCTAAACTGGGCCAACCATGCGCCCGGGATCGCGCAAGCCAATACCTTTGAGCTCTCTATACCCACCACGGTATCCGCCGTCCCCACCACGAACAGCACCTGATTGGTGATGAAGGGCAGTTTATCCAAGGGCGTCTTCCAGTGGGTGGTCGCTTCAAGCTGTCGCACAACCGTCGGATCGTCAGGTATTTTGCCCCTCAAGACGGCGGCGACCTGGCTCCCGTCGGTCGAGGTCGCATAAATAATCGCCTTGTTGAAGCGCTGCGGATAGTCCAGCAACAATTCCTGCGCAATCGTGCTCCCCATGGAAAATCCGAGCACATCTGCCTTCTTAACGCCAAGGCCGGCAAGCAGTCCGACGACATCATCCGCAAACAGTTTGTAGGTGAACGTGACGTCATTGGCGGTGGTATGTCCCATGCCCCGGTTGTCCATCAAGATCAGCTGATGTTTTTTTGCGAACGCCTCGAGCACCTCTTGAGGCCAGCTCTCCATTGTTCCTCCCAGCCCCGTGATCATGACGAGCGGCTCGCCCGAGCCCATCAATTTGTAGCCGATTTCTATTCCATTCGCATGGATGCGGTAGATGGTATGGCCTTGCTTGTCAGTGCCAACAGGCTCGCCGGATGGTTGAATGAGTTGGGCCGCTGCGCTGAAAGCACCAAGGACTAACAGGGAGAGCAGTGCGCCTGTGATGTTGAACATCTGTCTTTTCATATACGTGTGGCTCCCTTTTTTTGTGTCTGGCTTAAACGGCATTTCGTGTGCGGATAGTCCGGGGGACACAGGCGCTCTCTCCAACTCGCGATTACTCGACGGCGCGGTAGAACTCCTTGCCGCCCGGCGCGATCACGGTGTACGGGCTGTTGGTGGCGGCCGGAACATCGTTCCACTTCGGCTCAGCAAGGGCGTCTTTGGACTGCAATTTACCGAGGAACCCAACTGTCATGCCGGTTCCGCTGCGATCTATATACACCTGGTGACCCAGCGGCTCTCCGTAGCTGGCGATCTTCGCTTGCATAGCGGGGGTCAACGGCTTGACCAGCTCAACGTTATACGTATGTGATGCTGTATCGTCGAGGGTGCCGAGGCCGAATATGCGGAAGGCTCCGATGGCATAACCGCGCGATTTCCACGCCGGCGAGTTGGTCTCGACCACGGGATCAACGCTGGTTGTCTTGATGGAAACTGAATTGTCGCTGTTGCGGAGTATTTCCCATGTACGAAACTGCTGGGGGAAGTCACGCAGCGAGGGGGTTTCGACCTCCCAGAAGCCGTTTTCCGGATGGGCCGGGTCCGATGACGGGAACGCGGTCACCACATTCAAATGACGATGCCCCGCCATCACCATGAGAAGATTCGGATACCGTTGCAGCGTAGCGATCAAGTTCGTTTCGGTTTGATTGTCGTTGGCGGAATAGAACCCCCTGATGAGATTGGTTTTAAAGAGATCCTCCTGCGGGCAGATGGGAATATGGCACGCGAGAATCATGAGTTGATCCGCAGCCTGCCCTTTTTGCAGTTCGTTGGTCAGCCACGTGTAGCGCGCCGCGTCAACCCAGCCGGCGCCATAAAGCCACTTGGGGTTGATCGTGTTCGTTTTGCAGGTGTCGTCGAACACGATCACCTTGAGCGGCATGTTCGTCAACGGCTCGAACGTGTAGCAGGCCGCCAGACTCCCCGCACTCGTTTGGGCCAGGTTGAATCCATGCCCCTGCGGGAGCGTTGTGGTCTTGAAGAACTCAGTAATGAAGTTCGTGGGCGACGAGACATCCGTAGTGAGGATGTGGCGGTTCGGGTCGGCGGCGACGGTCGGTGGCACAGGATAAAGGTTCGTCAAACCCCATTTGATCACATCGCCGAAAGGGGTTGCACCGTCCACAACGCCCACATACATGCCGCTCCCCTCATAGCTGGACGTGCTCAAAAGGCCGTTGGTGTCTATGTCGAGGATATTGCTGCCAATCAGCGCCTGCCGGATTTTCGGAGTCGGGTAACCGATGCCCATCCAGAACTGATCGTGATTGCCGATGACCTCATACCAGGGAATGGAGCGATCGAGTCCGGCGGCCTGAAAAGGCATCTGATAGTCAATGTTCGTGGTGCCGAGGTGGTCGCCGGAACTGGGCGTAATGTACTGTCCGTCCATAACGTCAATAAACCAGCGCAGCTCGTTATACTGGGCCGAATTACAGACATCGCCGAGCACGATGCCAAAATTGAAAGGGGTCAAGCGGTGCAGGGCGTTAATGGTCTTGACGGCGGCGTCGAGGCGGAATGGTGTGTCGAAAATGACCGGCGAATAAAAGGAGGAATAAAGGCCGTCCGTTCCAAACTTCGCGGTCCAGCCTAAGTAAGGTACCTGAGCCGGGGATTCCTTATCGGTGATATGGATGTCGCTCATGGAGAAGAAGGACAACAGCCGTGCCGCAGGGGTTGCACCCGGATAACCGGCCGGCATCAATGTGAGCTTCTGCCCCTCGTTCGTACCAGCCCCCCGGGTCCATTTACCGTAGTCAGTGGTCAGGTATTGGAAAACGTTTGACGAGGCAATCGGCGGTGTCTCCGCTGCAACGTAGAGGGGCTGGATCGTCTGCTGGCGTGTCCCCAGCTCGACTCCGCTTCCGGAAGCCGGAAGCAAAGGCAGAACCAACAGGCTGAGGATGTGGGTTAAGCGGCGCTTCATACACTCGCTCCAAATTATGTATCGCCTCTCCACACCCCTTCTCCTTAGCGTGCCGAACAGCTGTGTTTTCATAGGTAGGACTCCCTGTTAATTTGAAACGTGTCACGCCCTCAGGCGCGTTTAAAGTGAACACATCGCTCGTCACGGCTGGCGCAGTCGATAGAACCGCACGGGATAATTCGTCCAGTCCGGGTCGTTGAAACGGAACTGCCCTTCAGTAAGCGTGTTGGTTTCAACCGGCGTCCAGAGCGGAACAGCCAAGTTCGTGCAGGCTTCGACCACGACGCTCTGATTGGCAGTTCCGGTGATGGTGAAGCCGAACCCATTCGACCGCACGCCAAAGCTCTCGCCGCCTACTACCTGCGGATTCCAGAGCGGGACATCGAGGTAGGTGAAGGCATTGACTTTGACGGTCTCGCCGAAACGCGTGGAGAAGACCCGCACGTCGCCTGGCCCGAACGCGACAGCCGCCCCGACCGTGACCACGATCTGCGTAGCGGACTGGCTCTGGACAGCGGCGCTGACGCCGCACAGCGTGACGCTCGTCACATCCGCTCCGCTGCACAGGTTCGCGCCGCTGATGACGACCTGATAGCCGCCTGACAAGGTGCCGCTATCCGGCGTGACATTGGCATAGGTGATGACACTCGGCGCCCACCTCGCCACATGGTTCGCCGCCGCCCCGCCTGCGGCCGTGAAAGTGCCGCCCGCATACAGGCTGTTCCCGTCATGTTCCAAGGCGCGCACCCAACTGTTCAAACCGCTCCCGAGACGTGCCCAGCCCGCGCCGTTCCACAGCGCTACATAGTTCGCAGCCACCCCGCCTGCGGCTGTGAAATAGCCGCCCGCAACCAGATTCGGCCCGTCGTGCGCCAAGGCGCGAACGGTGTCGTTCATACCGCTGCCGAGAGCCGCCCACGAGGCGCCGTTCCAGCGCGCCACCCGGTTGGCCGACCCTCCCCCAGCCGTGGTGAACGCGCCGCCTGCCACCAGACCCGTCCCGTCAAGTTCCAAGGCAAACACCGTGCCGTTCAGGCCGCTGCCCAGACGCGACCAGGCTGCCCCATTCCAGCGCGCCACCCGGTTCGCCTCAACGCCGCCCGCCTTCGTGAAGTCGCCGCCCACATAGAGGTTTGTGCCGTCATGCGCCAAGGCCATGACGGAACTGCCCGCCATGCCGCTGCCGAGCCCCGCCCAGTGCGTGCCGTTCCACACGGCCACGCGGCTGGCCGGAACCCCTCCGGCGGTCGTGAACGCGCCGCCCGCATACAGGTTGCCCCCGTCGCACACCAAGGCCGACACGGGGCCGTCCAGCCCGCAGCCGAGACTCGTCCAGACCGAGCCGTCCCACCTCGCCACGTAGTTCGCGGCCACCCCTCCGGCCGTCGTGAAATAGCCGCCCGCATACAGGTTCGTCCCGTCAAACGCCAAGGCCGTCACGGTATCGTCCATGCCGTCGCCGAGGGCGCTCCAGTCGATTCCGTCCCACATCGCATCGTTTGCCACACCGCCGGCCAGCGTGAACGTGCCGCCCGCGAACAGGTTCGTCCCCGCGCACGCCAACGCATACACGGCACTGCCCGGCAGACCGCCGCCGAGGTCCGTCCAGGTATTCGGACCCGTCGCGCTGCCGCCGATCTGACCGGCCGGGTTGACCGCGTACGCGCCGGCCAAGGTGAAGTCACCGTGCTCGGCTGTTTGGATCACGATGTCCTTCAGGCCCGTCGAGCCGACGGCTGGCATCACGAGTGTCAGGCCGCTCGCGTCAATCCCTTGAACCGCCGCCGCCGCGCCAGCCACCCGCACGCCCGTGACCGTACCGAGCGTGCCGATGTTGAGGGCGACCGTGTTCCCGCCCGCAAACGGGCCGTTGTCGGGGACGACCGTATACACGTGGACGCGGTTGAACACGTCCGGCGCGGCACCATAGAGCGCATCACCCGCTTGCGAGGCCGCAAGCGTCACGAGACCCGCCGCGGAGAAGGTCAGGTTCGTGCCGTCCGTGAGCGTGCCGGGGCCGCTCACCACGCGGAACGACACGGGCAGTCCGGATGACGCCGTCGCCGCCAGGCCGACCTGCGCCGCGAGCGGCTGCGGCGCGGGGATCGCGAAACTGATTGTCTGATTCGCAAGATAGGTGAAGACGTTGGGCCTCACCGTCGCGCCGAAACTGGCGGAAAACACCCGCACATCGCCCGGACCCGTGGAGGCCGCCGCTCCCGCCGTGACCACGAGCTGCGTGGCGGACTGGCTCTGGACTGAAGCCTCCACGCCGCATAAGGTGACACTCATAACATCCGACCCGTTACACAAGTCGACGCCGCTGATCGTCACCGTGTAACCGCCGGACTGCGCGCCGCTGGCGGGTGCCACGCCGGATAGCCCGATCAGCGTCTCTCCCCACACCGCGACGCGATTGACCGCAACCCCGCCGGCCGCCGTGAAATCCCCGCCCGCGACCAGGTCCGTCCCGTCATGCGCCACGGCTTTCACCGCACCGCTCATGCCGCTGCCAAGAGCTGACCAGCCCAAGCCATTCCACAGCGCCACGCCGTACGCCGCGACGCCGCCGGCCTCCGTGAAATAGCCGCCCGCATACAGGTTCGCTCCGTCATACGCCAAAGCGGTCACGCTGTCGTTCAGGCCGCTGCCAAGTGCCGTCCAGCCGGTGCCGTCCCACAGCGCCACCGCCTTCGCGGCCCCGCCGCCAGCGACCGTAAAGTCGCCGCCCGCCACCAGGTCCGTCCCGACAAGCGTCAAGGCGCGCACGTCGTTGTCGAGGCCGCTGCCGAGCGACTCCCAGGACGTGCCGTTCCATTGCGCCACATGGTTCGCCGAAACCCCTCCGGCGGCCGTGAAGTAGCCGCCCGCATACAGATGTGTCCCATCGTGCGCCAGGGCCCGCACCCAACTGTCCACGCCGCTGCCGAGCACGGTCCAGCTCGTGCCGTCCCACCTCGCCACATAGTTCGCCGCCACACCGCCCGCGTTCGTAAACATGCCGCCCGCATACAGGTTCACCCCGTCGTGCGCCAAGGCCCGCACCGTGCCGCTCAGTCCGCTGCCAAGGTTCGTCCAAACCGACCCGTTCCACAGCGCCACCGAGTTCGCCGCCACCCCGCCCGCGTTCGTGAAGTCGCCGCCCGCATACAGGCTCGCGCCGTCGGACGCCAAGGCGTACACGGCACGGCCCGACACGCCGCTGCCGAGGCTCGTCCAACTCGTGCCATTCCAGCGCGCCACCCGGTTTGCCGTCCCCCCGCCCGCCGCCGCGAAATCGCCGCCCGCATACAGGTTCGCGCCGTCGAACGCCAAGGCCGTCACTGAACTGCCCGACACGCCGCTGCCGAGGCACTCCCAGCCGCTCGGCACCAACATGGTGCCGCCGATCCACCCCGCCGGATTGACCGTATACGCTCCCGCCAGCGTGAAGTCGCCCTGGTCGGATGTTTGAACCACGATGTCCTTGCCGCCCGCGGAAGCGTGGGCAGGCAGGGTCAGTGTCAGGTTCGTGTTGGCTCCTTGCACCGCCGCCGCCACGCCACCCACCCGCACGCCGGTCACCGTGCCCAGAGTGCCGATGCTGATGACAACCGTGTTGCCGCCCGCCAGCGGGCCGTTGTCCGGCGTGACCGCATACACGGCCACGCGGTTGGTCACGTCCGGCGCGGCGCCGTAGAGGGCGCTCCCTGCCTGTGACGCCACGACCACCACCGTACCCGGAGCGGAGAAGGTCAGGTTCGTGTTGCTCGTGATCGAGCCGGGCCCGCTTTGCACGTTCAATAAGACCGGAAGACCGGAGGAGGCGCTGGCGGTCAGACCGACGGTGCCTGCAACCGGCTGCGGCGCGAGGGCCGCGAAGCTGACTGTCTGGCTCATCTTGGCGAGGGTCAGCGTGCCGCTGGCGCTGCCTTGCCAGTTGACGTCGCTGACCGTGCCGGTCACGGCATAACTGCCAGGGGCGGTCGGGGCAATAGCAGAGCCGTCATACGTCAACAGGACTGACAGGCCTTCGGGCGTGGCCGTCGCGGTCACGCTCTTGGGAGTGCCGTCATAGGTCTGGCTCAAGCCGTACAGAATGACCGAGGCTACAGCCTTTGTAATCTTGAGCGTTCCCGGCACATACGCAAACCGGTAATTCGCCGCGCTCAAAGAGCCCTGCGCCACGTCGATCGCATAGTCGCCGACCGTGCTGCCGCTGACCGCGGCTGTCGTCAGGCTCGGCACGCCGGACACTACGCCCGCGCCTTCGCCGTTCACATAGCCGCTCAGGGTAAACGTCAAGTCCGGATTGGCCTCCCCATACGCGCGGGTCTGCTGGAGCGCGGCGGCCGTCAGCACAGCCTTGTCAACCGTCTGGCTGAACGGAGTGGAACCGCTGACGGCGTGATCGCCGTCGCCGCCATATTCAGCGGTGATGCTGTGGACTCCCGCGCTCAAACCGTGGGTGGCGAAGATCGTTGTGCCGTTGGTCAAGGTGCCTGTGCCCAGCGTGACCTCTCCGTCCTTGAAGGCCACCGTGCCGCTGGCCGTTCCCGGCGAGACGTGGGCGGTGAAGGTCACAAGATCCCCGTAAACGCTCGTGTTGGTCGAGGAGCTGACGGCCACGCTGCAGGCTGTCAGATTGACGGTGAGCACCGCCACGCTGCTGGTCACGCTGCCGCCGGGACTGCTCACCACCGCCCTGTAGCTGCCCGCATGTGCGGCCGTCACCCCTGTCAGGATGTAGTTCGTCGCCGTGGCCCCGCTGATCGCTCCGCCGTTGAAATACCATTGATACGCCAATGGCGCAAAACCCTCGGCCGTGACGGCAAACGTCACATGGCTGCCGACCTGCACCGCCCTGCTTGCTGGCTGGCTCGTGATCGCCGGCGCCAGCGGCTCACCCACCGCCAGGGTATGATAGGCCTCGCTGCCTGAAGCGACGCAGGCCAGCCGCATGCCGGACACCGGTACCGGCGAATTCCGTTCGGTCGTGGTTCCGTCGCCCACCTGGCCGTAATTGTTAAAGCCCATCGCCCCTAACGTGCCGTCGCCCTTCACGAACATCGAGTGATAGAATCCCGCCGCCGGCGCCGTCACCGCGCTGGCCACGCACACTGCATTGCTCCTGTTGGCCGTGCTCCCGTCGCCCAACTGGCCTTCGCAGTTATAGCCCATCGCCCATAGCGATCCGTCGCCCTTCACATATAAGGAATGCCAAGTACCCGTTGCCAGGGCCGTCACCTGACTGGCCACGGCGACCGGAGTGTGCCGGTCGGTCAAGGTCCCGTCGCCCAACTGGCCGTAATTGTTCTGCCCCATCCCCCACAGCGTGCCGTCGCCTTTCAAAAACAGGGAGTGCGAACGCCCGGCCGCCGCCGACACCACATTGCTGGCCACACATACCGGCGTGTGCCGGTCGGTGGTAGTCCCGTCGCCCAACTGGCCATAGTCGTTCAGCCCCATTGCCCACAGAGTGCCGTCACCTTTCAAGAAAAGGGTGTGTTTGTATCCTGCCGCCCCTGCCACCACATGGCTGGCCACAACGACCGGCGTGTGCCGGTCGGTCAAAGTCCCGTCACCCAACTGGCCAGTCTGGTTAAAGCCCATCGTCCGCAGCGTGCCGTCGCCCGTCAAAAACAGGGAGTGCCAATATCCGGCCGCTGCGGCCACCACCTGGCTGGCCACAGCGACCGCATTGCTTCTGCCCGTCGCGGTGCCGTCGCCAAACTGGCCGTAGCTGTTCCAGCCCGAGGCCCACAGCGTGCCGTCGCCCGTCACGAAAAGGGAGTGTTGATATCCCGCCGCTGCTGCCACCACAGGGCTGGCCACAGACACCGGCGTGTGCCGGTTGGTGAGGGTGCCGTCGCCCAATTGGCCGCTGCTGTTCCAGCCCCAGGCCAGCAGGTGCGGGTTGCCGACAGTCACCGTGACCGGCGTGCTGAGGCTCATCCCGTAGGGATTGGTGACCGCCACATAATAAACGCCCGAGTCGGCCACGTCCGCATGGCTCTGCGTCAGCGTTCCGTTGGTCGCTCCCGACACCATGCCGCCGTTCTTGAACCACTGGTACGCCAGCGGCACGGGGCCCGCCGCCGTCACGCTCAGATTGACCGTACCGCCTACAGCCGTCACCTGATTCGTGGGCGCGGTGGCGATGATTGGCAGCGAAAACACGGTCACGCTGACCCAGCCGCTGACCGTGCTGTAGTGGGTCGTGTCCATCGGCGTGAAGGTCACAGCTTGCGCGGCGACACCCGCACCGGGCGTGATGGCGGGCGTGGTGAAGGCAAAGCTGCCGGCCACGGAGGCCGCTCCGCCGCTCAGGGTGGAGGATGCCAGCGTCTGGCCGTTCGTGACCACGCTGGCCGTCGGCCAGGCCGTCACGGTCGGGGTGATCTTATCCACTGTGAGCACCGCCACGCTGCTGGTCACGCTGCCGGCGGGATTGCTGACCACCACCGTGTAGCTGCCCGCATCGGAGGCCGTCACGCCGTCCAGGACATGATTCGTCGCCGTGGCCCCGCTGATCACGCCCTCGTTGAAATACCACTGGTAAGCCAAGGGTGCAAAGCCGGTTGCCGTGACGGATAAAACCGCATGGCTACCGAAAAACGCCGTCTGCGAGGTTGGCAGGCGCGTGATCGTCGGCGCCAGCGGATCCCCCACCGCCAGGGTATGATAGGCGACTCTGCCTGAAGCGACACTGGCCAGGGACAGGCCGTTCACGGATACCGGACTAGGCCGTTGAGACGTGGTTCCATCACCCAACTGGCCGTAGAAATTGTTGCCCATCGCCCACGCCGTGCCGTCGCGCTTCAAAAACAAGGAATGAGTACTCCCCGTCGTCACCGACGCCACATTGCTGGCCACGCACACTGCATTGCTCCGGTTGACCGTGCTCCCGTCGCCCAACTGGCCGTAGGTGTTCAGGCCCATTGCCCACAGCGTGCCCTCGCCCGTCACATACAGGGAATAATCGTCTCCCGCCGCCATTGCCACCACATGGCTGGCCACAGGCACCGGAAAATGCCGCGTGGTCTTGGTCCCGTCACCCAACTGGCCGTAGCCATTGTTGCCCATCGCCCACAGCGTGCCGTCGCCTTTCAAGAACAGGGAATGACTGAGCCCCACCGCCAGAGCCACCACATTGCTGGCCACAGGCACCGGAACATGCCTGTTGACCGTGGTTCCGTCTCCCAACTGGCCATAGTTGTTCAGGCCCATCGCCCACAGCGTGCCGTCGCCCGTCAGAAAAGCGGAGTTGTCGTTTCCGGCCGACATCGCCACCACATTGCTGGCCACGGACACCGGCAAATGCCGGGCGGTCGTGGTCCCGTCACCCAGTTGGCCGTCGTCGTTCTGGCCGACCGCCCACGCCGAGCCGTCGCTCTTCACAAAGAGAGAATGCCATTGTCCCGCTGCCACGGCGACGACATTGCTGGTCACGGACACAGGCAAATGCCGGGTGGTCTGGGTGCCATCACCCAACTCGCCGTCGCCGTTGTAGCCCACCGCCCACAGCGTATGGTCGGCCTGCACAAAAAGGGTGTGATCGGTTCCGGCCGCCCCGGCCACCACATGGCTGGCCACAGACACCGGCAAATGCCGGTTGATCGTGGTCCCGTCGCCTAATTGGCCATAGTTGTTCCAGCCCCAGGCCAGCAGTCGCGGGTTGCCGACGGTCACCGTGACGGGCGTGCTGATGCTCATGCCATGCGCATTGGTGACCGCCACAGTGTACACGCCTGAATCGGCCACGCCCGCACCGGCCTGCGTCAGCGTGCTGTTGGTGGCGCTCAAGACCATGGCGCCGTTCTTGAACCACTGGTAATGGAACGGCTCGGTGCCTGCCACCGTCACGCTCAGGTTCATTGTTCCGCCCGCCGCCACCGTCTGGCTGGTCGGCGGCACGCTGATGAACGGCTGCAACAACTGCAACTGGATGCCGTTGATGTTCGCCTCGCCGACAGCCCAGTTATAGGTGAAGCGCAGGTTCCCGCCGCCATCGGTTGTGCCCGTGATTTTCAAGTAGTTCTGCCCCGCGACAAAAGCGGTCGCGCCCGCGACCGTCGCGGCCGAGGTGTGGGTTGTGCCATCGACCGTCACTTTAAGCCTCCGCCCGAGGCTCGCGGAATCACCCTGCGTATAAATGTAGAGCGCATACGGCCGGCCAGCGGGCAAGGCGGAGAAACTCATGTTCCGGCCCGCGTGGGCAAAAATATATCCACCCATCAGGTTGGCGGCGCCGCCGCCAAAGGTTGAAGTGAAACTTTCGATGCCATCGCCCGCCCAGCTGAAGACCACGCTGCCCGAACGGCCGGCCGTGTCCAGCAGGCCGACCGTGCCTGCGGCCGCCGTGAGACGGTTCCAATGATCGCCGGCCTTCCCAATGACCGCCGCTCCCGTTTGACTCGCCCAGGTAGCCGCGCGAAACTGAACAGCATACGTTGCACCGGTGCTTTGCGCTCTGGCGGTTTCCGTCGCGCCCAGCAGGACGAGACCCAGCATAAAACTGGCGAGGCGTGTCTTCATGATTATTTCGGCGCCACAAGTTCCCGCGCGATGAGTTCGAGCCGCTCGTGCGAAAGTTGCTTCCGCGCGATGAAGGGAGCCGCCTGCGCGCGAAAGGCCGACACCGCAGTCTCCTGGGCTTTCTGACACTCCTCCTCCGTCAGGCCGCCGTTCGCCTTGAGCAGGCGCGAGCGCGCGATGACCCGGACGGCGAACTCGTGGCCGGCCTTGAGCCCTTCAGGAAGCGTCAGATCCTTTAAGCAGCAGCGCAGCCGCTCTTGCTCTGTCTCCGAAAAAACCGAGAGCGGATAGGTCACGGTCTTCCCTGTGCGCCCCTGCACAAACGTGACGGACGGGCCGCTGATCGACTGCGGCACCGCCTTCATCGCGTGCCCGGCTCGGTTGGTCCAGCTACCGCCCGCTTCAGCAAAGGAGCGCGCGGGGGCGAAGAAAAGGAAAAGCGCCAGCAGGCCGCCAACAAAGGCGGCTCGTGAGGGCACTCGCCCTCCATGGAGAGCCCGGCCCGCTTGACCGCACCTGGAGGGTGAACGTCCCCGTGAGCCGTCCCTGTCGCTCCTCATTGCGCCTCCAGCCGGAAGAAGGTGGCGGCGTTGGTGGTCGGCAGCAGGTAGAGCGTGACGTTGGCGTCCGTATCGCTGGAGAAGA
>CAYLUN010000049.1:0-44763 GCA_964386865.1 uncultured Lentisphaeraceae bacterium | reverse complement strand
GCATACGCGGCGGCGCAAACCGCGAAGTCCTGAAACGGATCAAGGACAGCGGCGGAATTTTTTGGGCTGAAAGCGACCGCCCTTGGGTTCTCAACGGTGCCAACGTCCATGTCAGCATGGTGGGATTCGACGACGGTTCAGAGGAGACGCATTTTCTCGACAGCGCTCCTGTTGCTTGCATCAATGCCAACTTGACTGCCGCAAGTGCGGATCTTTCTGAAACACCCTCACTCGTGCAGAATGCAGGCATCGCTTTTATGGGTGTTACGCCTGCGGGACCGTTCGACATTTCCAGCGAACGCGCGCAGAACTGGCTTTACAGCCCGAACCCGCATGGACGCCCGAATAGCGATCTTTTGCGGCCCTATTTGAACGGAGCTGATCTGAACCAGCGAAGCCGTGAGCAATGGACTATTGACGCGACGGGACTTTCGCTGAATCAAGTGACGCTGTATGCGGAACCGTACAGTTATTTGGAACAGAATATCAAACCCATTCGGGCTACCAACAACCGACAGGTTTACCGGGATCTGTGGTGGATATACGCGGAAAGTCGTCCGGCCATGCGAACCGCCTTCAGCGACAAGAACCGTTATCTCGCAACCTGTATGGTGGCAAAGCACAGGTTGTTTGTGTGGCTGGATTCCGTGCGTGTTCCGGCAAACGTGGTAATTGTCTTTGCCCGTGCTGATGACTTATTCTTCGGCTTGCTCCACTCACGGCTTCACGAGGTCTGGTCGTTGCGCATGGGCACACGTCTTGAGACGCGACCGCGTTACACCCCGACCACCTGCTTCGAGACTTTCCCGTTCCCAACTCCAACAGAAACGCAATCACAGGCCATCGCCGCCGCCGCGAAAGAACTCAACGACGTGCGTGAAACCTGGCTGAACCCGCCCGAATGGACACGCACGGAAGTCATGGAGTTTCCCGGCACAGTTGGCGGCCCGTGGGATCGCTACATCGATCCGGCGACCATCGAAGACCGGCGCGGCTTCAAGATCGGGACGGTGCGGTATCCGCGCCTGGTGCCGCGCGACGCCGAATGCGCCACGCGCCTCAAGGACCGCACCCTAACCAAGCTCTACAACGAGCGCCCGACCTGGCTCGATCTCGCCCACCGCAAGCTTGACGCCGCCGTGGCCGCCGCCTACGGCTGGCCCGCCGAGCTCACCGATGACGCCATTCTCGAACGCCTGCTGGCATTGAATCTGGAACGCAGCCGGGGGGGGATGCTATTCAGCGGTGATAAACCCAGCCCCTCTGTTACGCACCCTTTTTGAATTCCGCGCCTGTTGACAGTCGCAACTCCAAAGGCGTATAGTTTTGCATGGCTGGGGTTGTGGCCGGATCAGTCAGCCTGGTACAGGCAGTCCGGACGCCCCGGCCTTTACTTTGCAAAGCGGTGGCATTGGGGATGGGCATGGCGCTCGCCGGGATCATGGACGACGTGCCGGGCGCGCGCGGCTTCCTCGCCCTCGTGAGCATCCTGCTCGGCCCACTGCTCTGACAACGCGCCGGACTGCACTTGGACGAAGCCGATGAATTAATTGACGCCGCACACGAAAGGTAACCCGCCATGCCGACCCAGCAGAACACCGCAGACAAACCACCGTGTAACCCGCCGCCCCAGAAGCAAATCACCCTCTCCATACCCACGGATCTTCTTGCCGAAGTAGACGCCCTCGCTAAGACAACGGGGCTCTCGCGCGACGACGTCATTGAGACAATCCTGTTTGCAAGTACGGCCCCGGCCTCCGCACCCGGTGCCCCCCACGTCTGCCCCCGCGGCTATCGCCCCCCCTGTGCACACCACCGGCCACACGTCCCCGGCCCCGGCGCCGTGTAGCGTCAACGCAAGCCAAGCGCTGCAAGGGGTCGCCCGTATCCAACTGCTCTTTTTAGGTTTACTTAGAATCAATGGTGTCTTCTCCAATTTCCGGAAAACCCTTTCCATAAAAACGAACCGTACCGAAAAGATGTCTCTTGATTCCGACAGGACCCATATCACGCTGAACAGCAATGAAACTCTCTGCCCTCAATATGTTTGTTCGTATGTCAAGCAACATATCGCGCCTCGCGCCTTCATTCATGTTCCTTGCGCCGAACGGGCATTGAACCTGAATGAGCACTTCTCCCGGCGCATCTCCTTGTTCAAAATCGATGGCGTACGGATAGCCGTTACCCCCAAAGGGCACTCTCGCATAAGATCTGATCTTCGTAACCATCCATTCCATCTCCGTAGGAACGTATCGTCCAGTTGAACTGACATCCGGGCACACGGGACACCTACAACCAGAGACCAAATACAACGAGCACAAAACCAAACATCGATAAACTATGGCTTTCACAGGTAAACCTCCTTGACTCTATTACAGCATCAGACAGACAACGGCTTAGCCCAAGTCAATTCGACAAGTACCGACCAGCGATAGCTGGCATCCATTCGTTCAGCGGCACGTCTTTATCAAAACAAATCTCAACAACCCCAAAGGACTTCCATATCATAACACTGTCCGCCGTTAGCCCATGCCTCCCAAGAATGCTGTCTTTCCACAACCTTTCCATCTCTTCAAGTGAATATTGTCGCTCTGCCTCATGCTTGTCGCCTTCAGTCCGGACGGCTCCTGACACTTCAGCGGCGATTCTTAGAAGTCTAGTTGTAAGCTTACACAGTCTCAGCAAGCCGTCACGTCTCTCGTCAGTTACGCCAAGTACAGCAGGCTCATCCGAATAGCCCGTGGCATAGTCATTTCTGACTATAGACTTCACGGGGCATTGTAGTTCCAAAGCGGCCTTGGCCGGTATCTTTCTAATGGGACGTAATCCGTTAATTAGATTAATGCACAATGTTTCAATGTCATCTCTTTGCACAACCACCCGTTGAATCGACTGCGTCATAAGATTAGTTGTCTCCGCCTGACAATCGGCAGAACAGACTATTTGTGCAACACCTAGCTGCGCCTCAATAATCGCCAATTGCGCTCCAAGTTGGTGCGAGTAAATTGCAGGTAAGTCACTATCGACACGACCCGACTTTCGAACGGTCCAAACTGGGGTCTCGGCACTTCCGCCAACAAACACGAACCACACAAACCTGTCTTTTCCTGTTGTCGCCGCAGGTTCATCAGCAGAACAGCTTGACACGAACGTGATCAAACAAGAAACGTACAAGATTAGTTCTGTCATCCGCATACACAGCCGCCTTTCGAAACCGAAATAGCTACAATGCATAACCGTTCACGTTAAACGGGCTCCAATTGTCTATCCATTAGTGCGATCACTTGTAATAGCTCAGTTTGCGAGCGTGTTTGCATCAGAGTACATGGCGATCCATTCATTGTACATTCTGCTAAAAGCGAAGATCAACTTGGCATGCGTCCTGTTGTCGTAAGCATAATCAACATACGCAAACCACTCCAAACCGATCTCTTTGAGCGTAATGCTGTTCAACTGCAGGCGACTAAGCGGGACACGAGAGAGGGCATCAAGCAGGTTCTGATATCGCTGCTCGGCTAACTCGTCATGCGCAAACCCTTCCATATTCAATCTGAAATCCGGTGCGAACGCGATTCTAGACCTTCGCGCCTTCCGTTCGATATTCACCCAGCCATAATCGCCGATTTCAACACACCTAGGCCCCTTGGCACAAAGCCGATCCGGCTCGCCCTTACAACTTTGCATATTGATACATCCAGAAGTACAATATGTTGCTCCGACAACACCGATTGCACACGCAACGAACTGAAGCACGTTCATTTACAGACCCTTTCCATTTCCAAGTGCGCCGTTTCTCAGTCCTTCTGTGCAAATATACTAATCTGCATGTTTGCCTAGATCCGCCAAAGCCCTCTTTCGAACAGCATCTGGAAAGTCTGTGTCGGAACACTCAGCAAAGTCGATTTTGCGTGTATATCCCATTATATTGCACATCATTATGGCTAATATTGATTTCAGGTATTCGTCCTGGTCCATTTTTAACGCAAGATAAGGCACGATACTTGGGCCTCGCAACACAAGAGCTTGACCTTCGGGGCATTTTATGTAGGGCGTTACAATGCTGGACGAGGCTATCAAAGGTGTTCTTACAGCACAACGCCATGAATTAAACAGCTTATCAAACTCCGCATGTTCTGCTGTGCTAGCAGCTTCTGGATTATCCGATGAAAGCCTACAACCACAAAACGTTAGCGCGACACAAAAGCACAAATGGGCCGCAACTCGTATTCCGCTATATCTGACGTATGCGCTGACCACGATTAATCACCGTGCTCCCTTCTTGGGGGGGGTACAAGGGACGTAATTCGACATTTGACATTTGAGCCTTTCGCGCCTCACAGTTGTCTCAACACCACTTCCTACCGTTCATCATCCCACATACCGTAACACCTAGTTGTCGCATGTCTAATTATGACCCCACTTCCTGCCGTGTTGTCATGCATTCGCGACTCTTTCAATGTTCTTGTTCGTGCCGCAGCTTTTCTCCAAAGTCGTCCATTTTACGCTTCATCGCACGCGCTTGCTCATCAGCAGTTCTAAAACACCCTCTAAATACTGAGTAGGCCATCAAACAAATGACGGTTATCACTAACGCTAGTGTTACGCTCCTCAGTCGGCTTGACTTGTGCATGACAGTGTTCCTCTATTTTGTGGATACAGGGCCAACCCACCCAGATGTCTGATAATTCCATGTCCATGTAAGGTGTTTCTCAGCAGAGACTGATCGCGTGTATAGTTTGCCATCTTGGCATTCATCATAGACAAGGTATGCGGTAACAGCGATACGGCCCGGGTCTCCCGGCCACCAATTTGGTTTCCAGCCCGGTGAAGCGTATTTGGTGAAAGAAGAAGACGGGCCAACAAAACTCTTGTCATAACAGTTCCACCAGAATATCTCTGGTTTCAAGGCGCAATCGCATGTCTTTGATCTACTCTTACAGTAGTTCTTGACAGATACTATGGCTCGCGCGCTAACAAAAGAGGCGGAAACAGTGCTCCCAGCAAGTGTCAAAGACACATCACAGCCTTTGCAACAATTATCACATGATTTAGACGAGTTATCAAATCGTCGTAACTCAATCAATGCCTCTAGTGCGGGCCACGAGTAGGTCTGTAGCGTTGGTGGTGTCTCGAAACCAGATCCAGGGGGCAAGGGCCATTTCGTTGCAACTCTTCCGTCTGCATCCACAAGATTGAAGGGCTGATTACCGGCAAGCAGTAAAAGATTCATGCCACCAGACTCACCTATCGGATCACGACTCGCCCAACGCCCAAGAGGCGGGATGTAGTCGCGCTGCTGGTACTTGCTGATGCCCGTCTCAGCGTCGAACGGCTTGGTTGAGAAGCGGTGCGTGAAGGTGTCGGCGAGGTCGCCGGACTTGGCTGTGGTCTCGCCGAAGGCCGAATACTCGAAGTGGCCGCGTACGGCACCTGTGGCGTCGAAGTATTCGGTGACGTTGCCGTTTGCATCGTAAGTCGGGTAGTAAGTGTTACAAGTTACGAGTTGGCTGTTACAGGTTGTGTCGGCCAGCAGGCCGCCGACACCGCCCGCGCCTTGGATCGAGCCTGACAGGTCAAGGCCCCAAGTGTAATAATGAACGTTAGTCGTGCCTGCGCCGTAGTCGATTCGGATCTCTGCGGCGACGTTCCATCCGTCCCAGACGTACCAGGTCGTGTTCGACGGAACCCACTCGCCGGCGCTGAAGGGCTGGCCGATGCCGGTGAAGGGGATGTAGTCGGTCAACACGCTCACGGTCTTCGACACGCGCCGGTTCATGTAGTCGTAGACGTTGTCCACGCGGACGTTACCGTTGCTGTTGACGATCGGCGCCGAACGTCGCATGTTGTTTTCGGCGTCCCAAGCGTAGGACCTGCCGCCCAACCGCGTCATGTTGCCGTCGCTATCATGCGTGACCGGCAGCCACGCGCCGGCGTTGGTCACGGCGTAGTACTGGTTCACCGAGTTCGCGGAGTACGTGCACGCCACGTCGTTGGACAGGGCTTGCTTGCGGTTGCCGATGTCGTCGTAGACATAGCTGTATGTCGCAGCGCTCATCTCCGCGTTCGTGACCTCCGAACGCTGATTATAGGCGAACACGTTGGTTGCGGACAAGGCCGGAGCGGCGTCGAAACGCAGCGTGCGACGGCCCAAGGCATAACGCACGACTGATACTTCGTTCCCTGCGCATCCATAGCTTTTGGAAGAATAGGTGATGGTTTCCAGACAATCGGAGTTCTTACGGCGGTCAGTACGATTATCCATCAGTTTGCTTCTTGTATGAAAACCGAGAGTCTATTAAAACCGCTTAGTCATTGGTTGGGGTAGTCTCGCCATCGGACGTGAGATATTTGACCTGCAAACCGTCTACAGCATTTGTCGTGAGGTCAAAGGGTTGGCCGCGATAGACGGCTTCATAAGTTGCTCTGTTCGGCGTTTTTGACGAGGAGGCTGCCACCTTAAAACCAAAAGCCAAACCGTCCGCATAGACAAAAACGGCAATCTGATTCAATATCCACAAATCGTCCTTCTTATCTTTAAACCGAATGTGCTTCTGTAGATCCTCGTCCGTTAACCTCGTTCTCAGCGATGACGAGTCAACGTTCCGTGTTGCTAGAACGATTAGATTCGGAGGGGGATCGTTTGGGATATTCTCTATAACGGTCCAGATGTTGGCATCAAAGTAACGCTTTGGCATGTCTCTGTCGTTCACGCCACCGTATTTTGATAACATTTGCTCGACGTTAATGAGACTACTCAACCGGTTGTCAGTCTTTCGTTCAGTCGCGCGACAATCCCTTGGAAACGCATTGTTTTCTCTTAGGCCACGAGCAATAGCTGTCCCTGCCTTCCTCAAATACTCACGATGAGTTCCAGTCGTTGCTGACACAACATTTGTTATCAACCCATAAACGAAGGTTATACCAATGAGAATTGACACAATAATGGACACAACACCAGCAACAATATGGCACCGTCTCCTGAGTCTCATGATTGTACCCTCAATACCATTTACCACCGCTAGGATATGGATCGAGATTGACTTTCGCCCCATCCATTATCTGCAGAGAACCCCACTCGTGCCAAGTCAACCAAAACAGATTGAACTGTTCGATTTTGAAACTCCAGCATTGAGAAGTACTTGCTGGATGGTCGAGAGCCTTCAGTGCCAAATCCGCCCACCCGGCGCATGTCAAATCTGTGTCTCGAAATTCCTCAGCGGTTTTCCCACGAAAAGGACCAGGGCCGTAGTTTCCCCAATATCCACCCGGCCCTCTCCGCCAGCGATAAGCCTCTTCTAACTTGTTGATGTACTTATCTGACAGACGTTCCGCCTCCTCTTTGCAAATATCTGGGCGGCAGCATCTATTACTCACACCATCTTTCTTCCATCTTGTCGCCGATTCGGGGCACATGCTACGCAATTGGCTTTTCAGTTGTTTCTTTAGCATGTCGAAATGTTGTATACGTGCAATTTCATCCCACGGGACACTTGCCATCCCCAAATAGTCCGTCTTGTTCGCCGGATCATTTCCCGTTATCGCGTACAAGTTCAGTCCCCCATCTTCGCCGATGTTGTCACGATTCAACCATCTTCCTAATTCCGGAAGGTAGTAGCGGTATCCGTAATAGTAGAGCCTTGTCTCCTCATCCAGATACTTAGTTGAGAACCAGAAATGGAGGTCGTGGACGAGCGGGCCTGCGGCAACTGTTGTCATCCCGAAAGGACCGTATTCGCGGTGCGCCACGACGGTTCCGTTCGCATCCAAGTAGTCCGTGACATTGCCATTGGCGTCATAGCACGGGAAGTAGGGAACGCCGTTCCGCAGGACGGCCAGCAGCCCGCCGACGCCGCCCGCACCCTGCAAGGTGCCGCTCAGGTCCAAGCCCCAGACGTAGATGTTGGTCACCGTCACGCGCCCGGCAGTCTCGATTTCGCGATAGAGATTCCAGCCGTCATAAACGAAGTCGTTTGTCACGGAACCCGCGCTCTTCAGGATGCGACGCCCTTGATAGTCGTAGGCGTTCGTTACGCGAACCGATCCGTTCGAAAGAGCGCCCGTCATGCGGTTCTCCGCATCCCACGCGTAAGCCCAGACGCCATTGGTGAGCATGTTGCCGTCGCAGTCATAGACCGGAATTGTCTCACGCGAAGACGTTGAGAACGCGGAGTTGGTGATGACGTCATACTGGTTGAGGGCGTTCGCCGTGTACGTGTTGGAAACGGTATTGGCGGCGGAAAGCAGAAGATTGCCGATGCAATCGTAAACGTATCCGTAAGCGTCGACGCCGATGACGGCATTTGTCAGTTCCGAACGGGCGTTGTAGGCGAACGCGTCGCCGTTGCGGGCGACACGCCTACCCAGCGCGTCGTTCGCATAAGAGAAGCCTGTGACGGCGGTCGTTCCGCAGAAATTGGTTACGGCTGCAACCAAGTCGCGGTTGGCCTCGTAAATTCGTCGCCACCCGATACCGGAAGAATTCGTCATTGACGCGATCAACCTCGACTGCGGCAAATACGTGTAGCCAAAGGACAGTCCGCCCACGGAAACGTTGGTCAGGCGCATGAGATTGTCATAAGCATAAGCGGTGCCGTCTTCGCTGTCGACGGCAAAAAACGAAGGCAAGCCCAGCGCGTCATACGTCCGCGTGATGACAGCCAGCGAGTTGGTCTCGGCGGTGAGCCGGCCCTTGGCGTCGTAGGACAGGGTGCGCGATCCCGCGCCGTCCTGAACGCCCGTGAGCCTGCCGGCAAGATCGTAACGGTTGGTCACGCAGGGCGTGGAGTCGGAATAGCCGACGATCTGCACGCCGCCGTCGGCGTTGTTGGCGTACGCATAGGTCGCGGTGACGCCCCGCGCCCACGTGCGCGAAGCCGGCCTGCCGTCGGCCGTGTACGTGTACGCCGGGCCTTTGCCGTCCGCGTAGACCTTGTTCGTGAGCAGCCCCGTGGCGGCGTCGTAGCGCCAGCGCGTGACGTCGGGCTGGCCCGATTCGTCGCGCCACGTCCGCAGTTCGGATTGCCTGCCGTCCGCGTCCCGCGCAGTGTCGGTCGGATACGCCGCGCCTTCGACGCGATAGGCATCCCCCCCTCCGGACGGGTGGTAGTACCGCACGGTCTGGTTGTCCAGCGCGTCGGTCGCCGTCACGCTGTACACGCCCGCGGGCGATTCCAGGTACTGCCGAGCCGAATAGGCCGTGACGTTGGTCGTCGCGCCGGAGATCTGCGAATCGAACGCCGTTGAGCCGTCGTCGCGATAGCCGGTCACCGCGCGCAGGACGCGCGCGCCCGCCCGGCCCTCCTCAGAAGTCCGCCGCGCGAAGCCGTCGAACGAATAGGACGCGGAAGATCCGAGCGAGTTGGTACGCGCGACCTCGATGCCGGCGACGAACGTCGAGGTCTCGAACGCGCCCGTCGCCGCGTTGAGGCGGGTCACGGTTTTCGATGCGCCGGCCGCGTCGAGCGCTTCGCTTTCGATCTCCGAGACGCCTTCGACGTCGGTCGTGACCGTCCGCGCGACGCAGGCCGTCGACAGTCCGGTGAGCTGCACACGCCTCACCGACGTGGTGACTCCCCCCTGTCCCGGCAGATGGCTGACCGTCGCCGCGCAGTCCCACCAGGCTGTCGGCACGCCATGCGCGGAGAGGCCGAGGTCGCCCTCCTCTTTCCATGCCGTCGTTTCCTCAACCGAATACGCGTCCAGCTCGATGACGGACTGCAGCGTGAACGTCTCCGGATCGAACTGCAGCGCCTGACCGGCGGCGACGCGGATGACGCCCGCGCGGTTGCCGAGCGCGTCGTATGTGTAGAACTCGCGGGAGCCGTCATGGCTCAGCGTCTGGATCCTCCGCCCGGTGTTGTCATAGGTGTTCGACGCTACGAGCATAGCGCCGCCGAAGCCGGCGGCCGACACCGATACCTCGCGCCCGAGCAAGTCACGCACGGTCGCTGATGCGGCTGTCCACGGCCCGCCGTCGCGGCTTGACGAGACCGTTTCGATTTCGCGGCCCTCCCCGTCCCATGCGGTTTCCGTGCGCGTGCGCAACGACTTCGCCGCGCCGCTGACCGGATCAATCCACTGATTCTCTTCCATCGTCGCGCCGCCGCTGACGCGGGTCTCGCGATGGGTCACTCCGCCGGAAACGGTTTCATCCGCCTCGTAATTCGCGCCGAGATAGTTGCACCGGGCGGTCGCGACACCGAACGGGTCGCCCGTCACCGACCGGAAGCGCGTGCCGTCAGGGTACGAGGTGGCAGTGACCTGCGGCGCGTAGCCCGCTACGGGATTGCCGCCGGAATAGACACGGGTCACGCTGCCGGTCTCGCGCCCCGCGCCATCCGTGTAGCTTTCCACGGCCGGGCAGCCGTTTGCGCCGGGTAGGCCGCCGAACGAGGTCTGCTCGGTCACGCTCTTGTGGTTGTCGCCGGGGACGGAACTGTAGTCGGTGCGTGTGCCGTTGCGGGCGATCTTGGCGTCGAGCTGGCAGCAGCCCCAGACGTTGGACTCGCAGGTGCCGTCCGAGTAGGAGGTCGCGAGCAAGCGGCCCTCGGCATCATAGCCGCGCGTCTCTGAACTGAGCAGCGGCCCGGTCCCGCCGCCGGTGTAGAGCCGCGTCTCGCGTGACAGCGTCCGCCCGAAGGTCGCGTCTAGCGTCTCGACCTCGTAGGTGCTCACGTTGGCGACGGCACCCCGACGCGAGGTCACGGTGAGCATGCCGGCGGCGATCGCATACTCCCACGACAGGACCGTGCCGTCGGCCTGCGTCTCACACAGCGGACGCCCGCGCATGAGCGGCGGCACCGAGGCGTCGTCGACCACCGACACGAAGACGCTCTCGGCGTTGCCTACGCCGCCCGCCGCCGCCGCTTGCGAAGCGGCCCGGATGTCGCGGCGCGTGACCGAAGGCCAGTCCCCTGTCGTTCCCCGCGTATAGACGTGCCACTCGCGCGAAATAAGAGCCGGGGCGCCGCCGCGCACCGCGTAGCGCGAGACCTGGCGCGGCTCGAGCGAATCTTCGAGGCTATCGCCGTCGTCCAGCACGGGCGCGTAGGAGGTCACGGTCACCAGCCCCGTGAGCGCCGGATAAGAGCTGGAAGACGAAAAAGCGAAGGGCGTGGGGTCGTTCACAAACGGCGGGTGCCCCGAGCCGTCGAGGACTTCCACGCGCAGGGTCTCGCGTCCCTGACTGTCGAAGGCGCGGTAGTCCCAGTCACCGCCGTCCGAATACCTGAACTTGGGGCTGCCGTTGACCAGCGAGTTGAGGCTGTCCTCCCAGTAGGTCATATAGGTGGTCCGCCATAATCGCATTGCGCCGTCCCTCTCCAGCTCACTCCTGCGAATCTCCCGCACCACCGCCGCGGTGTCGGAACCGATCAGCGTTCGAAAAATCGCATGGCCAGACAGTGCAGCCGTTCTTTGGTCGCTTGTGATCGTCTCCACGCATTCCTCGCCATTGGTCACGTTACCGAAGCGGAGAAGCGTTTCCAAGACACCCGTGTCGTTGTCAATCCGCCTCCAGGTTCCTGAGGGCACGCTGTAAGAGACGTTCCTCAGCACGTTGCCGGCCCCGTCCTTCTTAACAAACGTCAGCGAACCGGTCGCGTTGGTGATGGTCCACGAGCGGTCTTCGGTCGCATCGCCGGTGTCGCGCACCGACACGCGGACGCCGTCCGCGACGGTGTCGATGCGGACGTCGCGTCCGCCCGCTCCCGAGCGCACCGCGTTGGTGACCGCGCCGGCCGCGTCGCGCCGGATGACCGTCGCCGGGTCGTGGGCGATCCTGAACGACGCGGGCGTGACCGCCTGCACCGTATCCATGTCGAACCACAGGAATCCGGCGCTCGTCTCGTAGCCGGTCTGACCGAGCGGGACGCGGAAACGTATCGAACCGAAACCGTCGCCCTCGTACGCCGAGCAGTCGCCGCCGGCGCAAGTCCCGGCGGAGCCGCCGCAGCCGCCGCACTCCCCGTCCCAGACCGCCCCCCAGCAGGGACTCTCACGGCTTACGGGCTGGCGCTGGACAGATTCGCCCCAGACCACCGTTTCGCCGTATTTGACCGTCGCGCCCTTTTGCTGCTCGTCGCCGTCCCAGGCGTAGAAGGCCGGCGGCTCCTGGTACGTGTTCTCTCCGATCTCGATGGTGAAGACACCGCCGGGAACGAGCTGGCCGAGCGAGACCTCGAAGCCCGCCGGCTGCGGATCTTCGACAGGATCGCCGTCGAACACGCAGCCGCCGTTCTCAAACCCCTCGCGCAGGCACTCGCGGTCGAACGGGTAGTCGTCGTCGCCGCATGTCCAGCGCCGGGCGGTGTCGTCGCCTTGCACGTGCGAGACCACCGGGCTGATATAGTAAGCGAATTCGGGGCCCGTCCCCGGCCACACGTCAGGCCGGGGTTGGCTGCCGCCCCCGCCGCCCGAGGGATTTTCGGCTTCCAGCGGGCCGCCGCCGGGCATACTGACCGCGTACATGCCGCACATGGCCGACGTCAGCCTGCCCGAGACGGGTAACCCATTCGCGTCAGTCTCCACCAACACGTCGGGCACGGCAGGCCCGAGCGGCTGCAGGAGGGCCGCTCTCTCACTGTCGCTCAACGGCGCGTTGCAGGGTCTTCCGGCGGCGTCGACGCCGAACGAGACGTTGAGCGGCAGCCCGTCCTGCCCCGTCACGACCACCAGCGCCCGCTCGCCGTCCGCCGCGACCAGCGTCGCGTTCGTGCCGAACGCCACCGCAGGCGACCAGCCGAGCAGGTTCAGTGTCCTCGGCGAGCGGGCCAGCCCCCCGCCGCGCGTGGTGACGAGCCTTACGGTGAGCGTGTCCGCGTCGGGCCCGACCGCGAGCGCCAAGCTGTCGCCCGCGGGCGAGGCGCTGTTCGTCCCCGCCGCGCCCGTGCTGTCGCGCCACTCCAGCCGCAGGCCGTCCAGCGACCAGGGCGCGGCGGAGTCGTGCCCGGCCGACACGTAGTACTGCTGCCACTGGCGGACGCGCCCGATGCGGAACGTGCGTTCCAACACCGCCGCGTTGTTGGACGGCGATTCCGTGGCGAACGGATCCGCGATCCGCCACACGGTCAGGTTGGGCCGCGACGGCTGGCGTAATCCGGAGGACGCCTCAAGCGCGGGGCCATTCGTGCAGGCGGCGGTGACGGTCAGCGTGTGCTCGGCCGACGTGAAGTCGCCGGTGACCGACAAGGTGCAGACGTTCGTCACGCACGTCCAGACGCCCGTGCCGCCGCAGGACACGGCCGCGCTGTAATTGGTGGCGGCAGGTGCGCGCGTCCACGCGAACAGATGAGGGCCGCGCGACGTGGTCACCGCGCAGACGGCGAACGCGGGGTTTGCGCCGGCCAGCAGGTTAGAGCGGTCGCTGAACCCGTCTCCGTTCGTGTCGGCCCCCGCGCTGTCGGTCACGTTGGTGCCGCCGAACCAATGGACTTCCCACGCGTCGGGCAGGCCGTCGCCGTCGAGGTCGGCGGTGTCGGAACTCAGCGGGTTCGGGTCGCCGCCGTCCGGGATGCCGTCACCGTCGAAGTCGCGCGCCAGCGGGCTTGTTCCTGCCGAAAGCTCTTCGAAGTCGGTCAGCCCGTCGAGATCCGTGTCCGGCATCGTCGGGTCGGTGCCGTAGGTCATCACCTCGTCATACGTGGAGAGCCCGTCATCGTCATGGTCGTCGACGCCCGGATCCAGCATGCCGAAGGCACGCCAGCGCACTTCTAGGCCGTTGATGAGTTTGTTGGTGGCGTCGAGTGCGTAGGTCTCGCCACCGCCGTTGTGCTGGGCCCCGATGACGAAGTTGGTGAGCGCGACCGTGTTGGTGAAGGAGTAACGGTAGGCGAAATCGCCGCTGGCGAACAGTTCGGTCTGGAACGTGACGGGCGAATTCGTGTCGCGCCCGGCGTACAGGTCCTGCCAGGTCATGAGCACGCTGTTACTGGCCGTGACCGCGTGCCAGAACCGGCCCTGCGGCGGCACCGTGCCGAGGCCGCCCTGCAGCGGGGCCAGGAAGCTGATGGTGTCGCCGTCGGGCGTCGCCGCCGCACGCGGCGACCCCTTGGGCGTGCCGGTGTCGAACGAGAGCGTGCCCGAGCTTGACACGTGCGCGCCTTCGGCGGCGTTCGTGCCGAGAACGAAGCTCCAGTTGGTGGCGGGCAGCCAGAAGGTGTCCTCGGCCACGCCGTAGAACGCCCAAGGCGCGTGGACGACCGCGTTGGAGGGCAACGTCAGCCACGCCGTGTTGGTATAGGCCCTGGGCAAAAGCGCGAACCCGGCCGCGTACTGGTTACTCGTGAGCCGCAAAGGCTCGCCGCCCTCCGTCAGCGACATCAGCAGTGACCCTCCACCCGCAACAGGAATGGCGTCGACCGATTCGGTGAGCGTCATCTCCGCTTCGGCGACGGGCAGCGGGGACGACGCCTGCTGCTGCCAGTTGGTCGGCTTAGATCCGCCGAGCAAGCAGAACTCCACCACGAAAGCGCCGATGAGCAGCTTCTTTAGGGGGCGGAGGCTGAGGTAGCGCCGGATCAGTTCGGCCAAGACCGGGTCGCGGAGTTCGGCCTCGACGAGCCTGGCGATACCGCAGAGGATGAACAGGGCGGTGACCAGGAGGGCGAGGGCGGGGGAGGTCTCGTTCATGGTTGCGTCCCTTATTGCAGGAAGATTCTTGCCCCGTCGGGTGCGAACACGGCCTTGAGGCACTCCTCGGGCACGTCCGAACCCCTGACCGTCACCCTCATGTGCGTCCACAGATCCGGCTTCAACCAGTCCGGGAAAGGCGTGAGCTGAAGGCCTTCGAACGTGAAGGCGGCGCCGCCGTCCTTGAACACGGGCGTCTGGCAGACGCCTTGCGACATCAAGCGGATGCTGGCGGTCAGCGTGCGCGTGGCGTTGGTGGCGGCGGAGACGAACGTGAACCTCTCCCTCAGCCCTTGCGGGCGCAGGAACCACTCGCCGCAGTCCCAGCCCACGATGAAGGCGGTCTCCTCGGCGGCGAGCCTGCCGTCGGCGGGCCTGTCGTCACGGCCGAAGGCGACCTGCACGTTATTCGAGGGCGTCGAGGTGAAGGTCATCTCAAGCCGGAACGTGCGGAGCTTTTCAAGCCGGTTGCCCGGCAGCGCGGCGTCGCCCGAGACCTCTTTGTCGGCGAAGGCCGGGCCGGGCAGCTGAGCCATGTCGAGCGTGACCGCGGTCGCGCACAGCACCGGCAGACACGTCAACAAAAGGCCGAGACTACGCATATTTTCACCCCGTTTATGAAAATATTCGTAACATACCCCCTTGAACACGCCCCTGTCAATCTCCAACCGGCAAAAAGCAATCAAATAGCAACCGAGCCGCCATCGCGTCCCTTCGCCATCTCCGCCCGCAGTTCCTCCACGCGTTCAGCGTGGTCGTAGCGGGCCGCCGTGGCGTCCTCGGTCCAGCCCCCGGCCTATTAGCCAGATTCTCCGACACCCCCGCCTAGCTCAACCGGGTGCGGAACGTGTGCGGCTGGCCTTACCTTTCCAAATCAACTGGCCGAGTCCACGGCGGCGAGCATTTCAGTCACGCGTTCAGCGTGGTCGTAGCGGGCCGCTGTCGCGTCCTCGGTCCAACCCCCTAGCCGTTTAGCCAGATCGTCCGACACCCCCGCCTCGCTCAGCCTCGTGCGGAACGTGTGCCTCCACGAGTGGAACGTGTAGCCCGGGCCGATTTTGGCCGCCGTGAGGACCGGCGCGAAAGCCCCCGGCCCGCCTTTCTGCTCCGGATCAGGGTAATAGGCCGCGTGCAGAGGCAGGACGTTACTGGCGTCGAGCATGCGCCTCTTCGGCTTGCCTTTGGCTTCCGTTCGGGGTGCCGGCGCGGGTCTATCCGCCCACGCCTTCTCCAGAGCGGGGCGCAATTTCGCTGCGATGGGCAGCAACACCTCGATCTTGTGCCGGGCGGTCTTCGGCGGCGTATGGCGGATGACGCCTGCCTCAAAGTCGATTTCCTTCCAGGTCAACCGCGCCACCGAGCTGTAGCGCAGGCCGGTGTACCGCGCGATGAGGGACGCCAGATGCCAGTGCGCGTCACCCTTCGCCGCCTCCGCGAGCACGGCCTTCTCCTGTTCCCGTGTGAAGGGCTTGCCCCGCTCGCTGTCGTGGGCGTCCGGACGCACCAGCGGCCACGGGTTTTTCAGATCGTCCCTGACGCGGCGCAGGGACTCCCACAAGGTGGACAAGTCACCGATGATGTTCTTGCGGGTCTTGCCCTTGGTGCCCTCGGCGGCGAGCGAGGCCGCGAAGGCGACGGCGACCTGCCGGTCGACGGACTCCGCGGTCGTCGCGTTCGGCCAGTTCTTCCTGGCCCAGTCGATGAAGCGCTCGATCGCGTTACGGCGTTTGCGCAGCGTGGTCTCGCCGGTCGTCTTGTTGGTGGCCTCTCGCCACTGGCAATAGGTGGGCCAGATTTCCGCGAGCGGCAAGCCGCTCGCGTCAGCGCCATAGATCATATCGATCATGGCGTGCATTTTGGAGATGGGCGTGTTCTTGCCGTAAGCCTTGATGACGGCCTGTTCCACCATTGCCGCCTTTTCCCGGTCGTCGGTGTTCGTGGACTTCTGGATGCACTTCCGGTCAGGGGTCCGGATCTTGAACCACCAGAACCGGCTTGTGGGGCGCTTGTAGAGTGACATGGCGTTTCTCCCGATTTGATACTGTTGGGGTCTCGAAAAACGACACTTTGGCTACATAATGGGTACATGATAGAGGAATAAAAAAACCGCGTAAATAGTTATTTGATAACTCTTTACGCGGCGCAATAACTGGCGGAGAGGGGGGGATTCGAACCCCCGGTACCGGTTTTATCCGATACGGCGGTTTAGCAAACCACTGCCTTCAGCCACTCGGCCACCTCTCCACGAAACACTGGTTTGATAAAATCGAGCGGCATCATACGCGATTAGCCCGCGCCGCTTCAAGCGCAAAATCCGCGGCGGCGGCGGAAATTTCCAGCCCCAGCTTGTAACGCCCAACCCGTAACCGGTAACGCACCGCTACTTCTGCCTCAGCCACTCCTGGTCCCACTGCTGGTAGAACTGCGGGAAGATGTGGTGCGGCATGCCGATGCCGTGCGCGATCGCCTTGTCCTTCACGCGCAGGGCGTTGTAGCCGGAGTAGACCGCCGCGGGCGGGCAGGTCTCGTCGATGAACCCGACCGTCAGCCGCACCGGGCACGTGATGCGGGCCGCGAAGTGCGCGCCGTCGAAGTACGGGGCCACCTGGGCCACCGCCTCCCGGTCCGCTGGCTTGTTGTTCTCGACCAGCTTGGGCCAGCCCGAGTCGCGCCCCTTCTGGAAGCCGAGCAGGTCGGTGAGGGCCGGCACGTGGATGACACCCTTCGTGAAGTTCCGGTTCAGCCCGCAGAGGATGAAGCCGAAGCCCCCGCCCTGGCTCGTGCCGCCGTACGTGAAGCGCGCTTTGTCCGCGTCCGGCCGCGCCGCGAGCCAGTTCACCGCGCGGTTGATTCCCAGGATGATGCGGTAGTAGAAGTAGGTCTCGCGGCTCGTCGCGCCGGCCTGGCAGTAGCGCGGCACGCCGTACTGCGCCAGCAGGCGCGCGTCCTGCTCGGCGTAGAGCTGCTTCTGCGCCGCGGCGTTCGTCGACGGCTCGAACGGGTGCACGTTCATGACGAGGAAGATGTAGCCCTTCTCCGCCATGACCGCGTTCGGCATGCTCGCCCCAGGGCCCGCGCCGGGCACGTTGACCTCGACCGGGAAGGGCCCCTGCCCCTTCGGCACGCTCAGAAACCCGTACACGCGCTGGCTGTCGAAGGTCGCGAAGCTGACGCGGAAGCACTCGGCCTTCGCGCTGCAGTAATTGTCGAGCCGCTCCAGGCGCGGATCGAGCGGGACCTCGGCGTCCAGCCGCTTGACGGCGGCGTCCCAGAACGCGTCGAAGTCCGCCGGGCGCGCCGAGCCGGCGGCGATCTTCTCGGGCTCGACCGCGACGCCGCAGACAGCCCGGTGCTCCCGGCCCGCTTTGACCGTGGCCACGCACTTGAGGAAGCCGGGCTCGCGCAGCGCGCCCGTAACCGTGACGGGGTTGCCCGCCGCGAGGTCGAAAGCGGCCGCGTAGACAGTCTGCGTCCCGAAGTTGCTGACGCACACGTTCAGGCGGTTGGACGCGGCCGGCAGCTTCTCCGCGCCGAGCACGCGGACCGTGAAGGCGACGGGCTCGCCGCACGCGTACACCGCGTTCGTGCGGTCCGCCGTGATCTCGATCGACTGCGCCAGCGCCAGCAGCGGCAGCAGCGCCAGCGACAGTGTCAGGCCTTGCTTCATCATGGCTCCTTGTTTCGTTTGAACCGGCTCAATCGATTGAAGCGAATCACTCGCTTCTGTCGATGGGCAACAGCCCCAGCGCCGCGCCGAGGCGGCACGAGGCGCCGAACTGGTCGTCCTTCGTGCGCAGCAGCGCCACGCCCTCGCGCGAGGCCGCGGCGCGCATCTCCGCCGGAACCTCGCGGGCGTGGACGATCAGGATCGCGGGCGCGCCGACCAGCGTGCAGACGGCCACGGCATTCGTGTGGTTCTGCACCGTCACGAGCACCGCGCCGTCCGGGCAGTGCGCCATGGCGTCGCTGAGCAAGTCCGACGTGTAGGCGGCGGAGACCTCCGCGCCCTCATCCGGCACCAGAACCCGCTCGAAGCCGCACGCGTCGATGAGATCCCGTATGGTCATGCGCTCCGCTCCTCGATGTTGATCACGGCCTTGACCGTCGTGCCCGACCCTTTCTTGGACGTGATCTCAAACTCGTCCGACACGCGCCTGACGTTGGCGAGGCCCATGCCTGCGCCGAAGCCGAGCGAGCGGACCCACTCGTTGGCGGTGGAGGTGCCGTCGCGGCAGGCCCACTCGACGTCCTCGATGCCGGGCCCGGCGTCGCGCGCGACAATCTCGGCGCGGCCGTTGGATATCAGCCACGACAGCACGCCGCCGTCGGAGTGCACGCAGAGGTTGATCTCCAGCTCGTAGGCCGCCACGGCGATGCGGCGGATGACCTTGGGCGGAAACTTCTTCTCCTGCAGGACCTTCTTGATCTGGTTGGCGGCCTTGCCCGCGTTCTCGAAGTCGTACTTGCAGATGGGAAACTCGCGCAGCACGTAGATGTTGTAGGCGCCCCCCTTGTCCGAGGCCTGAACCGTGACGTTCTCGATGCGGTTCAGCTCGTGGGTCAGCTCCTCGAGCAGGGCGCGGTTGATGTCGCGCTGGCACACGATGCCGACGAGCCGCTGGTCGCGGTTGAGCACGGGGAAGCGGCCGTAGCGGTAGCGGTCGAAATAGCGCAGCGCGAAGGAGAGCGGCATGTCGTCTTCGAGCACGACCAGCTTGGTGGTCATGTGGTTGTGGCACGGGTCGTCGATGGTGCCCGCGACGAGCGCGCGGATGATGTCGTCGATGCTGACCAGGCCGAAAAAGCGGCCTTTCTCCTCGACCGGCACGCCGCTGATCTTCTTCTCGCGCATCAGCTCCTGCGCCTGGCGCAGGGTCGCGGAGCGCGGAACCGTCGCGAGCTCGCGGGTCATGACGTCGCGCACTTTGAGGCGCTGGATCAGCTCGAGGAGGACCAGCGGCTCGTTTTCGGCGGCCGGCTCCGCATCAGCCCCGGCGGGGGCGGGCGGCGTCTGGGGCGCCTCGCTCATGGGGCTTTCAGCGCGCCGGAGACGGCCACGCACGCGGCGTACTTGGAGTGCTTGCACGTGGCCAGCGTCATGCGCAAGTCGTTGGCGACGTTGACCATCGACGACGGGAGGGGCTTGCCGTTGACCACGATCACGCCGACCGCGCTGACGATCTGCGCCGTGCGCAGCACCTGGTCGCTCGCGAGCGACGTCAGCAGCAGCATGTCCTCCTCGTCCACGAGCAGCACGTCGCTCATCAGATCGGACGCGACCACGTGCCGGATCGCCCGGTGGCAGCCCTCGCCCTTGACCAGAACCTCCGCCTTCAGCACCTCGGAAACCTCGAGAATCGTCATAAGAAAGCCTCGCTTGCGGCGCCCGCGGGCGCCCCGGAGCGACGGCGCTCCGGACCTGTTCAGTGATAAAAGCTCAATGGTAGCCGAGGGGCTCATTTTGGACAATCTGAAAAAGAGGCCTCTTTTGGCTTGGCACCAGTCCCGGCATTTGAGAAACTTTTAAGATTCTTTTTTCGAACCCCCCGGCCTTGATGCGGTTCAAGGCCCGGGTAACGTGGAGGTGAATAACCGTGAGCACCGCTACGAAACCGGCCGAGGGCCTTCAGAAGCTGACGCCCGAGCTGAAAGCCTTTATCGCCAAGTGGAAGAGCAAACCGGGCAATCTAATCATGGTCTTGCACCGCGTGCAACAGGCCTACGGCTATATTCCCCGGGAGGTGGCCTTCGAAGTGGCCGACCTGCTGGACGTGCCCCTCGCCAAGATCTACGGCGTCATCACGTTCTACAATTTCTTCAAGCTGAAGAAGCCGGGCCGCAACCAGATCCAGGTCTGCATGGGCACCGCCTGTTACCTGAAGGGCGGCGAGGACATCATCCAAGAGCTGCAGGGCATTCTGGGCGTGGGCCTCAACACCGTCACTCCGGACGGCGAGTTCTCCGTGGAGGCGGTCCGCTGCCTCGGCTGCTGCGGGCTGGCTCCGGTCATGGTCATTAACGGCGAGGTGTTCGGCAAGGTCCAGACCAAGGATTTGCACGGCATCGTCGCGAAGATTCGGAAGGCCTAAGTCGTGCACGCGTCCGTCTGCGACACCATCGCCGATCTGGTGCAGAACGCGATCGAAGCGGGGGCGTCGCGGGTGGAGCTGGACGTGTTTACGGGGCCGGACAGGATTGAAGTTCGCGTGGCGGACAACGGCAAGGGTATGGACGAGGCCACGGTGGCGCGGGCGGTGGAGCCCTTTTACAGCGAGGCCGGCAAGCACGACCGGCGCCGCGTGGGGCTGGGGCTCCCCCTCCTCTGCCAGACCGCCGAGGCGGTCGGCGGGGCGGTGGACATCCACTCGACGCTCGGCGAAGGCACGGCGGTGCGCTTCACGCTCGACGCGAAGCACATCGACACCCCGCCGCTGGGCGACCTGCCGTCCACCGTTCTCGGGCTGATGGCCTTCGAGGGCGCGTACGAGCTGGCCCTGACGCGGAAGACGCCGGCCGACGGCTATTCGGTTTCGAGGAGGGAGCTGGCCGACGCCCTCGGGAACCTGCGGGAAGCCGCGAGCCTGGCGCTGGCCAAGGCCTATCTGGAATCGCAAGAGACGTGTTTGAATGACGCACGGTAGGGTCGCCTCCCCCGAGGCGCCCGCAGACGGTTCGAGGAACCGTCACTACCTGAACGGGAAAAAAGGAGCCGCACAATGGCAAAGTTGACGCTGAGTGATTTGCGCAAGCTGCGTGAAGAGCAACAGAAGGCGATGGTGAAGCGCGACCCCTCGAACAAGGACGTGAAGGTCATCGTCGGCATGGGCACCTGCGGCATCGCCGCCGGCGCGAAGGAGACGTTCAGCGCGATCATCGACGAGCTGGACGCCCGGGGCGTCAGCTGCGCGCTCGTGAGCCAGACCGGCTGCATGGGCCTCTGCCACTCCGAGCCCACCGTCGAGGTGGTCGTCCCGAACATGCCCACGGTGATCTACGGCAACGTGGACGCCGCGACCGGCCGGAAGATCGTGAACGACCACATCATCAACAAGCACCTGATCGACAACCACATTTGCGACAAGCCGGCAATGGACATTGTTCGCTGAGCGGGGAAAAACACCATGGGCTACACACAGTACATTTTGGTCTGCGGCGGATCAGCCTGCGAGTCCAGCCAGGGCGTCGCGCTGTTCAGCGCGCTGAAAAAGGCGGTTGAGCAGCAGGGGCTGGTCAACGACGTGCAGGTCGTGCGGACCGGCTGCCTGGGCTTCTGCGAGAAGGGGCCGATCGTCAAGATCCTTCCGCAGGATACGTTCTACGTCGAGGTGAAGCCCGAGGACGCCGAGGCGATCGTCAAGGAGCACATCGTCAAAGGGCGCGTCGTGTCGCGCCTGCTCTACGACAAGAACCAGAGCAAGCGCCACGTCGGCATCGAGGGCATCGATTTCTACCAGAAGCAGTTCCGCATCGTGCTGCGCAACTGCGGCGTGATCGACCCGGACAAGATCGACGAATACATCGCCCGCGACGGCTACAAGGCGCTGGAAAAGGCGCTGTTCGAGATGAAGCCGCGCGACGTGATCGACGAGGTCTCCAAGTCCGGCCTCCGCGGCCGCGGCGGCGCGGGCTTCCCCACGGGCAAGAAGTGGGAGTTCGCGGCCGTGCAGCCCCCGGGCCAGAAGTACATGGTGTGCAACGCCGACGAAGGCGACCCGGGCGCCTACATGGACCGCTCCACGCTCGAGGGCGACCCCCACTCGGTGCTTGAGGCGATGGCCATTGCGGGCTACGCGATCGGGGCCAACAAGGGCTACATCTACATCCGCGCGGAGTACCCGCTCGCGATCCAGCGCCTGGAGACCGCCATCCAGCAGGCCACCGACTACGGCCTGCTCGGCGAGGGCATCCTCGGCAGCGACTTCTCGTTCACCATCGAGATCCGCCTGGGCGCGGGCGCGTTCGTCTGTGGCGAGGAGACCGCCCTGCTCGCCTCCATCGAAGGCAAGCGCGGCATGCCGACGCCGCGCCCTCCCTTCCCGGCCGTCAAAGGCCTCTGGGGCCGGCCCACGGTCATCAACAACGTCGAGACGCTCGCCAACATCCCGGTGATCCTGCTCAAGGGCGGCATGTGGTTCAGCAAGATCGGCACGGCGACATCCAAGGGCACCAAGGTCTTCGCCCTCACCGGCAAGATCAACAACTCCGGCCTGATCGAGGTGCCGATGGGCACCACGCTGCGCGAGATCATCTTCGACATCGGCGGCGGCATCCGGGGCGGCAAGGCCTTCAAGTCGGCCCAGACCGGCGGCCCCTCAGGCGGCATGATCCCCCCGCAGTTCCTCGATACCCCGATCGACTACGAGAACCTCGCGAAGATCGGCTCCATCATGGGCTCGGGCGGCCTCATCGTCATGGACGAGGACGACTGCATCCCGGACATCGCGAAGTTCTACCTGGACTTCACGGTGGACGAGTCCTGCGGCAAGTGCGCGCCGTGCCGCATCGGCGGCCGCAAGCTGCTCAACTACCTCGTCAAGATCTGCAGCGGCGAGGGCACCCACGAGGACGTCGAGAACATGCGCACGATCAGCGAGGCCATGTCCCGCGCCTCGCTGTGCGGCCTCGGGCAGACCGCGTCGAACCCGGTCCAGTCCAGCCTGCGCTATTTCATGGACGAGTACAACGAGCACATCGACGACAAAAAGTGCCGCGCCGGCAAGTGCAAGAACCTGCTCAGCTACAGCGTCAGCTCGTCGAAGTGCGTCGGCTGCACAGCCTGCGCGCGCGTCTGCCCCGTCAACGCCATCGCCGGCGAGCGCAAGCAGCCGCACGTGATCGACGCCGCGAAGTGCGTCAAGTGCGGCCAGTGCTTCGAGGTCTGCAAGTTCAACGCCATCGTGCGCGCCTAATCGAAAGGTCTCTATTCTATGGCTAACATGGTCAAGCTCGAAATCAACGGGATCGCCGTCGAGGTTCCGGCCGGAACCTCGATCCTGAGCGCCGCCAAGGCGGTGCAGGTCAAGATCCCCACGCTCTGCCACCACCCCGACCTGCGCCCGTGGGCCGCCTGCGGCATCTGCGTGGTGCGCCAGGCCGGCTCGCCCAAGCTGCTCCGCGCCTGCTGCACGGACGTGGCCCCGAACATGAAGATCACGACGCACGACTCGGATATCGTCCGCGTGCGCCGCACGGTCCTGGAGCTGATCCTCGCGAACCACCCGAACGACTGCCTGCAGTGCCCCCGCAACAACAACTGCGAGCTGCAGAAGCTGGCCGCCGACTTCGGCATCCGCGACAACCCCTTCCCGCCCGACGTCCCGTCGATCCCGGTCGACCACTCGACGCCCTCGATCGTGCTCAACCCCGAGAAGTGCATCAAGTGCGGACGCTGCGCGCTGGTCTGCCAGGAGATGCAGGACGTCTGGGCGCTGGAGTTCATCGGCCGCGGCGAGAAGACCCGCATGGCCCCGGCCGCCGACGTGACGCTCAACGAGTCGCCCTGCATCAAGTGCGGCCAGTGCACGGCGCACTGCCCCGTCGGCGCGATCTACGAGAACGACGAGACGCTCAAGGTGTGGAACGCGCTGCGCGACCCCGAGAAGATCTGCGTCGTGCAGATCGCGCCGGCCGTGCGCGTCGCCATCGGCGAGGCCTTCGGCCAGGCGCCCGGCGCGCTGATGACCGGCCAGACCTACACCGGCCTGCGCCGCCTCGGCTTCAAGGCGGTCTTCGACACTAACTACAGCGCCGACGTGACCATCATGGAGGAGGGCACCGAGTTCATCGAGCGCTTCACCAAGAAGGGCGCCCTCCCGCTGATCACCTCCTGCTGCCCCGCGTGGACGGACTGGATGGAGAAGTACGCCCCCGATTTCATCGACAACTTCTCTTCGGCCAAGTCGCCCCAGCAGATGCTCGGCGTGCTGGCCAAAACCTACTACGCGGAGAAGCTGGGGCTCGACCCGGCCAAGATATTCATGGTCTCGGTCATGCCCTGCACGGCGAAAAAGTACGAGATCTCCCGCAGCGAGAACATGTTCGCGAGCGGCCACCAGGACATCGACGTGGTGCTCACCACGCGCGAGCTGGCCCGCATGTTCAAGAGCGCGGGCATCGACTTCCTCCAGCTCGACGCCGAAGAGGCCGACTCGATCCTCGGCGACTACACCGGCGCGGGCACGATCTTCGGCGTCACCGGCGGCGTGATGGAGGCCGCGCTGCGCACGGCCTACTGCCTGATCACCGGCGACGCGCAGCCGCCCTCGATCAGCTTCGAGGCCACCCGCGGCATGCAGGGCGTGAAGGAAGCGACGATCGACATCAAGGGCACGCCCGTGAAGATCGCCGTGGCGCACCAGATGGGCAACGTCGAGCAGGTGCTCAACGCCGTGCGCGAGGACCGCAAAGCCGGCCGCAAGCCGCGCTATGACTTCATCGAGGTCATGGCGTGCCGCGGCGGCTGCATCGGCGGCGGCGGCCAGCCCACAGGCGCGACCGACGAGGTCCGCAAGGCCCGCACGGCCGGGATCTACTCGGACGACGAGAAGTGCACGCTGCGCATGTCCCACCTCAACCCGCAGGTGCAGAAGCTCTACGCCGAGTTTCTGGGCAAGCCGCTCAGCGAGAAGGCGCACCACCTGCTGCACAACCACTACCACGCGAAGAAGATCTACGCGAAGTAGCTTCTTCGCCCGCCGCTTGACACGCCCCCACATGACTCACTAAGATACCCCTCATCGAACACCAACCAGAGGATCCTCATGTACGACGCTTCGGACCTTCGCAAAAGCTTGAAAATTCAGATCGACGGCCAGCCCTGGCTGATCACCGACTTCGATTTCAGCAAACCGGGCAAGGGCCAAGCGATCTACAACTGCAAGCTGAAGAACATGCTGAACGGCTCGACCATGAGCCGGAGCTTCCGCTCGAACGACCGCTTCGAGAAGCCGGAGCTGCTGCAGCAGCCGCTCCACTTCTCCTATGCGGCCGAGGGGCGCTACGTGTTCCAGAACGAGGACTTCGAAGAGGTCCTCGTCTCAGAGAGCGTGCTGGGCCAGAACAAGTACTTCCTGCTGGACGACATGCGGGTCGACGCGCTGTTTTTCAACAACGAAGTCATCGAGCTTGAGCTTCCCAACCTGGTCGAGCGCAAGATCGTCGCGTGCGACGTCGGAGCCAAAGGCAACACGGCCGCCGGCAAAGTGACCAAGCCGGCGACGGTCGAGGGCGGCTATCAGCTGGCCGTGCCGCTCTTCGTGAGCGAGGGCGATGTCATCCGCATCGACACCCGCACCGGCGAGTACGCCGACCGCGTCCGCGCCTGAGCGGGCTGCGCGACGGCGCGCACGCCAATGACCGTTGCCTTCAAGACCTTCGGCTGCCGCCTGAACCAGGCAGAGGCGGCCCTGTTCGAAGCCGGGTTCGCGGCGGCAGGCTTCTCCCGCGCGCCACTCGGCTCGCCCGCCCGTGTCATCGTCGTCCACTCTTGCGCCGTCACGCAGGCCGCCGAGAGCGAGGGGCTCAAGGCGCTACGGGCGCTTAGGGCTCGGCACCCCGCGGCCTGCCTGGTCCTGACGGGCTGCACGGTCGAGGCGCTCGGCGACGAGCGGCTCTGCGGCTTCGGCCTCGACCTGATCGTGCCGCGCGAGCGGAAAGATGAGCTGGTGCCCCTCGTCATGCGCCTCCTCGGGCTGGCCTACAGCCCGCAGCCCCTCTCGCCCGACCGCCGCACGCAGCGCGCGGCGCTGAAGATCCAAGACGGGTGCGACTTCTTCTGCGCATACTGCATCGTGCCGCACACGCGCGGCGCGCCTCGCAGCCGGCCCTTCGAGGCCTGCCTCGACGACGCGCGCGCCCTCATCGGCGCCGGCTTCCGCGAGCTCGTCGTGACCGGCTGCAACATCGCGTCCTATCGAGACGAGGGGCGCGCGCTCCTCGACCTGCTGCGCGCGCTGGCCGCCCTGCCCGGCCTCGGGCGCATCCGGCTCGGCTCGATCGAGCCTGGCACGGTCGAGCGCGGCATAGTCGCGCTGATGGCGCAAACGCCCCAGCTTTGCCGGTTCCTGCACCTGCCCGTCCAGAGCGGGGACGACGGCGTCCTCACGCGTATGCGCCGGCGCTACACGTCCGGACACGTGCGCGAAACCCTCCGCGAGGCGCTGCGGCTCATGCCCGACCTCGGCCTCGGCGCGGACGTCATCTGCGGCTTTCCGGGCGAGACAAGCGAGGCGTTCGAGCGGACGCGGGCGCTGGTCGAGGAGTTCCCGTTCAGCAAGCTGCACGTCTTCCCCTACAGCGAGCGCCCGGGCACTCCGGCGGCGGAGCTCGACGGTGTGGTTCCGGCCTGCGAGCGCAAGCGGCGGGCGCGGCTGCTGATCGGCCAAGGGGCCAGACAGCGCGATGCCTTCGCGCAGCGTTTCGTCGGCCGCCCCGTCGAGCTCCTCGTCGAGCGCTACGACAGGGAAGGACGCGCCTGTGGCTGGAGCGCCGAATACCTCGCGTGCGCCGTCAGCGGCGCGCCGCAAGGCCGCCGCCGCTCGCTCCTCACTTTCACGCCGGAGCGCGCGGCCGGCGACACCCTCTGCGGACACGCCTAACCCGTTAGCGGATGCTCAGGCTGAGGCCGGGGCTGATCGCGACCACGCGCAAGTACTGCACCAGCGCGCCGTCGCGCGTGATCGCGCCGCCGGAGTCCGCGCTGAGGTTGACCCAGATGCCGTTGTCGTACAGCTGCTGGCCCGTCCTCGGCGAGGGCCAAAGGAAGCGTGAGGCGTGGCTGGACGCGACGTTCTGGACATTGTAGCGCCTGTTCGTCGCAAGGCCCAGCGCCGCCCACGGAGCCTGCAAATCGTAGGTCTCGCTCGCTGCGGTGTGCGACGCGTCGAGGATCAGCGCGAAGGCCAGCACCACGTCGTTCCCGGCGGTCGGCCCGGCTCCGTACGCGCCGTATTTGGCCGCGGCCAGAATTTTCGGGTTGTCGCCGCCGCCGCTCTTGCGGCTGAGGAAGTAGCGGTTCGCGCTGCGCAGCGCGGGGCTGTTCAGCCGCGCCCAGTTGACCCGCCCGTACCACTGATCCAGCCCCGCTGAGAACGCGGGCGGGCTCTCCCAGAAGGTGGCCTTATTCCACTGCTTGAAGTGGACGATGTACTTGCCGAAGTTCAGCTCGAACAGCGAGAACCCCTGGTTCACGCCACCGCTGGCGCCTGCGGCGGGCACGATCCCCCGCTCCTGCCCGTAAAAGATCATCGGCAGCCCGTCGATCATCGCGTTGCAGCCGTAGCGCGACGCGGTCATCCAAGGGTCGCTCTCCGGCATCACCTCGTCGTGGCTCGTCAGGTTCAGCAGGATGCCGCCACCGTCGTAGGCCGTGCGCCGGTCTTCATAGGCTTGCTTGAATTCCGCCGCCTCGTCGATGTGCTCCTGCGTGAACTTGAACACGATGCTCTCGTTCAGCAGATCGAAGTGGCGGTTCGAGCGTCGGCCCGGATTGCCGCCGTCGAGCGTCTCCGCCATGAAGATGAAGTTCCACTTCTTGCTTCGGGTGTGGTTGACGAAGTACTCCCAGAACTGCGGCGGCAGGCCCTGCGCGAAGTCGCAGCGCAGGCCGTCGATGCCGCGGTCGTCCTGCGCGGCGTCGAGCCCGTTGGTGCCGGGGTGGCCGGTCTTGGCCAGCCAGTAGTCTGCGTAATAGGCGAAGTACTTCCACAGGTCTTTGGTGGTCGCGCTCATGCCCGCGTGGTCGTACCAGTCGTCCTCGCTCAGGTAGTCGCCGTTGTCCTCGGGGTTGTGGCGCACGAGCGCGGCGTAGTTGCCGAAGAACAGCTCCGCCACGTCGGGCCACTTGCCGAAGTCGCCGCGGTCGGGCGCCGTCGCGAAGTCGTTGTCGTAGACGCCGCTGTAGGCCGTGGCGGGCAGCCCGTAGTCGGTCGCGCGGGCGTACCAGCCGGGCTTCGTCGCGCCGATCGCGTCGTCCTTGCCCGCGCAGAGCCCGAGGTCGACGCCGCCCTGGCCGAACTCCGCATCCCACGAGGTGTGGTTGAAGACGCCGTCGAGCAGGACGTTGACCGTGCCGACCGAGCCCGTGTAGGCGTCACACAGGGCCACGAAGTTGGTGAACTCGGCCAGCGCCGATTCCTCCGTTCCCGCCGCACCGAGCCACGGCGAGACCGCAAAGTAGTCGCGCGTGGCGTAGGGGCTGCCCGGCGTGAAGCCGTCCGGATTGCCGCGCGCGGTGCTCGCGCATGGGTGGATCGGCTGGAACCAGAGGCAGTTGGCCTGGAGGAAGTCGAGGTGGTTCAGGTTGAACTTCCCGTTGTCCGGGTCGGACAGGTCGGCGAACGTGCTGCGCCCGGCCTGCGTGGCAGCCGACGCGTTGACCGTCAGCGCGCTCAGCTCGTAGAGGGTCAGCGCATGTGCTTTGGCCGGCGACACGACGACGGCGTGGTCTCGGCAGCCTGCGTCTCCATACCAGATCCAGTTGGTCGGCCCCTGCGACTGAGTTTGGCGGCGGGCGGTCAGGCGATAGGCGCCGCACCGAGTGACCGTCCCTGTCCACTCGTAGACGCCTCCCCCGAGCGAAGTCATCGCGAACGCCGTAAAGTACGCGCCCGCGTCATTGGTCGAGATCAGGTTGCCGTTCGGAGGACAGATGCCGTCGGCATAGCCGTCGCCCGTGATGAACGCGTTGGTGTAATCGACGTCCGCCCAGTCGCGCCGGCCCAGATTGGTGAACACTTCGGCGGCCTTGCTGTTGGCGTCCGGCACAGCCAGACGCGCGATCACGCTCGCGCGCTGCCCCGCCCGCTCGTCGATGAAAAACTTCGATGTCGTGTAGTCCGCGTCCCGCCAAGTGGCCCCGCCGTCGGCAGAAATGCGCAGCGCGGAGGTGGCCGTGTACCTGTAGTTGGCGCCACCGTTGCTGTCGCCCCTGAGCGTGCAGAGGTCGGGGTCGCCGGCAATCACGCCGTACGGCAAGGTCGAGGTGAACACGTAGTAGGCCACCGTCGTCCCTTTCGACTGCGCCGGGATCGCGGCCGCGTAGGCGGTTCCGCTCCCACCCGCGGCCACGATCGCCGCAGTGGCGAAGCTGTCCGTGCTCCAGCGCACATAGACCGTCTCTTGGGGCGACAGCGCGGCCGTCGTGTTGACGGTCACCGTCACCTCGCCCGCGCCGCCGCTCCACGCGTGGTTGTCGGCAACCGAAGCGAACCCGACGGGCGCGGCGTCAGTCTCCATGACCACGTAGTCGCGCTGCCACCAGGTGTCGTATCCCTTGATGCGAAACGTGTAGGCTTTAGACGTGCTGGCGGCGAGCGACAGGTTGCCTCCGCCGTTCTTATCCGCGACGCCCTTGCTGGAATTGGGCGAGGCGGCCGTTCCAGCCCCCATCCACCCGACCGCGCTGTCCGAGCTGTAGAACTTGTACTCGGCCGGCGAGCCGCTGATCCCCGACACCGTGATCGAGCGGTACGCGCCTGCGCCGAACGCGCCGTCGATCGTCAGATCCGAAAAACCCCACCCGTTGAAGCTCCCGCGCAGGGAAGTCGTCGCTCCGGCAAGGGAGACCGCAAAGAGTGTCAGCGCCGCCACCGCCAGCAACGCGCCTCCTCGCTGATACCGCATCGTCCTGTTCGTCATAGCTCCTCCTCTGACGCCCGCCCGGGATAGGGGACGCTCCTGTCCCCGGCCCCTCCCGTAGCCCGCTCAGGCACCCATGTTCTTGAGCACACCCTTCGCCTTCTCAGTCGCCTCCGTGCCCGGATACTCCTCGATGAGCTGTTTGAGCGCAGCCGCCGTCTTGGCTTTGCCATCCGTTTGGAACCGGCTGCGGATCGCCAGAAAGCGCTCGGCCGCCGTGCGCTCCGCGACGAACGCGGGAGAGCTTTCCAGCTTCGCCAGTTCGTCCTTGGCCTTGACAGCCACCTGCTCGCCGTACGCGCGAACGACCTTCTGGAAATGGTCGCGCGCCTGCGCCAGATTCTTCGCCTCCAGTAATTTCAAGCCGGCCGCCGTGTCGGCCTCCGCACCCGCCCGGATCTTGTCCAGATGCGTCTGCGCCTCTTCGACGCCCGACTCCTTCGCCTGCACCAAGAGCGCGGCCGCTTCGGGTACTTTCTTCGCCTGCAGCAGCTTCAGCGCCTGCGCGAGCGCCTTCTTACCCGTCTCGACCCGCGCGCCGTCCAGAAAAGCGAGCCCCTCTTCGAAGTACTCCGCCGGAGGATTGGAGTGCCCCATGTCGGGAACCTCGATGTACGTGCAGTGCTCGAAGCCGTCTTCGCCGTAAGCCTTGTGCGCGCCGACCGTGCCTAGGCGGTTGAAGTCCTTACTGCCCGTCAGAAAGACGAAGTAGTGCCCCCTCGCCAACCCCAGCAGCTTCTTGTCTTGCTCCTCCCAGAACCCCGAATAGATCTTATTGGAGCCGTCCCCCACGGGGATGTTGTTGTAGTGGTTACAGCCGATCACGTAGAACGCGCCGCCCGTAAAAACGTCCGAATAGACGATCGCCGCCTGGCTGGCGCAGCGGCCTCCGCCCGAGCTGCCCGCGACGTAGATCCGGTTGGTGTCGATGCTGTAGAGTGCCGGCATGTTATACGCGGCGTCGATCGCCGCGCCGATTCGCTTGGCGACCGGATGGTCGTTGCCCGTCTGATTCGCGCCGATGAAAATCATACCCCGCTTGGCCAGTGCAGCCGTGAGCTGACCGGGCGGCCCGCCGCTGTCGACCGAGTTGATCCACACGAAGAGCGCGCTCGGCTTTGCCGGATCGTAGCTGTCAGGAACCAAGACCTCGAAGGTCACGTCCTTCAACTCGTAGCGGCTCTTGTCGTCAACGTCCTCCTTGAGCTTACGCCGCACAAACTCTTCGACGGCGCTGACAGGCGAGCGCTTCTCAAACGTGACCGAAAAGCGGCCCTTCTTGTGGCGCTCGTTCTCTGCCGCCCCGCAGCTCGCGTAGACGCCTAGGGCGCAGACGGCCAACCGGCGCCCCCAGACAGACCTCGCTCCACCTCCGAAACCCATACGGCTGACCCCCTTTCGCCATCGACAGCCCGAATGATACACGAAACGCACGCCACACGAAAATGTGTTTTGCGTACCGACGCATCCGATGGCGCGTGCTTCGGCTGCCGGGTTCAGTACGGCGGGCGCTACGAGCCCGCCGAAAACCGCGTCGGCCGTCTCGTAATTCCGGCCGTACCGTCGCAGGCGACGCGCGTAGCACGGCCATGCAGCCCGCCGGCAGTCGCGGCAACCGTCGCAGCCGCTATGCGGAATAAGAGACACTCATCATCATTGGATCCGCAGGACCAGCCCGCGCGGAATGCGCTTCTCCGCGCTGAATGTGAGCGAGAAGGTGAAGCTGCCCGTGCCGTAAATTTCGACCTGCTCGGTCTGCGCGAGGTTACGCATGTTGGACGTGTGAAAGGTGATGCCCAACCCCGGGTTGTCGTCTACGGCGTCCTCGTTGACGGTCGCGGTGTGGCCAGAGTCTGCCGCGCCGACCGCTGCCGCAACGTCCGCGTCACCCGAGCGCGTCGCGATACGGAGCACGCCGGACTCGACAGAACGGACCAGGTTGGTCGGCCCTTGTACGAGCAGCCCCTGCAGGTCGGGCGAGAAGCCGTTGCGCACGTAAAGGGTCGAGGCCGACAAACTGCCGCTGAGCGCATAGCTGACCTCGAAGGCGTTAGTGGCGGCGCCGAGCGCGACCGTCTTCGCGATTTTTCCGTCGCCCGAGACGAAGCGGAAGCCGTCTGTACCGAATGAAGTGACCGTATAGAGGTCGTTCACGTAGGCCGATGTGCCGACCCACCAGTCCTTCAGGCACGAGGCGCGGTGCGCGACCACGCCGGAGGCAGTCGCGTTCTCCACCCCCTCCTCCTCCGTCTCGCCTCCGGCATAGCTTACGTGATTGCCGACCACCTGCACCACGTCGCCGTCGGCCTTGCGCGCCCACGCCGCCGTCATGCGCCCGCCGATGCGCTCGAACAAGGCGCACACGTAGCGGTTGCACAGCAGGTACTCGGCCTCGCCGTCCAGATCCACGTCGGCGACGCGCTGCGTGGTCGCTGTCAGACCCGCCGCATCTGACACCCAGTCGTCCACCGCCGCGTAGAGCGCCGCGAACCGGCTCTGAGCCTGCGCGACCTTGGCGAAGCCGATCAAGTAGCCCTGCCCTGTGGCCGGGTAGACGTATTCGCCGGTGCTGTACTTCGCGAGGTTGTTGTTGTCCTCCGTGTGGAAAGCGGTCTCGAACACCGAGGCGTGGATCACGCTGCGGGCCAGCTTGAGCACCGACGTATTGCTGATCCCGGACAGCGCCGCCCACGCGTTGGAGACCGCGCCGCCCGAATACAGCATCCCGTACGGCGCAGGCATGGCGACGCCCGTGCGCACGTTGAACGCCTTGCCCTCCAAGCTCTCTTCGTTCGCGCTGCCGACGTACCAGGTGTCGTAGTTCGACTGCGTGGCGTGGTTGAGCCAGTCATGCCCTAGCTTCTGCCGCGCCGCCGTGCCGCGGTCGATCTGATACCACGCGTCGCCGATCCCGTCACCGGTAATATCCTCGCGCCCCGCGAGAATGTCATCTAGCGCCACCAGCCGCAGCCACGGCCGGTTTGCGATCCAGCGCACCAGCGCGTCGTAGCCGTTCGCCTTCGCTGCGTCTAACGACTCCTCCCACGGATACAGGAGCGTAATCACCTGATCCTGCGTGCCGCTGCGGGCGCGGCGGCTGAACAGCGCCCGCAAGGCGAGCGCCGGACCTCCATCGAACACCGTGTAGCGGTACTGCCCCACGCTGTTGTCGATCACGAAACACGACACGCCGTTCACGCGGTTGATGCGGTAGCCGTCGTCTCCCAGCGCGGCGTTGCGGCCGAACCAATGCCAGAGATGGCTATCCTGGTCGAGCACGGTCGCGCCGTAACCCATCGCCCCGATCTTGGCCAGAACATCGCTGTCGAGCACGCGCTCGGGCGTCCAGAACACGCTGTGCTCGCTGAAGCTCACGCCGTAGAGCTGCCCGAGCACCTCTTCGGACAGCCGCGCATTATCGGCGTTGAATGCGGCGGTGAAGTACGGCAGGATGTGATCCGAGTAGGTCGAAGCCAGCAGGTGAACGGTGCCCGTCGCGGCGAGTTCCCTGATCCACGCGTTGAACCGCGGCCCGTCCGCCAGGCGCGTCAGGCGCCACGGCTCGGCCGTTACCGGATCGGTCTGCGCCCACTGCGCCGCGCAGGCCAGCGTCGGCGTGACGTGCAGGTTGAGCCTGCTGCGGTAGATGTCGTGGATCAGAAGCGGCCGGTGCAAGCCGTTCCCTTCGCCGTCGTTGATGAGGCCCTGCGTGACGCTTCCAGGCTGGATGTGCTGGTTGCCGTGCACGAGGAACGCCACCTTCGCGCACCGGCCGCAGTCGTTGTCCGCGTTAAACCCCACCCACTGGTTTAGGTACGGATTCGCCTTGATCGCGTCTTGGTCGCGCCAGTAGTCGGAGCAGATCCAGTCGCTGCGAACGGTGTCGCGCAAGTCGGCGCGGCCCCCGATGTCGCCCGCTCCGAGCGGGGTGTTCTGCGTGCCGTCCTTGGTCGTGTACACTTGGAAGTTCAGCACGCGGTAGTCGAGCCCGTTCCACCCCGCGTCCAGCAAGGCCTGGCGGCTGATCGAGAACTCGACCGCATCCAGCGCAGCGTTGAAGTGGGCCTGCCCGAAACCGTTGGCGGCATTCTGATCGCGCCCCTCCAGCCCAAACGCGTGCGGGCTCTGGCCGGCTGTTGCCGTGTTGCTGTTCCTGTCCAGATCCACGTAGACGCGACCCGTGTTATACCCGTAGACCGCGACGACGGCTTCGTAGCGCATGAGCGTGCCGCAGTCCACCTCGTCCGGCAGGGCGACTTCGCCCGCCGACGGGCTGTTCATGTCGATGGCCACGTAGAGGTCGAGATAGCCGTCCTCCGCATGCGCCTGCAAGTTGTCGAAGTCCACGCGGAAGTAAAAGCGCCCGTCGCCGCCCGCTGCGGGGGCGCCGCCGTCGTGCGCGTAGAAGGCGACCATGTCGCGGGAGGAGTCGTAGCCGTCCCAGCCGCGGTAAATGTCCACCGCCCCGTTCTGTGCCTGGTCGTTGTAGGCGTCCAGAGCCACAAGGTCGCTGGCGCTCCAGTCCGTGAACTCCACGAAATTCGTCGCGCCGTTGACCGCCCCCAGCGCCGCGCCGCGCCCGATGACGATGCTGCCGGGCGGCGGCGGCACGCCTGTGTCGGCGGCGCGAGGGTTCGTGCCGTTGGCGTACTCCTGCGCATTGTTAAACCCGTCGGCGTCCGGATCGCCCAGCGCGCCGTTCACGAGGGCGGGCGTCGCGCCGCGCAAGCTGGCCGAGCCGCTGTCCAGCGGGTCGAAGCCGTAGCGGTTCTCCCATCCGTCGGGCAAGCCGTCGCCGTCCGTGTCCGGCTTCAGCGGATCGGTCTCCGACCACACCTCGCCCGCGCTCCAGACGCGATTCGTGTCGGCGTCGCCGTCGATGCGGCCGTTGCGGGTTCTGTCCTCGCCGTAGCCGTCGACCGCGCCGTCGCCGTCGGAGTCGGCGTTATTCGGGTCGGTTTCAAGCCACGTCTCGCCGGGGTCGATCTCGCCGTCTGGCCAGGCGCGAGACAGCCACGGATCCCAACTCGAAGGCAGCTCCGCGCCGTCGCCGTCCACCCAGCCGTTGCGGTTCGCGTCTTCGACGCCGTCGGAGAGCCCGTCCCCGTCGGTGTCAGGTTTCGTCGGGTCGGTCGTCGCACCCGCCACCCGCCGCGTTCGGTCGCCGCCCTTGGAGATGCTGTCGACGCCGGGAACCTCGCCCTCGTTGTCGAGCGTGTTGTAGAAGGGCGGGTCGAGGTCGGCAACAAAGTTCGGATAGCCGTCGCCATTGGTGTCGGCTTCCGCGTCCGTCTGCGCCGGCGCGGTCGGCGTCCGCCACCCCAGCTCGAGCCCGTCGGAAAGCCCGTCGCCATCGGAGTCCGGGCTGGTCGCGCCCGTCTTACCGCAGCACGTGTACGTGTGGATCTCGTGCTGCACCCACAGGTCGGAGTTCGGCGAGGAGACCGCGTCGAGCAGCGCGTACGAGGTGACCTCGTCCAGATCGAGAATGCCGTCGTCATCGTCGTCGCCGTCGCCCTCCGCCGACTCCACGGTCTGCCGCAAGATCACCGTGCAGGAGCGGCCCACCGAGTTGGAGGCGCCTGCGGCGGTTCGCACAGCGGCCGTGAAATGGAACAGTCCCTCGCACAGCCACGTCCACCGGTAGTCGAGGAACAGGTAGCCGCCCTCGATGCGGTTGGTCACAAAGCTCACGGTGCCGGTAAAGCCCGACGGCCACTGATCCATCGCGACGCCGTGCTGAACCACGTTGGTGACCGTCCGCAGCTGAATCGTCAGCGAGCGGTTCGTCGCCGTGGGATACGCCACATCGGGGATGACGAGCTTGATCGGCTGGCCGTCCGAGTCGTACTCCTTGGGCTCCACGATCTCGAGGTGCGGAGCCTCCACCCCTTTCTCCGCGCGCACCAGCCGCGTCGCCACCAGGTCGCCCGCGCCTTCGCGCGTCAGCGTGACTTCGACGCCGTGCAACCAGTCGGGCATCCCGTTGTAGAGGTTCGGCAGGTTCAGGCGCAAGGCGTGGTAGTCGCCCGTCTCGTTCCTCATGATCGCGTAACCGGCCTTGTTCTGCACGACCCCGCCCGACGTCTGTCCGGACACGGCGCTCTGTATCCGGATGGCGAAGGCGTCGATGAGCTGCGCGTCGCTCAGCCCCTCGGCCAGCGACTGGGAGAAATAGACTTTCAGCCCGTAGCCCGCGCCGACCGGGTCGCCGTCAGCCTGCGGCCAGGCCACGAAGAGCCGCTGGTCGGGCCCCCACGTGCAAACCTGCCGCGCCAGCGTGGTGAAATGACCGACCGCGTCGGCCGTGTTGGTTGTCCACGCCGAGCGCGTGGCGGACGACCACTCGCGCAGGCGGGCTTTGATCACGCCGGGCGCGCCGCCCGCCGGGATGTTCACGTAGTTGAAGCGCCAGCTTTTCGCGTAGCCATCCGAGCCCGGCAGATAGGCGCTCTCCTCGTACGCCGCCTGCCAGGCCTCAGCCAGCAGCGCGTCGTACGCGCCGCTCGCGTTGACGTCCGCGTAGGGTTCTCCCGCGTCGTAGCTCCCGCTGTCGTTCAGATCGTCGTACGGCTCGAAGCCGCGACCGTTGCCGTTGGCCACTCCCGTCACGACGTCGTCGTTGTTCGGGTCGCCGTCGTCGACGTGACACCAGAGTTCGCGCACCGTGCGATCCGAGCGCACGACCACGCCGTACTGCTGGCCGCCGACGCTGTCGCCGTCGCGCGCGGGCCAGAGGACAAGCCCCTGCGGCCGCTGCACGTCGTAGTAAAAGGTCTGCTTGAACGTGTTATAGATCGAGGCCCGGCTGTCGCGCTGCAAGAACGCGCGCGCCTGGATGAGGTGGAAACCCTCCTCAAGCCCGGTCTTAAGCGCGCCGAAGTCGTTGTGCGGATTGTAGCCGACCGCCTCAGCGTTGAAACCGACAACCTGCCACACGCCCATGCGCGTGGTCTTCAGGCCGACGCTCGCCTGATCGCCCGGCCAGACGATGCCCCACGGCGCGGAGCCGCTGCCGTCCTGCTGGCGGAACGCGCCCACCTTGTAGCGGAAGTCCATGCCCGCGCCGACCGTCGGCAGCGCGCACGTCCACCAGTCCTTGCCGTCGCCCGAGTCGGCGTGGTCGAAGCTCAGCTCGACCGTCCGCGTGGAGCCCTTGCCCTGGCCGCCCGCGCCTTCCGGCCACGTGCCGTCCGCCGTATAGTACAGAAAGACCCTGTTGATGTTGCCAGGGTCGCCCGTCTTGGCCCACAGCGCGGAGCCGCTGTTCTGCGACGCGCCGCGGTCAGTCGTCCCGGCGGGGTCGTGGTAGACAAACACCGCGGTCTCCGCGCCGCTCCAGTCGTTGGCCGCGCTGCTCTCGTTGACCGTCCACGCGCCGCTGCCCCAGAGCGTGGTGTAGCTCGTCGCGCCGGCCGAGCCGATCTTGTTGTGCGCGCTGTCCCTAGCCGCGAACTTCTCCCGGTGGATACGCTTGACGAACGACGCCTGCTCGTAACCGAGGAAGACGTCGTCCGCCTTTGTGGGTGGCTGGTCGCGCTTGGCCACGTCCCACGCGTAGCCGCTCGTGCCGTTGAGGTCTACGCCGCCGTCGAGCTTCAGCAGCACGTTCGCAGCAGAGCCATCCACGCGGGCGACGAACTGGAGGTTGGTGCCAGCCGTCACGCGCGGCACGCGATACGTGTAGGCGTAGTCCGTCGCGTTGGTGTCGGTCACACCGTAGGGATTGAAACCCGGATCGCCGTCAGGGCCATCGGAGCGCTCGACGGCCAGCAAGGGAGCCTCCGCGCCGTTCTCATAAATGGTCAACGGCTGGCCGCCGGTCTGGCTCCACAGCGTCGACGGGTCGGGGTTCTTCCACGAAAAGGCGAAGTAGCCGCCCGGCGGAACGGTGACGTCCCACAGGTCGGACGCCCACGTATAGAAGCCGCCGCCGTATGTTGAGTAGTTGTACAGGTAGGCGTTGGCGCCGCCGCTCTGGTGCGGAAAGCTCGTGAGCTGATCAATCGAGCGCTTCACGCCCACCGCGTAGTTGTCGTTCAGCAGAACCAGCAGGGTGACCTTGTCGGCGTCCGTGCTGCCGCCCTGGCGCCCGTCGATCCGCTCGTAGGCCACGTAGTCGCCGTCGGAGTAGACGCCGCGCTGGGTGCCGCGCGCAAACTGGTCGTGGATGTACAGCAGGTTCGGCACGCGGCCGTCGTTCCACTGGCCCAGGAACGCGGTGTTGGCCCAGCGCGGGAAAGCGCCGCCGCTCTCGCCGAGCGTCTCGGCGTGGTGGTTGCCGTCGGTGTAGAGCAGGCCCAGCCCCGCCCGCGTGAAGTAGAGCGCGTGCTGCAGCTCGCGGCGCGACGCGTAGTCGTTGTCGTGGCTCTGCGCGTGCATCACGCCCAGGTCGGGCGCGAAGCCGCCCGCGCCCGGCTGGTCCATACCCTCCAGCCCGGCCCACGGGCTGCCGAGCGTGCCGTTGAGCTTGCTGCGCAGCTCGTTGTCCACCAGCCGCATGCCGGTCGCGAAGTAGCCGCCGTACCCCGGCGGAGATCCCAGATGCTCCCCGAACATCAGCGCGTCGTCGCGGGCGATCTCCGTGTTGAACACCGAATCGCGGTGGTTGCCCCAGTCCGAGATGTTGCGCGACAGGTTGTACTGCACCTGCGCGCCGCCGGTGTAGCCCGCGCCGCTGGTGTCGCTGTTGTACGCGCCGAAGAAGTAGTCGGGCACGTGCTTGACCGCGTCGAGACGCAAGCCGTCGGCCTTGGTGCGGTCGATCAGCCAGCGCGCCGCGCGGATCAGGTAGGCGCCGACATCCTCCGAGACCGGGTTGCCCATGTTGTAGCGGCCGTCGCCATAGCCGTGCGCCGCGTCCTGCCAGCCGGGCCGGGCGCCGTCGAGCCCGGTGTCCTCGAACGGCTCGCCGCGCTCGCCGGCGGAGTGCTGCCCGTCGGCGTTGGCGTCCTCCCAGTCGAAGCGTCCGTTGCCGGCCGCAGCGGACACGAACGCGCCGGCTGCGTTGGTGTAGCCCACGTCGGCGTACACTTCCTTGTTCGCGAAGGTGTGCTCGCTCCACGAATAGGACGAGTAGCCGACGCTGAGCGGCAGATCCGCGTCCAGATAGTAGTCGGGATTGTTCGGCTGCCGCACGCCGCTCCACGTGGGGTGGTCGTCGCCCTCGTAGAGGCCGAAGTTGTCGTTCGGCGTCTCGTGCGCGATGTCGATCAGGTCCGCGAGACCGAGGTTCATGACCTGCCAGGCCGAGTTCCAGTCGCGGCAGTTGTCCCACTTGCGGTAGAACCCCTCCTCGGTCTTGCGCAGGTGGAAATCTTCGGGCACCATGCCCGGGTAGATGTCGATCGGCGTGCTCTCGTTGTACCCCGGGATGTCGAAGGCCCGGTGGTTCATAATGTTGTCGAAGTAGACGCGGATGCCGAAGCGGTGCGCCACCTCCACCAGGTACAGGAGGTCGGCTTCGGTTCCATAGCGGGTGCGCACCGAGCCGCGCTGATCCTTGCCGCCGAGGTCGAACGGATCCCAGAGGTCGTAGCCCACGGACAGCCCGCCGCTGCCCTTGGTGGGCGGCGGCAGCCAGAGCGAGGTGTAGCCCGCCTCGGCCAGCTCCGGCATCTTGTCCGCGATCTCGCGCCAGCTCGTGTTGAAGTACTGGAGCATGACCTCAGACCAGGCGCTGGTGCAGGAGATCAGGCAAACCAACAGGGCCGGTATCAGCTTCCCACTCTTCCTCATCGCCGTCACCCCTTCGCGGAAGGACCCGCCGAACGACACACACGTGAACACTGTGCCGATAGTATCCCCGTTTCACGCGAGGCGCGCAACCCTTTTTAGGCCAGAAGCCCGATCAAGGGTGCGATTGCAAACTATTGCAATCGCACAGAATTCAGAAGCCAGAAGCCAGAATTCAGGAGTTGGATGCCAACGAGTTATGTCCGATTCGCGCGAGATTCTTCCTGTCTCCTCTTTGGGAGACACCTTTTTGGGCGGCGCTTTCGTATGTAAGTCGTTGCGAAGCAATTCTGAATTCTGACTCCTGAATTCTGACTTCTGGGTGCGATGCAACGAAGTAAAATCGCACCCCCCGATCAACGATTCAGTACCCCTGTGATTTGAAATTCCGTGATGAAGGCGCATCATAAGGAGCCGGTTCAATTGGGAGCGGGGACACTCTTGTCCCCGTCTGGGAGGCGGGACACTCTTGTCCCGCAGCAAGGACAAGAGTGTCCTTGCTCCCAATCAAAGCCGAGGACAGGAGTGTCCTCGCTCCTAACAATGGCTTTCTAGAACCGCTGCTTGTCGGCCACGAGCCGGTCGCGCAGCTTCGGGTAGTCGACGTCCTGCACGGCCGTGCCGCCGTCGATGGCGAAGGCCGCAGCAGTCGCGGCGCTCTGGCCCAGGATCATGAAGACCGGCTCCATGCGGATGGAGCCGAAGGCGATGTGCGAACTCGACAGGCACACCGGCACCAGCAAGTTCTGGCACTCGGCCTTCTTCGGCACGATCGAGCCGTACGAAATCTTATACGGCCCCTTGGTGTGCACGCCTACGTCGCCCTCGTTCTGCACGAAGCCGTCCGGCGTGATGAAGCGCTGCACGTTGTGCGAGTCGAGCGTGTACGAGCCCATGCCGACCGGGTCGCTGACCGCCGTCTTGTTGAGCGTGTCGTGCTCGGTCATGACGTGCTGGCCGATCATCCTCCGCGCCTCGCGCACGTAGATCTGGTGCGGCCAGTGGCCGTTGTCCTTGAACTCGTCGCCGGCCAGCCCCCACTGCGCCATCTCGTCGCGGATCTCCGCAGGCACGCGCGGGTCGTTGGCCACGAAGTAGTAGTAGCCCTTCTGGTAATCCTGATGCGCCTTGAGGATCTCGCGGCGGCGCGCGTACGACGCCTCTGGGTAGTCGTAGTTCATGCCGAGGAAGTCCGAGCTGAACGCGCCGTGGTTGTTCGTGTCGGTCTTGAGGTTCGGGATCATATCGAACTTCTCGAAAAAGTCCTTGCGGCCCGTGAGCAGGTCGCGCAGCAGCAGCTCGTAGTTCGCGGGATCGTAGCCGTCCGGCTTCGGGAACGGCACGCGGTTGGGCGCGTGTCGCGTCAGGCAGGTGCGGTAGCAGTAGGCCTGCACGCGGCGGTCGCCCTCGCCGTTTTTGCCAGGCGGCTCGGTCGAGACGTAGGGCAGCACGCCGCTCGTCGGGTCGCCCGGCACCTTGTACGGCGAGGTCGGCGTCATGAAGCGGTGGCGGTGGTGCAGGATGCCCTCGAACTGCACGCCGTTCCAGGTCTCGCCATAGACGCTGTTCGCCTCGCGGCCGACGTGGTACGACACGCCCGCGGCGGCCATCAGGTCGCCCTCATAGGTCGCGTCGATGAAAACCTTGCCTTTGAACGTCCGGCCGCTCAGCATGGTAGCGGACACGATGCGCCCGGCCTGCTTGACAACGCCGTTCGCGCGATCCAGCCACTCGTCGCGGTAGACCGGCACCTTGTGCTCGGCCACCCACGCGTCGAAGAGCGCCTCGGCCACATGCGGCTCGAAGGTCCACATGGCCTGCTCCGCCTCCACGCGCGAGCGGCTGCCCTGGCCTTCGTTCGTGAACTCCGCCATCCGCTGCCAGCGCCACGCCGCCTCGCTGCCATAGTACCGGTACATGCGCTCGTAAAACTCACGCGCCAGCCCACCGACCGCCTTGGTGTTGCCCGAATCGGTATAGCCCAGCCCGCCGGCGCTCAGCCCGCCGAGGTGCCGGTCGGGGCCGACGAGAATGACCGACTTGTCCATCTTGGCGGCTTGAACCGCCGCCGCCACGCCTGCCGAGGTGCCGCCGTAGACCACCACATCCGCCTCATAAACCCGTGATCCCGCCAGACGACACCCCACCGCCAGCAGAATCGAACCCATCATACCGACGATCATTACAAGTCTCATCAACCACCTCGCTGTGAAGTCACGCTATTCAACTGGCATAAACTGCCACAAGAATCTCAACCACGAGTTAGAATAAGGGACAATAGAGGTGCCGTCAACCCGTCGTGCTACTAATAGCTTCCAAAACAATGTTCACACATTTGTTCAAGTCGGTCACGACATCGTTATGCCAAAACCGAATGACACGCCACCCGCATGACCGCACCTGCAAATCCCGGTAAATATCGTCAGCTTTCCGCTCGCCGTAACAGTTTAAGTGCCACGCCGCGCCGTCCACTTCAATGTCAATCTGTTCCTTAACTAGCGCGATATCGAGATATCTTCCAGATAGCGGATATTCCTGAACCGGGTCAAATCCGGCCTCACGGAGTGCCCGGTAAATCGAGGCAACACCAGGAGACTGTTCCCGACTGCTGGAGGGGCGTTGCTCGATCACGGCCAGTTTCCGGAGCCGTGCAGAATCAGATTTCGCGGCTCGTTCCTTGTCGCCAATCACAATCAAACAAGCCCGGGCGCGACTCACGGCGACATTGTAGATGTACTCATTTTCCTTTGAGACTGCGTACCAGTCCTCGCCCCGCGTCGTCTCAGAGTTCAAACCCAACACGAAGATAATCAGATCACGCTCGCCGCCCTGAAATCCGTTCGCCGTGTTCACGTCTTCAGCACATTTGATTAGCGGGTTTCCATGAAGATCCTGCTTCAATCTTTCTGCGATCTTACGGAACGGCGAAACAATGCCGACCTTCCCTTCATAACCGTTCCGCACTAGATCGCAGAGGAGAACCTTCGCTTCTGTAATCTCGCCATCCAGCGAATCACGCACATCGCGCCAAACCACAGACCGCCGGAACCCCATGTTCGCAGGGAAGTTCAATCTCGCCGTGTTCGTTCGGACGCGGAGTTTACCATTGTAGTATTCGTCATTGAAGTATCCGGCTATGTCCTCATGACACCGGAAATGTTCGCACAGCATCAACTGCGGGGCGGTGATAAGCGCGAAGGCATTGCCGGTCATGAAATCAAACCGCTCCGGCATCTCAACGAGTCTGTTTTTCTGATATCGAATGTAAGCATGACGGGTCTCACGCATGGTGATGACTGGTGGGAATTGCTCGGGGTCACCAATAACGGTGACACCCCTTGCACGGTAGAGCGCGGGAATAGCGGGGGGGATTTCACATTGCGACGCCTCATCAAGAATCACCCGATCAAAGAGTCCGGGGATACAGGGAGAAGCCTTCGAGAGCGACAACAGCGTCGCCGCCCATGCGGGATAGAACTTTGCAAACTGGTGAAACACGTCACGGGCGGCATCCGTGTTGTCGGACGGCAGCACATTCGCGAGAAACGGAAGAGACTGCCGCCGGATACGCTTTGCCGCGTTTTGCAGCCCTTCCCGCGTCTCTTCGGGAACCGTCGAGACGCTCCGTGTTCGCCTGAAAAGGTAGGCCTCTTTCAGATGCTCTCGGCGAGACGCGATACCATCGGACAATTGTCGTACGCCCCCGTCAGGCAACTCCGTTGGTTTGCCTGTGAGAGCTGTTTCCTCATCTTGGACGGCAAGATAGTCGGCGATATCACCGCACAGACGCAAAACGCGGTCACGCAGAGTTCCCGATTCTTTCGCTCTTTCTGAAATTTCCGGTAACAGCGTGCGCAACTCCGCTTCGGCGGTGACCGTACGCCGTTTTCGTCGAAGCAAGAAGTCGAGTATGCATTGCAAGAGTGTGCGTCGCGCTTCTGGCTCACCGACACGCCGGGCAAGATTTTCGATGCGACGGCGGAAACTCTCCGACAAAACCGACTTTTCGGCTTTCAGCAATTCTTCGGGAATCTTCTCCCGCTTTGCAGCGATGTCTTGCCACGCTGCGCGGGTACGGTCGATTGCCAGCAGTTCGGTTCGCCAGTCACGCCAGTCTGCGAGAGAGTCGTCGAACCGTCGCATTTGCGCGTCTGTAAAGCGCAACTCGCGTGAAAGTCGCTCGCATTTCCCCACGATGTCGTCTAGCTGTTGACGATGCCAGACCGCCCCTGCCCCACTGTCTCCCGGCACCGTGCAGAACTGCACCAACGGTAAGTCAGGCGAAACGGTTTCGGCGCGTTCCGCAATCGCATGAATGGCCTTATGGTTCTTGCTGGCGAAAAGCGCCGAACCACAGTTGAAGACGATATTGGCGAGGAGATTGACCGCCACCTGTGATTTACCCGTTCCAGGCGGGCCTGTGACCCTCGAAACAGGCAAGTTTAACGCCTGCGCCAAGGCGTCGTGTTGCTCCTTGTTCGACGGGACATCGAGAAAGTCCAGTGGCAGAATCTGCGGGTCGCGTTCATACGCGTTCGGCAACGGCGGATCACGGAAAACATAGGCCAGCGCGGTCTTGTCCAGCACGGTTGCGGGCTGATTGGCGATGTCGCGCAGTTCTTTCTTGAGGGTCTTGGAGTATTTGAGAGGGTTGCCCACAAACAGCGCAGCCTGATTGAGAAGACCTCGTGGCGTTCCGCCCGCAGAGTAATGAGGCGCTCCCCATGTGCTGGACAGCAAAACGGACTTGCTAAGATATAAAAG
>CAYLUN010000048.1:0-45433 GCA_964386865.1 uncultured Lentisphaeraceae bacterium | reverse complement strand
CGAACTCCTTCTGCTGGTTCTGCCACGCGGTGCCGAAGTTGCCCTTGAGCTGCGGATACTTCTTGAGTTCCGGATAGGCGTGGCCCGGCAGCATCTCGCCGTGGGTGTAGACGTTGACGCCCTTGCCGACGGTCTGCTCCAGCAGCGCCTTGAGGTCGTGCAGGTCGTGGCCCGTGATGACGATGAAGGGGCCCTTCTCCTGCGTGGTCGGAACCGAGGTCGGCACCGGGTTGCCGTACGCGCCGGTGTTGGCGGCGTCGAGAAGTGCCATACAGGCGAGGTTGACCTTGCCGAACTCGAGGATCAGGCCGAGCCACGACTCGACGCTGTGGTCGTCGCCGATCGCCTTCATGCCTTTGACGAACCAGCCCGAGACTTCCGAGTCGGTCTTGCCGAGCACGCGGGCGTGGTGGGCATAGGCGGCCATGCCGCGCAGGCCGAAGAGCAGGGTGGAGCGGAGCGAGACGATGTCCGGGTTGCCGTGGAACAGGTCGTCCGCGCTGTAGGCCGGGGCGCCGCCGTACTTCTCCACGCCGCGCAGGATGCGGTCGCGCATAGCGGTGAGGACCGCGTCATCGAAGTTCACGTTGGTGACGGTCATGAACAGCGCGTCCATGATGAGCGCCTCACACTTGGCGCAGGCCTCTTTGCCGTCGGCCGCTCGGGCCAGCATGACCAGCGCCGCCGTGATCTCGTCTTGGAGGCGGGCGGTCTCGGGCTTCTTGCCGCAGACGCCGCCGCGCGTGCAGCCTTTGCCGCCCGCCGTTTGCTCGCATTGGAAACAGAACATGTCGCTCATGGTTTTCTCCGTGTTGGGTTGTGTGTTGTGGTTGAAATCACTCGTCGAGGATGGCGCCGTCGGTCGAGATCGTGACGACGTGCCACGGGATCATCTTGCCGCTAGCCATCAGCGCGCGCTGGGCCGCGTGGGCGATGCCGGCGCAGCAGGGCACCTCCATGCGCAGCACGGTGACGCTGCGGATGTCGTTGGCCTGCAGGATCGCGGTCAGCTTCTCGGCGTAGTCTCCCTCGTCGAGCTTGGGGCAGCCGATCAGCGTGACCTTGTTGGTCATGAAGCGGCTGTGGATGTCGGGATAGGCAAAGGCGGTGCAGTCGGCGGCGATCAGCAGCGCGGCGTTCTTGAGGTACGGCGCGTTGACGGGCACCAGCTTGATCTGCACGGGCCAGTTGACCAGGCGGGATTCGAGCGCGGAGCCGGGAGGGACTGCCTCTGTGCCGTCCGCGGCCCGCACGGAGGCGGGCCCTCCAGGCCGCGTGAGCGTTTTGGCCATCTTGCCGGGGCAGCCGCAGGCGAGCGGCGGCGGTTGGGCCGCGGGGGTCTCACGCGGAGACGCGGAGGGCGCGGAGACGTGAGCGGTGGGGATGATTTTCGCTGCCGCCTGCTTGGCGGCGACGGCGGCCTCGTCGAAGGCGTCGGCTTCGCGCTCGACAATCTTGATTGCGTCAGTGGGGCACTTGGGCAGGCAGGCGCCGAGCCCGTCGCAATAGCTGTCCGAGACCAGCTTGGCCTTGCCGCCCACGAGTTGGAGGGCGCCCTCGTGGCAGGCGCTGACGCACAGGCCGCAGCCGTTGCAGAGGTTCTCGTCGATGCTGATGATTTTGCGTTTCATGTCTTCTCTCCTAAGGCGCTTTTCCGATGCGGTTGCGTTTCAGCGAACGCACGACGCTCTCGAGTTTGACGGTTTTGAGCAGCTTGACGAGCCGCTCGTTCTCCTTGGCCATCAGCTTGCCGAGCGCGCAGCCGTCGCCGGTGCAGATGTCGCGCTTGAGCAGGCAGCCCTTGTAGACCGGGTTGCCGCCTGCGGCCACGTAGATCTCGAGCAGGGTGATCTCGGCCGGGCGCCGGGCGAGGCGGCAGCCGCCGGCCGGGCCGCGTTCGGTTTCGAGGAGGCCGGCCCGCACGAGCTGCTGCACGACCTTCGCGAAGTGGTGCGTAGAGAAACCCAGCCGCTCGGAGATCAACCGGGCGGAGTGGTACTTCTCCGGCTCATCGGCGAGCCAGGCGCACGTGTGCAGCGCGATCGACATCGCCTCCGAGATGTTCAGTAGTCCGAGCATGACCGAAATCCTTTTTCGCGTTGAATTAGGTATCAAAGTACCAAATTACCGAAACCATGTCAACAGGCGGCTTGAAAAAGATTTTGCATAATTACAAGTCTGTAACTTTACTTTTTCAACAACATAATATAGTGTCTTACTTGTTTTTGGGCGAGGAGTTTGTCCGATCGCTCAATCGCCGCGAGGCTGAGCCGGTAAGGAACAGCTCTTCGCAGTCTCGCCCCGCGGCATTCAGAAAGGAGTTCAGCCATGGCTCAAAGCAATTCGCCTCAACCCGTTCACTTCCACCGCAACTTGCGGAGACTCTGCGCAGCGGTCGCCCTCGCCCTGCTAACCGCTCCGGCTAGCGCGCAGTTCCTCACGCTGGCTAACCCGCACTGGAATATCACCCTGAGCGACTTCGGTTATTCCGACTTCCTGCTCGACAACACCCCCGGCTTCGAAGGGCGCGAGTACCTCTCCGGCGAATGGGGGGCGGCGGTCGGATACACGCTGCCCGGCGGCACCGCAGTCGCGCCGCGCTTCCTCGACCCGCAGTTCTACTTCCCGGACTGGCCCACGCTGTCGACCTTCACCGTGGTCACGCCGCTGACTCAAACGGGGCTCAACGCCGACGGACTGCCCATCGCCCAATCCGTCATCGCCAATGGCTTGCTTGAAATCACGCTGCGCCATGAGATGCTCGACACCGTCGTCGGCACCCCCATGGGGCTGCTGCCCGCCTCCTCTGTGACTGGCGAGCTTGTCGCCATCAACAGCAGCCGCTACGTGCTCAAGCAGACCGCCACCGTCCGAAACATCTCCGGCGCGGCCCTCTCCAATGTGCAGTTCTTCCAGCTCCTGCACGGGCTGCAAGCGCAGCGCGGCCTCTACGACAACCATCCCCACGCCGGGCCGCTGAGCCAGTTTCAATACGACATCACGCAGGCGGGCGTGGACGCCTGGGCCGTGGGGCCGGGCAGCTCCGGCTCGGGCCTGGAGGACTACATCGGCTTTCATGCCAGCGCAGCCCCGAGCGCGTTCGAAAACGGCTACTACGGCATCGAGGGCAACGGCGTCGACGCCCACTCGATCGGCAAGCCGACCGACGGCGTGCACCTGTCCATTGAGGACAACTGGCTTCACGCGCCCTACAGCGCGCGCCAAGGAACGGACTACTTTGCGCCCCCGACGCGCTGGATCGGCGGCGCCCAGCGCTGGAACCTCGGCGCGCTCGCGGCGAACCAGTCCGCCAGCCTCGACGTGCTCCTCACCGTGCGCTCAGGCACGCGCGTCGCGTCGGGCACAGGCAGCACCGGCGGCTGCAACGGCGGCTCCGGCGTGCCCGGCGGCGTGGACTACGAGATCGAGCAGGTCTCGTCCGACGGCTCCTGCTTCGGCGAGTACGCGCAGGCCGACGCAGCTGAAGTGGAGGCCCGCATCGTGGCAGGCGAGTTCTCGCCCTTCACCTTCCAGACCCCGGGCGGCCCGGCCCAGCTCTGGAAGCTCCAGTTCAGCGGCGCCTACGCGGGCAACCTGAATCTGACCTTCGGCTACGACCCGGCCATCCTGCCGGCGGGCTTCAGCCAGGAGTCGCTCTCCTTGTACGAGTACGACAACGGGTCATGGCACAAACTGGCCACTACCGTCAACGCGGCCTTGCACACCCTGTCGGCGGCGACGACCCAGTTCGCGGTCTACGCGCTAGGGGTTGACGCCCTCGTCTCCTACGCGGTCGACACGTCGGTCGAGCCGCTCGGCGGCGGCGCCGCCACGGGTGCCGGCTCGTACGCGCAGGGCTCCAGCGTCACGCTGGCGGCCGTGGCAGCAGCGGGCTACGCCTTCACCAACTGGACCGTCGGCGGCTCGCCGGTCAGCGTCTCGCCCAGCTACACGTTCAGCGCGCAGGCCGACCAGACGCTCGTGGCCAACTTCGTCGCCGTCGGCGCGGCCCGGGCGATCGCGACCAGTTCGCTGCCCGCCAGCGGCGGAACGACCAGCGGCGACGGCGCGCGGCCCCTCGGCTCGAGCGCGACCGTGAGCGCGCAGCCGGCCCCGGGCTACAAGTTCTCGAAGTGGCTGGAAAACGGCGTGTCGGTCAGTACCGCAAAAGACTACACCTTTACCGTGGCCGGCAACCGCACCCTCGTCGCCAAGTTCAAGCCCGTCTACGCGGTCTCCGTCACCGCCGAGCCGCCGGACGCCGGCGACGTCGAGGCCGACCCGCAATACGAGCCGGGCGAGCTGGCGAAGCTGAAGGCCAAGCCCCAGGCCGGCTACTCGTTCGTGAACTGGACGCAGAACGGCGTGCCCGTCAGCACCGACCCTTACTACCAGTTCAATGTCGCCGGCAACCGCGACCTGGTCGGCAACTTCGCGCTCGGCAACCGCATCGACGCGAGCGCCGAGCCGTACAACGCCGGCTCGGTTGCCGGCAAGGGCGTGCACCCGGACGGCTCGGAGGTGACGCTGGTGGCGACCGCCCAGCCAGGCTACGTGTTCGTGAACTGGACCGAGGCCGGAGACCCGGTCAGCCCCGCGGCCAGCTACACCTTCACCTCGGGCGCCAGCCGCGTGCTGGTGGCCAATTTCATCGCGCAGCCCGCGCTGGCGCAGGTGCCTGCTGCGACCGGCGAGCTGACGTTCGCGTGGCCGTCGGGCGCCTCCGGCTGGGTGCTGCAGGAGTGCGACGACCTCGCCCTCGGCAACTGGGTGGACTCTGTCCGGCCTCCGGCCCTCGTCGGCAGCCAGAAGCGCGTCACGGTCACGCCGACCGCCGGACGCTGCTTCTTCCGCCTCATCCATCCTTGAGCGCCCGCCCCGCTCCTGTTAACATGAGTTCACCCGTCTATGCGGACGCCTACGCATCGGCACGTTATCGCCCTCGCGTACACATCCGACCCTCCGTGGTTCTCTTGTCTGTTCGGGGAGGGTTCGACCGTTGGGCGGGTCTCAAGTCGTGTCCAATAGAAACGCCCTGTTCAGGGCACCTTCAGGAGCATGAAGGAGTCAAGTTCCGCGCCGCCCTCCCGGCCGGTCACGTCCAGACCGAGCGTTCCCGCGCTAAGGTTCAGGGCCGTTCCGAACGCTTTCCAGACCCATTCCGTCCCGCTGACCGGAAGCGTCCAGAGCTGCGGCGCGCCGCTGTTGACGGCGAGGTAAAAGCTGTCCGAGTTTGCGTCCGGCGCCCGCGTCCGCCCCAAAAGGAGGTGGTTGCCGGCCTGCGACACCGGAAGCTCGTAATGCGCAGTAGAGCCCGCCGGGCTGCTGCCCACGGGCGAGCCCAGGGAACAGCCGCTGACGGCCGTGGCGTCCGCCGCGAGGGTGAAGCCCGTGTGGGACACGGGTGCGAGCGAAGGTGCCTTCGCCAGGCTGGGCAGGTTCAGCCACAGGTATGCGAGCCGCGCTCCGGGTTCCTGCGCGTAGAGGCGGAGGGTGTGGGCGCCGCGTGTCAGCCTGAAGCGCGTCATGCCTTTGGCGCTGCCGGAGGTGACTGGCTGGTAGTCCCAGCGGCCGCTGCCGCGCCAGTCGGTCAGCGGGCCGTTGTCCACCTGCACCCGGAAGCCGCCGCCGATTTCCGGGGCCGCATACGCCGAGCCGCCTAGGGCGTATTCGCCAGCCGTGTCCACGTTGAAGGTCCACTGCGCGAAATGGGCGGTTCCGGTGGCGGCGCTCGACAGGGTGGTGCCGAACGTCGCGGCGGAATCGCTTGCCCGCGTCATCGCGCCGAAGAGCGAGGCGGTCGCGGGCTTGAACATCCGTCCGTAGAAGGTGCCTCCGACACTCAGCAGCGAGTTGCCGAACTCGGCCCGGGTGCGGTAGAGCTGCAGCGCCGAGGGCGTGGGCGTGATCACGTTGCCCGCGGCGTCCTTCTTGGGCGCGTCCCGGTTGTCGCCGGGCAGCGTTTCCCACCGCAGGTAGTAGTGCATGTCGGCAAAGCCGGTGCCGGACGAGTCCAGCCGGCGGATGCCCATGGTCGCCCCGGTCACGGGCGCGACATAGGGGTTCTGAACCACGTTGCTATCCACGTCAGCGGTGTTCGCGGCCGGCGCGTTGGCTGAGGCATAGGAGCTGGGATTGGGGGCTGTTCCGAGCAGATTGTCCAGCGTGGTCTCGTCGAGGGTGTAGCTGCCGCTGCTCGGGTCGAGCGCGCCCTCGTCATCCCGCATCGTCACGTTGACGGTCACCAGCCCATCCACGGGATCATCCGCTGCGAAGCCATTGGCCACGGAGCCTCCCGGGGGCAGGCTGCCGCCGCCGCTGAAGTTCCAGGTCCAGGACGAAGCGGTGAGCGGGACGATCTTCCACGACAGCGAGGCGGGGAGCGGCCGCGCGACGTAGACCTGGGAATGTCCGGAGCTGTCGTACTTGTGATAGGCGACCAGCGGGACGCCGTCGCGGTCGAACGAAAGCTTGGGCTGCCCGTTGAGCAGTCCGCCAGCCTGCGGCACGTTGTCGATTGTGGTCAGCGAAGCCGACGGCGAGACGGGCAAGATTACGGCGCGGCCGAAGGCGTCCGTCCAATTCATCAGGTCAGTGGAACGCAGGTAGGAAAGCCGGTAGTTCGACGCGGCATCCCCGCTGCCGCGCCACATGAAGAGGCAGTGGACGTAGTCTCCGGCCACGCTGAAAGCGGGGTAGACGCTGTAATTGCCGGTCCAGGTGAACAGGGCGTTCGCGCCCGTGGCGTTCGCGAAGGTCTGGGCTGCCGTGTCGTAATTCAGGAGATACCAGCTGCCCGCGGTGGCGCTGGTGTGGTTGCGGTAGGAAAAGACGAACTCCCCGTTCGGCCCTGTGAAATAGGACGGATAAGTCGACTGGGCCTCGTTGACTGAGTTCCAGAGCGGGGAGAGCTGCCGCATGAACCCGGGGGTTTGGAACTGGGCGGCGTTGGTGACGGCAGCTTCTGAGCGGTAATAGTTCATGGGGACGCGGTGCATGTTGGCCGAGACATGCACGTGGCCGAGCGGATCCGCGCTCAGGGCAATGTAATTATGGCTGTCCCAGCCCGCGTACAGCTCGCCGGTGGCTTGGTAACACCAGTTCGTCGAGTTGAGGTTCCGCGCCGCTAGGATCAGTTCGCGATCCGGATTGTAATAGGCGGCGATTTGCACGTCGGAGAGCGTCAGGAAAGCGAAGCCGACAAACACGCCCGACCACACCGTGTCAAAGGTGAGCCCTGTCCCCTTGGCCAGCGGGTCGCGGGTAAAGTCGGTGGCGTCGGGACTGCGAAGCCGGTAGAACGCCTTCGGCAGATAAGGATCGAGGGGGAAGCTCAAGCTCGTGACATCTTCCGAGCCGGGAAGGTCGATCCAGGCGTCAGGGTTGGCCAGGTCCGCCGAGTTGAGCTGCGCGAGCCAGCCGCGATACTGGGCGGGCCAGGTGAGCGCCACCGTCCCGCCGCCGACGCTGAAGGTTTGGAAGCCGGGCGGCGGCGGGGCCGTGACCACAAGGAGGGTGCCGTCCGCCAGCAGACTTTCGTCGAAGGTGTAGCCGGGCGGAGAGAGGATGCTGGCAAAGGTGCCGATGGTGTCAAGCGCGTTGAACAATTGAAAGGTGTCCCCGACCTGCAACGGAGTGCCGCCCAGATCGGAAATGACCAGCGTGCCCCCGAAGGTCAGCGGGCCGGCCACCTGGAGCCGGGCACCCGTCAAGGCCGTGCCGTTGCGTGCGATCTCCATGACCGTTGTGCTGCCCGCCTCTAGGGTTAGAGCGCCTGAAACCGTGAGCGTGCCGCTGGCCCCTCCCGCTCCCGGACACAGGGTGCTGCCCGCCTCCAGTGTCACCGCGCCTCCCAGCGTGCCGCTGCCGCCCAAGGAGGCTCCGCTCTTCACCGCCACGGGGCCGCTGCCCAAGGAACCGCTCACCAGCAAGGCACCGTTGCTGATTGCGGTGGCGCCGTTATAGGTGTTCGATCCGGATAGCGTGAGCGTGCCGGCGCCGGTCTTGGTCAGGCCGCCGTCGGTCGCGGCCCCCAGGATGTCGTGCCGCAGGCTCATGGAGATGGTGATGTCCTTGGCGTTGCTGTCAACGGTCATTCCGCCGGTGCTGATCCAGGCGTTCTGGCCAGCGGTGGCCGCAAAATTTGGCAAGAAATCGGCGCTGGCGGTTGACCGAGCCTGCACCGTAACACCATTGAAGAAAAAGTCAACCGCCTTGGCAGAGCGGCGTTTGAACTGATTGCATTGGAGGGTGCCGCCGTTGAAATGGTAGCGGCAGGTTTGGTTTCCTCCAAAGCTGATCATCGTACCCATGAGGACGCCGGAGTTCAGATGCAACGCGGCGCCGGCCGTGTTGAACCCGTTGAGCAGTTCGTTGACGACGGTGAGCGTGCCGCCGTCGATGTTGACGGTGCCGTTATTGACGAAATAGCCGGTTTCGCTCAGCGTGCCGCCGGCGAGGGTCAGCGTGGCGCCGGCCGCCACCGAAGAACAACTGGGCGTGTTGCTGTTGGAGGAGGTGAGCACGCCGCAGCCCGTGCCGCTGCTGGAGAGCGAGGCCGCGCCGGTGACGGCGAAGTGGGTGACGGTTTCCGTCCGGTCGGCCAGATCGAGTGTGCCTCCGGCCAGGATGAGTGTGGAAGCGTCGGCCAGCACGTTCCCACTCGCGCCGCCGAGCCTGAGCGTGCCGCCGGCCACCGTGGTCTGGCCGGTGTAGGTGTTCATGCCGGCGAGGGTCAGCGTACCGGGGCCGTTCTGAAGCAACGCGCCTGCTCCGCCCATCACGCCGAACAGGGTTTGCGGCGCCGTACTGCTATACGCGAAGGTGCCCTGGTTGGTTATGTCGCCGGCATAATCCCCGTTGCCCAACTGACCCGCACCCCCGACCTCCAGCGTGCCGTCAGCGACCGTGGTCGAGCCGGTGTAGGCGTTCGTGCCTGCGAGGGTCAGCGTGCCGGGGCCGGCCTTGAGCAGCGCGCCGGAGGTCGCGGCGCTTGCGCCGGCGAGGGTCAGCGCGGTTGCGGCGTTCGCAATCTCGAAGGTTCCGACGGTGCCGGGTGTGAGGGTGAACTGGCGGTCGGTGCTGGCCGTGGAGCCGGTGTAACGCAGCGTGCCGCCGCCCAGGACGAGGTTGGACGCGGCGCAGGAGGCCGAGCCGAGGTGGCTGCCCGCGCCTCCGCCGTTGCCGATCAAACCCACGCTGAGGAGGCCTTCGTTGACGGTGGTCACACCGGCATGGGTGTTTGTGCCGGAGAGCGTCCAGGTGCCGGCGCCTGACTTGGTGAGGGCCAGGCCGCTGCCGCTCAGCGTGCCGCTCAGCGCGCCGTCGCCCGCGCCGGTGAGCTGCAACTGAGGGGTGGGGCCGGCCCCGCCGACACCGACCGGGCCGCTGAAGAGCAAGGTTTGACCGGCGACAGTATTTTCGATGATGCCGCCGCTGGCGGTGCCGCCCGGGCTGTTGACGGTGAGGGTGCGGTTGCACGCGCCGCCGCCGGCGCCGGTGAACCGCAGTTTCCCAAACCCGGTGTAGCCGGTCTGGCCGAAGGAGATGCTGCTCCCCTGGCCCAGGGCGGACGGCGTGTTGCTGTTGGAGAGGGAGTCGACGCTGAGCGTTCCGGCATACACCGTCACCGCGCCTGAAAACGAGTTGCCGGGGTTGGTCAGGGTCACGGTTCCGTTATCCGTGCGGCTGACCGTACCGTTGCCCGTGGCGATAAGTCCGGTTTCGATGATCTCCCCGGTGCCTCTAAAGCGGAAGTTTCTGTTATCGCCCGTGATTCCGCCGGTGAGGGTGAGGAGGTTGCTGCCGGTGTTATACAGTATGCCGTTGCTGCCCGTCAGGAAAATGGCGCGGTCGGACGTGGCTGCCGCAGCGCCGGTGTACGTCAGGAAGGCGTTGAGGTCGATGGTGCCGTCGGCTGCGTTGGCGGGCGCGCCGAGGGCGCTGGCGGGCGCGCCCACATTGCCGATGGTGTTGAACGTCAAGTTGCCGCCCTCGACACGGGTTTTTCCGGAATACGTGTTCGTCCCGGAGAGCGTGAGCGTGCCCGCGCCGCTCTTGGTCAGGCCGGAGGCGCCGGCGATGACGGCGCTGATCGTCGCGGTGCGGTTGGTCACCGTCAGCGTGGGCGCGCCGCTGCCCACGGCCAGCGTCAAGGGTCCGCCGCTTCCTGCGCTGAGCGTCCAGTCGTGGCTGGCGGTCGCGGCGTCGGCGAACGTCAGATGACCGATGGTGCGGGCGCCGTCCAGCGTGACGGCGGTGGCGGACGTGAGGTTCAGCGTGCTGAAGTCGGCCGTGGCGTTCGTTCCGTCGGCGATGGCGGCGCCCGTCCACTTGGCGGCATTGGTCCAACTGCCGCCGGCGGGGCCGGCCCAGGTTCCGCTGGCGGCCTTGCACGAAAGAGTGAAAGCCGCGTTCAGTGCCGCCAGCACGGCGGCACGCTTAAGGGCGCAATACGCAGTGCCCTTCTTCTCGGTACGAGGTTTGACGAAAAGCACGTCCCCGTCTTGCATACGTTCGAAATGATACAAGCGTCAATAGGCAAGCGTCAACAGTCAATAGAGAATGCCGCGCCAAAGAGAACCCGCCGGGCCCGACCCGGATCGCCCTTGAACCTTTTCAGACCGCCCGCGACTTGTCATAGCCGCCCTGATCCGCCCGGCCCCCGTATTTCGCCCCCGCGGGACACACAGCTTGTGCTATCCACCGTCCGATCCCCCCGCTTGGAAGCCGGATCAGTGTTGAGCGGTTGGGCCGTTCTTGCTACCATGCCCTCTAGAAGCTGTCGTAAGACGGCGGGCGTGAAAGGGGGCGGCAATGAGGACGGGCAATTTCAAATTCCGGTTCCGCTATCTCTGGGCGGCGGCGGCACTGGCCGCGGCGAGTGTCCGGGCCGAGAAGACGCAGGTCGAGGCGGACGTCTGCATCTACGCCGCCACGCCGTCCGGCATCCTCGCGGCGGTGGCCGTGGCGCGCGAGGGGCGCAGCGTGGTGATCGTCGAGCCGGGCCGCTGGGTCGGCGGCGTGCTGGGCGCGGGCCTCAAGCCCATGCAGGACTGCCCGAACTACAACGCCACGGGGGGCCTGACGAAAGAGCTGCTGAAGGCGCTCGGGCATCCCGAGTGGTCGGACGGCGGTCCCGGCGACGGCAAGCCCGCGCTCGCGAAGATGAGCCCCAAGGACGTGCGCGAGGATTTCGCCTCGCTGCTGAAGAAGTGGGGCGTGCGCGTGCTGCACGACCACCGCATCGCAAGCTGCGAGAAAAAGGGCGCGGCCATCGCCGCCGCCGTTTTCGACCGCGCGCCGTTCGACCCGCTGGGCTGCCCGGTCGCCGAGCCGGATGAACGCGGCGCTTTGCGCGTACAGGCGAAAGTCTTCATCGACGCGAGCTACGAAGGCGACCTGATGGCCCGCGCGGGCGTATCGTACCGCGTCGGCCGCGAGGCCTCAGCCGAATACGGCGAAGAATACGCGGGCGTGCAGCCGCCGATGGAAGAGGCGCCGATCGACCCCTTCGTCGTGCCGGGCCATCCCGAGAGCGGACTGCTCAAGTGGGTTGAGAAAGACCACGGCAAGCCGGTCGGCGCGGCCGACGGCTACACGCAAGCCTACAACTACCGCTACTACACGACCTCCGACTCTGCGTTTCGCGCGCCCATCACGCCTCCGGACGGCTATTCGCCGATGGATTTCGAGCTGGTCGGGCGCTACGTTGCCTATTTGACCGAGACTGTGAAAGATGAAGCCGAGCTGCACAAGCGGCTGGTCGCCATCTTCCCCGGGTGGAAGAATTCTGGCGAGTGGAATTATCAGCGCAGCTCGCTCTTCTCGATGTCGCCCGTCGGCGTGAGCCACCTCTACGCGGACGGCGACGACGCGGCGCGGGCGCGGATTTGGAAGCTGCACCAAGACTATCTGCGCGGCCTTCACGCGTTCATGAGCAGCGACTCTCGCGTGCCGGCGTCTTACCGCAAGGAGGTTGCCGCGCTGGGGCTCGACCTACGCCACCACCCGGAGACGCAGGGCTGGCCGCACCAGCTCTACGTGCGCGTGGCGCGCCGCATGTGCGGCCGCTACACGGTGACGGCGCACGACGTGCACAACCGCACGCAGGTGGACGACCCCGTGTGCCTGGCGCAGTACGGCATCGACACCTACCCCGCGCGCCGCATCTGGTTTGAGCGCGACGGCAAGGTGTGGGTCGGGCTCGAGGGCAAAATGTTCGTGGGCGGCTCGCGCGGGCCGACGAACGTGCCGTATCCGATCCCGTACCGCGCGCTCACGCCGAAGTCCGAGGAGTGCGCGAACCTGCTGGTCTCGGTGAGCTTCTCGGCCTCGCACTTGGGCTACGCGTCCGCGCGCATGGAGCCGGTCTTTATGATCTGCGGCGAGTCGGCCGGCATCGCGGCCTGCCGCGCGCTGGCCGAGAACGTAGCCGTGCAGGCCATCGACCCGGCGGCCTACCGCGCGGCTTTGGAGAAGGCGGGGCAGAAGCTCGCGTGGAACCCGGCCACAGACATCGCGCCGGCTGGCGGCGGGTTCACCATGGACACGCTCCTGCGCGAATGCGACCGCGACGGCGACACGCGCGTGACGCGCGCCGAGTGGGAGGCGGCCAAGAAGGAGCACGCGTGGGCCTTCCCGCTGATCGACACCGACACCGACGGCCAGATCTCGGGGCCGGAGTACAAGGCCTTCCAGGAATATAAGGCCAAGCACCCGGAGTGGCAGGAGCGCAAGCCGAAGACAGCGCAGTGAGGCGTAATGGTAGGGACGGCAGCCCCCTGCCGTCCGCGGCCCGCCCGGAGGTGGGCCCTCCAGCGCGAGCAAAGCCGGGACGGGCAGACTCGCGGGACTCGCGGCAGCTTATCCCTGCCCGTCTACACGTGCACGGCGGGCGCGGTGCGGCGGGCGAACTCGGCGGCGAAGGCGCGGTAGGCCTCCGCGCCCTTGCTCGACGGATCGTAGAATACGACCGGCTGGCCGAAGCTCGGCGCCTCGCTGATCCGCACGTTGCGAGGGATGACCGTCTCGTAGACCTTCTCGCCGAAATGCGAGCGCACCTCTTTCACCACGTCCGCCGCGAGGCGCGTGCGCCCGTCGAACATGGTCATCAGGATGCCCTCGAGCTGGAGGCCCGGGTTCACGCCGTTGTTGCGCAGCTGGTCGATGAGCGAGGTGATGACGCTCAGCCCCTCCATGGCGTAGTACTCGCACTGCATGGTGACGACGATGCCGTCCGCGGCGGCGAGCGAGGAGGTCATGAGGATGCCGAGCGACGGCGGGCAGTCCATGAGCACGTAGTCGAAAACGCCGGCCACGAGCACGCGGTCGAGCACGTTGCGCACGACGGAGAGGTGGTTCTCCTGCCGCGCGATCTCGATCTCCGCGCCCGCGAGGTCGAGCTCGGAGGGGATGATGTTGATCCCCTCGTAGGGCGTCGGCTGGATGATGTCGGCCACGTCGGCAGAGCCCGTCAGCACCGGGTAGAGGCTGAGTCCGGGCTGGCGCTGCAGGCCGAGGCCGCTGGTGGCGTTCGCCTGCGGGTCGAGGTCGATGACCAGCACGGTTTTCTTGAGCTCAGACAGCGAGGCGGCGAGGTTCACCACCGTGGTGGTCTTGCCCACGCCGCCCTTCTGGTTGGCGATTGCGATCACACGCGTCGTTCGACTCATGGCAGACTCCAAAAGAGACAGGGTTGTGGGTTACAGGTTACACGTTGTGAGTTACAGGTTGCACGTTGTGGGTTAGTTACAGGTTGTTCCGCGGCGCCAACCTGCAACCTGTAACGTGTAACGGCTCACTTCTTAATCATGCCGATCTGGCGGGCGTAGGCGAACATGCCGCCGGCCGCGATCACGGGCGCGACCGCGCCGACCGGCTTGAGCGTGAAGGCCGCGCCGTCCGCGAGGCGCGTGATGGTTCCCTTCTCGATGTCCACCTCGGCCTGGTCGCCGGTCTTGAACTCGCCGCACAGCCGCTTGTCCGACTCCAGCGGGAAGATCTCGCCGGTGGCCACGGAGTTGCGGAAGAAGATGCGCGCGTAGCTCTCGGCCACGACCGCCTTGGCGCCGGCTGCGCCCAGCGCGATCGGCGCGTGCTCGCGCGACGAGCCGCAGCCGAAGTTGCGTCCGCCGATGACGATCGGGAAGGGCGTGGTGCCGTCGGGGTTGGAGGCGAATTTCGGGAAGGAGTCCGGCAGGCCGGCCAGCGCGTACGAGCCGAGCTTGCGGTACTCCTCCGGAATCGTCGGGACGAGGTTCAGGTAGCAGGCGGGGATCAGCAGGTCGGTGTCGATGTTGTCCTCGAGCACGTAGACCGGTCCGCGGATGAGGGTGTCTTTGGGCATAGTCGTTTCTCCGGAGGGGTTACACGTCGCGCGGGTCGGTGATGTGGCCGGTGACAGCGGTGGCCGCCGCGGTGTAGGGCGAGGCGAGGTAGATCTGGGAGTCCTTCGAGCCCATGCGGCCGATGAAGTTGCGGTTGGTCGTGCTGACCACCACCTCTTTGCCGTGGGTGCGCCCGAAGGTGTCGAGCGGGCCGCCGAGGCAGGCCGCGCACGAGGGCGGGGCGATGGGCTCGACCCCGGCCGACTCGAAGATCGAGCGCAGGCTCTGGCCGTCGATCGTCGTGTCGGCGAGGCCCTGCTCGACCGTGCGCGTGGCGGGCACGATCATCGTCCGCACGGCGACCTTGCGGCCCTTCATGATCTTGGCCGCCATGACGAAGTCCTCCAGCTTGCCGCCGGTGCAGGAGCCGATGTAGACCTGCGTGACCTGGACGTCGCGGCACGCGCGCGCCAGCGCCCGCTTGTCGGGCAGGTGAGGTTTGGCCACGACCGGCTCGAGCGTCGAGACGTCGTAGCGGCGCTCGGAGACCACCTTGGCGTCCGGGTCGCTGAAGAGCGGCTCGTAGGGCTTCTTCGTGCGTGCGTTGACGTAGTCGAAGGTCTTTTGGTCGGGCGCGATGATGCCGTTCTTGGCGCCGGCTTCGACCGCCATGTTGCAGATCGTGCAGCGCTCGTCGATGCTGAGCGCCGCGATCGCGGAGCCGGTGAACTCCATGGCGCAGTAGGTCGCGCCGTCGACGCTGATATCGCCGATGATCTGGAGGATCAGGTCTTTGGCCGAAAGGTACGGGGGCATTTCGCCGTCCAGCACGAAGCGCAAGGTCGGCGGCACCTTGATCAACAGCTTGCCGGCGCCGAGGATAAAGCCCGCGTCGGTGTTGCCGATGCCGGTCGAGAACGCGCCCAGCGCGCCGTGCGTGCAGGTGTGGGAGTCCGTGCCGAAGATCGTCTCGCCGGGCCGCACGTGGCCGAGCTCGGGCAGGGCCACGTGGCAGACGCCGCAGTAGCTCGAGGTTCCCGGGTCGTAGAAGTAGGGCAGGCCCTGCTCCTTCACGAAGGCGCGCAGGATGTCGATGTTGCGGTGGGCCTTCTGGTCCGCCGTGAAGATGTAGTGGTCCGGCAGGATCACGACCTTCTCGCGGTCGAAGACTTTGGCGTCCTTGCCGAACTCGCGCTGAAAGATGCCGATCGTCCCCGGCCCGCAGACGTCGTGTGTCAGCAGGATTCCGCAGTTGACCCAGATGTTGTCCCCGGGAGAGACAATTTTCGCGCCCGACTCGCGGGCTAGGATTTTCTCAGTGATAGTCATCAAACACCTTTGGCAGTGTGGCTCACAGCCCTATTCCCAACTTTAGAACTCTCGAACTTCTCATCCGCGTCCTTGGACGAGGCTGAAAAACCGATCCTGATAGCGCTCGAACAGGCCGTGGTCCTGAAGCAGCTTGCCGAGCGCCTTGATCAGGCCTGCGTCTTTGGCCGCAGCCTGAAAGCCCTTCTCGATCTCCTCGCGCAGGCCGGTCGGAACGCCGTCCTGCAGCTCGAACATGCGCCGCTCGTGCAGCTCGCGGATGTTGGCCTGCGCGGAGTTCTGGATCACCGTCCAGAACAGCCGCACGAGGCAGACGTCCCACGGGTCGTCGACGCCCTTGATCACGGCGGCGAACGGGTCTTTCTTGCTCGAGACGTCGGCCTTGACGCGCTCCAGAATCGCCTCGGGTGTGTCGGAGAGCACCTGCTCGCTGAACGCCTCCTGCTTGAGCGTGTAGCCGTAGCGCAGGATCCGCACCGAGTCTTCGTGCTCCTTGAGCCACTCGAGATACTTCTGGGCCTGCTCTCCGAACCCCTCGAGCAGCGTGGTCGAGTAGGACGAGGGCGTGATGATCTGGGGCCGCAGCGCCTGCATGCGGCCCTCGCGGACGCGCACCTTGCCGACGGAGTCCATCAGCTCGCTCACCAAATGGTAGTTGATGATCGTGTTGCCGAAGGTCTCGAGGTGCCGCTTGGGCGGCACCACGATCTCCGTGTTGTTCACCGCGAACCAGAAATCGAACTGTGTGGGTCTCTTACTCATGACGAAGGGAAACACTATAGCATGAAAGACGGGCAATTGTCACGATGGCCGTGGCGGGCTTTCCCCTGTTGACGCGAGAAAAGCGGACGTGATACCGTTTGACCATGACACCCTTCGATATCTTGGTACTCACGGCGGCAAACGAGGCGCAGGCCGGCGGCTACCGCGCACAACTGGCGTGGCGGCAAGCAAACGGGCTGCTTGACCGGTCCACGCGGGCCCTCGTCATCACTGATCCAGGCGGCCGCCGCGTGGGCTCGCTGGGCGCGACGCTCAACGTGCTGGCGGTGCTAGCGGAGGGGGAAGTTCTAAAGTGCGGGAGTGCTAAAGTTCTAAAGTGCGGGAGAGACAACGTACAGAAATCGGGAGCGGCCTCAACCGTAGCTAGCTCCCCAACTTTAGAACTGAGCAGGCTGTTTGCCGGCAAGCGCATCCTGATCTGCCACTCGGGCGGCGACAGCCGCCGCACGCCCGCCTACGCGGCGCAGGGCAAGGTCTTCACGCCCGTGCCGGCCGCGGCCGCCAACGGCGCGCCGCTGGCGCTTTTCGACCTCATCCTGCGCACGGTGTCCGAGCTGCCCGCCCCCGCGGGCGGGCACGTGCTGGTCACCTCCGGAGACGTGCTGCTGACCTTCGACCACGCGTCGGTCGACCTCTCCCGCCCCGGCCTCACCGGCGTCGCCTACTTCGGCCCGGTCGAGCGCGGGTCGCGCCACGGCGTCTACGTGCCGGAGGCCTTCCGGGCCAACCCCCAGCGCACGGAGTGCCTGCCCGTCGCGGACTTCCTGCAGAAGCCGTCCGAGCCCGAGGCGCGCGCCTGCGGCGCGATCGACCCCTTCGGCCACGTGGCCGTCGATACGGGCTTGGTGAGCCTCGATCCCGCCACCTGCGCGAAGCTGCTGGAGGTGGCGGGCTGGAGGCCGGAAATAAACGCTCAACGCTCAACGCTCAACGCTCAACGTTCAAGGATGAATAAAGAGAAGGGGCTGCTGGAGGAGATTGTCGACGGCTCGTGCCCGGCGCTGGATCTGTACGAGGAGCTGACCATGGCGGTGACGCCGCGGTTCGGCGAGGCGCGCTACCTCGAGCGCTTCGTGGCCGGCCGCGGCCGGGACGCGACCCACGGCCGCCGCATGCGGGCCTTCTATCGCGCGATGCGCGCGGTGCCGTTCCAAGTCAACATCGTGCCCTACTGCGACTTCTTCCACATCGGCAGCAGCCGCGAGCTGCTCTCCGGCTTCTCCGGCCTCTCGCGCACCGCGCAGGAGTACCGCTTCGCCAATGGCAGCGGGTCGGTGATCGGAGGTCGGAACTCGGAGGTCGGAGGTCAGAAGTCAGGGGTCGGCGACGCGGCCAGCCCGGCCTTCATTTTCAACTCGCTGATCGGCTGCCCGGTGAGATGCGGGCGGGCGCTCATCGAAGCGGTTCATCGGGCACCTTCCGACCTCCGACCTTCGACCTCCGACCTCTTGGCTCTCGAGGGCGACAACATCCTGACCGGCTTGCCGCCCGAGGCCAAGGTCGCCGTGCGGCTAGCCAAAGGCGTCGGCCTCGTCTGCCTGCCGGTCGGCAAAAGCCAGTGGGCCGCCGTCGCATACGGCCTGGACGACGACTTCAAGACGCCCTTCGGCGGCGAGAAGCCGTGCCTCTTCCTCAACCGGCCGATCGAAACCTGGATGGCGCGTAACGGCGTGGGCGACGCTCAGCTCTGGCGCGGCGACCAGAAGGACGGCCTGTGGCGGGCGCGGCTCTGGCGCGTCGGCGAACTCGACGACGTCCTCGCCGAAGCCGTTGTCGTTGGCCGCGGCGACGGCTGGACCGAGGGCGCGCGCGAACGCCGCCACAGCCTCGCCGAGCTGCTGCCGCGCGTGAACCACGGCCGACTGCTGGCCCTGCGCCAGGAGATCCGCCGGCAGGTGAACCTGCTGCGCGTTGCCGAGCGCCTGTTGGCCGACGACGCGCTGCCCGCCGCGACTGTGTGCGGCGAGATCCAAACCTCGTCCGAAGCCGCCCTTGCGCTGCGCCAGCTCGCCCGCCTGCTGGACGGAGACGCGCTTGCCCAGCCTTTGCTCCGCGCCCGCGTCCTGCGCCTCATGGCGATGATTCAGGAGGGAGCCCAGAGGTCGGAGGTCGGAGCTCAGCGGCCGACGCGGAGGATTAAGAAGGCGGATTGGCCGACTTCCGACCCCCAAGCCGCCGCCTTCGCGGCCGTGGCCGAGGCGGTCGCCATGAGCTTCGCGCCCGCCGACACGCCCCGCCCTGCCGCCATCCTGCACGACCAGGTGGTGTGGGTCACCACGCCCGTGCGCATCGACTTCGCGGGCGGCTGGTCCGACACGCCGCCAATCTGCACCGAGCAGGGCGGCGCCGTGCTCAACGCGGCGGTCACGCTGAACGGCCTCTACCCCGTGCAGGTCATGGCCAAGCTCAACACGGCCGGCTGCATCCGGCTCTCCAGCATCGACCTCGGCGAGCGCAAGGAGATCCGCACCACGGCGGAGCTGCTCGACCACCGCGACCCGCACGACTGGGCCGCGCTGGCGAAGGCCGCGCTGATCCTCGCGGGCGTCGGGCCAACGCGCCAGAACGAGCCGCTCTCTGCGTGGCTCCAGGCGCTGGGCGGCGGGCTCGACCTGACCATCTTCTCGTCGCTGCCCAAGGGCTCCGGCATGGGCACCAGCTCGATCCTCGGCGCGGCGGTGCTGGCCTGCCTCGACCGCGTGCTGGGCGTGCCGTTCAACACGGATCGCCTGATCCGCATGACCTCGATCCTCGAGCAGCGCATGTGCACCGGCGGCGGCTGGCAGGACCAGGTGGGCGGCATCATGCCCGGCGTCAAGCTCATCCGCACGCAGCCCGGGCCGGACCAGACCGTGTCGCTGCGCTGGACGGTTTTCGACATGTCCGAGGGCAGCGAGCTGAAGCGCCGCTGCCTGCTCTACTTCACGGGCCAGAAGCGCATGGCCCGCAACATTCTCCAGAATGTGGTGAACGGCTACCTCGCCCGCGACCCGCTCGTGCTCCGCACGGTGCGCGACCTCAAGGCGTCGGCCGCCGAGACCAAGGAGGCGCTCGACGCGCAGGATCTGGACGGCTTCGCGCGGGGCATCGCGCGCTACTGGGAGCTCAAGAAGCAGATTGACCCCGGCTCGACCAACGCGCCCATTGAGAAGCTGCTGGCGTCGGTCGCCGCCGACACGCAGGCCGCGCTCTTGCCCGGCGCGGGCGGCGGCGGCTTCATCCTGCTGCTGGCCAAGAGCGCGGCGGCGGCGGCGCGCATCCGCCGCGCCTTCGAGGCCAGCCCGCCCAACACGCAGGCGCGCTTCTTTGACTTCAGCGTGGACCAGCAGGGCCTAAGGGTCACCGTGCTGTAGGCCATCACTCGAGCTGCGACTTGAAGGTCGCGAAGAGCGCCTTGAGGCCTGACACCTCCGACTCCAGCGCGGCGACGCGGGCCTCGAGCTCGGCCGCGCGGGCAGAGTCGTGCAGCGCGGCGGCCACGGCCGCGGGCGGCGGCAGGTCGCAGCCCTGCGGCAGCTCGGCGGACGGCGGCTGGTCGCCGAGCAGGTGCGCCACGCGCGTCTCTTTCTGGCCGGGCTGGCGCGGCAGCTCCGCGACCAGCGGGCCGCCGGGCCGCGCGGCGAGCTTGTCGAGCGCGGCCTGCACCTCCTCCAGCGTGTTGAACGGGTGCATGCGGGCCGCGCGGGTGCGCAGCTCGCCCAGGGTCTGCGGTCCGCGCAGCAGCAGCTCGCACAGCACGGCCCGCTCGTCCGGCGCGAGGCCGAGGCGGAAGTTGAGGCGCTCGCGGTACTTGAGCGTGCGGGCGCTGGCTCCGGCGAACGACTCCAGCAGGCCCTTGTCCTGAAGCGTCACGATGCCGCGTGCGAGGGTCTCGTCGTCAAGGGAGATGACCGGCGTGCGGTTGTTCTTCTGGCAGCAGGCCGCGAGCAGCGAGTTCAGCGTGAGCGGGTAATACTCGGGCGTCGTGACCTCTTTCTCAATCAGCGCGCCAAGAATACGGGCTTCGAGTGCGGTGAGCTGAAGAGCGGGGGTTTCGGTTTCCATGGTTGAGTCCAAGCGGTTGCGTGTTAGGGTGGCCGGTGCAGACATACTATCGCACAACACCCGCCCGCCCGCAAGCCGCGCCCGGCGCTTCAGTCATTCTCAGTATGGTCAAGAAGCGGCTCACGGCGCCATATACACGGTTGGTTCGCAGATTCCAAATCGAAATCGAAATCGAAATCGCTATCGGGATCGAACACCATGGGCTTGGAAACGAAAAGCTGGTCGATCCCGATTTCGATAGCGATTGCGATCCCGAAGAGGAGAAGCCCCAGCAAAGCGGTGGAGGCGACGGGATACAGCCGCTTCACCGCTGACGTGAGACGCGTGCGAATTCGTTTGCAGCACGTACGGGCCCTCTTCCATAGCCTGTCATGCCATGATGCGAATGGATAGGCGTTTGCGCGACGCGGGTGATTTCGTGTAAACTATAAACTTGGAAATGAGGTAACCGATGAAACAGACGCAAGTGGCGAGACGGTCGTTTCTGGGCGCGCTGGGCGGCGCGGCCTGCGGGTGCGCGTGCGGGACGGCCTGCGCAGGGGCGGTCGCGGCCGCTGACCTGTGCGTGGACGCGATCTGCGGCATCTACTGCGGCGCCTGCCCCGCGCTGCTGTCGAGCAAGGACGCCAAGACGGCGAATGAGGTCAAGTGCCTCGGCTGCCGCAGCACGAAGAAGAGCCCCGGCTACGCGCCAAAGTGCGAGGCGCGCAAGTGCGCCAAAGCCAAGCTGCTCCAGTCCTGCGGCCTCTGCAAGAGCTACCCGTGCGACAAGATCGCGGCGATGTTCAACGAGACGCCGAAGTACGGCCTGCGCGAGAAGTACCTCAACGCGGTTCGCGACAAGGGCATGCCCGCGTGGCTCGCGGAGATGAAGACGCGCTGGGCCTGCAAGAAATGCGGCACCGCGTTCGGCTACGGCATGACCGCCTGCAAGAAGTGCGGCGAGAAGGTCTGGTCCGACGCCGAGGAGTTCGCCGAGTTCAAGAAGAGCAAGGCATGAAGAAGCCTTCGCTTAACGCAGGGGCGCGAGGGCGCATGGCGACTATGCGGACCGTCGCGCGGGTTGTCTGCGTCGCGCTCGCTGCGGGTCTTGCGTCTCGCAGCGAGGCCGACGACTACGACGTCCTGCGGCAGAAGTGGAAAGACATCACAACCGGCGTCGGCTACGATACCGCCGACGCCGACGTGAAGTCGCGCCTCGGCAGCATCACCAACAGCGCAAACAGCTACCGGGCGACCATGGACAAGTCGCTGACGCGCACCTATCTCTGGAGCGACGCGGCGAGCACCACAGTCTCCGCGCATTTGACCACGACCTACGGCCGGCTGCGCGGCATGGCGCTCGCCTACGCGACGGCCGGGTGCTCGCTCTACACCAATGCGGCGCTGCTGGCGGACACGGTCGGCGGGCTGGAGTGGATGAGCAGCAACCGCTACAACACCGTGATCGCCCAGTACGATAACTGGTGGGACTGGGAGATCGGCGTCCCGATGCAGCTCACCGATACGGCGGTGCTGCTCTACGACCAGCTCACCGCCGCCCAGCGCACCAACTACATGGCCGCCGTCAATTTCCACACGCCGATTCCCGACATGACGCAGGCGAACGAGGTCTGGAAGGCCCGCGTGGTCGGCGTGCGCGGCTGCGTGATGAAAGACTCGGCCAAGCTGACGCTGGCCCGCAACGCGTTCAGCGATGTGTTTCCGTATGTGACCAGCAGCGACGGTTTCTACCGCGACGGCTCCTTTATCCAGCACGCGTGGCATCCCTACACGGCCGGCTACGGCGCATCGCTGCTGGCCAACCTGGCGCCGGTGCTGACGTGGCTCTCAGGCTCCGCGTGGGCGGTCATCGACCCCGCTCAAACGAACCTCTGCCGCTGGGTCTACGACTCGTTCGAGCCGATCATCTACCGCGGCGCAGCGTGGGACTTGGTGCGCGGACGCGAGATCTCTCGCTCGGGCAGCCCGCCGCAGAGCACCGGGCACAGCATCATGCAGAACATCTTGCGCGTGTCGCAGTTTGTGCCGCCCGCCGACGCCGCCCGCATGCGCGGAATGGTCAAGTGCTGGGCGCAGAGCGACACGGTGCGCAGCTTCGTCGCCAACACGCCGCTGCCGCTCTTGGCGGAAGCGAAGGCGCTGATGGCTGACTCGAACACGCTCGCACGCGGCGAGCTGGTTGGCCACTACTCCTTCGGCGAGATGGGGCGCGTCATCCACCTGCGGCCCGGCTTCGGCTTCGGCTTGAGCCTGACGTCGGTTCGCGTCGCAAACTTCGAGTCGATCAACGGCGAGAACATGCGCGGCTGGTACACGGGCGACGGCATGACCACGCTCTACAACGCGCAGCTCGATCACTTCAGCGACAACTACTGGCCCACGGTCAACCCCTACCGCCTGCCGGGCACGACGGTTGACACGATGGCGCGGACGCCGCCCGCGGATTCGACGCACGCCACCGGGCAAAATTCGCGCGGGGCCTACGCGTGGTGCGGCGGCGCGAAGCTCGGCGCGGTCGGCGCCGCGGGCATGCAGCTCGACGCGTGGAACGCCACGCTCACCGCGAAGAAATCGTCACGCGCAACTACCTGGCCCTCTGGCAAGACCACGGCAAGAGCCCGACGAACGCGACCTATGCCTACGTTCTGCTGCCGGGCCGCTCGGCCTCAAACGTGGCGGCCTACGCGGCCGCGCCCGAGGTGACCGTGCTTGAAAACTCGCCGCGGGCGCAGGGTGTGCGCGAGAGCGGCAGCGGCCATACGGCTGTCAACTTCTGGACACCCGGCACCAACGCGCTCGCGGGCATCACGGTCAACAAGCCGTGCAGCGTCATCACGCGCAGCGACGGCACGTGGCTGGAGGTCGCGGTCTCCGACCCGACGCAGACCAACACGAGCGCGATCACGGTCGACGTCAACATGCCCGCGGCGGGCGTGATTTCGCTCGACGCGGGCGTTTCCGTCACGCAGCTCGCGCCGACCGTCAAGCTGTCGGTAGCAGCCACCGGCGCGGACGGTCGCAGCTACGGCGCCAAGCTCTTTCTCGGCAAGCTGGGGACGCTCGCCATATCGCCGGTCGCGGACGCCTACGTGGAGAACGGCGGTAACTCGGCCACCAACTTCGGGGCCTCGACCAGTCTGGTTGTGAAGTATAACGGCAGCACCTCGCTCACGCGCGAGTCGTACCTGCGCTTCGACCTCGCAGCGCAGACCAACGGCCTGCTGGTTGATGCCGCGCTGCGCATGGTCTACACGACCGCCACCGGCGCAGACCAGCACGTCATCTATCCGGTCACCAATCACGCGTGGACAGAGACGGGCGTCGTCTGGACGAACAAGCCCGCCGCCGGAGCGGAGATCGCCCGGTGGAGTGTCACGTCCCCGGTGCCGCGGTCGGCGGAAGCGCAGGTGGGCGCAGCGGCCAAGGCCGCCGCTGGCGGGGTGCTCGACCTGCGCGTGGCGGCGGTCGGCAGCGCGTTCGTGTCCTACGCCTCGCGCGAGAACGGCACGGTCACCAACCGCCCGCAGCTGCTCCTGACGCTCGCGCATCCGCCGCCGCAGGTTGCGCTCACCGCGCCCGCGCCGGGCGCGAGGTTCCACTGGTCGCAGGGCGTGGCGCTGACGGCCTCCGCCTCCGCCCCGAACGGCAGCGTCACCAACGTGAGCTACTTCGACGGCGGCGTGGAGGTCGGGCGCCGCGCCTCGGCGCCCTACGGCCTGACCGTCACGAACCTCGCGCCGGGCGCGCACAGCTTCACTGCCGTGGCGACCGAGGACGCCGGCGCCGCAGCCACCAGCGCGCCCGTGGTGGTGAACGTGGCCGGGGCGCCGCTCGCGGCGGCGGGCCAGGCGCTGACGCTCAAGAACGCGCCCGTGGAGGTGGATCTCCGGCCGCTGGCGTCGGCCTACGCGACCGACGACGACGCGCTGCACTACACCGTGAGGTCGCCGACGAACGGCGCGGTCACGCTGCGGAAAGAGCGGCGCACCGCACGCTTCGCGCCTGCGACGAATTTCATTGGTTCGGCCTCGTTTGTCTACACCGTTTCCGACAGGGCGCTTGACCCTCGCCTCATCCTGTACTATGACATGGAGCAGGCGAGCGTTGCGAATGGCGGGGCGGTTGCGGACGCCTCGGGCAACGGCCGCGACGGCACGCTGGATGTGGTGGGTTCTGGCGTTGCGGCGCTGACCAACAGCACGCCGGAGCCGGTCGTCTCGAGCCAGGCGCTGCTGCTGCGTGAGCAGGCCAATAACAACGGCGCGAGAATCCGCAGGCAGGTCGGCACAAACGAGCTTGATTTCAGCAACGAGAGCTGGACCTTCAGCGGCTGGTTCTGGCGGGCCGCGCAGACCAATGAGGATTTCCTCTTCTACATTGGCAACGGCGACGGGTTCGGCTCGAACGAGGAGCTGCACCTCTTCGGGGCGAGCGGCTCGCCGTCGCTGCAGCTCCAGCACTTCGTCGGGCAGAGCGTCGCGGACATCGACCTCAGCGCCGGCGACGCGAGTGTGGGTGCTTGGCATCACGTGGCTGTGACCTTCGCGCGAACCAACGCGGCGGCGGGCGTGATGTCGCTCTACCTTGACGGCACGCTGAGAGCGGCGGACAACGCCTTCGCGTTGAACGTGGATCAGACGGTGCCGGTCATCTTCGGCGGGCACCAGAACCCGGGTTACGCGGTCACGCGGTGGTTCAACGGGATCGTGGACGAGCTGGCCGTGTTCAGCGGCGCTCTTTCATCTAACGAGGTGGCCACGTTGGCGACGCGCAGCGTGGGGCACTTCGGCGGAGCGTCGGCCACCAACTCGGTCGCTGTGCGCGTGCTCGCGCCGGAGCAGGCGCCGGCTCTGGCCACGCCCAGCCTTTCGGGCGGCGGGTGGTCGATGACCGTGAGCGGGCCGCCAGACCTGCGTTACACGGTCGAGGCCTCGACCAATCTCACGTCGTGGATGCCGCTGGAGACCTACGCCTCGCCGGCCCTGCCCTTCCTCTGGAGCGACCCCGCCGCGCTCCTCTTCCCCCGGCGGTTCTACCGCGTGCGGCTTGATCCCTGACTTTGCCGCCTCTTGCTCTGGCTGCGCGCTCGACAACGCCGCGAAAAAACCGCATCATACGGTTTTATTCATCTGCGGAGTGAAGCATGATTGCGGGTTCGTATCTTTCTCCGGCGCAGCTCGTCGGCTATGTGGCGCTGGTTTTGGGCGTCGCCGGCTTCATGCAGAAAAGCGACACGCGGCTGAAAGTGCTGATGGCCTGCGAGGGCCTGGCCTACGTCGTCCACTTCATTCTGCTGGGCAACTTCCCGGCCTCGGGCAGCGCGGGGGTATCCAGCCTGCGCATGCTCGTCTCGATCAAGTCCCGTTCGCGGTGGTGGATCGGCGTCTTTATCGCGGTCAATGTCGCCATCGGGCTCACGTTCGCCAAAGGCTTCGCGGGCTGGCTCCCGGTTTCGGCGTCCTGCTTGGCCACCGTCGCGGTGTTCGTGCTGCGCGGCGTCTGGATGCGCCTGATCCTGTTCGTGTGCACGCTGCTGTGGCTCGTGAACAACCTGCTCAGCGGCTCGATCGGCGGCACGGTGTTGGAGGCGCTGATCGCCATCGCCAACGCGTACACGATCGCGCGGATGCTCGTCGAGCAGGCGCGGGCGGACCGCGAGGTGAAAGCGGGGGCGGTCCGGCAGGCCGTGCCCGTGTGAGCGAGGCGCGGGCGGTTGGAAAGACCCGCATCGGCGCGCCGGGTGCTGACGTTAGGCTCTTCAATCCGTTGGCCGGGGAACCGGAAGGGAGGTTGGCCTTGGGAACCAAGAAAGCGATGTCGTTGTTCCGCAAAGACGAGCCGCTCCATCTGGAGATGGCCTCGGCCGTGCCGCTGTGGCAGCAGCTGGAGACCATCATCCACGACCGCATCCGCTCGCGGTGTCCGGTGGGAACGCTCCTGCCCGGCGAGCTGGAGCTGGTCGAGCGCTTCGGGGTCAGCCGCGCCACCGTGCGCAAAGCGTACGACAGCCTGATCAACAAGGGCGTGATCGAGCGGCGCCGCGCGCTGGGCACGCGCGTGATCGGCACTCCGCTCACCGAAGACCTCGGCCGCATGAACAGCTTCACGGAGGAGATGCGGCTCAAGGGACGCAAGGTGCTGACCGAGCTGGTTCACGTCGGCCTGCATGTGCCGCCACCGCTGCTCGCCGCGCACATGGGGCTCGCCAAAGGGGAGCGCACGCTTCAGATCCGGCGCCTGCGCGGGCACGACCAGTGCTTCCCGCTGGTGCTGCTCACCTCCGAGCTTCCCGAAAGCCTCGGCGTTTCTCCGGACGAAGACTTCTCGAAGTCGCTCTACGTCCTGCTGGAGAGCGCCTACAGCGTCGCGATCAGCCACGGCATGGAGTCGATCCGCGCCAGCAAGGCGACGGCTGAGGAGGCCCACCTGCTGGGCGTGCCGATCGACGAGACGGTGCTGGTGATCGAGCGCCTGACCTACCGCCGCGGCCACACGAAGCCGTGCGAGTTCGTGCGAGGCGTCTACCGCTATGACCAGTACACCTTCTGCATGACCATGAGGCGCTGAGCGTGTGCAAAAAAATCGGGTTGCATAATGTACGGACATTATGTACCGTAGGGGTGTTCTGGCTGCGCGAGGAGGGGTGCCCGCTGGCCGAGCCAATGGGGGAATGCGAATGAGGACTCATCTGTGTGTGGCCGCCGCGACGGCCGTCGGCTTGGTGGCAGGCTTGGGCCTCGCGCAGGAGGCTACCAACGCCGTCGCGCCCGGGTCGCACGCCTTGGCCGAAGCGCTGCTCGGGCGGAAGGCGGCGGCCGAGGAGGCCAAGTCCCCGCAGGCGCTGTGGGAGGCCGTTGAGCGCGGCGACGAAGTTCTGGCCGACTGGCTGAGGCAGGACCTCGGCCTCGCCGAGGGGGCCCAGCTCTTCGCGTCGGCGGACGGCGCGGCGAGTTTTCGCGGCGCGGCCGCGAAGGTGGCGGGCCAAGCGGCCGGCGCCGCGGGCGACGCCGCGCTGCTGGCCGCGTACAGGAAGGCCTGCGCGGCGCGCCGGGCGCAGCGGCTCGCCCGCGTCCGAGCCGAGATGCCGCGGCTCGTTTACGCGCGGCACTATGTGATGGGCGGCTCGCACTACGCCTACACCGAGGCCCTTTCCGACGCGCAGGCCGAGCGCAATTTCCGGGCGGGCGGCAAGCTCTGCGTCGCCGACTGGCGCGAAGGCCTCTGGCAGGAGACGGTTCTCTCCGAGACGAAGGAGGGCCTCATCCGCGACGCCGACGTGGACTACGACGGCAAGAGGATCTTGTTCGCGCTCAAGAAGTCGGACAAAGGCGACGACTACCACCTCTACGAAATGGACGTCGCGACGCGCGCGGTCCGCCAGCTGACCGCCGGGCTAGGCATCGCCGACTACGAGGGCTGCTACCTGCCGGGCGGGGACATCATCTTCAACTCCACGCGCTGCATGCAGATCGTCGACTGCTGGTGGACGGAGGTGAGCAACCTGTACCGCTGCAATCGAGACGGCGGGAACATCCTGCGCCTGACGTTCGACCAGGTGCACCTGAACTACCCAACGGTTACGGACGACGGTCGCATCCTCTACACGCGCTGGGAATACAACGACCGCTCGCAGATGTATCCGCAGCCGCTCTTCCAGATGGCGCCAGACGGCACGCAGCAAACGGCCGTGTACGGAGAGAACTCGTGGTTCCCGACGACGATCATCCACGCGCGCGGCATACCGGGCAGCGGCAAGATCTTCGCGGTCGCGACCGGCCACCACTCGCGGCAGCCGGGCGACCTCATCCTGATCGACCCCGCGAAGGGGCGGCAGGAGGCCGAGGGCGTGACGCTCGTCGCGCCTGTGCGGCCGACAAAGTCCGTGATCGTCGACGCCTATGGGCAAGACGGCGACCTCTTCGCGTATCCGTACCCCCTCGACGCGCGCAGCCTGATCGCCATGTACAGCCCCGACGGGTGGGAAAAGCGTAACGGGAAGCGCCACGAAGAGCGCTCGACCGGGTTCGGCCTCTACTGGTTCGACATCGACGGAAGCCGCGAGCTGCTCGTGTCGCGCACCGGCCTCTCGTGCGGGCGCCCCGTGCCGCTGCGGGCGCGGCCGCGCCCCGCCGTGAGGCCCAGCATGGTGAACCTCAAGAAAGCGTCCGGCACCTTCTACGTGCAGGACGTCTACGTGGGCGAGGCCATGGCGGGCGTGCCGCGCGGCACGGTCAAGACGCTGCGCGTGCTCGGCCTCGACTACCGCATCGCGGGCATCGGCAGCAACGGCAACGGAGGCCCCGGCGGTGGCGCGCTGATCTCGACACCCGTCGCGATCGGCAACGGCGCCTGGGACCCCAAGATCCTCATCGGCGACGCGCCTGTGCATGCGGACGGCTCGGTGTTCTTCACGGCGGACGCGCGCGCGCCGGTCTATTTCATGCTGCTGGATGCGAAGGGCCGGATGGTTCAGACCATGCGGAGCTGGACCACGCTGCAACCCGGCGAGAACGCCTCGTGCGTCGGCTGCCACGAGCCCAAAAACAGCGTGCCGCTCGCCAGCGCGCGGCCGACCCTCGCGCTGGCCGCGGGCGCGAAGCCGCTCGCGCCGATCAACGGGCCGCGCCGCGGCTTCAGCTTCCTCAGCGAGGTGCAGCCCGTGCTGGACGCGCACTGCGTGAAGTGCCACGACGGCAAGGACGACAAGAAGCCGGATCTGACCGCGACCGTCGTAACGGATCCTGCGGCGAAGCGGCACTGGACGCGCTCGTACCTCGCGCTGACGCACGCCCGCCCCGACGATAAGGAGGCGCAGGCGCGCTGGCGCGGCGACGCCACGCACAAGGTGCTGAACTGGGTCTCGTCAGCCTCGGCGCCGCCGCTCCAGAAGCCCTACTCGGCGGGCTCGAACACGAGCGCGCTCTTCACGAACCTCCTCGACAAGGGGCACTGCAAGACGCTGACTCCCGACGCCGCGGCGCGGCTCGCGATGTGGGTCGATCTGGGCGTGCCCTTCTGCGGCGACTACACCGAGGCGAACGCGTGGGACGAGAAGGAAAAGGCCAAGTACGAGCAGTATAAGGCCAAGCGCGCGCGCGCCGACGCCGAGGATCGGGCGGCCCTCGCCGCGCTGGCGGGCAGGAAACCGTAGGGACAGACCTCCGCGCCCGACAGCCAGCAGGGGACACGACAGATGCAGTACATCTTGGCACACGACCTCGGCACCAGCGGCAACAAGGCGACGCTCTACTCCGAAGAGGGCGCGCAGGTCGTCAGCGCCACCGTCGCTTATCCCACGCGCTATTTCAACGGCACGTGGGCCGAGCAGGAGCCTGAGGCGTGGTGGCGGGCCGTCTGCGACTCGACGCGCGCGCTGCTGGCCGAAGCGGCGGCCGCGCCCTCTGACATCGCTGCTGTCGCGCTGAGCGGCCAGATGATGGGCTGCACGCCGGTGGACAAGCGCGGCCGCGCCCTGCGGCCGTCGATCCTGTACTGCGACCAGCGCGCCACGCGCGAGGCGGACGCCCTGCTCCGGCAGATGCCGCTGCGCGAGTTTTACGGCATCTGCGGCCACCGCGCCAGCGCCTCCTACACGCTGGAGAAGCTGATGTGGCTTCGGGCGAACGAGCCCGACGTCTTCCGCCAGACGCACAAGACGCTCTGCGCCAAAGACTACATCAACGGCCGCCTGACCGGCGTCCTGGCGACCGACTTCTCCGACGCGTCCGGCACCAACGCCTTCGACCTCAACACCTTCACGTGGTCGGAGCGCCTGCTGGCGCTCGCCGGCATCGACGGGGCCCTCTTTCCGGACGCGGTGGACTCCGCGACCGTCATCGGCGAGGTCACGCCCGAGGCGGCGCGCGCGACCGGGCTGGCCGCGGGCACGCCGGTGGCGGCCGGCGGCGGCGACGGCAGCGCGGCCGGCGTGGGCGTCGGGTGCGTGCGCCCCGGCTCCGCCTACAACTGCCTCGGCTCCTCGAGCTGGATCGCGCTGACGGTCGAGAAGCCGATCGTCGACGCCGAGATGCGCACGATGAACTGGGCGCACTGCGTGCCGGGCTATCTCCACCCGTCGGGCACGATGCAGACCGCCGGGTCGAGCTTCAAGTGGCTGGCCGAGCAGCTCTGCGGGGAGGAGGCGGCCGCAGCCAGATCCGGAGGAGGCTCGCTCTACGCGCGCATCGACGATGCGGTCGCGGCCGTGCCGCCGGGCGCCAACGGGCTGCTCTTCCTGCCCTACATGCTGGGCGAGCGCACCCCGTGGTGGAACACCGAGGCGCGCGGCGCGTTCGTCGGGCTCAGCCTCGCCTCGACGCGCGCGGACATGATGCGGGCCGTGATGGAGGGCGTCGCGATGAACCTCGGCCTCATCGCGGACATCTTCCGCGCGCACGTGCCCATTCAGGAGTTCACGCTGATCGGCGGCGGCGCCCGCAGCGCCGTGTGGCGGCAGATTCTGGCGGACGCCTGCGGGTGCCCGGTGCGTACGCTGACGTCGCGGGCCGAGGCCACCTCCATGGGCGCGGCGATCATCGGCGGCGTCGCCTGCGGGCTCTTCAAGAGCTTCGATGTGGCGGAGCGCTTTGTGGTGGTCGACCAGACCGTCGCGCCGCGGGCGGAGACCGTGGCGCTGTATCGCCGCCGCCGCGACTTGCTGGAGCGCGCCTATCGCGGGCTGACCGAAGTCTGCGCCGGGCTGGCCAGAGACTAGCAGCCGCGTCGGCGCCCTCATGGGCCGAAAACGAGCAGGCGGCAGGATGGAAAGGAAATGTTTATGCGTGCTGTGCTAGTGAAGAAGCCGGGCGAGCTCGCCGTGAGCGACATCGCCCGCCCCTCGCCGGGGCCTTATCAGGCGCTGGTTAGGACGGAGGTCGCGGCGCTCTGCAACGCGACCGACGCCAAGCTGATCGACGGCCACTTCCCGGGCGTGGATCGCTACCCGCTCGCGCTGGGGCACGAGGGCGCGGGAATCGTCACGCAGGTCGGCGCGAAGGTGCGCGCGTTCGCGGTCGGCGACCGCGTGATCGGCGGGCTGGTCTTCGGCTTCGCCGAGCACGGCCTCGCGTCGGGCTGGGGCGGCTTCTGCGAGTACACGCTCGCCAACGACCACGACGCGATGGTGGCCGACGGCGTCGCCGACGCCGCGCACGGCTGGCTCGAGTGCTATGAGGTTCAGCGCCGCGTGGACGCCGACATCCCGGCCGAGGAGGCGGCGCTGCTCTGCACGTGGCGCGAGGTCTACGGCGGCCTCGGCGACTTCGGGCTCAGGCCGCAGGACCGGGTGCTGGTCTTCGGCGCGGGGCCGGTGGGGCTGAGCTTCGTCAAGTTCTGCAAGCTGCTGGGCTTCCGCTGGGTGGGGCTGGCCGACCCGCTGCCGCACAAGCGCGCCCGCGCGCTGGCCATGGGGGCTGACGCGGTGTATTCGCCCGCTGAGCTGGAGGCGGCCTCGCCGCAGCTGGCGGGCTCGCTGGACGCGGTGGTCGACGCCGTGGGCCACGAGCGGGTGGTCAACGCCGCGCTGCCGCTCATCCGCCCGGGCGGCACGGTCGGCGTCTACGGCGTGATCGCGGCCCCGGCCCTGACGATCGAGAAGGCGCGCGGCCCCTACAATTTCAATCTCATCGTGCACCAGTGGCCGACCCGCTGGCGCGAGCGCGAGGCGCAGGCGCCGCTGTGCCAGTGGATCCGCGAGGGCAAGCTCGCGGCCGCTGAGTTCGTCACGCACGCCTATCCGGTCGAGCGGGTCGCCGACGCGGTCGCGGCGGTGCGGTCGGGCGCAGTCGTGAAATGTTTGTTGCGGTTCGAGTAGGGGCGAGTGACCCTTCGCCCATCCCTGAAGGAGCGGAACGAGAATGGATGATGCAGACACGTTGACGCCCGGCCAGTTGGCCGCTATGATTGACCACACCTTCCTCAAGCCGTTCGGCGCGCCGGCTGACGTCGAGAGGTTGTGTGCGGAGGCCGCGCACTACCGGTTCGCGATGGTGGCGGTGAACCCCGCCGAGACGGAGCGGTGCGCGGCGCTCTTGAAGGGGACGGGCGTGCGCGTGGGCGCGGCGATCGGCTTCCCGCTCGGGCAGAGCACCTCGGCGACGAAGGCCTTTGAGACCGGCGACGCGATCGCGAAGGGCGCGGGCGAGATCGACCTGGTGATCAACGTCAGGGCCCTGCAGGCCGGCGAGGATGCGCGGGTCCTGGGCGAGATCGCGGACCTGGCTGCGGCGTGCCGACCGCGCGGCGTGATCTCGAAGGTGATTCTGGAGACGTGCTATCTGACGGACGACGAGAAGCGGCGCGTTTGCCGCATGGCCTGCGAGGCGGGAGTCGATTTCGTCAAGACCTCGACGGGCTTCGGCTCGGGCGGCGCGACCGTGGCCGACGTTCGGCTGATGCGGGCGGCGGTGGGGCCGGCGATGGGCGTGAAGGCGTCGGGCGGCGTGCGGACGCTGGAGGACGCGCTGGCGCTGGTCCGCGCGGGCGCCACGCGCATCGGCACGAGCAGCGGCGTCGCGCTGGTTGAGGCGCTGAAGGCGGCGAGGCGGGGCGCGATATGAAAATGCTATGGCGGTGATCCTGACAGTGGAGCGCAAGACGGCGAAGGCCAGGATGTTCTTGGCCTTGGTCTACGCCGTGCTGTCGCTCGGCGGGATCACCATGGTCTGGCCGTTTCTGGTGATGTTCGCCGCGTCGCTGACCGGCCCGTACGACTACTACCGCTTCTCGCCGCTGGTGCGGGCCATGTGGGACCGGGGCGACCGCTTCATGCGCTACGTCGCGACCTGCTACCCGCGGTTCCCCGTCGAAGTCTATCCGGACGCGCCCGCGCACTGGGGGAGCTGGATCATCGTGTCGCGCGACCGCGCCGGATGCCAGGCCTTCGCAGAGGCGCAGCTAAAGGGCCTCGACGACCCGGCCGCGGCGGAGCAGTGGCGGCGGATGGCGGCGGACTACGCGGCCTTCAACCTCGACTACGACATCCGCAACAGCGTGTGCGCGTTCGACGCGCGCGACGTGGCGGGGTTTGTGCGCGACCGCTTCGAGGCGAAGGTCGAGCAGGCCGGCCCTGCGGCGTTCGCGGCGCTGCCTCCGGGGCCGCGCAGGCAGGCGGCGCTGGAGCAGCTCAACCGCGAGTGGCTGATCCGCTATAGCTCGTTCTTCGGCATCCGCATGATCGCCCAGCAGCGCGCGCCGCTCCACCACGCCGGGTGGGACTACCCGGCCGACGACCCCAAGATGGAGGTGTATCAGGAGTTTAAGCGCGCCTACCGCGAGCTGGCCTTTACGCCGGGCTGCCGGACGGAGGTCGGGGGACGGAGGTCGGAGGCCGGAGGGCCGATCTCCGATCTCCGAAAGCCGACCTCCGAGACGTGGGAGCAGTTCAAGGTTTACGCGGGCCGCGAGTGCCCGATGACGCGCACGGCTCCTTACGAGTCGCGTCCGCTCTGGCTGAGCTACCTCAAGCGGTCGGACGTGCAGGCCCGGCTCGGCCTTTCGCAGGGGCAGGCCTTCGCGCCGGCCGACTACGCGCGGATAGCGGGCCGCCCGTGCGCCTCGTTCGAGGCGGTTCCGTTCCCGCTGCCGCCGGATGCGCCGGCGGTCTTAAGGGACGTCTGGGAGAGCTTCGTACGCGAGGCGTACCCGCGCCGGCTTCTGCGCGTGCGGGTGTCGCCCGAGCTCGAGCGCGCCTACCAGGGCTACGTGCAGGGCACCTGCAAAACGGTTCAGGCGTACCGCCGGCTGACCGGCCGCGAGGTCGCGGCATTCTCAGAGATCCGCCTTCCGGCTTACGAGAACAGCACGCTGTGGCGGAACTTCATCCCCTCGGTGCCGCTCGCGAGCCTCGACGTGATGAGCGCCGAGCGCGACTGGCAGGCGGCGCTGCTCGCCAAGTACGGCTCGGTCGGCGAGGTCAACCGGGCCTACGGCTGGTCGCTCGCCCGCATCGAAGAGGCGCGGTTCCCGCTCCGCGAGGCGCTGGCGGTGACATTCGCGCAGCGCGGGTGGCGCGACTTCGTGGCGGGCATGGCCGCCAACTATCGGATGGTGGGGGAGTTCCTGTTCTTGCGCGGGCAGGCGTTCGGCAACACGCTGCTCCTGGTTGTGCTTTCCGTGGTGGCGACGCTCACGGTGAACCCGCTCGCGGCCTACGCGCTGTCGCGCTTCGGGATGCGGGCGGCGGAGAAGATCCTGCTCTTCATGCTCGCGACGATGGCCTTCCCGGCGGCGGTGACCGCCATCCCCGGCTTCCTGCTCATCCGCGATCTCGGGCTGCTCAACACCTTCGCGGCGCTGGTGCTGCCCACGCTGGCGAGCGGCATGTCGATCTTCATCCTGAAGGGGTTCTTCGACGGGCTGCCGCGCGAGCTGTACGAGGCGGCGGCGATCGACGGGGCCAAGGAGTGGCAGATCCTCCTCAAGATCACCCTGCCGATGACGACGCCGATTCTGGCGGTCAACGCCCTCAACGCGTTCATCCACGCCTACAACAGCTGGGAGTGGGCGCTGCTGGTGTGCCAGAAGCCCAGCCACTGGACGCTGGCGGTCTGGATGTATCAGATGAGCCAGCAGCTGAGCGACCAGCCGTGGGCGGTGATGGCCGGTTTCGTCGTGGTGTCGATCCCGACGGCGATCGTGTTCATCGCCTGTCAGAAGATCATCCTGCGCGGCATCGTGCTGCCCAGCATGAAGTAGGCCCGAAGCCAAGCCCTTTCCGCAGGGCGCGGACCGCCTGACCGCCGTGTTCCAGCAGGATCCCGCAGCCGACAAGCCGGAGGAGGGCGCGGTGGTCGGCCCGTGGAACGTGCTGGTCAAGTACCTCAAGCACGGCCTGCCCAGAAACGGCAAGCCCGGCGCGCTCATCGTTCAGCCCGGCGCCAACTCCCGCGCCAAGATCCCGCCCAACACGCATCAGATTCGCGATTCCCCGTCACCAACCGATTACGGCAGGGGCCCGTAATGCTGTTGTGTCGTGACGGAAAGTCATGGTACGATCCGACACGATACAAGCGGCGTGCGGGCTGGCGCTTTCTTCGGGGCGTAGGGCCGCCCCGCCAGCTTTCCGGGTAGGGCTAAACGGGCCGCCGTGCGGTGTTTCGCGGTTTGCGTCCGAGAGGGAAGGGCCATGCGATGAGAAGAATAGCGGTGTTAGGGATAGTGCTCACAGCCGGCTCCTGCGCGTGGGCGGGCGGGGCCGGGCTGCCGTCGCGCGCGCCGGACCTGGACGTGCTGCCCGGGTTCAAAAGCCCGCCGCCGGGCTACGGCGAGGTGCCCTTCTGGTGGTGGACCGGCGACGCGCTCGACGCGGACCGCCTGGTGGGCCAGATCGAGGCGCTGCACAAGAAGGGCGTCAGCGGTGTGCAGGTGAACTATTCGCACCACGACACGCCGGGCTGGCTGACCGAGCAGGACGCGCCCGCCATCTTCACCGAGGCGTGGTGGTCCGTCTACCAGAAGGTCGCGCAGGCGTGCGCCGAGCGCGACATGGGCATCGGCCTCAGCACCTACACGCTCGACTGGCCGCGCGGCGCGACCAACCTCTTCTACGGGCTCTTCTACAGCAAGCCTGAGCTGAACGCGCTCCAGCTGGAGAAAGAGGGCCCCTGGCGGGTCAAGGGCGGGGAGCGCCTCGAGCGCAAGCTGGCCGACGACGCGTTCGCGGTGCGCGCCTACCGCGTGAAGGGCGGCAAGCCCGAGCGCGGCGGCGCCGACCTGACGCCGCAGGTGAAGGCCGGCGCGCTCGCGTGGCAGGCTCCCGAAGGCGAGTGGGAGGTGTGGGCCTTCCGCGCCGCGCGGCAGGCGGGCTCGCTCAACCCGCTGATGGCCGGCGCGGGCGACACCGTGATCCGCGGCTTCTTCCAGCCCTTCGAAGACCGCGCGCCGGGCCGCTCTTCAAAAGGGCTCAACTATTTCTTCAACGACGAGCTGCACATCGGCGTGGGCAAATTCGCGTGGAACGGCGATTTCGCGAGCGAGTTCCACACGCGCAAGGGCTACGACCTCCTCGAGGTTCTGCCCGCGATGTGGAGCGACGTCGGCGCCGCCACGCCCAAGGTGCGCCTGGACTACGCGGACGTGCGGATGTCGCTCATGGAGGAGCGCTACTTCAAGCCGATCTACACGTGGCACGCCTCGCGCGACATGATCTTCGCCTGCGACTCGGGCGGCCGCGGCCTGCACCCGAACGAGTTCGGCGACTACTTCCGCGTCACGCGCTGGTACACGGCGCCCGGCCACGACACGCCGGGCGGCCGGGCCGACCTCATCAAGGGCAAGGTCTCCTCCTCCATCGCCAACCTCTACGCGCGGCCGCGCGTGTGGCTGGAGGGCTACCACAGCCTGGGCTGGGGCGCGACACCCGAGCAGATCATGTTCGCGACGCGCGAGAACTACCTCTACGGCACGACGCTCTTCAACCTGCACGGGCTCTACTACGCCACCTACGGCTCTTACTGGGAGTGGGCTCCGCCCTGCTACCACTTCCGCATGCCGTACTGGCGGCACATGGGCACCTTCCTCGGCTACTTCGACCGCCTCTCCTACCTGCTGAGCCAGGGCCACCTCGCCTGCGACGTCGCGGTGGTCTACCCCGTCGCGCCCTTCGAGGCGGAGCTGGACGGCAACAGCGCCAAGGACGCGGCCTTCGACCTGGGCCGCCGCCTCTTCAACGCGGGCATCAACTTCGAGTTCATCGACAACGACTCGCTCGCCCGCGCCGTGGTCGAGGACGGTCTCCTGAAGGTGAAGGACGCGGGCGCGGCCTACCGCGCCTTGGCCTTCCCGAACATGAAGGCGGTGCGCTGGCCGAGCATCGAGAAGGCCGCCGCCTTCGCCCAGGCGGGCGGCAAGGTCTACGCCGTCGGCGCGCTGCCCGAGGCCTCCGACCGTGCGGGCCGCGACGACCCCGAGCTGGCCGCGCTGAACGCCCGCGCCTTCGCGCCCGCCTGCCGCCTCGCCAAGCCCGAGCAGGCCGTCGAGGCGATTTGCGGCGCCTTCGTTCAGGACGTGCGGGGCGTCGGGCAGACAGTCCGCGCCCTGCACCGCCAGGCCGGCCCGCGCGACATCTACGTGGTCATGGACGCCCAGCCGGGCCAGGCCGTCGAGTTCCGCGCGAAGGGCGCGGCCGAGCTGTGGGATCCCTGGACCGGCGCGACGGCGCCGCTGCGCGTGGCAGCCGAGACCGCCACGGGCACGCAGGTCGAGCTGCCGCTGGAGCCCTACGAGGCCAGCGTCGTGGTCTTCACGCCCGGCCGGCCGCACGCGAACCCGCCGGCCGCCGACGCGCGGCCCGAGCGCGCCAAGGCGCTGCCGCGCGAGTGGGCGGTCGCCTTCGAGCCCACCATGGACAACAGCACCGGCGACTTCCGCCTGCCCGTCACGCCGGAGAACCGCACCATCGGCGTCGAGGCCCGGCGCTTCGCGTGGGCCGCCGAGACGGACGCGCTCGCCAAAGCCGCGATGCTGCCCGCGACCGACGACAGCACGTGGGCGAAGAAGCTGCACGGCTACGGCACGCAGGCCTACGTGCTCGGCCCCATCCCGAAGAGCGTCGACACGGCGCAGCTTGAGGCGATGCTGTCCAAGCTGGTCCGCGTGAGTCCGCGTGAGCCCGTGTCTGTCGGTGCTCTCTCCCTCTCCTGGCGGCCCTACGACTTCTCGTGGCGCTTCGGCAAGGAGGGCGACTCGGGCCACCAGGGCTTCCACGGGCTCAAGCGCACGGTCACCGACGACTTCCTCTGCCTCGGCAAGCCCATGGGCGCGCTCAACGAGACGCGCTACGGCGACGAGGCCGAGGGCGGGCGCTACTACCTCTGGACGTGTGCGACCGTCGAGCAGGCGGTCGCCGCCGACGTGCTGGTCAGCCGCGAGCCGCCGGCCGATAAGAGCCACACCTCGCCGATCCTTACGCCCGCCGCCGTCTACGTGAACGGCGCGGCGGTGGCTGACCTCGCGAAGGGCGTGGCGCTCAAGGCGGGCGCGAACCCGCTCCTCGTGCGCTACGACAGGGCTGGCCGCGGCCACTTCGTGCTGCGCCGGCAGGGCGCGACCGCGTCCGCGGCGCGCACGCCGCTCGCGATGCGTTGGCATGACGACGCGGGCGTGATCCCCTTCGACGTCTCGGCCGGCGAGCGCCCGGCCGAGTGGTTCCGCTTCACGGCCGCGCCCGGCACCTCGGCGCTCCGCGTGCGGGCGCGCGGCGCGGTCGAGGCGTGGCTCGACGGCGTGCCGATGAAGGCCGCGTCAGACGGCCACTTCGTGGCGGCCCAGCCTGCGGCGCAGGCGGCCGTGGTGGCGCTGCGCGTGCGGCCCGAGCGGCCGGGGCTCTCGGGCGGCGCGCTGATCCCCGAGCCGGTCGCGGTCGAGACCGACGGCGGCGGCCGGCTGACGCTGGGCGACTGGTCGAAGGTCGGCGTCCTCAACAACTATTCGGGCGGCGTGCGCTACCGCAGCGCGGTGGCGCTGACCGCCGAAGAGGCCCGGGCCCGCGCCACGCTGGACCTCGGCCGCGTGGCGGGCACGGCGGAGATCTGGGTCAACGGCAAGCGGGCGGGGGTGCGGGTCGCGCCGCCGTGGCGGCAGGAGGTGACGGGGTTGCTGAAGGCGGGCGAGAACGCGGTCGAGGTGCTCGTCTGCAACACCTTGGCGAACCACTACCAGACGATTCCCTCGCGTTACCGCGGCGACCCGGTCTCCGGCCTGCTCGGGCCGGTGCGGCTTGTCTCGCGCGAGTGGCCGGCGAGCGCGGGCGAGCTCGCGTCGTCGGCCGAGGCGGCGGCCGAAACCGAGGAGCGCGGCGGGCTCCGCTACACCTGCTCCGAGGGGCAGGGCAAGGCGGCGGCGGACAACCTGCTCAAGGACGCGTCGCGCTACAGCGTGGCCGGCAAGGCCTCGCACCCCGGCGGCGGCCGGGACTTTGCGGCGCTGTTCAACGGCACGGCGCTCAGCGGCACGGGCGGCGCGGAGACGACGGACGACGGCCGCACCTTCGTCGGCTTTGCGGCGGGCGATGTGCTGACGGTCACCTTCGCGCGGGACGTGACGCTGCGGGCGGTGCAGACCGACTCCGGCCACCACGACGGCCGCGCCTCGCAGAGCTACGAGGTCTGGGTGGCGGCGGCGGCCTCGCCCGACCGCTTCGAGCGGCTCGCGTCGGTCAGCCGCGCCGCCGCCTCCGGCATCCGCCGCGTCGAGGTCGCCCGCGCCGACGGCCAGCCGCTCGCGCGCCACGTCCGCTCGGTTCGCCTCCTCTTCCAGAGCGGCCCCGCCGGCTTCAACGTCTACCGCGAGCTCGCGCTGCTGGGCAGCGAGGAGAAGTAGTGGATGCGGCGGGCTCGCAGGGCCGGGACGGCATCCCGTGCCGTCCGGCGGCTCGCGGGGACGCTCGCGCAGCGCTGAAAGGGAGAGGGGGATGGGAGGGGAAGATGAAGGCGCGCTGGACCAGACGGGAGATGCTTCAGGGAATGGCGATGGCGGGGGCGGGGCTCGCCGCAGCGGGGGCGGGGCCGGCGGCTGGGGGCGCGGCGGGGCTGCTCGTCATCAGGACCCTCGGAACCGGCGCGTCGGATCACGACTGGGCCCGGCTCGGCGAGCCGGGCGTGCGGGGTTCGGCCGGCACGCTGGTCGACGGCCGCATCCTGATCGACTGCGGCTACACCGGCCTCGCCAACCTCACGCGCGCCGGCGTTGCTCCCGGGGCGGTGACCGATCTGCTCATCACCCATTCGCACGGCGACCACTTCCAGGCGGACGAGATCGGCAAGGTGATCGAGGCGCGGGGGCCGGGCCAGCCGCCGCTGACCGTGTGGGCCGCCCCTCAGGCTCTTGAGGCCTTGGAGAAGAAGATTCCCGGGCGGTATGCGGGGCGTCCGCTTGCGCCCGGCGTGGCGTTCGAGGTCGGCCGCTGCCGTGTGACGGCGCTGCCCGCCAACCACGCGCTCGCCGACCTCGCCGAGCGCGCGCTGCACTTCCTGTTCGAAACGCCCTGCGGCACCCTGCTCTACGCGCTCGACGGCGCCTGGATGCTCAAGGAGGCGCGGCAGCTAATCGGCAAGCGGCGGCTGGACATGATCATCTGGGACGCCACGATGGCCAAGTCCGGCGACGTCCGGATCTTCGAGCACAACGACCTGGCGATGATCGGCCTGATGATGCAGTCCCTCCAGGCCACGGGGTGCGCGGGCGCCAAGACCGTCTGCGTGCTGGACCACATCGCGCGCACGCTCTGGCCCGCCGACCTGCGCGAGGCCGAGCGTTTGGCCGCCGAGCGCGGCTGGGTGCTTGCGGCGGACGGGCTGGCGCTCGAGCTTCGGGGAGGTTAAGGGTTCGAGTTATGTCGGCTGGGGACGCCTCGTCCAGCAACCGTTTCCGTTCTGTTTCTGCTGCGTGATTTCCGGCCGTGAACCACTCTCGGGATCGGTTTCAAAGCCTGTTTCCGGCCGGTGGGATTTCACCTGACCGGCGGCTTCACTGGCATTCGTGGCGGAACTACTTTATCCTGCAATCCGACGGTACTCAGATGCGTCGGAACCGACGTTGACGGTAGGAGCCAAACGCTGTATTATTACCCTGTTATCCGGGTGTGCGTGAAGGTGCATATGCACCTGCACGGGAAACCACGGAGGGACGGATGTGTATGATGACTCTGTGAGATAAGATAACGTGTCGGTCAATGATGTTGACTGAGATGTTGACTGATGCCCAAAGGTTGAGGGACATAGGGCATATGGGAAAAGTCAGACGAGCCATCGCGTTTCTCCTCCTAGTCGTTTTTGCTGGAACTGTTCACGCCACGACTTTAGTGAGCGACCCTTTTACCGACGGCAGTCGCACCAACGCCTTCGGCGGAGATGCGCGTGGTGGCGTGTGGTATCAGAACCAAAACTCCACTGCGTCGAACCAGCTCACAGTCGTGGACGATTCTGCGGGGATCGGGACGGGCAACGCATTGAAACTTGTAGCTTCCACGTCGGGACATAAAGTGCTGGCGTTTTTCTCCCCCTTGACCCTCGCAAACGCTGGCGACGGAATCCAGGTGACATTCGATTATCGCTTTCCCGCAGCGCCTGCAAGCCAAAGTTCCGGGCTGCGCGTGGGGTTGCTCAATTCGAACGGCACTCGCCAGACTAACGACACGAGCAGCACATCGACGCGCAACGACGATAAGGGCTACGATGCCACAACCAATCCCGGCTACATGAACCCTAATACGGGTTTTTGGGGAGAGCCTGCGGGTGACGATATCCTTGGCGGCACCGGCTTAATCAGTTCGTTCAGCGGTGGCGCGTATGGAGCTGCTGTGAATAGCAGCACGAACAAGCATGCGATGCTCTTCCGGATCACGCAGCAAGCCAACGGCGATCTCGCCCTTTTCGCGCAGATCGACGGACGTGGAGCGGCTCTCGGCACCCACCCAGCGGCCTCAGTGCTGACTTACACCTTCGATGAGTTCGCCTTCGGCTTCGGCGGTTCGTTGCAAACGACCATCCTCATGGACAACGTGGTCATCAAAACGTTCTACGGCAACGGACCGGCGGTCGCGCTGACCTCGCCCTTGGTGGATACCGTGTTCGCTTCGCCTTCGTTGATTCATCTCACTGCCAATGCCAGCGTGAGCACGGGCAGCGTGACGACGGTCGAGTTCTATTGCGGCACGACGAAGATCGGCGAAAGCTCGTCCGTGCCCTACGCCGTGGACTGGGTGAGTCCCGGCTCCGGCGTGTGGTCGCTCACCGCCGTGGCCTACGATGATCGCGGCGATGTTGCGACTTCTGCGCCAGTGGACATCCGCGTGACTGGCGGAACACCGGATGAGTTCGATACATTGCGAGCGCGCTGGTTCACACTGATCACCGGCGGCACCAACTACAGTCTCGCCGACCCGGACATTGCAGCCCGCGTGAGCAACATCACCTCGGCAGCGCAGTCGCCTTGGAGCATAATGGTGAAAACCGGGGGAATCAGCCGCGCTTATCTTTGGAGCGATCTCGCCAGCACGACCGTATCATCACAGGTCTCAGGCAACTACCGTCGCTTGCGCTCCATGGCACTAGCCTACGCCAGCCACGGTTCCACCTTGCAAAGCAACGCCTCGTTGCTGGCTGACATCCTCGGTGGAGTCGATTGGCTCAATGCCAACCGCTACAGCGACACACGGAGCGAATACGACAATTGGTATGACTGGGAAATCAGCATCCCGGAATCAATGAACGACATCGCGGTGCTGCTCTACGACCGGTTGACCCCCACGCAATTGATGAACCAGATGCGGGCGATTGAACACTATATGCCCGATCCGACATTCAATGCGCGATATGTCACAAGCACGAGCGCAAACCGGAACGACAACTGTGATGTCGTTCTCGTGCGTGGCCTCATCGTAAAGGATGGAGCCAAGATGACTTTGGCTCGCGACACGCTTAATACGATCTTTCCCTATCTCAGCGCGCCATTGCCCCACCTCGCATCCACGGGGGAAGGTTTCTATGACGATGGCTCGTATATCTATCACGTCGCTTTTCCCTATACCGGTGGCTACGGACAGGAACTTCTCATAAGGCTCAGCCTTGTCCTTGCGTTGATCAACGGGTCGTCGTGGGCCATCACCGATCCGAATCTACCCAATCTCTACCAGTGGATTTACAAGGCGTATGATCCGTTCCTCTTTCGCGGTGCAATGATGAGCTGTGTAAGCGGCCGCGTAGTAGCCCGGTCTGACAGACAGGAACATCCCAATGGTCATGGCGTCATTTCCTCCATCCTGGCTATTGCTGACTTCGCTCCAGCACAGGACGCGGCCTGCTACAAGGCAATGTGTAAGGCGTTGATTCAGGCAGACACATCGCGAAGCTTTACAGCCAATGCTTCATTGCCCGCACTATTGCGAGCCAAGGCAGTGTTAGGCGACGTCTCCATTCCGCCGCGTCCGGAACTGGTCACGCACCGTCAGTTTCCCAGCATGGATCGCGTCGTCCATTGGCGCTCCGGCTTTGCCTTCGCCGTTAGCATGTGTTCTTCGCGAATCTACAACTATGAATCGATCAACAGCGAGAACCTTCACGGCTGGTATCAGGGCGATGGCGCGACCTACCTCTACAACTCGGACATCGATGAATATGGCTCCAACTACTGGCCGACGGTGAACAGTTACCGGCTGGCCGGCATTACGGTGGATACGCAGGCCCGCAGCAACGCTGCCAATAAGGCCACGCTCAGCACGAAGAGCTGGGGCGGTGGTGTGGAGATCTTGGGACTCTACGGATCCTCCGGTTTCGAGCTTCAAGCGACGGCCAGCACGCTCACCGCGCGCAAGTCGTGGTTCATGTTCGACAACGAAATCGTTGCGCTCGGATCGGGTATTACCAGCACCGACAATCGCATGATCGAAACCATCGTGGAGAATCGTCGACTTTGCACTTACACGAGCACATTGACCGTCGATGGTGTGACGAAACCGACCATGAGCGGCTGGAATGAAACGATGAGCGGCGTCGGTTGGTGCAACCTCGCGGCGACTGGCGGCTACGTCTTCCCCGGCGGCGCGAACCTCAAGGGCCTGCGTGAAACGCGCACCGGCGCCTGGTATGACATTAACAGCGGTTACTCGAGTACCGTTGTCTCGAACAACTATGTGACGCTGTGGTTCGACCACGGCAGCAATCCGTCCGGCGCTGGCTATTCCTACATCCTTCTGCCGAACCAAACCGCTACGCAGACTGCTGCCTATGCCGCCAACCAGGATGTGATCATTCTCGAAAACACGGCGGCCGCACACGGCCTGCGCGAACAGACCCTCGGCATCACCGCCGTGAACTTTTGGGAAGACGCCACGCACACGGTCGATTTCATCACGGTGGACAAAAAGTCCGCCGTGATTGCGCACGAAACCACCGCGCAAGTCGATGTTTCCATTTCCGATCCGACGCAGCTCAACACCGGTGTTGTTACTGTGGAACTCGCCCGCAGCGCCACCAGCCTCGTCTCCGCCGACGCGCAGATCACGATCCTCCAACTCGCTCCGACGATTCGTTTCACGGCGAACGTCAACGGTATGCTTGGCCGCACCCTGAAAGCGAGTTTTGCGGTGCCTGATACGACGGTGCCAGTTGTGGCGATCACCGTGCCGACAACCAACCCGACTTTCACGACCACGAATACTTTACTCGATGTTTTAGGCACGGCGCTAGACAATGTTGGGGTAACGCAGGTTGTTTGGTCCAACAACTGCGGTGGCAGCGCCACAGCAAGCACCGGTACTGGCACTTGGAACGCAGCAGCCGTCCCGCTACAGGTGGGTGATAACGTCATAACCGTTACCGCGAGCGATGCCGCCGGCAACACCGGCTCGACCAGTTTGAGCGTCAAACGGTTCACGCCTTTCGAATGGTGGCAGGGGCAGAATTTCAACAAAACAGAGCTTGCCGATTCCAGCATCAGCGGCCCCACCGCCGACCCCGACGACGATGGCCATTCAAATTTGCAGGAGTTCCTCGCTGGCACCGATCCTAAAGATGCCAGCAGCGCATTGCGCATTAGTGAACTGAATAGACTCGACTCCGGTTGTGGATACCATATTGGTTGGCCATCCGTTCCCGGTAAGCTTTACAAAGTCCTCTACAGCGACGCCCCCGGCGGTTCGTGGCAGGAAGACTTACCGTATTCGCAGGTCATGGCAGGCACAGGCCAGAGCAGTCTCTCCTACACCGACACAACTGTTGGCTCGTCTACCAAGCGGTTCTACATGATCAAACTGGTCGTGCCGTAATAGTAGCCTTGCCCTCTCTTGACAAGTCCGCTCATTGACAACCCCTTTTTTGTAACACCCTGTAATCCCGACGTCAAGCGTCGACAAGTTGTTGTCTGTCAATGACCAGCGACAAATAGGCAATCCCGACGCTAACCCGAGTTCGCCAGTTGGGCGGTAATTGAGGTCGCAAGTCGTTGGAAATCAA
>CAYLUN010000047.1:0-45446 GCA_964386865.1 uncultured Lentisphaeraceae bacterium | reverse complement strand
GAAATGCTGTGTGCTCTTACGGGTACCGGGGGTTCGAATCCCTCCCTCTCCGCCAGTCTTCGTTCGGAGCGCAGCGTAGAACGAAGACTGCCGCGTCGTAGTCCCCTTGGGGACGAAGACGGGCTTTCCTTCTCTGGCCCCCTTACGTTATAGTTCTCGCATGTCCGGCGTCTTCTATAATGCGATGGTGCTGCGGGAACCCTACTCGGGAGTGGAGATTACCGTTCATCAGCTCGCGTGCGCGCTTGCGCGCTACGGGACGACGCCACTCACCGTCTGCCTGCCCGACGAGCACCGCCCCGTCCCCGCCGCGCCGCACCTGTCGCTCAGGACTTCCCGCGCTGGCCGCACACGCCTCCTGCGCATCCTCTGGGAACAGACCGTCCTGCCCGCTACCCTGCGCCGCACGCGCGCCTCGCTTCTGCATGCGCCCGCCTACGTGGCCCCCCTCGCCGCCCCCTGCCCCGTCGTCCTCACGCTCCACGACCTGCACGCGCTGACGCATCCGCAGTTCTGCCGCGCCAGCAACCGCGCCCACTACGCGCTCCTGATACCCCCCTCCGTTCGCAAGGCTGCGGCGATTATCGCCTTCTCGCCTTACACGCAGCGCGTCATTGCCGAACGCTTTCCCGAGGCCCGCGGCCGCATCACCGTCATCCCGCCCGGCCTCTCGCCCAACCTCGCCCGCTGCACGGACGCCGCCCGCCTGCAGGCCGTGCGCCAACGCTACGCGCTCCCCGACCGCTTCCTGCTATTCGTCGGCGACCCCACCAGCCGCAAGAACATCGTCGGCCTTCTCCGCGCCTGTGCCGCCGTACAGCGCGATCAGCCTGACCTGCACCTCGTGCTGGCCGGCGCACCCGATCCCGCCACCACCGCCGAAATCGACCAAGCCGCACGCACGCAGGGCCTGCAGCACCGCGTCAGCCGCATCGGCTACGTCGCGGCCGAAGACCTGCCCGCCCTCTACTCCCTCGCCCAGCTCTTAGTCTTCCCCTCGCACGACGAGGGCTTCGGCCTGCCCCCGCTCGAAGCCATGGCCTGCGGCTGCCCCGTCGTCTGCTCCGGCGGCGCGCCCGTCGAAAACTGCGGCGGCGCCGCCGTGACGTGCGACCCGCGCGACAGCGCCTCGATCGCCGGCGCGGTGAACCTGCTGCTCAATAACCCCGACCTCCGCAACGAGAAGATCGCGGCTGGCTTCCGCAAGGCCGCCGAATTCTCGTGGCAGAAGGCCGCCCTCGCGACCGAGGCGGTCTACCGCTCCGTCATCCATTTATGAAAACACACCTCCTCGCCCTCACCCTCCTGCCCGCCCTCCTCAGCGCCGTCGAGTGGCCCTACCTCGGCGGGCCGACGCTCGATTTCCACGCCGCGGCCACCGGCATCGGCCGCGACTGGCAGGCCCACCCCCCCACGCTCCTCTGGCAGGTCGAGATGACCGATAACGGCCACGCCTGCGCCTCCTGCGCGGACGGCCGTGTCTACATCGTCGACCACGAGGGCTCGAACGACATCGCGCGCGCCATCACCCTCGCCGAAGGCAAGGAACTCTGGCGCTACGCCTACCTTGACGCTCGCAAGTACTACCACGGCCACTCGCGCGCCACCCCCACCTGCGACGGCGACCGCATCTACACCGTCAGCCAGTCCGGCATCGTCCACTGCCTCGACGCCGCCACCGGCAAGCCGCTCTGGAAGAAGGAGTACCTCACCGAACTTGGCGGCCAGCGCCCGAACCACGGCTTCAGCGCGCCGGTCGGCGTCTGGGGCGACCTCGCTTACCTCCAGCCCGGTGGCTCGAACGGCTGCGTTGTGGCTGTCAATAAGCGCACCGGCGAGCAGGTCTGGCGGGCCGGCGTCGCCGACAAGCCCGGCTACTCGATCCCCGTCATCGTCGCGTTCGACAAGACGCCCACGCTGCTCTGCTACAGCGCCAACACCCTTATGGGGCTCGACCCCCTTACCGGTGCCGCGCTCTGGACGCATCCCCGCGTGCACTCCTACGGCAACAACATCATCCAGCCCGTCGTCATGGGCAACCGCATCTTCACGGGCGCCACCGACTACTACGGCAGCGTCCTGATCGAAGTCAGCGGCGGCAAGACCCGCGAGGTCTGGGCGAACAAGGAGATATGCCCCGTCTTCGCAACGCCTGTGTTCGTCAACGGCATGCTGATCGGCACCTCCAGCGGCAAGCCCGCCAACCCCGAGGGCCTGCTTTGCCTCGACCCCGCCACTGGCAAGGTCCACTGGAAGGTCAAGGCCTTCGAGAACGGCCAGGTGCTCGCGCTCGACGGCGTCGTGCTCGCGCTCGACGGCCAGAAGGGCGACCTCGTGATGATCGAGCCCACAGCCGAGGCCTACCGCGAGATCACGCGCTTCACCCCGCTCGGCGGCCGGAGCTGGGCCACGTTCTTCACCGTCGGCGACCGCCTGATTCTGCGCAACCAGAAGACGCTGGCGTGCTTCAAGCTCGGCGGCAACTAGCATGAAACAATGATGAAACTCCTGGGTGTCCTTTGGGGCCGTGGTGTCGTTGTGGCGGAAATTATGGGTTGCGGGCTTGCCCGCGTTAGGTGGTGTGCCATGCAAGGTTCTGTATTCGTTTGTCTTCTCCTGCTCACCCTCTCGTCCTGCACCACCGTGCCGACGGCCAAAGCCCCCTCGACCAAAGAGGAGGTCGCCAACGCGCTGCTCGCCATCGTGCCGCCCATCGTCATGTTCTCCGACCTGGCCGAGCCCCACGCCGCCCGATACGGCACTGCTCATCCGCGCGACAAGGCCCACGCGAACTTCATGCGTAATGCCGATTCAGGGGCGCTCGACGCGCTCATCCGCGACGCGCTGCTCAGGCGCTTCACCGAAGAGGAACTCCGGGCGCTGCTCGCCTTCTGCTCCACGCCCGAAGGCCACGCCTGCCTGACCAAGGTCGCGCCCTTCGCGGCCGAGGTCGTGCCCGCCTGCCTGCACGAAGCCGCCAAGGCCTACCGCAAAACCACCCTCGACGCCGCCCGCGGCCTGCTCCTGCCGTAGCCTCCATCGGCCGCAGCCAGAAAGATGTAGCCATGAAGAGTCACGCCGACACCTGTACGACCCTTCTCGCACGCGGTCTCGCGCTCGTGCCCATTCTGTCCTTCGGCGAGTTCATTCAGGGCGACTACGCTTACGACGTCATCGACGGCAAAGCCGTCATTATCGGCTTCAACTGGGAGTACGCGGGCGACCTCGCCATCACCAACAACCTGGGCGACTACCCCGTCACCCGGATCGAGACGGAGGCGTTCGCGTGGTGCGAAGGCCTGACCGGCGTCACGATCCCAGCCAGCGTCGCCAGCATTGGGAACGACGCCTTTACCGGTTGCACCAGCCTGACCCGTGCGACTTTCCTCAACGACCTGTCCATTTTCAGCGCGCGCGCGGCATTCGGCGACGGCGGAGGAGCCCTGCGAAGCGTGCTCATCGGCGACGCCGTGGCTGAAGTCGGCGGACAAGCCTTCGCCCGCTGCACCGGGCTGACGAACGCGGTTATCGGCGCGGGCGTGGCCCATGTTGCGGGCGGCGCGTTCTATGGCTGCACGGGCCTGTTGGAGATCGTCCTCGCGGGCGAAGGCGCGTCATACTGCAGCACCAACGGCGTCCTCTTCGACAAGGCGCGAACCCGGCTTGTCCAATACCCGGGCGGCAAGTCCGGAAGCTACGAAGTCCCTGACCGCGTGACCGCGATCGGCAACCATGCGTTTGCGGGATGCTCCGGACTGGCTGACGTGAGCTTGCCCGAAGGCCTCTGCGCCATTGATTTGTTTGCGTTTTCGTGCTGTCCCAATCTGCCATCCGTAACCGTCCCCAGCAGCGTGACCAACATCGGCGGAGGCGCGTTTGCCCCCCATGTGACCCTCTTGGGCGAACCGATGCCGGCAGGCGCGGGCGGTTCAGGCGCCTGGACGTCGGAGCGCTCGGGACTCACCGCGATACACGTCGCGGCCGGGAACGCGCACTACAGCAGCACGAACGGCGTACTGTTCAACAGCGCGCGAACCCGACTCATCCAATATCCCGGCGGCCGGCACGGGGGCTACGCCATGCCGGACGGCGTGAACGAAATCGACGCCGACGCGTTCAACTCATGTACCGGGTTAACCGCCCTCTCATTTGCATCCGCGGTCAGCAGCATCGGGGTTCTGGCGTTCGAGAACTGCACCGGCCTGACCACGCTGAGGCTCCCCAGCGCCCTCTCCTCGATCGGCTACTGGGCTTTCTTGAATTGCAGCCACCTCACAAACGTCTATTTCTGCGGCGACGCTCCCTCGCTCAGCACGCCAGACGTTTTGGACGGCACGCCCTCCACCGTCTATTACCTGCCCGGCGCCAACGGCTGGGAAGCCGAATTCTGCGGCCGCCCGGCCCGGTGCTGGAACCCGCACGTCCAAGCCGACGGAAGCCTCGGTTACGCGGGCGGCACGTTCAGCTTCACCCTTGCAGGAACCCCCGGCATCCCCGTCGTCATCGAAGCCTGCACAGATCTCGCCGTTGGCGACTGGACGCCCGTTGAGAGTGCCACCCTCGGCGTCGATGGCTCCTTCCCCTTCGCCGACCCCGCAGCCGCCAGCCACCCCGCCCGCTTCTACCGTTTCGTCTGGCCGTGAGACAAGGTCAGGGCTTGACCGGCCACGACGCGCGCGCGTCATCCTGATACAGGCCGATCTTTTCGACCGGGATTTTCCGGAAGCCGACCTTGAAGGCCGGCGAGTCGTCCTTGAGCCGGAAGTCGAGCGCCTTCTCATCCACGAACTTCGGATCGAGGTCGAGCAGGTTGTACTGGAAGACCAGATACGGATAGGCCTTCTTCTCGACGCCGTCCCACTTGCCCTTCCACTGGATATTGCGCGCGATCACGTTGCCCTTGGGCGCCGAGCGGTCGGGGTCATCGAGAATCGTCAGAAGCTGCGGGTAGCGCGAGCGCCACGGCTCCTCGCGGAACGGGAGCGCCTCCAACTGCTTGGCCAGCGTCGTGTGGAACTCCGACTGCCAGCCGAGGCCGCGCGCGTCGATGTGCAGCGCCGGGTTGCAGTCCACGAAGACGTTGTTTTCGATCACGCTGTCCTTGCCGCCCCCGATGAACGCGGCGCGCGTGACGCGGTAGAAGATGTTGCCGAAGATGCGCGCCGACGAGAACTGGTCGTCGAGGTAGACGCCCACGCAGCCCTTGCCCTGATAGCCTGAGATGTCGTGCAGGTAGTTGTAGCGGATCTCGTGGCCGCGCGCGGCCCAGTCCCTGCCGCAGTACAGCGCGCCCGCGTCGTTGGAGTGCGTCACGACGCGGCAGATCTCGTTGTACTCGATCACGTGCTCGTTACCGCCGAAGCCGATCGCCATGTGCGGCGCGTCGTGGATCAGGTTGTGCGCCGCGCGGTTGCCGACCCCGTACAGGTGGATGCCCGCGCGGTAGACCGGCTTCCAGCGGCTGAAGTGGTGGATGTGATTGTTCTCCGCCACCAGATTTCCGGGCGTCAGCGTCTTGCGGTCGCCGCCCGTCAGCGTGATGCCGCCCTGCGCGGTCTGGTAGATGTCGCAGCCCGCCACGCGGTGCCGCAGGCCCGAGGCGTTCACCGCCGAGCCGCCCACGTTGCGGATCACACAGCTGAGAACCTGGCAGTCGCTCCCGCCCGAGACCGTCACCGCCGTGCCTCGGCAGCCCTCGAGCGTCAAGCCCCGCACCGTCGCGAAAGCCGCCTTTTCCATCTTCACGAGGCCGGGCAGCACGGAGACGACCGCCTGACCGTCCGCAGGCGAGGCGCAGGGCGGCCAGAAGTACAGCAGGCCCGCCTCGCGATCCAGATACCACTCGCCCGGCCGATCCAGCTCGCACAGCAGGTTGAAGGCGTAGTACCACTGGCCTTTGCGGAAGCCGAACGCGTGTTCCGGCTTCCCCGGCAGCGTGATGATCCGCCGCTCCGTATCGATCGCCTCCACGCGGTAGCGCTGGTCGGCCCAGTCCCAGAACCAGTAGCCGTGCAGCATGATGTCCTTTTCGCCGGCCCAGCGCTTCGGGCGGTCGCCCGCGTAGGCGAACGTCCCCACCTTGCTTCCCTTTTGACCGTGGATCGCGTGGCCGTCCTGCACCTGCAGTTGGCCGACCTGCACCGTGCCGTCGTTCGGCCAGCGGGCCAGCGTCATGGGGGTGTCGTTGAAGAACAGCTCCAGCCCAGGCGACGAAGAGGTCCACTCCGAATCGGACTTCATCTGGCCGAGGTCGGTCACGCCCAGCGCCTTCAGGTCAGCCTGCCACACATTCGTGCGGGCGGCCTCGTCCAGCCGCGCGAGCACGGCGGAATCCGTCACGCGCGCCCAGCCGGTGACGATGCGCCCGCCGACCAGCCGGACCGCTTCGCCCGCACGCGCCCGGTATACGACAGGCGCGTTGCTCGTGCCGCTGTCCGCCGCCGTCAGCTCAAACGGCCGAGCCAGCTGATACGCCCCGCTGCGAACCTCGACCGTGATCCCGCCGTCCGGCAGCGGCCCCTTGGCCTTCAGCTCCCGCACCGCGTCCCGCGCGCGCTCCAGCGTCGCGAACGGCTGCGCCTCCGTGCCGGGGTTCGCATCACTACCAGCCAAACTAACCGTGAAGCCCGCGGCCCGAACGTCCAGCGCCGCGACCCCCAGCAAACACGCGAGCGAAGACAACACCCGTTTCATAACTCCCCCCTTTTGTTCAGCAGCCGGCCCCAAGCCCAGCCATTCCGCACGAAAATCGACGTGGTAGGGACGGCAGCCCCTGCCGTCCGCAGGTGCCGCCGGGGCGGCGTCCCTACCGCCCCGGCGCTCCAACTGCCAGTCCCCGCTCGCGACACCGCTACCCGCGCTGGCGCACGATCTCATACAGGGCGATCGCGCCCGCGACGCCCGCGTTCAGCGACTCGACGCGCCCCTTCATGGGCAGGCTCGCGAGGAAATCGCACGACTCGCGGACCAGGCGGGAGATGCCCCTGCCCTCGCTTCCGACCACGAGCGCCACGCGCCCCTTGAAGTCCACCGTCGTGTAGGGCTTAGTGTCCGGGCCGAAGTCCAACCCCGTGATCCACACCCCCGCCTCCTGCAACTCCTTCATCGCCCGCACCAGGTTGACCACCTTGGCCACGCGCATGTGCTCGGCCGCCCCCGCCGAGGCCCGCACCACGCCCGGCGTCACGCCTGCGGCGCGATCCTCCGGCAGCACCACGGCCGTCACGCCCGCCGCGTCTGCCGTGCGCAGCACCGAGCCGACGTTTTGCGGGTCCTCGATGTGGTCGAGGATCAGCACGAGCGCGCTCGCGTCCTCCTTGACGTCATGGATCACCTGCTCGAACGAGATGTACGGGAAGCCGCCCGCCCTCAGGGCCACGCCCTGGTGGTTGCCGCCCTCGCACAGCTCGTCCAGCTCCTCGCGCTCCACGCGCTTGAACGGCACGCCCCGCTCCAGCAGCAGCCCGCGCAGCTCGCCTACCTCCGGCGAGTCGTGCCCGTCCGGCGGCAGAACCGCCTCGTACAGGTGGCGCTTGCCGGCCTTTACTACCTCGAGCGCCGGCCGCCTCCCGTAAATCCAGTCGCCCCGCTCCGACGTTTCCCGCCGCGCCTCGCCGCGGAAATCCTTGAACTGCTTGTTTCTGCCTCGCATGTCATTTCTCCATCAGATAGCCGAGCACCGACACGAGCGCCACGCAGGCCGTGTCCGTCCGCAGCGTGCGGGCGCCCAGTGAGAACAGGCCGAACTCGCGCGCCTGCAGCATTTTCAGCTCGTAGTCCGTCCAGCCGCCCTCGGGGCCGATCGCCAGCAGCGGGCGCCGCGCGCGGTCCGCCTCCAGCGGCGCCGTCCGGGGCCCCGGATGCGCCAGCAGGCGCAGCGACCCGGGAAAAAGCGACTCCAGCTCATCCTCCACGAACGGCTTGAAGCGCGTCCGCACGAGCACCTCGGGCAGCCGCGTGAGCCCCGCCTGCGAAAGCCCTTCGAGGAGCAGCGGCCGGTAATGCGCGGGCTCGAGCCACTGGCTGCTGAAGTAGCACTTTTCGACCTTGAAGGCGTTGACGACTACGATGCGGCCGACGCCGAGCGCGGCGAGCTGCGGCCACAAGCGCTTGAGCGCCTTCGGCCGGGGCGCCGCTAGCAGCAGGTCGATCCAAGGCTCGGCCGGCCTCGCCGCATGCTGCGGCCGTAACGTCACCCCGTCCGCGCAAACCTCCAGCACCGTCGAGTTCCCGGCCAAGCCGTTGACCGTGCCGGTCCGGATGGTCTCGCCGCCCCGGGCGCGCAGCACCTCGCGCACATGCGCCGCCCGCGCGTCGGACAGCGTCGCCGTGCCGTCCGCCCGCAGTTCTTCCGGCTCGATGAGGATGCGGTTCATACGCTCAGTCGATCTCGCCACCCATGTCGATGGCGTCCAGATCGATCTCGCCGGTGAAAACGAACTTCACGGGGCCGGTCAGGGTCAGGCCGGTGCACTTGCGGTGCCGCCAGTCGCCGTCGATGGTTAGCTCATAGCCGGACGAGGTCTTGACCTTCGTGGGCAAGGTGAAACGGGCCGTCTCCACGGCCACCACCACGCACGCCACGGCGCCGGTGCCGCACGCGCCGGACTCCGCCTCGACGCCCCGCTCGTAGGTGCGCATCGTCATACGGTTGGGCGCGCGGAAGGAAACGAAGTCCACGTTCGTGCCGTCCGGAGCGAACGCCGGGTGCAGCCGCAAGGCGCGGCCGAGATCCTGCACGTTGACTGTGCTGATATTCGGCACCTGCACGACAAAGTGCGGGACGCCGGTGTTCATGAAGTCTCCGCGCACGGTTTCGGGTCCGACCTTCAGCTCGATGCCGTAGTTCTTCTTCACCGGCTCCGGCATCCAGACGCAGACGGTGCCGCTGTCGATGATCTGCGCGTCCACAAGCCCGCACATGGTCTCCATCGTCAGGGCCGAGCCGCTCGCGCCGATCGACTGCGCGAACGCCGCCGCGCAGCGCGACCCGTTGCCGCACAGCTCGACCTCGGTGCCGTCCGGATTCAAGAAGCGCATGCGGAAGTCGGCCTTGTCAGAGCGCTGCACGAGGATCACGCCCTCGCACCCCACCCCCGTGCGGCGCCCGGCCAGGGCGGCCATGAGGAAGTGGTCCTCCCACGGAACGTTGCCCTCGCGGTCGTCGATCATCACGAAATCGTTTCCCGCGCCGTGCATCTTCGTAAACTTCAGCTTCATTGCCACCGCCCCCCGTTGGATCGCTCGCGCGTCACGGCGTCTCGCGGCCAAAAATGCGCATCATGCGCGTCCGCAGGTCGCCCTCGGTCTCCATCGGCACGTCGGCCCCGCCCGTCAGGTCGACCAGGTCAGAAAGAATATTGAGCGCCTCGTCGAGCACCACGTCCTCTTCGCCGCCGTTCTTGCGCACGTTCTCCATCTCCGCGTCCTCAAGCTTGCGGACCTCGTTCTCGGCCTTCATGATCTTGCGCCGCGCGTTCATCTCCAGCGAAACCTCGCTCTTGTCGTTGACCTCTTGCACGTGGCGCACCATCGAGCAGTAGCGCGCATAGCGGCTGTTCGAGGACAAGCGCTTGGCGGACAGCTCCTTCAGCTGCGGCACAAACTTGACCACGTCCGAGACGGGGATAAAGAGTGCGGACTCGACCTGCGTCCACGGCAGCGCGCCCGGAAGCTTGTCCTCGCCGATATCCAGGCCGTCGAGCATCGACGGGATCACGATGTCAGACGCCACGCCCTTGCGCTGCGTGGACGAGCCGTTGATGCGGTAGAAGCTGGCGTTCGTAACCTTCAGCGAGCCCATTCTTTCCGGCCCCAGCGACATGACGGTCTGAACCGTGCCCTTGCCGTGCGACTGCGTGTCGCCTACCAGCACCGCGCGCCCATAGTCCTGCAAAGCCCCGGCCACAATTTCCGACGCGGAGGCTGAGGCGCGGTTCACCAGCACGACCACCGGCCGCCGGAAGGCCATCGCCGGCTCCATGTTCGGAACCGGCAGCACCATGATCTGGCGCGGCTCGCGCACCTGCACCGCCGGGCCGCTGCGCACGAACAGGCCCGCCAGGCTGATCGCCTCGCGCAGCAGGCCGCCGCCGTTGTTGCGAAGGTCGAGGATCATGCCCGCGACGTTTTCGCCGTTGAAGGCCGCGATCTGCTTAGCGACATCGACCGTGGCGCTGCGGAAGCCCTCTTGGCTCGGCCGCTTTTCCATCGTACCGTAGAAGGTCGGCAGGCGCAACACGCCCAAGTTGCGGGCAGCCCCGTCCTTGAGCGTCACGCGGGTCACGCGCCCCGTGGCGGCCTGCTCCTCGAGCTTCACCTCGTCGCGGATCAGATCCACGCGCTTGGTGGTGACTCCGCTCGGATCGGCGGCCGGGATCACCTTCAGAACGACCTTGGTGCCCTTCTCGCCGCGGATCTTGCGCACCGCCTTGTTCAGCGGCAGATGCACAATGTCCTCGATCACCGCGTCGCCCTGTCCGACGCCGATGATCTTGTCGCCCGGGATCAGCCGGATGTCGCGCTTGTCCCGATCGGCGGGCCCGCCGGAGATCACCTCGCTGATGCGCGCCATGCCATCCTCCGAGCGCAGCACCGCGCCGATCCCGCAGAGCGAGAGGTTCATGTCGATATCGAAGTCTTCTTTGCGCATGGGCGACAGGTAGTCCGAGTGCGGGTCGTAGGCCGTCGCGACGGATCCCAGGTAGCGCTGCAGGATCGCCTCCTCGTCCATGTCCTGAATCACGATCATGAACTGCTTGTAGCGCTTGGTGATCGTCTCCTCCGGCGTGTCCACGGGCGCGTTCGTCGTGACGGCCGCCGCCGCCGCGGGCGGCAGGTTCGTGGCGGCGGCGCGGTCTATCTCCTTGCCGATCAGATGCACCAAGCACTCGTTCTTGATCCGCTTGCGCCAAAGCTCATCCTGCTCCGCCTGGCTAGCCGGCCAAGGCAGATCGCGGCGCTTCCACAGGTAGCGCTCGTCCTCCGTGAAGGTGAAGCCTTTAACGAGCGCGTTGGTCACAAAGCCGTAGCGCTCCTCCACCCGCCCGCAGAAGACACGGTAGACCTCGTAGGGGAACGACACGTCGCCCGCCTTGACCGCGTCGTCGATCTGAAACAGCATGTTCGTGAACGCGGCAATATCGCTCTGCAAGAAGTAGCTGTGATCAGGGTCAAACGAGCTGATCAGGTTCGTCCACGCCTTCTGCGAAATGTCGTCGCCCAGCGGAGTCTGGAGCAGGTGCGCGGAGGGCAAGACGCGCCCCAGCTTCTGTGCGATTTCGCCGTAGTGGGGCTGCGGCACCAGCTCCTTCGCCTGCACGGCGGCTACACTCAGCGTCAGCGTTGTCGCGCCCAGGCACGCGCCGGTCAGGAAGACACACATTCTCATGAGGCTTTTTGCTCCATCACTTTCACGATCCGTTCGATATCATCGGCCGTCACATGGCCCGCATGCGAGAGAATCAACCCGGTCAAGCTGCGGGCGTTGCAGACCCGCGTGTCCTCAGCCTTTTCGGCTCCGCCTGCGAGCGTGTCGCTCGCGAAACAAACCACCGGCACGCACGCCGGCACGGCTTCAAGCCGCTCGGACAGGAAGGCGGCCAGCGCGCGCGCCGAGGCGCGCGCCTGCGGAATAGGCGCCCGGCTGGGAGCCCCGCCATCCACGAGGATCTCGCCGCCCTCCAGCGTGACGGCGCCGGCCCAGCACTTGGTCTCGACCACGAAAAGCCCGGTCGGCCCGATCACGGCGTGGTCGATGCCGCCCGCCCCCCCGCACGGGACGTCGTGAAAAACGTGGTACGCGCTCGGAAGCCCCGCCAGCAGCAGGGCTACACGCTCTTCGCCGCGCGCGCCTTTGAAGAAAGAGCCCAGCCCCCTGAGACCGTCGCGTACCGCCCAAACCAGAAAAGCCGCCACCGCCAGCAGGCCGGCGCCGGCCACTCCCCGCGGCACGCGGGGCAAGGCGACGCCCACAAAGAGCCCGAACAAAAACACGGAGAGCAGCAGCGGCCACAGCGCCCGCATGACACCCGTTGCGCGCGCCCGCTCGCCCGGCACGCCATGTACGCTTGCTGTACTCGCTTCAACCATATTTGAACGCTGGTCTGGCAGCCGCCTCGACACCTGTTCGGCGCGGGGTTGCGGCATCCGCCAACGTGAGTTCTTAGTTTCGCCGATTTGGGCGCCGGATGCAACTCCTATCACTGAACGATGACCACCGTGACAGGGTTGTAGACAAGCAGAACCTGCTTGGCGGCCGCGTCGTGCCGGACAAACCAGCGCGGGGGCAGCGCCACCGCACCGAACGTGCTGCTCAGCGCACCCGTGTAAGACGCGATCATGTACGTGTGATCCTTGTTCAGCTGACCCGCGTCCGCCACGTTCAGCGAGAGCCCAGACAGGCTCAGATCGCCTGCCACGTGCAGCCGGTCGCACGAGCCGTCTGCCGCCACGTCCACCGTGAGCGAGCCGCTCAGCGCGCAGGGCGACGCCAGCGTCAGCGTGCCGTATGAGCCCGCGTCACCCGGCGCAACCTCGCCCGCCACCGTCAGCAGGGTGTTGTTCTCCACCAGCCCGCTGCCGCCGAGGAGGGAGAGCGCCTGCGCCTTGTTGTTGACGTCGAACGTGGCGTTGGTGCCCACCCAGGCGGCTCCGCCCGCCCGCAGCGTGTTGTTCACGTACAGCCGCAGGGTCCCGCCTTCGACGCGCGTCGCACCCGAGTAGGTGTTGGTGTTGGCGAGCAGAAGCACCCCCGCGCCGCGCTTGATCAAGCCGCCGTCGTTCGGAACCGCGCCGTAGAGCGGCTGCTTGATGTGGTTCTCCAAGTCGCAGTGGAAGATCGCGCCGCCTTGCAGGACATTCACCGTAATATTCGTCAGCCACTTGTCGTTGGCGTTCCCGACCAGCGCCGCCGTGGTGCCCAGGAAATCGGCCGTCGTCCCCTTGGCCACGACCGTGCCGCCGTTCAGGTTGAGCAACCCCTTCTGCGTGGCTCCGATGTCGATGTAAAAATTGTTGATCCGGAGCACGCCGCCCGTGTTGACGTTGACGACGGCATTGGATGGGTACCCGCCCAGCTGCGAAATGCGCAGAGCCTTCACATCGAGCACGCCGCTACCGCTCACCGTCGTCCAGCCGTAGGCGCCGATCGCGTTGAGTAGCTCGTTCTGGGTCGAGAAGTCAGCCAGCCCGTTCGTGACCAGCAGCGCGCCGCCGTCGATGTTGATGAACATGGGCTGGGTTGCCTTCAGCAGGCCGCCGCCCACCAGAAGCGTGCCGCCCGATATCCACACCCCAGGCTGGTTCTGGCCTCTGTTGCCGGCCGTCACAAAATTGGTGCCGCTGACCACGGCCAGCGTGCCGGCTGTGCAGCGCAGCGTGCCGACGTTTATGCCGGAAGCCGGGCCCGGGTCGAGGATCAGCGTGCCGGTGCCGCCCTTCAGGAGAACCGCGTTCGTCTCCGCGCCGACGATCGCGCCGCGAATCGTCTGCGTGTACGTTTGCGTGTCGAATGTGGCCGTCACGGCGTTGGTGATGAGCACCGTCCGGTTGGCGTCGAGCGTGTGGTTGTCGCTGCTTTGAAGCGTCGCGTTCGCGAGGAAGAGGATGTTTGTGGCCGGAGCGGACGGCGCCGCGCCCAGGTTGTGGTCGCGGATGATGTTCAGACCCCCGCCCTTCAGCGTCGTCGCGCCGGTGTAGGTGTTCGTGCCGCGCTGGAGCAGGCTGCCTCCGCCCAACTTGGTCAATCCGCCGTCTCCGGGCGTGCCGGCCATATTCTGCCGCACGTAGAAGCTGCAGCCGTTGTTGTTGATGACCGCGCCGCCCGCCAGCACGTTGACGACAATGTTGCGCCAGTTAATGTTGGTCGTACCCAGCATGTCCAACTGGTTCACGGTATCCTTGGCCACGATCATCCCGCCGTTGAAGTTGACCGTGCCGTTCTTCGCCGAACTGGTGTCGAGGCCGAACTGGTTCAGACGGATCGTGCCACCGGTGTTGATGTTGATCGCGGTCAGCGCGGCCGCACTGAAGTTCTGTGAAATGCGCAGCGTTTTCAGATCCAACACACCGCCGTGGCTGACGGTGGTTATGCCCGGCGTATTGTGCCCGTTCAGCAGCTCGCTGTTCGCATTTAAATCCACCGTGCCGTTGGTAATGATCAGCCGACCGCTTTCGCTCACCCGTGCGTAATTGTTACCGGTCGTCTTCAGGAGTCCGCCCCCGACAACCAAGGTTCCACCGTTGACCCAGAACAGGGGCGCCGACTCCGGATTGGTGCTTGCCTTGGTAACCACGGTGGTTCCGCCCGCATGCAGCCACGTGCCTTCGGTCGCGCGGAACGAGGCGAGCACGTTACTGCTGGCGGCAGGGGCGCTCATCACCAAAGAGCCAGCCCCGAACTTGTAAAAGACGAGGTTCGTGCTCGAGTGCACAAGGGGCGCCGTCAGCGTCGCCGTCACACCGTTGGTCACCGTGATCCGGCTCGCAAAATCCAGCGGCCCGCCCCCGATGGAGTAGCCGTCGGCATTGAACGTGACGTTGCTTGCCACGATGGCGTCCGCGGTGATGCTCAGGGTCGCTGACGGGCCGAACAGGGCGTTGTTCGCACTCGCATTCGCCCAGACCGAACCCGCGCCCGACCAGTTCGCGTCCGTCAGGTTCCAGTTGCCCGTTGCGGGCGAGGCGAGCCAGGTGTAATCCGCCGCGCCCGCGGTCAGAGCGAACCCTGCCCACGCGCCCGCCCCGACTTTCAAGAGACGCCTCACGAACACCGACATCGCCTTCATGCCGACTCCTCCGTACACGCAGCCTTACAGTACCATGATGACGGTCCCGCGCGGGTGAACCAGATAGGCCCTCCGATTGGCCGTGTCGTAGCGAACCAGCCAGCCGTCGGGCAGCGACGTCGTCAGGAACGAGCCGCTCAGCGCGCCCGTGCACGTCGCGATCGTGTAGATCTTGAACTTGTCCATCTGCGCCGCCGCGCTCGCCACGCTCAGCGACAGCGCGGACAGGTTCAGGTCGCCCCGCACATGCAGCCGGTCGCACGTTCCATCGAGCGCGGCGTCAACGACGAACAGGCCGCCCAGCGCCGCCGGCGTCGCCGCCAGCGTCAGCGTGCCGATCCCGTTGGTGACGCCCGGAACGACCGCGCCCGTGACCGTCAGCAGCGCGTTGTTGCTTACCGTGCCGCTGCCGCCGATTCCCAGCAGGGTCTGCACCTTGCCCGCGACGTCGAGCACCGCGTTCGAGGCCACATAGACGCTGCCCGACGTCAGCAGCGTGTTGGTCACGCTCAGCTTCAGCGTGCCCTGCCGGACGCTCGTCAGGCCGTTGTAGGTGTTGGTAGTCGCCAGTGTCAGGGCTCCGAGGCCTATCTTGGTCAAACCGCCATCGACGGCTGCGCCGCTGTACAGGGGTTGCTTGATGGAAATGGCGTAGACGTCGCTGTCGATGACCGCGCCACCCGCCAACACGTTGACAAAAATACCGGACAACCAGTTGGTATGACCGGTACCCAGCAGATTGTCGTTAGCGATCTTGGCGACGACCGAGCCGCCGTTGAAATTGACCGTTCCTTTCGGCATGTTCGCCGTTACATCGATGAAGAAATTCTCAAGCCGGATTACGCCGCCCGTATTGACGTTCACGACGTTCGCTGAAGCTGGCGCGCCAGCCTGGCTAATGCGCAACGTTTTCAGCTCTAGCGTGCCATTCCCGCTGACCGTGACATTTCCTGGACCCGCGTAGGCGTTGAGCAGCTCGCTGTTATTGTTGAAGTTGACAACCCCATTCGTGATGATCAGCGAGCCCCCCGTAGAGGTGACATAGCCGACTCCGGTCGTCCGCAGAGAACCGCCACCGACAACGACAGTAGAATTGTTCAGATAAAGGCCCGAAGACTGAACTCCGCCGGAGGCGATGTTCACGAGGTTCGAACCGCTCTTCACATAGATCGTCCCCGCCTGAGGCTTGAGCGTGGCTACCGTAAAACCGCTCGTCGCGCCCGGGTCAAGGATCAACATGCCTGCGCCCACTTTAATCAGCGAATTGACCCTGTTTTCGCCATAGATCACACCGCTTATTGTCTGCGTGTAGCTCTGCGTGTCGAACGTGGCCGTCACATTGGTCGGAATGCGAATCGTGCGGTTGGCGGCCAGCGCATGGTTCGCACTCGACATCAGCGTGCTGCTGCCGACAAAGGTGAAGTTCGTGGCGGGCGAGGCCGGGGCAGCGCCCACGCAGGTGTCGCTGGTGATATTCAGCGATCCCGCCCACAGGAAGGTTCCGCCCCGATAGGTGCTGTCGCCGCGCAGATTGAGAATGCCAGCGCCCTTCTTTGTCAGGCCGCCGTCATTGGCGACGCCGCTCAGCAGGGCCTGACGGACCGTTATGTTTTTGCCGCTGTTATCGATGATCGCGCCGCCCTCGCGCACGTAGGCCACGATCCCCGACCAGTTGGTGTGGCCGGTGTTGAAGAACTCCGCACCTTCGGCTTTGGCAACGAGCGTGCCGCCGTTGAGGTTGACCGTGCCGTTCCTCTTGGAACTAGCATCCAGATTGAAGTTCCACATCCTGATCGTGCCGCCGGTGTTGACGTTCACGACTGCGGCCGATGCCGGGCCGAACTGCTGGCTGATCCGCAGCGCCTTCACGTCGAGAACACCCGTGCCGCTCACCGTGGTCGTGCCCGCCGTGTTGTGCGCGTTCAAAAGCTCGTCGTTCTGCGTCAGGTCAACCAACCCGTTGGTGACGATCAGCGAGCCGCCGCCGCTGACGCGCGCGTACTTGTTTGTCGTCGTCCGCATCAGCCCGCCGCCTACGACCAGCGTGCCGCCCTCGACCCAAAAGGCGGGGCCGTTTTCCGGGTCGCTGTTCGGCATGGTCACCAGCGTCGTCCCGCTCACCACGTGCAGCGTTCCCGTGGCGACCTTCATGGAATATAGCGTGTTGGTCAATGCGCCCGGGCTCAGCACCAGCGTGCCGGCGCCGCTCTTCCCCCAGACGCCCACATTGGTGACCGTCGCGCCGAGCGTCGCCGTTAGCCCGGCGCCGACCGTGGGGCTGCCGTACATCAGCAGCGGCCCGCCGCCGATCGCGTAGCCGTCCGCGTTGAAGGTGAGGTGCTGCAGCGTGACCGCATCTGCCGTGACCGCCGTGGTTCCTGATGAGCCGAAGAACGCGCTGTTCGCCGAGCCGCTAACCCAGATCGACCCCGCGCCCGACCAGTTCTCGTCCGTCAGGTTCCAGCTACCCGTTGCGGGCGAGGCAAGCCACGTGTAATCCGCCGCGCCCACCGAACAGGTCACAAGGCCTGCGAGGCTGCAAATAGCGACTTTCTGAACAAGAGACTGACCTTGACCCATAAAATACCTCCAAATGTCCGCCACGCGTTCACGTGCAGAAGCATGTTCTATTAAACACTGGGTGACATGATACGAAAAAACCATGCGGGTTCATAGCCAGAAAACATGAGGCGTAGTATTTTCACCTATGGTCGATTGGCCGCGTAGAAGGCCAGAACCGCCTTCAGGTTCACCCGCGTGTACGGCTCGTCGCAGGCGGGCGTCGTTTTGCCGGCATCGGCGAACCAGAGATCGAGCGTCTCAGGCATGAAGACCGCGTTGTGCAGGTTGGACTTCATCGCCACCGGGCGCTTGATGATCTCGATCATCACCTCCGGCGTGATCGTGCCGAAGTTCTGCTGCAGCCGCTCGGAGAGCGCCTTCGCGCGGCCGCCGCCCGACATCAGAACCGTATCCTCGGGCACCGGCGGCAGCCGCGGGTCTTGCTGGCCCGGAGCCATCACCTCGAACTTGTCCGGCGTCGCATACACCCCGGCCATGTCGCGCGTCGCGTCGCTGAGCACGTAGTAGTATTCGCAGGTGCGGGCCGCTTTCCGCATGATCGCTAGCGCCTGCGCTACCGTCTCGGCCTTCTCCGCGACCTCGCGCATCAGGAAGGTCATGGGCATGCCGTCCCAGGCGCCCTCGCCGCGCCCGCCCATTTCGCCAATGGCCAGCCCCTTCGCGTTCATCGCCGTGACCGTGCCGAGGAAGCCCGCATAGCCCACCGACACCCACGGGATGCCGCCCTCGGGCAGGAACACCTGGAGCACCGTATACTTCTGCAGGTTGATGTCGCGCATGTAGTCGAGCACCCGCGCGTGCACCACGCGGCCGTCGGCGCTGGCCTTGCCGCGCACCGCCACCCCGCTGCAGTGGAACAGCTCGGGGAAGAAGTTGCCGCACAGCGCGTCGCGCTCCGTGATGCCGGCCGCGGCCGCCATGGCCCTGCACTCGCGCACAAAGCGCTCAGGCGTATGCGGCGCGGCGCGGCGGACGATCTCGTCGACGCGGTCGTAGAACCACTCGCCCTTCTGAATCGCCAGCCCGGCGCCCAGCAGCGCCATGGTGCGCGGCGTCACCTGCGGCACCAGGTCGGCCAGCAGCCGTCCGTGCGCCGCGCCCATCTGCTCCGGCGTGCCATCCACCACCAGCACCCGCTTCTCGCCGACCTTAGCCAGCAAGCCGTGGCCGCCGGGATCTTTCGCGACGAGCTGAAGCTCCTGCGCGGACAGGCGCGCGCAAACGAAAATGGCCACACCCCACACGCACCGGCTCTTGATGATCCGCTTCATTCCGTCGCCTCCACGCCAAACTCAAATGCCGCCGCAAACATCCGCATCACGTCCTCCTGCCTGACCTCCTGTCGCGCCAATCCGGCCGGCACGTCGAACACCGATTCCCCCGCCACCGCATTCAAACGCCAGTGCGCAAAGCGGACGTGCCCCGCCGCCCCCTCGAACGCCCACGTCGCCTCGCGCGGCGTGCCATCCTTGGCAAATATCAACGTCAGGTCGCCTTTGGTCTTCTTGTAGTCGACGTGGATCCCCACCTCGCGGTCGCCGCTCATCCGCCTCGCCTCCGAAAGCGTGTAGTACTGCTTCAGCGCCTCGGGCGACAGCGCCACGCCAGCAAGTGCCCCAACGCCCACTTTGAAGCGCATCAGGCGCTGCGGATTGACCAGCTCTGCCGGGTGCCTGCCTTCCTTGGCCTCCAGCGTGCCACAAAAGACCCGCTTGCCGCCGCCGATCAGCCACGGGCACTCGCCGAGGCCGAGCCCCGCCTTCCCGATCTCAGGAAACTCGCCAACGAGCCTGAAGCGGCCCTCCGTGCCCCTTACGAAATCAAAGGCCGTTTTGTAGGCCTTGCCGCCGACAGTGACCTCGGCTTCGACGCCGACCATGTGCGCCGCGCCCTCATTGGGTAGTCCGCCCGTGATCGCGGCCAGCCCCGACATAAAGCCGCCCAGCAGCTCGACGCCGCTTTTCGCGCCATTCGCCGGCGGCGGCTGCCACGTCTTCGGCACGTCCTGGCCGAAGAACCCCACCACGTCGTCCATGATCTGCGGGAACCCCGCCATGGCCGTGTAGTGGTCCATGCCTTTGAGCCACGTCACGCGGTCTGCAAACCCGGCCGCCTCCGCCAGCCTCCGCCCGCACTCGGGCGGGATCACCTGATCCTGCTCGGCGCACACCATGCGCAGGTTGCCGGCCTCGCCGAGCCTGCGGAGCGCGTCCTTCGCCTGCATCGGGTCCAGACGCTCAATACACGCCCAGACGCGCGCCTGCTCCGCCTGCGGCAGCCCCTCGATGAAGGCCCGCATGCGGCGCGTCTCATGCGCCGTCAGGATGACCTTCTTGATGTCGCACCCGCCCAGCGTCAGGAAGGCCTTGCGGATGCGCGGCTCGCGCCCGCACACGCTCGCGGACTGCACCGCGCCCATGCTGATCCCCGTGATGCCGATACGCTCCGGGTTCACCTCCGGCAAAGCCTGCGCGATGTCCACCGCGCGGCGCGCGTCCTCCAACCCCTGCTCAAGTCCGCCCATGAAGATGTTCGAGCCCGTCGCCAGCATCGCCTTGCCGACCGCTCCGCCGCGCTCGCCGTAGTAGGGCTGCTTGAAGAAAAGCGCGGCCACGCCGTTCTGCGCCAGCCGCGTGCACAGCAGCCGCTCGAGGTCAAAATTGTCGTGGATGATGTGCAGGCAAACCACGGCCGGAAAAGCCCGCTCGCGCGTCACTCCCAGCGGCAGGTACAGCTCGGCCGGAACGGTGTTGTTCGCCTCGTGAGGCGAGACGACCGGCGACGGGTAGCGAACGTCGTAGACCTCGTGCCGGTGGTTTCGCTCGCGGAACGCCCGCGTGTAGGCGAACACCTGCCCGGTATAGCTTCCGGAAGCCGGAACGTCCACCCGCTCCGGCGCCGACGAGGTCGTCTGTGCGCCGGCCACGCCCGCGTTCAGAACAGCCAGCACGACACCCATCCTCATCATCATACCGATCTTCTCCTAGGACTGCACCCCTCGCCCTCCGCAGCGTGGAGGGCGAGGCGGCGCCGAGCCGTCGCTTATCATAGCGCCATATCCGCCTGTCCCTACCGCTTCTTCGCCGCCGCCTCGGCGCGGCGGTACTGCTCCCTGAAAAAAGCCGTCCATTCGCGCAGATACTCCAGGCGCGGAATCTGCGTGTACTCCGCGATCGCGCTGCGCCAGGTTAGCGGCACAGGCTTCTGCGGCAGGGCCTCCAGCAGGCGCACGGCCTCCGGATTCGCCGCAGGCCCGCCGTTCGCCAGAATCGCCTGCCACGCCCGCCTCAGCTCGTCCCCCGAGTCCATGCACATCGCCTTGATCAAGTCGCGCTGGATGCCGAAGTGCACCGTGGTCCAGCGCGGCTCGTACAGAAACGACGCGCCCAAGTGATAGGCGTCCGTCTCCGGCTGCCACAGCGGGTCGGCCAGCTGCGGCCGGCGGGCCTGCGCCGCCGCCGCCACCGCCGGATCGTCCGAGGGGTAGAAGTCGCGCCGAATCGGCAGCCGCCGCAGGGCGAACCGGCGGGGCCCGCCCGACGTTCCCGCGCGGTAGTTCCAGAGCCGCTGCCCCTCCTCGCCCAGCACGAACTCGATGAAGCGCACCGCCAGCTCGCGGTGCGGCGCGCCTCGCAGCAGGCTCAGCGGGTCGGCGGTCACGCTCGAACCGCCCACGGGCGTCGTGTAGAACATGACCGGCCGCTGGCCCGGCGGCGTGGACATCTCGGCCTGAAAGCGGCTCATGAAGTCGATCGCGATTCCCGCCGCCGCCGCCCCCGTGCTCACGTCCAGCGGCACTTTGGGCGAGGAGTCCGTAAAGTAGTTCGCGTTCGCGCCCAGCCGCCGCAGCAGGCGCACGCCGTCGGCCCAGCCGCGCTCGATCGCCTCCTGATACGCCTGCGGCACACCGGCGGGCAGCGCGCCCGGCGCGCCCTTCGCCGAGCTGATCGCCGTCTCGTACTGGCGGATCCGCTCGCGCGTAAACCCCGCCTCGGCCACCGCCCGCGCGCACTGGGTGTGGACGATCATCTCGTAGGCTTTGGCCACGCTGCCGCTCTTGGTCGGGTCGGCCAGGCCGAGCTTGCCGAAGTAGCGCGGGTCGGCCAGGTCATCCCACGCGGCGGGCGGCGTGGCGATCCCGAGGTCGGCCAGCCGGTCCGCGTTGTAGCAGATGCCGAACGCGCTCAGCACGTTGCCGTAGAAAGCCTCGCCGCGCCACACCTCGCCGTTCATCTCGCGCGGGATCAGCACGCGGCCGGCCGCGTCCTCGAACAGGCCGACGGGCGGCCCGCCCGCGCCCCACGCCGGCACGGTCAGCCCCTGCCGCTCGGCCTTCTCATGGTCATACACGCCGCCCCCGAAGAAGACGTCCATGCGGCAGGTGATCTCCGTCGGCGCGTCACACGCCCGGAAAGCCTGCCAGAGCGCGCTCTCCCCGGGCTCGCCCGGCCGCTTGCGCGCGAGCACGACCTCCGCGCCGTCAGCCGGCCACGCGACCTTCTGCTCCCGGAAGAACTGCCGGGCGGACGCGGCGTACTCGGACGCGAGGTAGCGCATGATCTCCGTGGTGCCGCCGATGACGCGCCAGTCCACGCGCGCCGGGCGCCCGAAGCGCTCCCGGTGCCACGCGGAGAACCCCTCGCCGAACTCCTGCCGGATCGCCTCGTTATGGGGGGTGACGACCACCAGCTCGGGGTCGCCCTCGCGCCAGTCGCCCCCCTCCGCGCCGCGGCGGAAGATGAACGGCAGCGCGATCACCAGCGCCGCGACCAAGAGTACCAGCCACTGTTTCATACTCGTCTCAGTGTACCAGAACCCACCCCGTGTCTGGCAAGGCAAAGGAAAACCCCGGCGAAGCTCGCGCCTGGCCGGGGTCCAAAATGGGGCGAATGACGGGGCTCGAACCCGCGACCAGCAGAACCACAATCTGCTGCTCTACCAACTGAGCTACATTCGCCATCGAAAAAACGGCGTGAAGGATACCAAACGGGACGCGAAATGCAAGCGCTGAGTTGGAGCATTCACGGGTTTGTTGCCTTTCTGAATCGGCGGACAGAAGCCTGCGGTAGGCCGAGACCCACGGAATCGCACCTTGCCATCGCGCAGCGCGGATGGCATACTCCTTGATGACGACCGCTACGCAAGGTCGCTCGAGTTATGACGTACGTCAGGCGACACATGAGGCATGTCAACGGGCCACCCGATTCGCTCCTGCTGAGTCGCCCGTTCGCGCGACTTTTTATTGCTATTTTCGGCGTCCTCGCGGCGCACGGCGGCGCAATAGACCAGTTGGCAAACCCGGGTTTCGAGGCGCCTTACGCGAAGGTCGCCGACACCAACAGCAGCGGCACCGTCACGGGCGTTTTCCCCCACGGCTGGACGGACAACTCGCGCTACACGGGGCGGCACACAGCCAACCTGTACGCGCTGGAAGCGAGCGGCACGGTCTCCGGCTCCGCCTTCCGCGCCACCGCCGCCGTTCAGGAGGGGTATGCCAGCGGAGCCAACCTCGAGATCTATCAAGCCGTTCACGCCGTTTCCGGCCGCCTCTACACGGCCGGCGCGTGGCTCAGAAGCGCCTCCAACGCAACCGTCACACTCGCGTTCCGCCAGTCCGTCTCGCCCTTCGCCTCGCGCGCCGCCACGAACTGCGCCGTCACGACCGCGTGGACGCGCGTCCCCCTCGCGCTGGCCCCGGCCGCCAGCGAAGCCCTCGCCTTCGAGATCAAGTGCCCCGCTCCCGTCACGCTCTGGATCGACGAGTCGTCGTGCACGGTCGCCGACGGCGGCCGCACGTGGTTCGTCTCTCCGAGCGGATCCGACGCCAACCCCGGTTCGCTCGCCGCCCCCTTCCGCACCCTCTCCTGCGCCGCAACCAACCTCAATGCCGGGGACACCCTCCTTCTCCGCGGCGGCACCTACCGCGAGACGCTCCAGCCGCCGCAGTCCGGCACGCCGCAGAACCCGATCACGGTTACCGCCTTCAACGGCGAGGCCGTCACGCTCTCGGGCTGCGACGCGCTGGCTGGCCCGTGGACGCCGACCAGCAACGGCATGTACTCCGCACAGGTCGCCTGGACGCTCGGCCCGGGCTACAACCAGCTCTTCGCAGACGGCGTGATGCAGCATGAGGCCCGCCACCCGAACCATGGCGCGGACGGGCTCTTGGCCCCGGCCACCACCGCGCTCACCGTGTCGAGCAACCACACGGTCTCCTGCTCGGCGTTCGACGGCAAGGGCGACCTGACGGGCGCCCGCTTTTATGCCGGAGTGGGCTCCTCGTGGGCCTGGCAGACCGCCCTCGTGGCCAGCAACAGGGCCGGCGTGCTGCACCTCGCGCCCTCCACCGCCTCCTCCTGGTGGTGGCCGAACTACGACGGCAAGAGCAGCGACGCGGGGCGCGGCTTCCTGTACGGCCACCCGAGCCTGCTCGACGCAGACGGCGAGTGGTTCCTCCAAACGAACGCGGCCGCCCCCCACGCGCTGCTCGTGCGCCTGGCCGCCGGCGCCGATCCGACGTCCAGCCTCGTCGAGCTCAAGCGCCGCGCCTGGTGCTTGAACCTCAACGGGCGCAGCTACATCACGGTCAGCAACCTCTCGTTCTACGCGGGCGCTGTCCGTCTCAACGGAGCAGGGCTTGTGCTCGACGATTGCCGCGCGCGCCACCTCAGCCACTACCTCACGTTCACCTCCGGCGGCTCGACCGACGGCGGCCGCGCAGAGGGCGGCGGCATCCTCGTCAGCGGCACCAGCAACGCGGTTCGGCGCTGCACCGTCGCCGATACCGCAGGCAGCGGCATCCTCGTCAGCGGCACGGGCCACCTCGTCACGCGCAACCACGTCTACAGCACCGACTACTCAGCCACCTACGCCGCCTGCCTCGTCCTCTCAGGCGCCCGCCACACCGCCACGTTCAACACGCTGCACGACACCGGCCGCGACATCCTGCGCCCGACAGGCAATGGCCTCAGCGTGCTTTACAACGACCTCTACTACGCGGGCCGCCTCTGCAAGGATCTCGGCGCCGTCTACGCCTGGGGCACGAACGCGAAGTCGGCGGACGGCACCGACACGCGAATCGCCTACAACTGGGTTCACGACAGCACCCCGACCGACCCGCTGAGCATGGGCATCTACATCGACAACTACAGCCGGAACTTCCGGATCGACCACAACGTCGTCTGGGACTTCGGCGACCGCGCGATCCTCAAGTGGAGCGACGGGCTGCGCCTCAACTCGCCCGCCGACGGCCTGCGCCTTTTCCACAACACCCTCTTCCGCTGCCTCAACTACAACTACGGCACCTTCACGCCCTATCAGCCTGACATCGTACCGCCCGACTCCGCCTACTGGACCAATAACAACCACCACCTGTTCTACGCCGCCCTCAACAACCTCTACATGACCAACGCCGCCACGGAGCTCGAAAACGCCGCCGACCGCGACTTCCGCCCCAAGGCCGCCAGCCGCGCCACCGACCCCGCCTTCGCCACCAACACCGTGCGCTGGCTCACCACCAACGGCGTGCAGAACGTCCCCGCCAGCTACCGGCTTTCGATGCGCTACAGAAACCAGCCTTTCGCGTTCGAGGAGCAGGGCGGCGCCGGCAGGCCTCTGGATGCCGACGGCGATGGAGCAGACGACCCCTTCACAGGCTCCTCGCCCGACAGCGGCGCCTACGAGCGCGACGAGCCCTACTGGGTGCCGGGCGTCTACGGCTGGCCCTCGGGCTGCCCGGGCGTCCGCGCCGAGCAGCCCCTCTCGTGCGTGGGCGCTGTCGCCACAGCGCGAGGCACGCTGCTCGCCTCCGGCAGCGCCCCGGCCACCGTATTCCTCCACTGGGGGCCGGGCGACGTGCCGGCCGCGTGGACGAATGCGGTCACCCTCGGCACCGCCTTCGCAAGCGGCTTCGAACGGCTGCTGGTCAACCTGTCGGGCATCCAGCCCTACACAGCCTACGGCTACCGGTTCCGCGCCACCAACGCGCTCGGCGAATCCTGGAGCGCGCCCGTAACCTTCACGACCGGCTCGGGCCTCCCCGTGAGCCTCGTCTGGGACGCCGGCGCCGGCACGAACCTCTGCATCGATTCGACCAACAACTGGTCCGGCGACCTCCAGCCGGAGCTTGACGGCGCCGCGCACGCCTTCTTCGGCAGCGGAGGCAGCACCGCCCTCGTCAACCGGGACGCCAGCCTGTACGGCATCACCTTCAACCGCAGCGCGAACTTCACGCTCGCCAGCGGCGGCGGCAGCCTGACCCTTCGCTCGCTCGGACTCTCAGCCGCTGCGCCGACCGCCGCCTCGCGCACCTACACCGTTGCGGAGCACCTGACCCTCGCCGACCCGCAGGTCTGGTTTGTCACCAACAACGGCGCGGGCGTCACTACGCTCGACATCTCGGGGGCGATCGCGGACAGCGTCACGCCCTGCGGCATCGCGAAGACCGGCGACGGCACCCTCAGCCTCCGCGCGGCCAACACCTACCGCGGCGTTACGACCGTCAGCAACGGGCTCCTGGCTGTCACCCACCCCGCCGCGCTGGGCAGCACAAATGGCGGCACGGTCGTCCGCTCGCTGCTGAACGCCCGCCTCCAGCTCGACGGCGGCATCACCGTGCCGGAGCCGCTAACCCTCAACGGCGAGCGCCCCAACAGCGGCTACTCGCTCACCAGCGCCTCCGGCAGCAACGTCTGGAGCGGCCCGCTCACGCGCGTCGGACAGACGCGCATCCACGTCGTCGCCGGCTCTTCCCTCACGCTGGCCGGCGGCGCCACAGGCGGCGGCGGTCTCTTCGTCGCCAACGCCTATGGCACGCTCACCATCGCCGGCAAGCCCCTCGTGATCGGCAGCGACGTCTTCTGGGCCGACTCCGCGGGGCTCACGGTGCTGGCGGTCTCGGGCAACGTCTGGGGCGACACCACGCTCGGCCGCGGCACGCTGCGCACCGACGCGCCGAACGCGCTGCCCGCCGCCACCAAGCTGAAGATCGGGTTGAACTACGCCGCGGGCGGCACGCTCGACCTGAACGGCTTCGACCAGACTGTCGCTCAGTTGCTGCACAACACGGCCACGGCTGCCGTCCGCACGGTCACCAGCCCCGCGCCCGCCACGCTGACCGTCAACCAGAGCGTTGCCACTGATTTTGACGGCCGCTTCACCGGCGCGGTGCGCCTCGTCAAGGCCGGCTCCGGGGCGCTCACCCTCTCCGCCACGAACACGACGTCCGCCGGCGGCATGACCGTCAGCAACGGCACGCTCGCCGTGGCCGCCGCCACCGGCCTCGGCGCGGGCCCGGTTGTGCTGGCGGGCGGCACGCTCCGCAACGCGCAGACCAACGCCGCGCTCCAGCTGGCGGCCCTCGCGTGGCACGCGGCCGGGACCTTCTCCCTCACGCTTCGGTCAGATGGCGGCCTCTGCGGCGCGGCTGTCGCGGGCGCGCTGGAGCGCGGCACGGGAAGCGCGTTTTACTTTGACTTCGGCGGCAGCGGCCTTCCTGGCCGAACTTTCGCCCTGCTGACGTTCGGCTCCACCACGTTCGCCGCCGCCGACTTCCGCTGCCGCAATCTAGGGGCTGGCCCTAACGCGGGCCTGCGCGGCCGCTTCCTTCTCGAGGGCGACACCCTATACATGCAGGCCTATGTTCCCGTCGCGACGGTGCTGACCGTGCGCTGACCCGTGAGGGCGCAGCGCCCTCGCGGCGGCCGGGGATCCGCGGCGCGCCCTACTTCTCGTCGACGGTCTCGTCGCGCTGGTAGATGGGCAGCTGGCGGTACGGCACCGTGAACGCGAGCACGACCATCGCGGTCTGGTAGTAGCGGTCCTGCTCGTTGCGGTCCCAATAGCCCTCTTCCTTCTGCTTCGGAATCCACGTGTCGTACATCCAGCGCGAGAAGGTCTGCCACTCGTTGCCGCCCAGCTGGAAGAGCCCTTGGGCCGTGTAGTACATGCCGTAGAAGCAGTACTGCTGCTTGGGAAGCTCCTCGTACTTCTGCATCAGATAGCGCGAGGCGCGCCCCACGGCCGGGTTGCCGTGCTCGCCGCACAGCGAAAGACAGAGGAGGCCGGCCCCGGTCAAGGTCACCGCGTGCGTCTGGCGGTCCGTGTAGCCGAAGCACCCCTGGTTTTCGTCGTGCCGGCGCAAAATGTACTCAACCGCCTGCTTGATCGCCTCGGGCGGGATCTGCGCGCCGTTCAGCCGCGCGGATCTGAGCGCCATGAGCGCCCAGCCGCTGCACGAGAAGTCGCTGTCGCGGGCGTCCGGCTGGTAGCGCCACCCGCCCCTGTTGTTCTGGTCCTTTTCGATTTTCTGAGCATCGAGGATGATCTTTAGCGCGCGCGGCAGCGCCGTGTCGATCTTGGCCTGCAGGTCGTCCTTGACCATGCCTGAGACTTCGGAGAGGAAGAGCGTGGCGATGCAGTGCGAGTACATCTTGCCGTCGTTGCCGCCGAGGTAGCCGTCGGCGCGCTGAACCTCGGCCAGCTTCGACACGATGCGCTCCACCACCGATCCGTACGGCTCGGTGCCCGGCACATGCCCGCGCGCCAGAAACGCCATTCCGCACAGGGCCCAGATGCCCGAGGTGCTCTGGGCCTGCCCGTTGCCGAACGCGCCGTCGGGCAGCTGTCCGCGCGCGATCCACGCCAGCCCACGCTCGACAGATTTGTCCACCTCCGAATCCGTGGCCGCCGCCTGCGTGGCCTCGTCCGCCGCCTGGCCGATGGCCGCCGCCAGCAAAGCCCCCGCGATCCCCCACATGAAACGCATCTCGCCCCCTCCCCGTGCGCCGATTCCGGCGCTTCGCCAGATCATACACCGTGTCCCGCCGCGCCAGCAACCCCAATCCCAAAACATCCGCAGCAATTGCTGCAAATCATCCTTCTCCGGCTCCCCGAGCGGCGCGCGCTAGGGTTTCACGGCAGGCGACGCCGCAGGTTCAACGAGAGGCAGCGCCAGCTTCGTGAACTCGTCGTCTGTCGGCAGGCGCCCCGTCCGCTGCTTGAACTCCGCGACGCGCACGCGCGACGCCGCGAGAAAGCGCCTGTGCAGGTCGTAGCACGGCGTCTCTTTGCCCTGTGCATCGATCAGGCAGAAGAAGTTCCCCTTCTCGTTGTTGTAGACTTGCCAGAACAGGATAAATGGGGATCCCCAGCGCAGCAGCCGGGCGATGTAGGCGCGCGTCGGCTCCCCTTGCTGCTCCGGGGTCCGCTTGCCACCCCCGAACCCGTATTCGCCGATGAAGAGCCGGCGGCCGGGGATGGCCGCGGCCTTGTTGGTGGGCGTGTGCGCCACGATGTAGTCGAGCGTCTTGACCAGCTCGGGCTCGCTCAGGTTCTGCGCGTCGTAAGACGAGTAGGACACGTAGTCGATGGCGGCGACATGCGGCAGCACGGCGTTAACGAGCCGGACGTTCGAGTCCGGCTTGTCGCGCATCGCATCGCGCACCCGGTTAACCTCGACGTAGAAAAACACGTCCACGTCCTTGTGGGGCGTCACACGTTTGGCGTCATCCACGGCCTGCTGCCGCGCATTGAGCCACGACCGCATGCCAAGAACAGCCTCGGGGGGCGGGTTGTTGGTGCCGTGCTGGCCCGTGCCAAGCAGCAACCAGTCGCCCTCCCAGTTGCCGAGGTAAAAAGTCTTCCCCGTCCCCTCGTAGCGGGTCAGCAGGTAGCGGGTCAGCGCGTGCACCTCCTCGTACTCTTGGCGATCCAGCTCCTGGTTGGCGCCTTTCTTCCAATAGCCTTTGGGCTTGGTCGGAGCGCTCACCCACATGAAATAGTGCCGGAACGGCATGTCGAACAGGCGCGCGTGATCCGCGCTATCTCTCGCTCGGGAAACAAGCGACTGGCCTTCGCTATCCGGCGAGCTGGGCGAAAGGCTGAACTTGACGATATCGCTGCCCATCCTCACGAGCTGCTCCGCCTGCTCGACCACGACGCTGTTGCTCGTGAACTGGTAGCAGGCGCCGAACGCTTGTGAGCCCACGCGCAAATTATAGTTCAACACATCCGGGCCGGCTGGCTGGCCGTCGGCGCACGCGCAGAGAACGGGCCCTAGCATGCCGAAGAGGATAGCTACGGCGCCGCTGCTGACCAAGCTGCTGCCCCTTGTCTGCGCGACCCTAGGTTCGCCCAGCCTATTGCTGTTGCTGTCCACAGATGAACCTCGTCGCTCAATGAATGTGGAAGTTCACGCGGCACTCGGGGCAGGTGTAGTCCGCGCCGGCCATCGTGGACGGCCCTTCAAAGAACCTCCCGCATCCGGGGCAAGAGAATCCGATCTGAGCCTCTGGTTCCGGCACGCTTGGAGGCGGCGCGGAGCGGTCTCTAGCATCGCCTGCCGCGGCCTCCTTCGGGTGCTCCTGCGAGCGGCTCGAGCCCCTTCTTGTGGTCGCGCGCTCAATAATGGCCATCGTCAGGTCTGCCGCGAACTTGGCCTCTTGCTCGTTGACGGCAACATTCTCGATGACTGAGCGCTTAAACTGGATGCCGTGCAGGACGCCGCTGTTCTCAACAAACCCGAACGTCACCGTCCGGTTGAAGAAAAAGTAGGCGATGGCGAGCGCGGTCACCACAAGCGTCCCGAGCAGGCCCACCGACTGCGCGGTGGGCTGCGAGCCCATCTGCCACAGCGCCGACACCAGCACGCCAAGCAGCCACATGAACAGGAGCCACAGCGCGAGCGCCTGGCCCCAGGGCTTGTGATAGCCGTACTGGGTGGAGCACACGCTGTGCAGCGGAATCGACCACGTTTTCGAGCCCGCCAGCGAAGCCGCTGAGAACACGATCCGTTTAGCCGACACGTGGATGGTGGTTACGGGATCGACTCCGGCGCGCGACAACAGCCACGAGATAAGGCCGCTTTGCCTTCCGGAAATTGCGATATAGTTTCCTTCTTGGTCAACAGGCTGGTTGCTTGCCGACCATTTCTTCAGAACGAGAGCCGACATGGCCGCCTCCTTTAGTTTTATGAGAATACTCTATCATATTTGAAAGCGGCTAGACACCGAATTCGCACCAAGGGGTGCGGGACGGCGCCTGCCTTACCCTCCTGAGGCCTCCAGTCGCCGCTGTTTTGACAACGCTTTTGCTTGCCGATTCAGAGACCGCCCGGTAATATGAAAACCTGCTCGCCAGAGTGGTGAAATGGCAGACACAGCGGACTTAAAATCCGCAGACGGGTTAAACCGTCGTGGGGGTTCGAGTCCCCCCTCTGGCACCAAAAAGCCCGTATATATTGGGTTTTTATTACAATTATACCCGCTAGGTCGTTTTTCAGCGTTTCACGAAGTGGCACGATATAACCCTCATTAGCCGCAGCAAAGGGTATCATATGATAACCATATTGGTTCCCAATGATAACCACACTCCCGGCACCCCGCTTGGTGATCCGCCCGCAGGATCTTCCCGCCGGTGCCCAGCCCTCGCCGGCGGCCCGCCCTTGCGTCCGGCCGCCGGGGGTGCCCCTTGTGCCGGTATTGTCTCGCGCTCCCCGGCCCTGACGTGATCCTGACGCGCCTATGGGGGCCGTGCTGCAATGATTCAACATTGACAGTTATCGCCTCTTGTTTCACACTACACCAAGCCTATCAAATGAAAGTGAGACAATCATGTATGCTTCAATACTCGGCACCCTCGGTGCGACTGCAATGCTCGTTATCGGCATAGTCTTGGTAATTCTCGCAATCATGCTCGTAATAGCTCCGCTTATGATCTGGAAGCATGCCAAGCGTACCGCCGACACTGTAGAGGCGTTGAGACGCGACATCGCCTGTTGTGCGAGTAATCAAGTTAAGTCCTTGGAGGAACTCCGTCTCTTACGAGAAGTCCTCAAGTCTGCGACCGAATAGGCGAGGTGATCCGGACGAAGTTTCAGCCGGTCGGGGCTGTGCCGTCCGACTTAACCGGGTCGGAGGAACCGCGACGGTCGGGGGTGACGGGGGGGCATAGGTTCTTTCCAGCCTTACAGCCCTCACCCCGTCCGGGGCACACACAGCCCCGGCAGAAAGACTACGTTTTTCGCCATTCCTCCCGTGGCGTCCTCGTTCGCGAATCACGGTTCGCGCTTTCCGGTTCGGTCGCAACCCCAATGAAACGCGTAAGCGCAGTCCTCTGGGTTCCCCGTGCCGCAACGATGCCGCATGACCGACACCGCCCCCGGCTACCGCCGACATGAATGATCTTTATCATTGATCGCTTATTGGGCTTCTGCTAACATGAAAATGAATTTCTAAATGATTATGAAAACGGAGCACAATATGTTGTTAAGATTATTTGGTGGTTTGGTATTTTTCGGCGGCATGCTGATTTTCAGCAATGTGAATGCCCAAACAAGCAGCACAGTAATGCTAACGGCTCAACGTGTCCGCACAAAAGGTGACGTTGCCAATAAGAGGGAGCCCATATCACTCTGCAAATACACCGAAGCAACGACCGGCAACAAGTGGGTCTCTGCGCCAGTTGAAGTCGATTTCACATATTCTAGCCAAACTGTCGTTGCCGGTATACGCAACGCTGGAAAGGTAGACGTATCTTGCGAATTACAGGTCCTTTTTTTCTCCGAGGAACGAGAGACGAAAGAGTGTACAGTACAACAGCATATTAGACAGGACCTGCGCCTAAAGGTGGGCGAAAATGTTAGCAAACGTTTTACATCACCGACAAACAAATTCACAAGAGCATATATGATGGTGGACAAGAAGAAGACGAAGATGGGTAGCGAACCTTTCGGTTATCTGGTTCTCCTATCGGATAAAAACGGGCCATTCAAGTGGGTGGGGTCGCCCGAAGTCACCAAACAACTGCAAACAGCGGAGAAGATCACGAAAGTGATAGAAGACGGAAAACTTGTATCGCAACAGGACGCTAATGGTATATCTCAAAAGACAAACCAATGAACTCAACAGAGCCTAATCAGAGGGCCTCTTGCTTGAATTAGGCGTTTCCGTTTGTACTTGTCAAGCCTCGGCCCCTTGGGTATCACCTTAGAAGCCGCCGGACGGCCCCGTATCCGGTTCCCCTTAGAGACTTTCTGGGAGTCACCCCATAGAGCGACGTAAGCGGTACAAACTGACTCACGAATAATCAGAATAACGGCCGTCGCCCGATTTCATGACGTTCCTGCCGCTGTCTGAAACTGACTTTCGTGTAGTTCATTTCCTCGTTTCCTTTCCTCGTGACCTGAACTGGACTACCCCTCTAAGGGGTTTAGTCCAGCTCAGTCCACGTAACACGGTCTAATCAGACTTGGACTAGTCCACGTTAGGCCGAATGGTGTAAACCGTCTGCCTACCCCTCGGTTCGGTCACGGCCCACCCATCGCGGACGGCCCGCTTGATTTCCTCTTTAGCTCGGTCGCGCCCGCAGCCAAGCCTTGTGCGGATACGTTCCACCATGTCACCGTATGATTGCGGCTCTTCGTCGAAACACTCACGCAGCGATTCGGCGCTATACGTCACCTTCGGCCTCGTCGCGCTGGTCTTTTCCGTCGGCGCAACGTCCCCCGCTAACGTGAACGCCCCTTCCTCGAATCGAACCGTGATCGGCTCGCATGGCGCATAGTTGCGGGTGATCGAAGTCACAACGACGTGGTCTGGTTCGCTGGCATGTTCGCAGAGGCTAATCATGGTTGAAGCATCGCGGGCAAAAATACCGGAACCGCTGATTCGGTCAACCGCCTGCTTGTCGCCCATCCGGCCCTTGGTGGCGTGGTACACCGCGACCAGCGTCACGCCCTCAACGGCAAACCTCTTCATTGCGCGAACCGAATCCTTGACCTCGACTTGGTTCACCTCGTCGCCGAGCAACAGGTAGGCGGGGTCAACGACGCACACGTCTGCGCGGTGCCGTTTGGCCAGCGCCAGAACGTCGGCGAAGGTGTCCGGCTCGCCCGTCTCAGCAGCATTCACAACGACCAGCCCGGAGAGGTCGCCCGCGCCGATACCCAACCGATCAATCATCCGGCGCAACCGGCGCTTGTACGCTCCCGCCCGGATCTCGCCATTGACCACGAGGACGGTCTGCTTGACCGTCTCAACGCCAAGGAAAGGCGTCCCGGTGGCCAGGGCAACGGCGAGCTGCAAAGCGTAGAATGATTTCCGCGCCTTGCTCTGGCCCACGATTGCCACACGGTCGCCGTGATCGAACAGGTTGCGCATGATGGGCCGTTCCTGCTCGTCGGGTTCGAGCAGCCATGCGTACGCGTTCACTGTCGCGCCACCGGTCGCCCTGGGCAACGTCGCCCGGATCTTCTCCAGCGCCATCGCCAGCGCCTCAGCCCCGTCAGCCTGTTTCAACTCAGCTATGACGGCACGTTTGAGCGCGGCGGCCCGTACAATTCCGAGGTGGTACTCCGCATGCGCTACGGTCGGGCAATCGTCAATGAGCGCCTGAACCGTCGGCGCGTCAAGACCGGCCTCGCGCTGAACCTCCAGCCGCTCGGCAAGTCGCCCTTCGTCAAGCAGCCGTCCGACCGCACCGAACACGCGCCGCGCCGGGTCGGCGGTGAAAGTGGCGTCTGTGAATCCCGCCTCGCGCAAGAGCCGCAGCACGCGGGCGGGTTCGAGTAGCAGCGCCCCGGCGAGGTTGCGCTCAGACTCGCCCGCATCCGGCGGGAGAGGTTTCGTGGTCGGCGTCTGGCGAGGTGTTTTAGCGGACATGCTGCACCTCGACTTTCTGAACCGCCTCGGCCCGCCGCTGGCACGCTTTACAGACCGGGAATTTGAACGCTTGCGTCGGCGTGATCCTCTGGCCACACGCAACGCAGCGCGGCCGATGTGCGGCGATGTGCCGCTGACGGAGGGGGTTCGGCTTACGCATTCGACACCTCGCCTTCCGTGATCGCCCGCAAGCTGGCCTCAGAAAATCCGATTGCTCGCTTACAGCCGGTTACAGTCACCCGTACCAGAACACCAGCGCGGGCGAGCTGGTCAACCCTCTTCACTCCGACGCCCAGCAGCTTCGCCGCCTCGTCGCGCCGGATGATTCGGGCAATTGTGTTAGCCGCAACGGCAGATGACGCCAGCGCAATGAGGCACGCTTCCCGCTGTTCTTTGGTAACGCTCGGGTCGGTAGCGAGGATGGCCGCGAGCGCTTGTCTTGTAGTTCCCAGCATGGCATTTTCTCCCGTCAAGAGCGGTGCCGATTAGCGCCATGGCCTCTTGACAGGTAAGTATTTACACCACGCAAGGGAAGAAAATGGTCGCAAGGTTTCTAAAGGCGGTCGCCTTGTAAAACAGAATGCGTTTTCCTTGTAGAATACACGAAAAGACCCCAGCAATATGCTGGGGTCTCGGGGTCTCAAAATGTTTCTAAAGGTGAGCGGAAGTCGCGTCTATGAACTAATGCGAATGCGGAACTTCTTTTCGCTGTTCCCGCTTCCCATTGATGCTGGCTCGATCATTTCGCGGAAACGCTCGGCATACTTGTTCCCCTTGAAACATGCCAGCGCTTTAGAGCCCCCCGGTATGACCGCCCATCCGTCGGGGTCGGTCGTCTCCGTCAGCAGCTTCACAACTGCCCACCTCTTCGGCCCATCGAAATCACAAGGCGAGCCGTTCAATAACAGTCTGTGGTCCTTTTCGACGATCTGAACGCCACGAAACGTACGCCCGTTCTCTGAAAATGTCTCAAACGCCGTCAGCGGGTCATCTTCCAGTAGGACACCGAACGGAACGGAACGCGCCCCGTTGTCTTCAGTCAGCGCCTTCCGCAATTCGCCTAACATTTCGACGTACGGCCGCTTTTTCTCGGGCGTCTTTTTTGCATCTAACTTGCGGAGCTTGTAGAGTACAAGCGCTTCCCATTTCAGCGTTCCCGGCGTGGCATTCTCCTTGCGCGTGTTGGCGTCTCTGCATAGCCGCTCTATCGCCGCCGACCGTTCCACGCTCGCGACAACCCAGCGGACGTTGAAGTCGGGCAACGACTCGCTTACCCGCTCAAGCACGGCGTCGGGGTTTTGGTAGCGCTCCCTCAGCGCCTCGCGCCATGCGGCGTTTTCCGGTACGCACCCCCACTCGGCAATCAAGCGCTCGTTCTCTGACAGATTCACTTCGTCGCTCATTCTACCACCTCCGCTTTTTCGGGTTTGCCGATCATGGCTTGAACCTTCGCAACGAGCCCTTGCAGCTCCGATGCTGTCCACCCCGCCAACTGATCCAGAATCGCGCGGGTTGCGTCCGCCGGCAACGCCTTGGTGTTCCCATGGCCGATCTCGGGAAGCGCGGCAGACATGTTGGCGAGCGTGTTGTCGCTGGCGTGAAAATAATGGGCGGTCATGCCGATTGTGGTATGCCCAGCCCGCAGGCGTACCTCTTCCATCGGGATACCGTTCTCAAGTAGCGCCGTTATATGCGCGTGCCGCAGGGAGTGGAAACCTACACGCGCCACGCTTCGACTGTAGCCGTTCACCTTCAACGCCGTTTCGATGCCCGCATCCGTGAACACCTTTTGCACGCGCCGTGAAATAATCGCTACCCCCGAACGAGTTTCATACTGCGGCCCAATCTTCGGAAGGACATAGCCGCGCCGCTGATTCTTTGGCGTCCGGCTCAGCAGGGTATAGAGCGCCGGGGGTATTGCCAACGTGATTTGGTCATTGCTCTTAGCCGTCTTGCGCGGGGTGAACCGGATCTTGCGGCCGCCCATGTCGATACTGTCCCACTTCATCAACGCGCAATCAGCCAAGCGAGCGCCGGTGTAATAACCAAGGCTGAACAGAACCTCCATTTCGCCCGCGCCCTCCAAACGTTTCGACAGGAGCGCAAGTTCTTCTGCGGTCAACGCTCGCTTGCGACTCACAGCAAGTTTAGCGGCTTCCATTTCGTCAAACGGGTTGGCCTTCACGCGGGCGACTTCGGCAAGTACGTTGAACATGAGCCGCAGAAGGGTTAGGGTCTTATTGCGCGTGTTCCCCGATCTGGTAGTTTCCACCTCTGCTATGTAGCGTTGCGCGTGTTCCGGCTCGATCTGCCGCAGTTCCCAAGGAATACGGTTTCCGTCGGCGTCTTTCTTGGGATAGTGCTTCTCCATCCAATCGCAGAACGCCGACCAGCGGCCCTCGTAATCAGCAAGCGTGCGCACACCCGGCATGATGACGCGCCCCCTCGCCGTCTTACCCTTGGGGGATTCCTTGAACGCCTGCCATGCCTGTAGGAGCGTCATAGCCGGTTGGCCGTCGTGCCACTGCTCAATTTCCGCCTTGCGACCATCAATCTTGACCGCTACAGCCTCTAGGGCTTCAATATCCGAACCAAGCCGGAACGGTGCCGTATATTCTGCCAACCTTTTTTCGGCTTCCCGTTTGTCGGCCTCGCCGGTTGTGCGGGTGTAAACCTTGCCGTTCACCTTCCAGCGAGCAAACCACGTCTTGCCGCGCAACAACAGCGTGCCCATTCCCTTACCTCTGCACCGCGCCTTCTTTGCCATATCGTGCCGCCTTTCCCTGATTTGCCGTTACGGGTGTAGAGTAGCACTATTGGGGTATTAGATGCAAGATTGATAATCATATGAACACCAGTTATTGCAGTTAGGCTTGTATTTAGTGACTATTAGCGGACTTAAAATCCGCAGACGGGTTAAACCGTCGTGGGGGTTCGAGTCCCCCCTCTGGCACCAGATTTCTCGTTTTTATTGGTGTTTTCAGATACAGGTTCCGCCATTTGAGTCGCCCGTCTCGCCCACACCATAAAACCCAGTTTCCACTTCGCTGTCAACGGCCCCGGCATACTCTTTCACGACGTCCGGATATGGAAGACCCGTTAACGGTGAGAACTCAACGCACGGCCTGAATCCTGATGAACTGCCTGGAGGCGCCCGACAGGGGCCACTGAGAACGGAATTCGAGACGGCGCACCCCGTTACTCACTTCGTTCCCGACCATCGCGGCTGCAGACCAAGCCCCCGCCCTTAGATCGTCCGTCGTCTCCACGGCGAGCGACGGCAGTGCCCAATCGTTGACGTCCACGGATAACGTGAAGTACTCCTCGCCCATGCCGTAGATATCCGAGAAACACGTTCGCAGCAGCCCGGCCTCGGGAATAGAGGGATCACTGCCCATCAGGTACTCCAGATAGTTGCCCATCCCGTCGCCGTCCGCATCGTCGCCGGGTTCGCCCTGCGACACGCCGACACGCACGTCCGCCCAATAACGATAGTGAGTCGGGAGGGTGACCCGCACCGGGTCGCCGCTGCTTTCCCCGGCCGCGTTCACCGCCGCGATGCGGTACGCGTATTCCATGCCAGGCTCAAGCCCGCTGTCCACATAGCCACGCCGATCGGCCGCTAGCTCAGCCAGCAGCCCCCAGTTCTCGCGGTCGCTCCTGCGGTACAGCGCATACCCCGTCGCGTCCGCCACGCCGCTCCACGTCAGCCGCACGCGCGTCCCGCCTTCAGGCGCCGCCGCCAAGTCGCCGACCGCCTCCGGCACGCCCTCCGCCACGACAGGCAGCAGATACACGCTCGCCCCCTGCACGCTGGCGCTGACCGACCCGCCGGTGCGGTCCGACAGGATGACCGCGGTCGGCTCGGCCGCGAAGTCGATCAGCGTGACCGCGTCGCCTGCCGCCTGCGCCACCCGGTAGCGCAGCGTCAGCACCGCCACCGACCCCGCCTTCAGCGGCTGCCCCGGCGGCATGCGGAAGATGTAGCCCACCGTCCCCGCCGCGGCCGCCGCCCCGTTCACGACGCACAGCGCGTTGGAACACGCCGCCGCCGGCACGGCCTCCAGGAACGATAGCTGATCCGGATCGAACCGCACGCTGAAGCTCGCGCCTTCGATGTTGCCGCCTGACACGACCGTGACCGGAACCTCCAGCACCCCGCCTCGCTCGCCGTAGCTCGCGTCCAGCCGAATCAGCCCGGCCAGCCCGGACGCCAGCAACTGCTCCAGCCGTGGCACAGGCGCTCCGCCAGTAGCCCCCTGCAGCGTGAGCGCTCCGCCCACGACCGTCCACGGCACCGCCGCCGCGCCCAGCGGAGCGGCCGGGCCGCCCGCCTCTTTCAGCGGCTCGACGCCGCCCGCATAACGCGTCGCGATCACCGCGTCGCGCACATCCACCCGGCCGTCTCCGCGCGTGCCGATCGGCGCGCAGTCCGCGCGCTGGAACTCGTCGCCCGGCGCCGGCGTGTCAAGCCCGCTCGCGAAGCGCATGACCTGCGCCCGGTCCTTGTCGTTCACCCGGTCGTCCCACCGCCCGCGCGGGCTCACGTCCGCCTCGTAGCCCGGCGCGGCCACCGTCACGGCGCCGCCGACCCACACGTGGGGCAGCTCATTGGCATAGGCGTCCGTGACCAGCCGCACGGTGGGCGCGTCGCCGAACGCCACCGCGAGCCGCTCGCCGGAAACGCCCGGCTCCCGAACCAGGAACTTGGCGGTCGCCAGCGGCTGCACGCCCGGCGACAGACCCTCCCCCAGCGGCATCAGCATCACGACGCCCACCGCGCCCTCCGTCCTGTCGTTGACCTCCAGATAGGACTCGCCCGCCTCGCCCTCGGTCTTGAACGTCAGCAGCGCGAGCTTCGCAGGGTCGTAGACCAGGCTGAAGCTGAACGCGTTCTCGCCGCCCAGCGCGCCCACCGTGAGCGGAACCTCGACCGTCCTCCCCGCCCGCTCCGCCACCGCGCCAAACGCCACGTAGACGTCGCCCGCCGCCGGCGCCGCCGCCGCGAACGCGCACACCGCGCGCGCCAGCGGCGTCTCCTGCACACGCGTCGCAGCCGCGAACGCCTCGCGCGGCTCGGCCGCACCCAAATAGCTCTCGATCCACAGCACATACGCGCCCGGCTCCGACGGCAGGCGCAGCCCTTCCGGCAGCTCGACCCCGGCCACCCACACGGGCGGCTCCGCCGGCGTCCCGGTCAGCTCGTTGATCTCCACAGCCGTCCCGGCCGCCACGCCGTTGGTGCCTCGCAGGCCCGCCACCACGCGGTGCTGCGAGCGGTCGCCGGCCGGATTCGACAGCCGCGCGTCGAACGCGCCGCCGACCTCCGCGCCGCACAGCGCCGCGCCGCCCGGCGCCAGCGCCACGCCCGACACCGTGACAGCCGCGTTCGTCACCTGCAGGCTGCGGCCCTGCACGCCCACCGGCGGCGGAACCTCCACGGTCACCTCCGGACAGAACGCGGACATTCCCGCCGCGTTCACGCCGCGCACGCGGTAGCCGTAGCGCCCGCCGGCCGCGACCGCGACATCCGCCCACGCGGTCACGTCGCCGAGCGCGGCCACCGCGGCCCACTCGCCGAGCGGCAGCGTCCGCCGCTGCACCTCGTAGCCCGCCGCGCGCGCCGCGGCGCTCCAGGACACCGCCACCTCGGCCGGCGACACCGCCGCCGCCGCCAGGCCCGTCGGAACCGCCGGCAGGCGCGGCACCACGGCCACGGCCTCTCGGCCCTCCGACTCAAACGGCCCCACGAGCGCCGTCACGCGGTAGCGCAGGCTCTGCCCCTCGGCAACCGTGCCATCCTCGCAAGCCAGCCCCGCGACCGTCCCCAGCGGCTGCCACGCCCCGCCGTCCGTCTGCCGCTCGACCCGGAAGAGCGCCGACGCCAGCCCGGCGTAGCCCCACGCCAACCGAACCGTCTCCAGATCCGCCACCTGCGCCGCGAGCCCGGTCACCGGCAGCGGACGGAAGCCCGCCGCCAATATCCGCGCCCGATCCATTCGAGCCGTAACAATGCCCGCGTGTACCGCGCATCCCGCCAGATCGCCCGCCCACCCGGCGAACACGAAACCCTCGCCCGCCCTCGCTTCGAGCGCCGACTCGCCGCCCGCCGGCAGGAACCCGGTCACGCCCGCCACCGACCCCGACCCGCTCACAGCGACACCCAGCCAGTGGTTCGTCGCCCACTGCCAGACGACGCTGGAGTCGTTCGTCAGGGTGGCGCTTGTGTTTGTAGTGGCGCCGTGAGGCGCTAGGCTTCCCGTCCCGCTCCACCCGAGGCACACGTACTGGGTCGCGCCGAGAGTTTCGACCAGCGACACGCGACTCGCGACCAGCGTGCCCCACGCGTACGTGTGCGTCCCCGCCGCCGGCTCCGCCGCGCCGTGCGCCGACACCACCGTCAGCGTGTTGCTCGCCGCCGCGAAACTCGCTTCCAGCGTATGGTTCAGGAACACCGGCGCAAAGGTGTACCGGACTGTCGAACCCGCCCCTGGAGGGACGACCTCCGTGTCGGCCGTAACGTCCGCCCCGTCCACCTTCACCTCCGCCACCCGGTAACCCGGCTCCGGCGTCAGCGCGAACACTGGCCTGCTCCCGGTCGCCGCGACCACCGCCCCGGACGGCGCCACCGAGCCGTGCGCGCCCGCGCTGGCCGTGATCACGACGCCCGTCACGCACACCGCCACCTCGTTGGGCGCACTCGTCACACCGCCCGCGCTGACCATCAGCGCAATACGGTAGTTTCCGCCGCTGTCCGGCGTGAACGCAGGCGTCGCCGTCTCCGCACCGGCCAACTCCGCCACACTGCCCGACGGCCTGTTGGCCACGCGCCAGAAGTAATTGGACGCGTTCGAGCTGCCCCCGCCGTCCAGCGTCAGCGTCTCGCCCAGCACGCACCACCGGTCCGCGCCCGCGTCCGCCACCGGCAGCCCCACGCCGAAGCTACGCGTGGCCGCGTTGTCGCCGTCGTCCACGTCGCCCTGGCCCGCCGCATCGAGCGACACGCGCACAAGGTAGATCCCGCGCCCAACCTCCGGCAACACCGCGCCCGCATCCACCGTCCGGCTCTCGCCCGGCGCCAGCGCGCCGATCCACCGCGGCGCGCCCAGCGGCGCGTACACGCCCCCGCCCACCGCAATCTCGAAAACCGCGCACACGTTCGACGCCGCGACCGACGCGCTCGCGTTGCGCACCGACGCGCGCACCCGCACGTCATCCCCGACCCTCGGCGAACCGGGCTCCAGCGCGAGATCCTCCGACAGCACGCGCAGGTCCGGCGGGATCTCGCCCACGTTGAACACCTCCGAGTAGACCTGACCCGCCACGTTCACATAGACGCGCACCGGCCCGGTCGCCTCCGGCGTCCAGCTCACCCCCGCCGAACTGCCCTCGCCGCCTTTCGCCGCCAGCGCCCCCACCGCGCCCTCGCCGAGCGGCGCGCGCGCCGGGCTCTCCACGTAAAACGCGGCCGCGCCGCCCGGATACGCCGCGCCGCCGTCGTTGCGGACGCGCGCGGTCAGCGTGCAGGTCGCTCCGACCGTCGGATACGGCGAGACCGTCACGTCGTACGGCCGGACGCTCCACGTGTCCGAGTAGAGCCGCACCGAGACGGCTGTGGCGTTGTTGTTCTCGTAGTCTTCTTCCACCTCGCCCACAACGTCCACTCTGACCTCGAGCGTGTGGCTGCCGGGCGGCACGGCGGCGGTGGGCCAGGTCAGGGCGACTTCCCTCGACTCCCCGACGTCCATCGACTCCGCGACGGCTGCCTGTGCGACCGCGACACCGTCACAGAGGAGCGCGACTGCGAAGGGCGCGACGCTCGGCAGCGTCCCGCAATTGTAGACCGACACCGACACCTGCACGTTCGTGCCCGCCACCGGCTCCGCCGGCGTCCAGCTCAGCCCGCTGACACGCTCCCACCCGCTGCCGTTCCACACGATCCGGTAGGGCCGCAGATCCGGCTTGGGCGTGCGCACCGCGACAGCCTGCGAGCAGCCGTTGTCGTACTCGCTGATCTCAGCCACCGCGCCGCCGCTGTCCGCCTCGGCCGTGACCGACACCGCCCCGACCGCCGCAGGCAGCCAGCTGGTCGGCGCCTCGACCCAGCGCGCCTCGTTCGCGGCCAGCCCGCCCGCCACCGTCGCCATGCCCAGCGGCTGGCCGCCGACGCCGAACGCCACCGCGAACGTGTTGTTGCACGCAAACCCGCTGCCGTTCCGCACCAGCGCCCGCACGGACACGCTGCCGCCGGCCTGCGCGTGCGGCACGCTGCTCTCCGCCTCGTACACGCCGCTCCCGCCCACGGCCACCGCCTCGACCGTCAGGTTCGGCGCGGTCGCCGGCGGCGAAGCCGGAGGCCAGTATCCGCCACCGCCGCCTCCGCCTCCCCCGCCGCCGACCGGGTAGGGCACGCAGGCGAACGCGCAGGACGCGCTCCCGACCGCGAACCCGTCATACACCCGCGCCGTCGCACTGTGTCCGCCCACGGCCGGGGCCGTCACTGCCACCGCAAAGCTGCCGTCCGGCGAGCGGGTGGTGGTCACATACGACACGCCCTCGATCTCCACCTCGACCAGCGCGCCCAGCACTGGGTACGCCTGGCCCCAGCCGTACGTCGCCCGGCCGCTGACCGTACCGGCCCGGCCCGCAACCATCGTTCCGGCCTGCACGGTCACGTTGAGCAGGTCCGGCGGCAACGCGAGGTCACCGACCGTCACCATCGCGCTCGCAAGGTTGTTGTCCAGCGTGCGTTCGGTCACCGGCAGCGTCGCGCTCAGGCCGTGCGCGCCGTTCGACACCGCTGTCTCATAGTTCGCGGCATACTCCGCCACGACCGTCAGGGTCCGCTGGCCGTCCGCTCCCGTCACGGTCCAGGGCAGCGACACCGTCTCCACGCCGCCCGCCGCCACCTGCGCGACCGTGCCCGTGGCCACAACCGTCAGCGCCGCAGGGATCTGGCTCGCGAGGTTCGTCGGCCCGAAGCCCTCGTACAGCGTCACCCGCACCGGCCCCGGCGTCTCCGCCGAGCCGGTGTTGTGGACTGCGACAACCACGCGCACGGTCTGGCCGGTCGCGACGTTGGCGAGGTCGACTTCTTCGACTCCCCCGACACCAGCGACTCCATCGAGCCTGAGAACTCGCACGTCCCCGCGCGAGACCTGCAGGTCGCTCAGCGTCGCCGCGCTCGCAACCGTCACGTCGCGCGTGACCGGCGCGGACCAGCTCCCCATCGCGTCGCACACCTGCAGCGAGATCCGCCACGCGCCCGCCGGCAGCCGCGTCACAGCCGACTGCGACCAGCAGAACGCCCGCGCCTGCCCGTCCGGCACGCCGTCGACCAGACGCTCGACCGACCAGCAGTAACCGTCGACCGCATACTCGCCGCTGCCGTGGCCGGCCAGCGCGATATCCGCACCTTCCGCCGGGCTCGACGGCTCCACCGTATCGATCGCCGCGACCGGCAACGGCAAGAAGTATCCGATCACCGTCACGGCCCCTGCGGCCCAGTTCGTGTAGACGCTATTCTCACCCAAGACATTCCCCGCCCCGTCCGTCCACCTCCAGAACCGGCACCCCGCCTCCGGCGTCGCCGTCAGCACCACGTATCCGCCCGGCGCCACCCACTCGCCCCCGCCCGTCACCGCCCCGCCGCCGCCCGTCCCGGCCGCGATCCAGTATTCCGTTGCCCACTGCCAGGCGATGGTGGAGTTGTTGGTGATAACAAAGGTCACGTTTGTCGTGCTGCCGGTCGATGGCACACTGCCTGTTCCAATCCACCCGGTACAGACTTGGTTCGTATGACCTTGCGACACGGCACTTTCGACACAACATGTGACAACAGAATCTGGGGCATAAATGTGAGAGCCTGCTGCTGGGATCGGTAGACCGTATGCAGTTTCGACTGTAAGATGGAGAGCTTCGTTGCCATCAAAAAGCCCGGCAATCTCGTCTGAACCGAGCGCACGGTTGTAGAGCCGAACGTCATCGATGCTGCCTTTGAAGTAGCTGTTCCAAGCTCCATGATATCCAATCAGCATATTTAGGGGCGAACCGCCACAATCGTGCGCATCCACGAGAACTCCCTGACGAGCGCCATCAACATACAAGCTGAACGTAGCACCGTTCTTGGTCACGCATAGTAAGTGCCAGCCTCCATCGGCAATATTGCTTGAACCCCATACGTAACTGATATACGACCAGTCGTCGACGCCTGTCCCCGCAATTACGTTCGTGCCACTTTGCGCAACTCTCATCAATGGCCAATCGCAACCATTATTTGCATTGCGCTTGGTCATGATGACTGCGTGGTCATATGGTTGGGCCGACTCTACCAGTACCCATGCGCACTGCGTGAGTTGCGCCGGGTTGTTTCCTGTTGGATTCCCCACATCGATATAGTCGTTTACTCCGTCAAATGCGTACGCGCTGTTTTGATCCCCGAACCGATTCGTTCTCAGTGAGGCACCGTAAGCAACTCCATGGTATCCGCGGCCGCTCGCGTCGCGGGCGTTTCCTGTGAATGGGTAGAAGGCTACAAGCCCGAGCGTACTTCCCGCATTCGCGGGATCAGTACCATCGTCTTCCTCCTCAGCATTTGAGCGTCCGTCGTGGTCAAAATCATCTCCCGGCAACACATCCGCTAGGGTCATCAAGCGGTCACTTGTGTCCGCGTCAATGATCTGCCGTTCAAATCGGTCATCCATGCCATCCACATCAGTGTCGATAGATGCTACCGTCCAGTTCCACGTCACTGACGATGCCAAATTCGTCAGAAGCGCAGTAACGCTCGTCGTGTTGCCTCCCAGCGGGATGCTTCCCGTCCCCGTCCACCCTACGCACGTCCAATTCGTTCCGCCTTCGCTCGCGATCCCCAGCACCGCGCACGTCACGGTCGAACGCCAGCAGTAGTTCGTATGCAGCCCGACCGCTGGCGTCGGCGATCCGTGCGCGGAGTCGATTGTAGTCGTGTAGTCGCGGGAGTCGAGGTCAAGGCACGTACCAGCCGATGCGCCACTCTCCGTCGCCTCGACCCGCACGCAAAGCCCCGTCAGCACGAGCCCGTTCTGATCCGCGCCCGCGTCCCAGACGATGCGTCGTCCCGTGCCGTTCGTCACGCCCGCGCCGATGTCACCCGAGAATGTCGAGGCCGACACCACGCCTGCCGCGTTCGAGACCGCCACGCCGACGGTCAGCGCGTTCGTGCCGCCGTAATAGAGGTCGTAGCCGATGTCCACCAGCTTGGTGCCCGGCCGCTGGCTGGCGGTCACGTTGGCGACCACCACCTGCGGCGTGTACAACGCCTGCACGGTCAGCGCATTCGTCACGCAGCCGAACGCCGCGTCCCAGCCCTCGAAGGCCCAACCCTGTTCCGCCTGCACCTCCGGCGCGACCGCCGCCCCGCCATACGCCACGCTCTGCG
>CAYLUN010000046.1:0-45581 GCA_964386865.1 uncultured Lentisphaeraceae bacterium | reverse complement strand
AGGCACATCACCAGCACCGGCATGCCCTTCCACGCCGTGGCCGTGCCGCCCTGCAACGCCAAGGCCTCCATCGCCTTGCCGCCCTGCAGGCCGAAGCCCAGGCCCGCGCTCGCGAAGCCGGAGAAGATCGCCACGAGGATGCCCTTCTTGAAATCGTACTCCTCAACGGCCTTCTTCTTTGCCTCCTCGGGCAACTCGCCCTCCTTCGACATGCCCGCCAGGCCCACCAGCACGATGCCGACAAGCGACACGATCACGCCCGCCAGCGAGACGATGCCCGCGCCCGGCTGCAGCAGCTCGCCGAACGTGCCCGTGAGGATCTTGGGTATCAGCGTGCCCGCCGCCGAACAGATGCCGCAGCCGATCGCGAGCCCCAGCCCCACGCCCAGATAGCGGATCATCAGGCCCCACGTCAGCCCGCCAAAGCCCCACGCCGCGCCGCACAGGTAACAGGTCCACAGCTCCTTCGACGGCGCCTGCTTCAGGACGTCCAGCACGTTCGGGCACTTCGCGAAGGCCAGCAGCCACGGGGCGACCACCAAGGCGAAGATCGCGTAGAACAGCCAATAGCTCTCCCACGCCCAGTTCTTCTCGCGCTTCAGCGGCAGGTAGAATACCGCGCCCGCCAGACCGCCCAAAACGAAGATCAGTGTGCCCAGACCCGGATTGACAATCGACTCGTTCATGTGTGAGACCCCTTCACGCTCGGCTGCGCAACCGCACGCAACTCGTCACTAGTTTTCGAGATGATACGGACTCCCTGAAAAAAAGGGAAGTCGAAAAAAAAGAGGCCCGACGGGGCCGCACCGTATGGCCGGGCTGAGTCCTGTTTCGTTCCGGCATCGGCCTCAGTTGGCCAGCACGCGGCGCAGATCGGCCAGCTCCGTCTCGACGTCCTCCTCGCGCGCCACCGTATGGGCGATCTCCTCGCGCAGAATCTGACGGTAGCGCTGCCGCAGCCGGTGGACCGCCACGCGCAGCGCGCCTTCCGACTGGCCCAGCCGTTCCGCGAGATCCCCGTAGTCGACCGCGCCGCCGGTCACCGCAGCTTGCAGCGCGGCGAACAGTCCGCCCTTGCCCGCCGCCTCATACTCGCCGCGCAGGCGGCGGATGACGCCCTCCAGCAGCGCCAGCGCCCACTGCCGCTCGTAGAGCCGCTCGGGCGTCAGCCGGTCGGCCGGCTCCGAGGCGTAGCGCTGCTCGGCCTCCAGCGCGTCCCACGACACCGTCCGGCGCACGTCGCGCTTGGCGGCGGACTCGCGGTCCCACTCGTCCGCCAGGTAGTGCTTCAGCCCTGCGAGCAGGAACGCGCGGAAGCGGCCCTTCTCGCGGCTCAGCTCCGACACCGAGTTCAGCCGGATCAGGCGGGCGAAGAACCCCTGCACCCGGTCTTCGGCGTCGTGCGAGCCGTAGCCGCGCCGCCGGACATAGGCGTAGAGCGGGAACCAGTAGGCCTGGCACAGCTCCCCCAGCGCAGCCCGCGAGCCGTCCGTGTCGTTCGTGCGGCCCGCCGCGAGCACGACCGTCCAGCGCGTGGTCACGAAGACCTCGCGCCGCGCGGGCGGATTGCCCGCTTCCTGCGCTCCCGCCTCAAGCGACTCGCGCTTCATTCCGCTTGCGCTCCCCGCTGTGTACGAACGGCCCCGGATCGCAGCAGGAACGCCGCCACGTCCGCCTGTCCGCTCTCGCTGGCAACGTCCAGCGCAGTCGCCTCATCCATGCCCTTGGCATTGACGTCGGCCTTGTGTTCCAGAAGGATACGGGCGACGTTCACGTGCCCGCCGCGCGCGGCCATGTGCAGGGGCTTGTCGTGCCCGAACAGCGACACGTCGGCACCCCGCTCCAAGAGATACGTGACGACGTCGGCATGTCCCCCGTACGCCGCGAGGTGCAGCGGCCCCAGCCAGCAATCCCCCTGCTGGTTGACGTCAGCCCCCTTCTCGACCAAGAGTTTCACGACGGCGAGATGGCCGCCCGCCGCGGCTTCGAGCAGCGGACGCGAGTTCCGCCAGCTCCGCTCGTTGGGATCACGCCCGCGCGCGAGAAGCCGCTCGACGGCGGCGGCATCCCCTTCGCGTGCGGCTCGATGGAGGCTCCGACAACCTGTGGACGCGAGGAGGAACACGCCCAGAAGCAGCTGCGCCCCGACGAGCATACAAACCAGCTTCTGCGTCGTCTTCTTCATTCTATTTTCCTTTCCCTTGTGGCGGAGTCGGCAAGACGATCCGTCAGCGCGGGGGGCTCCTCCACGATGGCTACAGCTGTCCGGTATTGCCCCTTCGTGTATTCAGGGGCGGCGTTCGCCTTTCCAGCCTTGAAGTCCGCATAGCGCTGCAGCCCCTCCGGCGTCGAGGGCGCCTGAACCCGCCTGAGTTCCTGCGCCGCCGCGGCGCCAGCCACTTGGGAGAGCGCGTCGCCGAGCCCGTTGTCGGCTGGAGGCAGCGCCTGAGCGTTCGTGGCTGCGGCGGGAGAGTGAGCGCCGCGGCCCGCCGAGTGATCGGTCGCTCCGCTGACGACCTCCCGTGGCGCGGCGCCTCTTCGAGTCCCGCGCCACAGAACCGTGACGATGCGCCCGCAGAGCACGGCGCGCCCCACTTGGAAGTCGGCCGTACCGTTGCGGTTGACGAAGACGCACGCCGACGTCACCCCGCTGACTCTCCCGGCAAAGAACTGGCCTTCTTGCCGGTAGACGACTAGGTCTCCCGCGCTGAAACTCTGCGTAGGCTTCCACGCGAGAACGTAGCTGCCCGCGGGAACCTCGGGCGCAAGAGAGTCGCCCTTGATCGTGTAGGCGCCAACCACCCACTGCTTCAGCGCGAGGGCGATTACAACCCCGGCCGCGACTTCGAGCGCCTTCTTCCGCCAGCGCCAGCCCTTGCGAACGGGCGCCGCCTGTGGCGCACAGGCGGCCACCTGGCCCTCGCCCGTCTCCGCGAAGCGCATCAGCAGCGCGATCACCCAAAGCATCAGCGCGATGAGGAAGGCCATCACCACCAGCAGCATCCCGCCCATCGGAAGCTGCGTCGGCTGGACGCGGTTCGCCTCGAGCGTCAGCACGTGCAGCCCGCCGAAGTAGAGCGTCATCAGGGCGGCCAGCCCCGTCAGATAGTTGCGGATGATGCCAGCGGCTAGCGAGCGCCGCTCAGGCACGAGCCAAAAATCCTTGCGCGGAATATTGATCAAGCTCGCCGGAAACACGCGGATCAGCGACGACAGCCCCAGGAAGAACAACCCGATCGCGAGCGGAAAGACGCCCTCGAAGATCAGGTATCCGCGCCGGCTCATCCAGCCGTTGGCGCGGCCCTCGGAGCCGAAGTGCGTCGCCACCCGCTCGGGCAGCTCGGACGCCGTGTGATACAGAAGGAGGAGCAGCAGCGCGTAGCACAGCGCGAACGCGGCGAGCGCGGCGCTCGGCCCTGCGCCGCACCGCTCGTCCACCTGCGGCGGCGTGCGGCCGCGGCGCGCCCGCGCGCCGAACTCCACGATGTGTGCGAGGCCGATCAGCCCGAAGAATCCGCACAATCCGTAGAGGCAGGCTGCATGCTGGGCGCCGGGCACCGGCAGTCTGCTCAGAAATCCGAGCGCCCCCAAGAAACCGAACGCCGAAAGATTGGCGCACGCGTAGGCCGCAGGCGACGTGAACGTGAGGCCGAACACCTTGCCGACCAGCCACCCCCACCCCGATGCCGGCGGCTGCCAGAGGGGACGCGAGTCTGACGGCGAACCCAGGTCCACCAACCGGGCCAGAGGAGTCGTTCGCGCCCGGCGAAGGCCGACGCCGACTGCCATCACCGACAGCAGCACGCCCACTGCCGCAGCACGAACGCCCATGCTGCCGCCAAAAAGCCAGCAGGCGAGTGCGCCGCCGAACTCGACAACGGCCAAAACAGCCAGGAACGCCAGCGCCACATTCGGCCATACGACAACCGCCTTCCCGCCGCGCCGGCCCACGATGACGACGTGCCGCCACGGCGTGCGCGCCGGCAAGTCTCTGCTGGCCGCAGAGGGCGCCGCCTCCCGCTCGAGCGCCCCCGTCGACGCGAGGGTCTCGACCATCGTCTTGACCTCGCTCGCCTGCTGGTAGCGCCGCTCGGGACGCTGTTCCAGCGCGCGCAGCACGACCTCGTCGAGGCGCACGTCGAGCGTCACCTTCTTCGAGGGGGGCACGAGCGAGGCGCCGGGCAGCTCGCCTGTGAGCATCTGGTAGAAGACCACGCCGAGCGAGTAGATATCCGCGCGGTGGTCGACCTCGGACGGGCGCTCGCGCTGCTCGGGCGCCATGTAGGCCGGCGTGCCCATGACCAGACTGGCGGCCGTGGCTTTGGGCGGAACGGGCAAAATACGCGTGTCGTTCAGGGGCGGGACACCCGCGCCACTTTGGCCGACCAGCTTCGCCAGGCCGAAGTCCGCGACCTTCACGCGCCCGCGGCGGTCGAGCAGGATGTTCTCGGGCTTGATGTCGCGGTGCACGATCCCGGCATCGTGCGCGTACTGGAGCGCGTCGCAGATCTGCGGCACGACCGCCAGCGCCTCGCGCGGGCTGACGCGGCCGTCGCGGATCAGCTGCCCCAGGTTGACGCCGTCCACGTACTCCATGAGAAAGTAGAACAGATCGCCGGTCTGGCCGAATTCGTAAAGGGTGACGATGTTCGGGTGACTGAGCTTGGCCAGCGCCCGGGCCTCGCGGGCGAACCGCTCCGCGAAAGCCGGCTCGCGGCCGATATCCGGCGGCAGGATCTTCAGCGCGACCGGCCGGTCAAGGTTGGTCTGCCGCGCCTGATAGACCGCGCCCATGCCGCCGCAGCCGAGCAGCCCCGTGATCTCGAGTTGCGGAAACAGCGGCGCAAGCTCCGACGCCGCGGGCGGGGTAAAGCGGGCGGCAGGCCCGGCCGCCGTGGCGTCCGCCACGCTGCCGAGCCCGGCCGCCAGCAGGCAGCCCGGGCACAGCCCCAGCAGCTCACGGCGGGGCGCCGGCTTGCCGCAGCGCGAACAGGTTGTCAAGTCACTCATCGTATGATGCCTCCACAAACCTTCAGAGGGACGGCAAGCGATTTGTTACAGCCAGCGCCGTGATCACCACGCCTACGCCACGGACAGAAGCAGGTACGCGGCGGGCGCGGCCAGCAGAACAGAGTCCATGAGGTCAAGCACGCCGCCGATGCCCGGCATGAGCGCGCCCGAATCCTTGACCCCGGCCTGGCGCTTAAACCAAGACTCGGTCAAATCCCCGAGAACGGCGAGCGCGCTGACGACCCCGCCGAACAGCAGCGACCCCGGCAGCCCCAAGCCCGCACAGACGGAGCCCAGCAGGACGGCCGTGAGCACGCCCGCACCAAGCCCGCCGACGACGCCTTCAACGGTCTTGGCGGGGCTGATCGCAGGCGCCAGCTTGTGCCGGCCCCACAGGACGCCGACCAGCAGGGCCCCGTTGTCGGTCATCTTCGCCACGGCGATCAGATAGAGCACGAGCGCCAGCCCCTGCTCGCGCAGCCGCAGCGCCAGCAAAAACGCGCCCGGCAGGCCGACGCACAGGGCCGCCAGCACGGCGCGCCCAACTCCGCCGAGCCAGGCGGCCGCCGCCGCGGGCGCCCGCCGCTGCGCGCGCAAGGTCAGCAGGGCGCGGCACTCGACCGCCCCCAGCGCCAGCACCAGGGCGATCAAGGCCAGCGAGAACCAGGCGGCCGCGAACGCGCGGTCCAGCGTCAGCGCGGCCGCCACGACCAGGAGCAGGGCGCCTGACGAACAGAGCCGCCTCTTCATCCTGCCTCCGTCTTGAACGCAGCGGCCAAGCGTGCGGGCAGAGGCTCCAGGTTGGCGCGCGTCACAGGGCCCAACAGGCAGATCTGGATCCAGTTCCTTTCGACCAAGTAGTCGCTTTGGAAACTGAGAAGCCACCCCTCGCGCTGCAGCGCCTTGCCCAGCGCGCACGCGTTCACGTGCGGCGGCACGGGAATCGTGATCGCCCCGGGGAACCGCGACGCCGCCGCGAGGGGTTTAACGCCGGCCTCCAGCAGTTTGCCGCACAGCCAGTCGGACGTCTCCCTGACCTCCTTGCAGCGGGCGTCGGCGTTCAGGGTCTCCACCGCGATGCTGAGCATTGCCAGAAGATTGGATGATAGCGTGAACGGCACGCCGGAGGCCAGGTAGAGGCGCAGGTCTAGGTAGCGGGGCGGCGCGCACACGGGCGGCGGCAGGTTGCCGTCGTGGAACACCAGCGCGAGCCCCGCCATAGAGCGGAGCCCTTTGCCGGACACGCCCGAGGCCAGGGCCACCCCGCGCAAGTCGCACGGCACCACGCCCAGCGCGCTGACGCAGTCGAGGCAGAGACTCACGCGCCACTCGCGCGCAACCCGCTTGAGCATCTCCAGATCGTTCAGGACTCCGGTGGAGGTTTCCGCGTGCACGGCCCACAGCCACGCTTTCGGCGCGCCTGTCGCGAGCGCCCGGCGGAGCGCCCCCTCGTCGAACGGCTCGCCCCACGGGGCCTCGACGGTCTCGAAATCGAGCCGGAGCCGCGAGGCGTGATCGGCCAGCCTGCGCCCGAACTCGCCGTTGCAGAGGATCAGGCCGCGGCCAGGAATCTGCATCAGCTGGCCCGCGACCAAATCGTTGGCGAGCGTGCCGGAGCCCATCGCGATCGCCACGGCCGGCGCGCCGGTCAGCTCGCAGAGCATGCCGCGCGTCCGCTTGATAAGCTGCTCGAACGCTTCGGCGCGATGGGAGACGGGCTTGGCACTCAGGGCCGTCTGAACCGCGGGCGTGAGATAGATCGGCCCGGGCAGCAGATTCACCTCCGCCCGAACCACGTCGGCGAAGGCGGCGCTATCTAGCTCCGTTACGAGACTCCGGAACCGGTCGACGAACTGGTACATCGGCTGGTACTGCGCCCCCGGCGAGCCCACTAGGGGCCCGAAGGCCACGAAGCCCATGTGCTCGTACAGCTTGATCTGGCGCGTCGTCCCGGAGATCAGCACGAGGTCGTGGCCCCGCGCCGAGCAGAAGTGATAGATCATGCCCACGAGGCCGGCCAGAATGCGCCCTTTGCGATACTTCGGCTCGACGGCCAGCAGGCGGAGCTCACAGGCGGACCGGTGCGGCGGAAGGTACGCGTCCAAATTCGGCAACTTTCCGTCAAGCGAGAAGGGGCGGTTGCAGCGAATGGCGATCATGCCGACGACGGCGTCCCCGCTCCGGCAGATGAAGACCGTGCTTTCCTTCTCGAAGCGATCCGTCAGCGAATGCTCAGGATTGGGGCTGTGCTGAGGAATCTCCTCGACGAAGGTTCGGTAGTTCAGCGCCCGAACCTGACGCAGCTCGTCCGGCTCGGTCGCGATCTTGAACAGAAGGTCACTCATACGCTCAATCTCCTGGTTCGTCAGCACGGCCACCGCGCGTCTCCCGTGCTGACCGCACCATGCGGGCGATATGGGAGCGATGCGCGAAAAGAACAAGAACACTCAAGCAGCCAACGCCGACCTGCGCCTCGACCGGCAAGCGAAGCCATGCGGCGGCGAACGGCAGCGCCACGAAGCCTGCCAGTCCGCTGGCCTGGAACCGGCGGCTGGCCAGAGCCCCGAGCAGCGTCACCGCGGCCAGAGCCCCGAGCAGCCGGGGCTCATACACGGCCAAAGCCCCGAGCCCGACCGTCACGCCGCGCCCCCCGGAAAACCGGAGTTGCGCGGGCCACACATGGCCGACAGCCACGGCCACGAGCGCCGCGGCGGCGGCCCACGGCGACGCGTGCAGCCAGGCCGCCACCGCCAGGGCGAGAGCCCCCTTGCCGGTGTCGCCGAGCAAGGTAAGGGCGAAGCCTTTCCGGCCCAGCACGCGGCCCGCGTTGCGAGCGCCTGTCCCTCCGCTGCCCAGCGCGCGCAGATCCTGACCCGTAGACAACAGCACCAAGTAGAACCCCGTCTGCACGCAGCCGAGGAGATAGGCCGCCACGACAACGATAAGATCACGCATGACCGCTCCCTAATCCCTTCGTGCCACGACGACCTCCTGCTCGGGCGCGTTGGCGACCAGCCACAAGCCTTCGGGCTCGATGTCGTCGGCCCGCACCACGCGCAGGATCGGCGCGACAGCTTCCGGAAGCCGGGGCACCAACACCGCCAACTGGTCGGCAGCCGCTTCGATTTTGGCGGCGTTGAGGCGGTTCTCCGGGCGGTCCGGAAAGAGCGCGAAGTAGAGCATGTTCAGCTCAACCAGCTCGCCGAAGAAGTGCGTGCCGAGGGAGATGTCGGGCGTCAGGAAGGCATGCATCTGCGCCACTTCGCAGAGCGCCGCGACGTGGTTGATTTCGGAGAAGTTCACCGGCACGCCCAGCGACGCCATGTGCGTGCCCCAGCGCCCCGGGCCGATCGCGAGCACCGCGCCGCCGCACTTGCCGAGCGCGCGGTTGATCTCGCCGATGGACCGCGCCACCGCGTGCCGCGTGTTCTCCGGCAGCGCGCCGTACAGCTCCGGGTGCACGTATAGGATCCAGTCCAGCCGTGTCACGCGGCTGTGGCCCACCACCGCGCCCTTGCTCATCAGCAGCGCGTCCTCGGGCGCGACGCGCAGCTCGGGCACGTTCGGATTGTGCGTGCCTTGCACCTGCAGCGGGCGGCACTGCAGCAGGTTGATGCGGTAGGTCCGGTCGGCCAGGAAGTTGACCGCGAACTCGACGTCCACCGGCCGCTCGTAGGCCTTCTCCAGCGTCTTAAACAGCAGCTGCATGTCCTTGACGAACGGCGTGCCCATCAGCAGCCGGTCGAAGGTCAGGATGCGGTGCACCTTGCCCCGCATCATCGCCTGCTCGTCGAATGACGTGAACAGGTCGATCGGCACGTCGCGCGCGTCCTTCAGCAGATCCTCGAAGTAGCCCGACTTGAGCGCGTCCGCCTCCAGATCGATATAGTCCACCTTGCGCTGCGAGTGGCGGCAGATCTCCTGGAAGTCGGGCTCGGGGCGGCGCGACGGCGCGTTGAGCGCGACGACGCGCGTGTAGTCGTCGTCCACGCGGTCGACGGCGCGCGTGCCGAGCCCGTAGACCAGCCGCAGCACGCCCGCCTCGGGGTCGATCTCCTTGCTCCAGACGAAGGGGTTGTAGGAGAAGCCCACGCCCGCGAGGTGCGGGTAGAACGTGTGGCTCTGCAGCACGCCGGTCACGCGCATCACGAGCAGCGCCATCTGCTCGTCGCGCTCCAGCAGCTTGTGGCGGGCGCGGTAGCTCAGCGCCTCGCGGCTCATGGTGCTGGCGTAGACGGTCAGCACCGCCCCGAGGAACGCGGCCAGCCGGGCCTCGCGCGTGCCCTGGTTTGCGCAGAAGACGCTCTCGTACTTGCCGGCGAAGCAGTTGCCGTAGTTGTCCTCCAGCAGCGAGCTGGAGCGCACGATCACGGGGTACTGGCCAAAGTAGTCCAGCATCTCCTCGAACTGCCGCAGCACGTAGTCGGGGAAGTTGCCAGCCAGGATCTTCTCGCGGGCTTCGTCCACGCCCTCGAGGAAGGTCTCGGGCGAGTGCTGCTTCTCGCGGTACTGCCAGAGGCCGTTGCGCACGAGAAAGGTGTAGAAGACGTCCGCGCCGATGTAGAAGGAGTCGTGCGGCTCGAGCTTCTCGCCGACCTGCGGCGCGTCGTGCGTGACGATGTTGCGGGCCACCAGCATGCCCACGGTCTTGCCGCCGATCAGGCCGGTGCCCACCATGCGGCTGCGGATCTCCAGCAGGTCGGCGACGGTCAGATATTTCCGCGCGAGCGGCATGATCGCGTCGTCGCGCGTCACCACCATGCGCACGAGCTGGCGCCACACCGCATGCTTCTGCTCGTCGGAGCAGGCGAATCCTTCCGCGTTCGAGACGATCTCCTCGGCCTGGCGCAGAACCTCCTCGCCGTACATTTCATCCGCCACCCAGTCCGGGCCGGCGTTGGAAATGACCTCGGCGATGACGGCGCTGGAGCGCACGACCTCGAACACGTCCTGCTCCTTCCAGACGTGCAGCAGGTGGATCGTGGGCGTGTAGCGAAACTGCGTCTTGACCGGCCGAACGTAGAGGCTGCCCTTCGCGTGGAACACGTCGATGAAGAGCTGCGTGGTCGACTGCACCGGCTCGGTGGCGTGCCGCGAGTGGTGCCTCCGCAAGAGCCCGAAGTAGGCGATCGTCTCCAATTTGTAGAGGTACGGGCAGGTCAGCATGAAGAAGTTGCCAAGCATCGCGTCCGAATACCAGTCGGTCGCGAGGTCGGAAAGGCAGTCGAACACGTAGTAGGCGCCGTACCCCGCCTCGCCGATGACCTGATGAATGCGGTGGATGAAGACCTCGAAGCCGTCCTCGGGGTCGAGCGTGTAGCGGTCGCACGGAAAGGCGTCCGGCAAGAGCGGCTCGTGCCGCGCAAAGCGGAAATAGACCAATTTGCGCTTGTCGCGCACCGCCGCCTGCACGTAGGGTGTCACGAACGCCTGATAATCCTGGATGCGGTCGACGTGCCAAACGATGTTGTCGCCCGCCAGGATGCCGCTCAGCGCGGCGTCCAGAGACGGCAGGCCCGTGGTGTCGATCGGATCGTTGTTCTCCCGGATGTCCCGTACCATGGCGAGTCCCTCATACGTTCATAATTTCAGATGTTTGTAAGTGTGACACATTACGACCTTCCAGACCAAGCGAAAACGCAGCACGTACACCTTGCGTTTCTCAGGCGCGTGGGTTAGACTTTCATGCGTTTGAGAGTATACAACAGACGTACGACCTTGTGCGGGCTCGCGAGGGAACGATGAAGACGCTCATGATGACTGTGCTCCTGGCGCTGGCGCTCGGCGCCGCGAACGGCGGTGAAAAAGTCCAGCTGATCGCCCACCGCGGCGGCTCGATGGAGGCTGACGAAAACACGCTGTCGGCCTTCACCGACGCCTATGCGAAAGGGCTGCGCGCGTTCGAGACGGACGTCCGGATGACGAAGGACGGGCAGGTCATTCTCCTGCACGACGACTCCGCCGACCGCACCACGAACGGCTACGGCCCGATCGAGCAGATGACGGCTGAGCAGGTCAAAGCCCTGCACACCAAGCGCACGAGCACGGCCGTGCCTTCTCTGAAGGACCTTCTCGCCGCCTTCAAGGACAAGCCGGGCGTCTTCTTCCAGCTGGAAATCAAGCCTGGCTCAGGGCCGATCTACGACGCGCGGCTGGAGCTGTTTGCCCGCACGCTCGCCGAGCAGCTCACGAACGCGCTACCGCGGACAGCCTACTGCTATTCGTCGTTCGACCGCCGGTCCCTCGCGGCGATCAAGCGCGTGGATCCCGCCGCTTCAACCATGCTGCTCTGTAACCAAACGCCCGACGCCAAGCTGCTCGCCGACTTGAAGTCGCTGGGCTGCGACCGCGTCAGCGTGCTGCCCGGCAAGACACAGAAAGGCTTCGTCGACGCGGCAAAACAGGCCGGCGTCAAGGTGGTGGGCTGGTCCGTGCGGACAGACGGCGACCTCGCGCAGGCGCAGGCGCTTGGGCTGGAAGCCGTCACCACCGACTGCCCCCGCCGCATGCTGGCCGACGGGCTCGGCCGCCCGTAGCGGGCCTCTGTGCAGGCCTAGCTCTGTCAACCCCAAGCGACTTTCTCGACTCTGCTCGGCTCCCCCGACAAGAGCCTCCCATGCAATGGAGTATCCCTCATGCCCCACCCGTGCCCCCGCCCCTCTTTCCGCCTCCGCCACGCCCTGCCCGCCGCGCTGCTCGCGGCCCTGCTCGCCCGCGCCGCCACGCCGCTCCCGCTGCTCGACGCGCCGGCGACGCCAAGCTCCGCGCAGGTCCGTTTCACGCGCGGCGCGGACACCGCTGACAAAAGCCTGACCGTCACCATCCAGCCCGGCGACGAGGGCTATCCCGGCGTCACGCTTGCGCCGCCCGACAGGCCCTGGAACCTCTCCGCCTACGGCCACGTCGAGGCGCTCGTGCGCAACCTCGGCCCTAAGCCCGTCAGCGTCTGCCTGCGCATCGACGACGACGGCGACTGGAAGGCCAACCCGTGGAACGCGGAAAACCTCTACCTCCAGGCCGGCGCGACCGGCACGGTGAAGGTGATTTTCGGCCACAGCTTCGGCTACAAGCCCGCGTACAAGCTGAAACCCGCCGCCGTCACCAAGCTGCTGCTCTTCGCCGGCAAGTCCACGGATGCGGCCCAGTCGTTCCGCGTCGAGTCGCTGGCCGCCGCGGGCGAGGCCGGCGAGAAACCGCCGGTCAACCCCACATCGACCCGCGTCATCCCGCCCGCGGGCGTCCTGCTCAGCGCCAAAGCCGGCGTCGACACGCGGCTCGAGACGCGCGACGCGACCGCTGTCTGGAGCGGCCTAACGTCGAACGGCACGCTGCGCGTCGCGCTCGCGGCAGGCAAGGCGGAGGGGCGGGTCGCGCTCAAGCCGCCGGCCGGCCGCTGGAACCTGCGCGCAGGCACCGAGCTGCGCGCGGCGCTGCGCAACGACGGCGCCGCGTCCGTGACCGCCCGCCTGACCCTCGAGAGCAACGGCGGGCCGACCGAATCGTTCGCCGCCACGCTCAAGCCCGGCGCGCGGCAGGAGGTCGTGATCCCCTTCGCGCGCAGCCAGCTCTGGGACGGAAATGAGAAGAAGAGCGGCACGCGCTTCACCAGCGACACCGCCTCGGGCGCCGCCCTCATCCTGACGCGCGACGGCCCCGACGGCGACGTCGCGCTGACCGTCGAAAGCCTGTCCGTCACGGCCCCGCCCACCCAGCCGCCCGCGTGGCTGGGCCAGCGCCCGCCCGTCGACGGCGACTGGAAGACGACCTTCACGGACGAGTTCGACGGCACGCAGGTGGACACCAACAAGTGGAGCTTCTACGGCGAAAACTACTGGGACAAGGTCACGCACTTCACCCGAGACACCACCTACGTGAAAGGCGGCCTCGCCCACCTGAAACTGATGAAGCAGCGCGGCCACCATAACGACGACCCAAAGCGCCCCGAGAGCGACTACGCCACCGGCTTTCTGGAGAGCTACGGCAAGTTCACCCAGCGCTACGGCTACTTCGAGGCCCGCATGCGGCTCCCCACCGCGCCCGGACTCTGGCCCGCCTTCTGGATGATGCCCGACCGCGGCGGCAGCGGCCCGCAGTGGCAGCGCTCGGACACCAAGAACGGCGGCATGGAGTTCGACATCATGGAGCACCTCACTCGCTGGGGCGCCAACCGCTTCAACATCGCCACGCACTGGGACGGCTACGGCAAGGAGCACAAGTCGAACGGCTCGCACGCGATCTACTACACGCCCGACAAGGACGGCTTCGTCACCTCGGGCCTGCTCTGGACGCCCGGCGAATTGGCCTTCTACTGCCAGGGCCAGGAGGTCGGCCGCTGGAAGAGCGAGCGCGTCATGAGCGTTCCGGGGCACCTGATGTTCACGCTGCCCGCCGGCGGCTGGGACAACGACTGGCTCGACGACGCCAAGTTGCCCGACGAGTTCCTGATCGACTACGTCCGCGTCTGGCAGCGGGCGGATCTCGCTGGAAACTGAAGGGTCTTGAGCCCGCCTGAGCCGTCAGGCCGAACGTCCAAGCAAACGCAGCCCTGTGTCCGGCGGGGCGTCTGGCCGGCTGAGCCTTGTGTAAGGGCAGCGGGGGCACGGGCAGGGAGAGCAACCCCTGCCGTCCGCGGACGCCTCCGCCCTAGGGGCTCAGCTTGATCGCCGTTCCGCTCACATGCACCTCTTCATGCCCGAAAACAACTGGGATGGAGAAGATAACCGCGGCGAACTGGTAGTGGTTCTCAACTTTCGTCTGAACATCGACGACGGCGTTCGCGCCCAGCAAGGCCACCTGGCCGTTGAACTCATCCATGACCTGGCCCAGCAGTTCGGGCCGCGACTGCCAATACAACGAGCAGCTCCACCTCTCGCAGTGAACAAGCCCCTTCACCTCATAGCTCGTGTGCTTCTGCCTGAGGCTGGCAGCGGTTAGATGCTCCACCCCCGCATCATTTGCGGCAGGCGTCCTGTACATCATCGTCGAACACCCGCCCAGCAGCGCGGCTGCCAGACACAGGAAAGCCATCGCAGCCGAACGCGTCCGCCTCATCTTTTCACCGCCATTCCCCAGACGTGATACTCACTCCAGCCCACAATAAACGGCAGCGGAAACGGCATCCGAACCTCCACGTGGCTCCTCGGATACACAACGGCGTCAGCGCCGAGCATCTCGGCCTGCCGCACGACTTCAGCCTGCGACGCGGACAGCGACGCGGAGCCCAGGTTCATGCAGAAAAGCGTTGGCGTCCACGTTTCCACATGTATGAGCCCGACCGGCTTCTGCCCCTCCTCGGGGCCTGCTCGCATCATCTCCGGGGCGCCCCCGGCCGCCGTCGTGTGGTGCATGGCACACCCCTGCGCCAGAACGCAGACGGCAGCCATCCAGCAGCCCAGAAAAGACGGTTTCATGCTCTCAACCTCCTCATTTGACGTACTTGACCGCGTCGCCGCTAAAATGGTTTTCCTTCCAGCCGAGCAACATCAACACGGGCATGTGCGTCTCTGAATAGCACTCGGCATTGATGACCGCGTCCGCGCCCCGCCTGGCGGCCATGCGCTCCGCCGCGCCGCGGGCGCGCTCCATGCTGCCCGCCAAAGGCGCGACGTACGCCAAGCAGACGCCCCACGATTCCGCGTGCACCTTACCCAGCCGCTCGTACGGCTGGCCCGGTATTTGAACCTTGCAGGCAGGCTCCAGACGAACGACGTCCGTCACGGTGCAGCCAGACATAAATACAGCCAGCATGAAAACCGTCACAACACGCTTCCACATACCGCCATCCTCCTATCCCCGTCACTGGTCGTCGGCCGATTGCGAGCCCGACTCATACGGCCTGACGCAGATCGCCGACACGTAGTTGCAGCGCGTCCCGACCAGGTAGGGAATAAAGCCGCCGTAGTGCGCCCAGACACCAGCCGGGTTGATGGTGTAGTTTTCCGTATGAAGGCTCACAGGCCCCACTTGGCCAAACTTCTGCCGGTTCAGCGCGGCGGCCGACAGGCCGTCCAGATCCGAGCCGACAGGGAAAGCAACAAGCAGGCACGTGGTCCAGTCGCGCGAAAACACGTAGCCTGTGACCTTGTACGTGCCATCCGCCTGGGGATCTATGGCCTTCTGCGGCGCATACGCAACAAAGTTCGCGCTGGTGCAGCCACCCGTCACCAACAAGGACAGGCAGAACGCGGCAGCCAGCGCCGCCTGGGGCCACCACCTTCGCAGCCCAATGTGACAACGAGCCTTCATCGATCCTCCTCCCCAAACACAGACCTTCAGCAACACGCTTGATCATGCCCGAACTCATGCCGGTTTGCCCAGAACAAAATGGGGGGGGCGTTCGGCGGGCGCGCCCGCTACCGCCTTTGATGATGCCCGCGCCAGTCTGAAAGCGGGACAGCTGAAAAGACGCGCTGCCCGGGCCCACGTCTGCAGCCTTGCGTCCTGCGCGCGGCCGTGCTACAGTGCCGCCACAAAAGTCGTGAGACGGGCCATGAACTCGCGCCTGCGCTCGCTTCGGATCGCCCGCGCGGACGGCATCCCGCTGCCATACGCGGGCGCCGGCGGGGCGGCGTCCCTGCCCGTGATCGGCGAACCTCTCGTCCCGGAGCACCTCAACATGTCGACCGACACCTCTGCGTTTCTTCTGCTCTCGCTCCTGTCCGCAGCCGCCTTCGCGGCGGACAACCCCCTGCCGAACCCCGGCTTCGAGGAGGGCGACAACCTGTGGGCCATGTCCGGCGCGGCGGTGCTCGCTCCGGAGGCGGCCCGCTCGGGCAAGCTGGGCCTGCGCGTCGGCGCCGCCGCCTACAGCGCGGAGGGCTCGTCCGTGACCAGCGCGCGCCTGCCCGTGACGCCCGGCCAGGCGATCACGCTCACGTTCCAGGCCCGCAGCCGCGCCCCGTGCAGCGGCGCGTACCTCTGGCTTTACAACGCCGCCGGCAAGGTCGTGGCCGCGCCGAAGGGCGTCAGCACCACCTGCTGGATCAGCGAGACCAACGACGCCTGGACCGCCCACTCCCTGACTTGCGCCATTCCGGCGGACGTGGCCTCCGTCGCGGTCTGGGTCCACTCCTCGCCCGGCGTCACCGGCACCGCCGACTACGATGACTTCGCCCTCGCCGGCCTTGCGCCTGGCGCGGCCGCGACGCCCCCGCCCGCGCCGCGCAAAGCCAAGGCCGCCGTCGCCATCGACGCGTCGAAGCTTCCGCCGCGCGCGCAGCCCGCGCTGATCGTGCTCAAGCTCGACGACCTCCAGCAGTTCCGCGGCGGCGTCCACGCGGCGTGGAAGCGCGTGGACGAGACGCTCGCCTCGCGCGGCATCAAGGCCTCCTACGGCGTGACCTGCCACACCCTGACGAACGCCACGCCGGACTACGCGAGCTGGATCAAGTCGCGCCGCGACGCGGGCCGCGTCGAGTTCTGGTTCCACGGCTGGAGCCACGCCCCGCACCTGGTGCACGGCAAGCCGCACAACGAGTTCGCGGGCTGGCCGGACGGCGGCATGAAGGCGCTGGTCGACCGCTCGCAGAAGGCCGCGCTCGACGCGCTCGGCTTCGCCTTCGCGACCTTCGGGCCGACCGGCAGCGGCGCGCCAGGACCCAACCTCGACGAGGCCGCCCTGATGGCGCTGCGCGGCGACCCGCACATCAAGGTTGCCCTGTATCCCACGCCGCTCGACGACATGGCCACGCGCGTCGCGGCCGACGGCAAGATGACGATCCTCGACCGCGTTTGGGACGTGAACCTCGAGGCCGCGGTGGGCGTGCCGGACTGCCAGCGCCTGATGGCCGGCTATGCCGCGCACCCGGACCGCACCTACTTCGTGCTGCAAGGCCACCCCTCCATGTGGGTCGGCGAGCGCTACAACGAGTTCCTTCGCATCCTCGACTTCCTGCAGGCGCAGAAGGCCGTGTTCGTCACGCCCTCCGAATGCGCCGCCGCCATCACGCCTCCCAAATGAGCCCGAAGCGGCGAGGGCTCTGGAGTAGGGACGCCGCCCCGCCGGCGGCCGCGGACGTCAGGGGCTGCCGTCCCTACCGGTTAACTACGGTTCACACCAGAAAGAGCCGGTACGCCGGGTTCCCGCTCTCGTCGCTGAACCGGTAGCCAAGCCCGCGCAAAACCGACTCGAACGCCCGCTTCTCCTTCGGCGGCACCTGCAGGCCGGCCAGAACCCGCCCGTAGTCCGCGCCGTGGTTGCGGTAGTGGAAGAGGCTGATGTTCCACCCGCAGCTTAGCGCGTTGAGGAACTCCAGCAGCGCTCCCGGCCGCTCCGGGAACTCGAAGCGGTAGAGGATCTCGTTCGCCACTCCCTGCGCGCGTCCGCCCACCAGATGCCGGATGTGCTGCTTCGCCACGTCGTTCTCGCTCAGGTCCTCCGCCTCAATCCCCCGCGCCCGCATCGCGCTCACCAGCTCCTCGGCCTCCCGTCCGTCCTGCACCTGCAAACCCACGAACACGTGCGCCGTCTTCGCGTCGGAGTAGCGGTAGTTGAACTCCGTGATCGCCCGCCGCCCGATCTGCTCGCAGAAGACCTTGAAGCTGCCCGGGCGCTCGGGGATGGTGAAGGCGATCACGGCCTCGCGAGCCTCGCCGATCTCCGCCACCTCGGCCACGAACCTCAGGCGGTCGAAGTTCATATTCGCGCCCGACGCGACAGCCACCAGCGTCTGGTCGCGGACGCCCGTCCGCGCGACATACGCCTTGGCCCCCGCGATCGCCAGCGCGCCGGCGGGCTCAAGAATCGCCCGCGTGTCCTCAAACCCGTCCTTGATCGCCGCGCACATCGCATCCGTGTTGACGAGGATGACCTCGTCGACCAGCTCGCGGCAGAGCCGGAAGGTCTCGGCCCCGACCTGCTTGACGGCCACGCCGTCCGCAAAGAGCCCCACCTGCTCGAGCTTCACGCGCCGGCCGAGCTTCAGCGAACGGCGCATGGCGTCCGCGTCGACCGGCTCCACGCCGACGATCCGGATCTCGGGCCGCAGCCGCTTGACGTAGGCCGCGATCCCCGCGATGAGCCCGCCGCCGCCCACGGGCACGAAAACCGCGTGGATGGGCGCGGCGTGCTGCCGCAGGATCTCCATCCCGATCGTGCCCTGCCCCGCGATCACGTCCGGATCGTCGTAGGGGTGGATGAAGGTCTGCCCCTCCTCCGCGCCCAGCGCCTTGGCGAACTCGTAGGCGTCGCTGTAGGAGTCGCCGTGGAGCACGACTCGCGCCCCGCGGCCGCGGACTGCGTCGACCTTGATCTGCGGCGTGGTCACGGGCATCACGATCACCGCCGCGCAGCCCAGACGCTGCGCCGCCAGCGCCACGCCCTGCGCGTGGTTACCCGCCGACGCCGCGATCACGCCGCGCTGCAGCTCCTCCTCCGACAGCCGCGCCATCTTGTTGTAGGCGCCCCGCAGTTTGAAGGAAAAGACCGGCTGCGCGTCCTCGCGCTTCAGCAACACCGTGTTGCCGAGCCGGCGCGACAGATTGTAGGCCACATCCAGCGGGCTCTCGACCGCCACGTCGTACACGCGCGCATTCAGGATGCGCTCGAGATAGCCAGCCGCGTGACTCCGCCTGGCTTGACTCTGCTTGGTCTGCGTCTTCATCGGCCCTCCCGGCGGAAGCAAACCGCTGCCGCCCGCTGCTCGCCGGCAGGGCGGCAGCCCTGCCGGCGTAAACAAGGCTTCGCGCTCTACCGCTCTCGCACTTGAAACCAGCTTACCAGCGCGCCCCCTCAAAGTCCATGCCGTCATTCCCACTGACACCGTTTCGGACTTGTGCTACGCTTTCACCATGATCGCTTCAAAAAGTTGCTTCCTGCTGGCAGCCGCCGCCGCTGCGCTCGCCGCGCGCGCGCTCGCCGAGCCGTGGACCGCCCGCGTCGGCGACGACTGGCGGCCCGTGGACATGGCCCGCACCGAGGTCGTCGCGGGCTCGGCGCTCGACATGAGCCGCCTCGTCGAAGCCCCGGCCGGCAAGCACGGCCGCGTCGTCATCGGCGCGGAGGGCCACCTTGTCTTTGAGAAGCGGCCCGACCTGCGCGTCCGCTTCTTCGGCTGCTCCATCAGCCCGGAGCCTCTGCTCGGCCGCTCCTGCAAGAGCAAGGACGATATCCGGCGCTGGTGCGCGAGCGTCCGGCGCCAGGGCTACAACCTCGTCCGCCCGCACTTCCTCGATCACTATCTCACCGGCGCGTCCGCGACCGACCTGGCCTTCGACCCCGAGGCCGTCGACCGCTTCGACTACCTGGTCGCCTGCCTCAAGGAGAACGGCATCTACCTCTACCTCGACGCCATGACCTCGTGGCGCGGCTACGACGCAGGCCCCGGCTGGTCCGCGAAAGCGAAGCAGGCCGACTACAAGAACCGCATCTTCTACGAGCCCGCCGTGCGCGACCACTGGCGGCGCGGCGTCGAAGCCCTGCTCACCCACACCAACCCCTACACGAAGACGCGCCTCGCCGACGACCCCGCTGTCGCCGTCCTGCTTTACTACAACGAGCAGAACGTCAACTTCTACAGCGGCATGCGCCCCGGCTTCGCGGCCCCGTGGCGCGACTGGCTGCGGGCCAGGTACACGACCGGCGACGCCCTGCGCCGCGCGTGGGTGGACGGCAGCGGACGCCCGCTCCTGCCCGCCGACGCGTCCTTCGACAGCGTCCCGCTTTTCGACCAGCAGACGATCTGGAAAGACGACCCCCGCAACCGCGACGCCGGCCTGTTCGTGCGCGACACGCACGCGGAACTCTACGGCTGGTTCACCGCCCAGGCGAGGCAGATCGGCTACGCCGGGCTCGTCACGCACTACGACTGGCTGAACCACCTCGGCGTCCAGGCGCTCCGCAGCCGCGTGCCCGTGATCTCCATGCACGGCTACCACGCCCACCCGTCCGACTTCACAGCCAAAGGCTCGACCGTGAGCCAAGAGAGCGCGGTCGGCACCGCCGGCCGCTTCCTCACCGGCATGCTGACCACGCGCTACAACGGCCGGCCGCTGCTCATCACCGAGTACGGCCACGTCTTCTGGAACCGCTACCGCCACGAGGAGGGCCTGCTGGTCGGCGCCTACGCCGCCCTGCAGGACACGGACGGGCTGATGGCCCACGCCAATCCTGTGATCCTCAGCGGCGACTCGTCCCCCATCAAACCCTTCTCGGTCGGGCATGACCCCGTGGCCCGCGCCGCCCAAGCGGTGGCCGGCTTCGCCTGGTTCCGGCGCGACGTGGCCCCGTCGATGAGCCGGGTCGAGGTCACCCTCCGCGACGCGGAGATCTTCGACAAAGCCCGCCACGCGCGGGCGCTCTCGGCGGACCAGGCCAAGCTCACCCTGCTGACGGGCGTCGGCCTCGCCTGTCCCGACGAGCCCGCGCCAACGCCCAAGCTGCCGCCGTCGCGCAAGCCCGACCTGCGGCTGCCGGTCTTCGGCACTTCGGAGGTCCGCGCCGAAGCGATGTTCAGCGAAGTCGTCGAGCGCGCGGCTCAGGCTCACGACCTGACGGGCGCGGTTTCCGCCCTTCGAAAAGCCGGCATCCTCTCGCCAGCCAACCGCACCAGCCCGACAAACGGCCTGTTCGAGTCGGACACGGGGCAGCTCACGCTCGACGCGCCGCGCAGGCGCCTGCGGGTGGTCTCGCCGCGGCTCGCGGGCGCGACCCTCGACCCGGCCGCCGCGACGGACCCCGTCAAACTGGGCCCGCTTACCATCGAGTCGACCAGCGTGCCCGCCTCAGTCACGGCGATCTCGGTCGACGGCCTGCCGCTCGACACGAGCACGCGCATCCTGCTGGTCTACGCGACTGACGCCCTGAACGAGGGCATGCGCTTCACCTCGCCCGAGCGCGGCACGCTCGACGCGCTCGGCCACGCGCAGGCGCTGCTCAGAACCGGAACGCTGCGACTCACGCTCGCCACGCCCCACGCCCGCGCCTTCAAGCTCTGGGCGCTCGGCCTCGACGGCCGGCGCACCGAACCCCTCCCCTCCGCCCCCGCCGGCGCCGCCCTCTCCCTCACGCTCGACACGCGCCGCCTCACCTCTGCCACGCCCTTTTTCGAGCTGGCCGCGGAGTAGGCGCATTTTTTTTCTGAAACTTGCGTGGACCCACTTGACAAGACATTCAAAGTGGCGTATTAGGCTAGTGCAAAGGACGGAGCTTTGCCGCTTGGCCAAGCGATCGCCGTTCAAAGCTGTGAAAAGAGGAGTTTGCTGTGTACAACGTGCCTTTGCACGCGAAGCAGTTGAGCTTAAGCCTGGACGACCAGGAAGAGGAGCCTCCACAAGGAGGAAGACCTCAGTTCTCACTACCGGTCCGTTTCGCGGAACCTCCGCCGACGAAGACTGATCTAGAATCTCCGGCCCGCGCCCGCGGTCTCCGGATGAGCCCTCTCTGCCGCGCGTTCCGGAACCGTTTCTTCCCGGACGCGACCGACCTCCAGTGGTCGGATTGGCGCTGGCAGATCCAGAACCGGATCCGCACCCTCGACACCGTCCGGCGCATGGTTCGCCTGACGACGGCGGAGGAGAAGGCGCTCGAGCTCGCCGGCAAGATGCTCCCGATGGCGGTCACCCCGCACTACATGGCGCTCGTCTCTCCCACGGATCCCGATCAGGCCATACGCCGCTCGATGATCCCGACGGTCTATGAGATGCGCCGCTGCCCGGGCGAGGCGGACGACCCCCTGGGCGAGGAGCACCAGAGCCCGATCCCGGGTCTCGTCCACCGCTACCCGGATCGCGTGCTGCTGCTGGCGACCGACTTCTGCTCGGCCTACTGCCGCTACTGCACCCGCTCCCGGGTGGTCGGCCACGGCGCCATCACGCCGAGCACGCGGCGGCTCCAGATGATCTTTGACTACATCCGGAGCCACCCCGAGGTTCGCGACGTGCTGGTCTCCGGCGGCGACCCGCTCACCCTGAGCGACGAGCGGCTGGAGTTCATCCTCGCCAACCTGCGCGCGATCCCGCACGTGGAGATCATCCGCCTCGGCACGAAGATCCCCGCCGTGCTGCCCCAGCGCATCACGCCGCAGCTCGTGCGTATGCTCCGCAAGTACCACCCGCTCTGGATGAGCCTGCACTTCACCCATCCGGACGAGTGCTGCCACGAGACGACCAAGGCCTGCGGCATGCTGGCCGACGCGGGCATCCCGCTCGGCTCGCAGACCGTCCTGCTCAAAGGCATGAACGACAGCGCCGACGTGATGAAGCGCCTCGTGCACAGCCTGATGAAGATGCGCGTCAAGCCCTACTACCTCTACCAGTGCGACCCGATCTCCGGCTCCGAGCACTTCCGCACGGCGGTCTCCAAGGGCGTGGACGTGATCCGCGGCCTGCGGGGCCACACGAGCGGCTACGCGGTGCCGACGTACGTGATCGACGCGCCCGGCGGCGGCGGCAAGATACCCGTCTCGCCCGACTACACGGCGGGCAAGGACGGCCAAGGCGACCTGAGCCTCACCAACTACGAGGGCGGCACTTACCGGTATCCGGACTATGTGGCGGAGTAACCATGCTCATTGGCTTGACTTATGACCTCCGCTCGGACTACCTCGCGATGGGCCTGTCCATGGAGGACACGGCGGAGTTCGACAAAGAGGACACCATCGCGGGCATCGAGGGCGCCTTGCGCGAACTCGGTTTCGAGACCGACCGCATCGGCCACGCCAAGGCGCTGATCCGCCGCCTCGAGGCTGGCGACCGCTGGGACGTCGTCTTCAACATCTGCGAGGGACTGCGCGGGGTCGCCCGCGAGGCGCAGGTGCCCGCGATCCTCGACCTCTACGGCGTCCCGTACGTCTTCTCCGACCCCCTCGTGCTGGCCCTCACCCTGCACAAGGGCATGACCAAGCGGGTGGTGCGCGACGCGGGGGTGCCCACCAGCGACTTCTGCGTCTACGAGACCGCCGAGGATCTGGCCGACCTGCGCTTCGGGCCGCCCTTCTTCGTTAAGCCGGTCGCCGAAGGCACGGGCAAGGGCTGCTCCGCCAAGTCGATCGTGCGCGACCGCGCCGCACTGGCCGGCGCGTGCGACGACCTCGTGGCCCGCTTCCGCCAGCCCGCGCTGATCGAGCCCTATCTGGGCGGCCGCGAGTTCACGGTCGGCATCACCGGCACCGGGCGACAGGCCAGCGTCGTGGGCTCCATGGAGATCGTGCTGCTGGCGAAGGCCGAGAAGGGCGTCTACTCGTACGAGAACAAGGGCCAATACGAAGACCGCGTGGAGTACCCCGCCACCGACCCCGCCAACGACCCCGTGGCCGCCGCGGCCGAGCGCGTCTCGCTCGACGCGTGGCGCGCGCTCGGCTGCCGCGACGGCGGCCGCGTGGACATCCGCTGCGACGGCGGCCAGAACCCGATGTTCCTCGAGGTCAACCCGCTCGCAGGCCTCAACCCCAAGGACTCCGACCTCCCCATCCTCGCCCGCATGGCCGGCGTCTCCTACACGCAGCTCCTCGGGCGCATCATGGCCTCGGCCACAGCAAGAATGAACGCCGAACGCTGAACGCCGAACGCTGAACGCCAAAGGGAAATCATCTCCACACTTGAACGTTGAAAGCTGAGCGTTCAACGTTGAGCGTTCTTGAGCATCCCTATGAAAATCACCCTCGTCCACCAGCACGTTCCCGCCGACGCAGCCGCTGATGAGCGCGACGTCCTCGACCAGGTCGCCGCTATCCGCGACGCGCTCGCCGGTCAAGGCCACGCCGTCTCGGTGCTCGCCTGCGACACCGACCTCGGCAACATGCAGCGCAAGCTCGAGGTCCTAAGCCCCGACTGCGTCTTCAACCTCGTCGAGACGCTCGCCGGCTCGGGCCGCCTCATCCACCTCGCGCCCTCGCTGTGGGAAGTGAAAGGCCAGCCTTTCACGGGCAGCTCGGCCGACGCGATCTACCTCACCACCCACAAGCTGCTGGCCAAAGAGCGCATGCTCGCGGCCGGGCTGCCCACGCCCGCGTGGATCGTGCGCACGTCGAACGACGGCTCCTCGCTCCTCTACGGCCCGGACGACGGCTCGCCCGCGGACTGGATCACCAAGTCGGTCTGGGAGCACGCCTCGGTCGGCCTCGGCGACGGCAGCCTGCTGCGCGGCGTCCAGGCCCGCACGATCGCCGAGCGGCTCCCGGGCGGCTTCTTCGCCGAGCGCTTCGTCGACGGACGCGAATTCAACCTCGCCCTGCTCGCCGGCCCGAACGGGCCGGACGTCCTTCCGCCCGCCGAGATCGTCTTCGTCGACTTCCCCGCCGACAAGCCGAAGATCGTCAGCTACCGCGCCAAGTGGGAAGAGGGCTCGTTCGAGTACACGCACACGGTGCGGCGCTTCACCGACCCCGCCGCGGACGGCGAGCTGCTCGCCGAACTGAAGCGGCTCTCGCTGCGCTGCTGGGAGGCGTTCGCGCTCGGCGGCTACGCCCGCGTCGACTTCCGCGTGGACGCCGCCGGCAAGCCGTGGATACTCGAGATCAACTCCAACCCCTGCCTTTCGCCGGACAGCGGCTTCGCCGCCGCGCTGCAGCAGGCCGGCATCCCTTACGCCAGCGCCATGGCGCGCATCGTGCAGGACGCGGCGAAGGGAAGAGATATCTGCGGCGCGGCTGGGTATGACCGGCGCTACGAGCCGGTTGCAAACGCGCCTTGCGAGCGGCACGCGAGTCGGCCGTCCGGCACGTCCGGCCGCGCCGCCCCCGCCATCACCTGGCGGCACGAGGTCACAGCCGCCGACGTCGCGGCGATCCGCGAGACCACGGCCTCCACGGGGTACTTCTACGATGAGGAGATCGACGTGTCTGCGGAGCTGGTCGAGGAGCGGCTCGCCAAAGGCGCGGCCTCGGGCTACGAGTTCGTCCTGGCGGAGTGTGACGGCCAGGTGGTCGGCTACACCACCTTCGGCCCGATCCCCTGCACCAAGAGCAGCTTCGACTGGTACTGGCTCGCCGTGCGCCCCGAGTTGCAGGGCTTCGGCATCGGCCGCGACCTGCTCGCGCACGTCGAGCGCCGCTCCAAGGAGATGGGCGGAACGCGGCTCTTCTGCGAAACCTCGGGCCGACCGCAGTACGCGTCCACCCGCGCCTTCTATGAGCGCATGGGCTTCGCGCTCTGCGAAGTGCTGGATGACTTTTACGGCCCCGGCGACGGACGCGCCACCTACTCCAAGCCCTTGTAGAGGCCAGCCTGATAGGCGCCGGGGCCGACAAGAGCGCCGCGCCTCTGATCCCGTTACAGCGCGACGCTGCAGAGCCGACACCAAGACTCGCGCCGTCTGTTCGTGCCTCGCTTGAGGTGTATCAGCCGCTGCTTTAGAACGTTGTAATATACTAACCAGCAACTGTTTAAATCTCATGTTAGTCTACGCTAACTTTTTTGGTTGACTTTCCCTTCTCAATCTAAGACAATAACGACTATCAATTAAAGAGAGATTAGGCGCAAACCCACGCATAATGAGGTGAGGCCATGAATAAAGTCACTCAAAGCTATCCCGAGCCGGCTCCCGAAAGGCGTCTCCGCTCCCGGTCTCGCCCCGACTACTCGGACCGCCGCTCAACCCAGCGCTACGTGGCACACTTTCCGGCCCGCATCTTCGTAGGCGAAGGAAAGAACGCGAGCGTGTACGAGGCGACGGTGCGAGACATCTCCAGCGGCGGCGTGCTGATCGAGGCCCCCGGCTTGCCCCCAGAAGAGACGCGCGTACGGGTTCAATTCCGCATCCCGGAGGGCGTCATGCCCGAGGCCTTCATGCAGGGCGTCGTCTCGACGAGCGCCGACGTCCGGAGGCGCGCCGACGGGCAGACGCTGCTGGGGCTGGCCTTTGAGGAGGATCTGGGCGCCCGCTACCAGCGGACAGCCTGGAGCTACCTGCGCTGGCTGGCGGCCGCGGTGCTGTTCGTCGCGGCCAGCCTGATCCTGGTGATCAAGTACGAGAACGTCTACTACTTCTGGTTCGATGTGCCGGTCTTCCTCTACAGCCTGCTGGTGGGCGGCTACCTGCTCAGCCGCTTCGTGTTCGCCGCGTTCTACTCCGACTCCAAGCCACTGGCCGCGCTGCCGACGCTCTCGGTGGTCGTGCCGGTCAGGAACGAGGAGGAGCACGTCGCCCGGACGCTGAGGCAACTCATGGAGTCGGACTACCCGCGCGACCGGCTACAGGTCATCGCCGTCGACGACTGCAGCACGGACCGCTCCCTGGCAGCCATGAAGGCGTCGCAAAAGACCTACCCCGACTTGGTCGTATTTGGGCTCGAGAAAAACGCCGGCAAGCGGCACGCCCTCGCCGCGGGCGTGGGCCTGGCCTCCGGCCAGATCATCGTCTTTATCGACTCCGACAGCTTCCTCGAGCCCGACGCCCTGCGCCACTTGGTCAACCGGTTTTCAGACCCCAAGGTCGCCGCCGTAACCGGCCACTGCGACGTCGAGAACGTCTGGACGAACCTGCTGACCCGCATGCAGACCGTCCGATACTACGTGGCGTTCCGCGTGATGAAAGCCGCCGAGAGCGTGTTCGACTCCGTCACCTGCCTCTCCGGGCCGATCGCCGGCTACCGGCGCGAGGTGCTGCAGGAGATCATGCCCGAGTGGCTGAACCAGATGTTCATGGGCCGGCCCGCCACCTTCGGCGACGACCGCAGCCTGACCAACAGCCTGCTGCGCCGAGGCTACAAGGTTGTCTACGAGGCCAAGGCGCGCGTCACCACGCTGGTTCCCGAGGACCACCGGACGTTCCTGCGCCAGCAGCTGCGCTGGAAGCGCTCCTGGTTCCGCGAAAGCCTGATCGCCTCGTCGTTCATGTGGCGCAAGCAGCCCCTGATGGCCCTGTCGTTCTACCTCGGCTTCCTGCTGCCGCTGATCGGCCCGGCCATCGTGATCCGGGCCATGATCTACGTGCCGCTCGTCCAGCGCACCTCCCCGCTGATGTACATCGTCGGCATCACCCTGATGAGCGCGCTGATGAGCAGCACCTACCTCCTGTATAAGCGCTCGCGGCTCTGGTTCTACGGAACGGCGTTCTGCTTCTACTACATGTTCGTGCTGGTTTGGCAGACACCGTGGGCCGTGCTGACCTCCTGGCGCAACGAATGGATCACAAGAAGTTGAGGTGTACCATGAACAAGCTCTCGATCTTCGCTCAGTGGCTCGTGGTGGCCGGAATCGCCGCGTTTGTGACCTACGTGATCGTGCGTCCGACGCCCCAGCCTGACTACACGCCCGAAACGTGGCGCGACTGGAACGGCGTGACCGTACTCTCCTATGCCGGCATCGCCCGGACGGACTCCCCTGCCTATCCGTCGGTGAAGCGGCTCGAGGCTCAGCTGACAGCCCTGCGCGACGCCGGCTACCGGGCGGTCCGCCCGGAAGATGTGCGAGCCTACCTGGATGACCGCGCTCCGCTTCCCAAGAAGGCGCTGCTGCTGATCTTCGAGGGAGGCCGCAAGGAGGCCTTCATCCGCGCCACGCCCGTGCTCCAGCGGACCGGGTTCACGGCGGTGCTCGCCGTGCCCACCTCCGTCATGAGCCAGTGGGGCGGCTTCTACCTGAAGCGGGGCGACATACGCCGGCTCGTCCGCCTGCCGCAGTGGCAGGTGGGCAGCATGGGCCACCACGCGATAGCCCCCGTGCCCGGCGGAGCCGACCCGCTCCGCTTCCTGTCGCAGCGCGCCCGCCTGGACGGAAAAGAGGAGACCGCCGACGCCTTCCGCGAACGCATCCTTGAGGACTACGACCGCTCCGCGCAGGCGTTGGAAGACGCAGCCGGCACGCCGCCGCTGCTCTACCTCTACCCCTTCGGCGAGGCCGGGCAGAGCCCCGGTGCAGACCCGCTGGCCGAAGCGGCCAACCGCGACGCCGTCACCCGCCTGTTCGCCTTGGCCTTCATCGGCGGCGCCAGCGCCTTCAACGGGCCGGGCAGCGACCCGTGGTCCCTGTCCCGGCTGCGCGTGCCCGGCGACTGGGCGCCCGAAAGGCTCCTGGCCGAGCTCGCCTCCAGCCTGCCCCGCACCCGGCCGCAAGACGCCCTCGGGAGCGCGCAAGACTGGGTGTTTGAGCGCGAAGGCGAGCTCCGGGATGCCGAGTTGCGCCTCTCCGACGGAGCCGTGGCCTGGCTGCGGGGCACCGAAGCCTGGACGGATATGGAAATCAGCGCCGCCCTGCGGCCAGACGCGAAAGGCGTCGCCTCCCTCTACGCACGGTACACCGGCACGCGCTCCTGGCTCCGCGTCACCGCAGACGACGACAGCTTGCGCGTGCAGGAGCGGCTCGGCAGCCGGCTCGTCACCCTCCACCGCAGCCCGGCCGGCGGCGAGGCGTCGGCCGCTCGCAGCATCCGGCTCCGCATCCGCAACAACCGCGCCTGGCTGTGGCTGGGTGACAAGCCGGTCGCCGAGAACCTGCCGCTCTCGCCGGCCACCCGCCGCGGCCGCGTGGGACTCGGCAGCGAAGGCGGCCCGCTCGCCGTGGCCGCCTTTGCCGCCCGCCCGCTGCCGTCGCGCTGGGTCTTGGCCAACAGCATCCGGCTGGTCCCCGAAGGCTCGCGCGGCCAGGTGCAGGCGATCCTGCCGAACTGGTTCCGCGCCGGCGAGCCACCCGCCTTGGCGCAGACCGCGCAGCAGGATCTGCTGCAGTCGGCCGTGACCGGCATCCACACCATCCCCCTGCTAACCGGCGGGGCCGCGCTGGACGCGGCGGCCGCGCGCATCTGGGCCGCCGCCATCGACGCCGAGCTGGCCCGCGCCGACGTGCGGCTGCTCGTCCCGAGCCTGGCCATCGAGGGGCCCGCCGACGCGCTGGCCGCCGAACTCCGGAACCGAGGCTACCGCGTGACGCACCTGCTGGCCCCGGCGCAAGCGCTGGAGCGGGGACGGTCGGTCGCGCAGGCGAGCCCGGACGAAATGATCGTCGTGAACGGCATCGGAGCAGACGCCGACCAGGCGCTCGCGTGGCTGACGCGCGTCGTCCCGGCAAGCCGGCTCGCCGTGAGAGAGGCGGACGGAGCCAGCATCCCCGAACTTGCAACGGTGAGGCTCTTCGAGAAAGGAACGCAACCATGAAAACGATGAAACTCGGCTTCGTCCTGTTACTGGTCGGCTGGCTCGGAGCGCCGCCCCTCCAGCTGTTTGCGCAGAATCCCGCCAGCGTGACCCAGCTCGTCCGCGACTCGCAAGCCGCCTTGGCTGAAAACAAGGTCGGCGAGGCCGAACGGCTGGCCCGCGGCGCCGTGGATCTGGATCCCGCCCACCCGCCGGCGTGGAGGCAATACGGGCTCTCGCTGCTGCGCGGCGCAAAGCCGAAAGAGGCCGCCGCCGCCCTGCAGCGCGCCGTGTCCATGGATGAGAAGGACGCCACCTCCTGGCGCGGCCTCGGCCAGGCCTGCTGGCAGTCGCAGCAGCAGAACGAGGCGGTGCGCGCGCTCAGCGCCTACCTGCGCCTGAAGCCGGAGGACGCCCCGGTCTGGCGCGACCTCGCCGCGTGGCTCACCCGCCTGGAGCGGGGCGACCAAGCCGTCGCGGCGCTCGAGCGCGCGGTGGCCCTCAAACCCGACGACGCCTCGGCCTGGCGAGAGCTGGGCTCGTGGCAGACCCGCCTGCAGCGCCCCGAACAGGCGATCGCCGCCCTTGAGAAAGCGCTCAGCCTAAAGCCCGACGACGCAGGCGCGTGGCGCGAGCTGGCCGCCGCCCAGGCCAAGCTGGGAAGGAGAGAGAACGCGCTGGCCGCTCTGGAGCAGGCCACCCGGCGGTCGCCGGAACACGCAGGCGCGTGGCGCGAGCTAGCCGCCGCGCTCAGCACGCTCGGCCGACACGAGCCGGCAGCCGCCGCGCTCGAACGCGTGGTCAAGCTTACCCCGAACGATACGTCCGCCTGGCGAGAACTCGCGTCTGCGCTGGCCCGCCTGGACCAGCCTGAGCAGGCCGTGGCCGCGCTCGAGCAGGCGGTCAAGCTGAGCCCGAAGGACGCCGCAGCCTGGCGCGCGCTGGCCGTGCTTCATCAGCGCGGCGGGCGCGCCGCCGAGGCCGCGAAGGCCTTTGAGCAGGCGCTGGCCGCACGCCCCGACGACCCGGCCACCAAGCGCGACTTGGGCTGGCTCCTGTGGGCGCAGGGCCGGCGCGACGACGCTCTGGCGCGGCTCACCGAGGCGATCGAGTCCGGAGTCGAAGCCCGCGACCGCGTGATCTACCAGGTGGTCGCCCGCCTGTCTGAAGAGGGCGCGGGCGACAAGGCGCTGGCCTTCCTGCGCAAGGCCAACCCCAACGATCCGCCTTCCGCGCTAGGCCTGGCGCTGGCCCGTGCAGGGCGGCTGCGCGCGGCCGAACCGATCTTGCTGGGCGCGTGGCAGAGCGGCGAGCAGACGCCCGACGTCGGCCTATACCTGGCCTATTCGCGGGCGGTCAACGGACAGTTCACGGACATCGCCAAGCACCTCGAGCCCTTGCTCAGCTCCGGCCCGGCACTCTCGCCCGAGCGAGCCGATCTGGCGCTGGAGGCGCTGCGTCTCGGCAGCACCCGTCCGGAGGCTCCCGCACTGGTGAGCCGGCTGGAGGCGGTGCTGGACAAGACGAACCGCACCAGCGGACGCGTGACCGACATTCTGGAGACTGCGGCCGACGCGAGCCGCGTGCGGCTGGACTCCGCGCAGGCGCTGAACCTGTACCGGCGCGTGCTGGAGCGCGACCCGAGCCGGGCGAGTTGGATCTGGGCCGTGCTGCTGGCCGAACACGTCGAAGGCCAAACGCCTTACGCCTGGCTCGACGCCTATGCGGGCCGGGCGTCCAGCCCCGCCCGCGCGGCCGGCATCAAAGGCCTGCGGGCCGACCGACAAGGCCGTGCGGAGGAGGCGATCCCGGCGCTGCGCCAGAGCGTCGCCCTCGACCCGCAGCAACCGCTGCTGCGCCAGATCCTGTTCAGCAGCCTGCTCAGCCAGGGGCAGGTCACCGAGGCGCGCGCCGAGGCCCAGTGGTTCGAGCGGCAGGTCGAATCCGGCGAAGCCGTGCTTCGCTCCTACCTGGCCGAAATGCTGACGCGCCTGGGCGACACGCGCGGTGCGCTCTCGCATTGGGAGCTGCTGCACCAGGCCAATCCGGAGGCGCCTTACTACGGCATCGAGGCCGCCTACGCGCTCTACCGCCTCGACCGCCCCGACGAGGCCATGGACCTGCTGCGGGCGATGGTCGAGGCCGCGCCGAGCCATCAGGCCTACGAGCTGATGGCCGAGATCGCAACGGCGCGCGCGCGCACCGCAGAAGCCGTCGAGTGGTCGGCCCGCGGGCTGTCCGCCTCCCCCTCGCAGGGGCTGCTGCGCGCCTACGCCGAGGGCTTGGAGAAGCTCGGGACGAACGCGCCTGCCGCGCTGGCCGCCGCCGGCGCGTACCTGAAAGAGGACCCCGGCTATGTTCCGCTGACCCTGCTCGCCGGCCGCCTGCTGGAGGCGGTCGGCGCGACCAACGAGGTGTACGCGTTTCACCGCGAGAAGCTCGGTCGCAACTCGGCTTTCGTTCCGTCGCTGACCGCCCTGCGCGACAGAGCCACGCGCGACGGCCGCATCGACGAGGCGGTCGGCTATGCGAGGCTCCGCGCCGACGTGCAGCCCGACAGCGCCGAGGCCTCGCGCGCCTACGCCAATTCGCTGGCCCAGCAGGACCACTTCCGCCAGTCGCTGAAGCTCCTGCGCCCGCTGGCAAGCACCCCGCTCGAGCAGGCGGTGCCGGTGCTGGTCTACCCGTCGCTCTCGCTCCCGCCTTACGCCGGGCGGAATTCGGTCGCCCAGATCAGCCGCCACATCAAGCGCCTGAAGGATGACGGCTTCACGTTCGTCAACGCCTTCAGCCAGATCGCCGAGAAGACCGACGCCAAGCACGTCATGCTCGTACTGATGGATCCCGAAACCGAGGTGATCGAGGCGCTCGACCCCGTGCTGCAGCAGCAGGGCGTGCGGGTCGTCTATGCCGGCAATGCGGCCTTCCCGGCGCAGACCCTCTCCGGCCTGCCGATCGCCGAGCGCCTCGCCCCCGCGCTGGCGAGCGGCCGCTGGCGCCTGGCCTCCGGCGGCCCCGCGGACTTCCGCCGCCTGCCGGTGAACGAGGCCGGCGTGCTCGGCAACCCCCTGACCCATCCGGTGGTGGCCGCTGGCGCGCGCGAAACGCCCGACGCCTTCGCCCGCCGCATCGATCAGGCGCTGGCCCAGTCGGCCCGCGCGCTGAGCCAGCAGGACGAACGCGTCCTGGTCTACCCGACCGGCGACTTCGGGCACCGGTCCCTCGACACCGACACGAACAACGCGGCGCTCCTGCATGACGCCGTGGCGCGCCACTTCACGCACGCGCTCTACTTCGACGACAGCGGCTTCTACCTGCTCGCCGCGAAGACCGACCGCCTGCGGATTCCCGCGCGCACCGTGCCGCCGGAGTGGGACGAGGCGGCGCTGGCGACCTACCTCGGCGCCGGCCACCCGCTGGCCCGCGCCCGGCTCGAGCTGGCCCGCGTGCTCTACTGGAACGGCCAGCATGAGGACGCCTACGCCGCCTTCGCCGATGCCGAGAAGGCCGGGGCCGACAGCCGCGAACTGACCTTCAACTGGGGCATGAACGCCGACCGCCAGGGCGACTTCCCCGACGCGCGCGAGAAGCTGCTCGCCGCGCAGGCGCTCGACCCCGAGGCCGAGCGCATCCGGCAGGCGCTGGAGCGGCTGGACGAGCGCCGCCGCCCGCAAGCCACCGCCTTCCTTTCCGGCTGGCGGGACAACGAGAACCGTGATCACTACCGCTACGGCGCTTTTGGCGACGCGTACGTCAGCGAGCGCGTGAGAGTGGGCGTGATGGCCGACCGCGACCACTGGTCGACGGACGGTGTCGGCACCGAGTACGGCACCCGCTACGGCCTGCGCGGCCTGGCCTACCTGGCGCCGCAGGTCTGGCTCTCCGGCAGCCTGTGGCAGCTGGACATGGACGACCTCAAAGACCACTGGGGCGGCGACATCGCGCTGCGCGTGCCCAACCCGCTGCTGAGCGGCTACCTGACGCTCTCCGCCTCGCGCGAGGAGATTGAAACCGTCGAAGCGCTGCGGGCGAACATCGACGCCAACACGTACGCCCTGCGCACCTACACGCGCCTGCGCGACGAGTGGGACCTGTTCGCTGACCTCTCGCACGTCCAGCGCAGCGACGGCAACGACACCTCCATGCTCGACGGGCGGCTGCTGTACCGCGTGCAGGAGTGGCCGTACATCGGAGCCGGCTGGCGCTTCCGCGTCGCCGACAGCGACCGCGACCCGCCCGAGTACTGGGCTCCCGAGCAGCTCCAGCAGCACCAGGCGCATATTACCATTCGCGGCGCAAAGGGCAACTGGAGCTACGCCGCCAGCGCCGAAGCTGGCTACGCGAAAGAGCGTGACACCAGCTGGCGCTTCGTCTGGGGAGCGAAAGGCAGCGTAGACTATGCGCTCACCCGTCGCTTCAACCTGAGCGGCGAACTCGGCTACTTCGAGAGCCCCGACTACAACCGCACCTACGGCCGCCTCGCGGTGACTGGACGGTTCTAGAGAAGCGACGTAAGAGACGAAGGAGACCATCCATGACGAGAAAAGAAGCGCCCTACGTCGCCCACGTGTTTGTCTGCACCAACGACCGCAAGGGCGAGCGCAAATCGTGCGCGGACGGAGCCAGCGCGTCGCTCAAAGACGCGCTGAAAGCGTCCGTTGCCGCGAAGGGCTGGAAGGGCAAGGTGCGCGTCTCCTCCGCCGGCTGCCTCGGGCTCTGCGAAGCCGGCCCGAACGTGCTCATCTATCCGCACAAGATCTGGTTCAGCGGCGTCACGCCCGCCGACCTCACCAAGCTTCTTGCAGCCCTCGACCGGGTCATAGCCGGATAGACGTGGCGGTGGCGTGACCGGTATTCCCGGGTTCTGCCGCGCCTGGTAGCGACCGATTACCTTCTTCCGCTTCCTCCCAGTTGGCGAGCCGCCCCGTGATTCCGCCCGCCCCGTTCCCACTTCGCGCTGGAGGGCGAACCTGCGGTGAGCCGCCGGACCCGACCTCAACCCCGTCGAAAAACTCTCCTGCTCACGGCCCGCTGCAACTGCCCACCGCCACATGGCCTACTCCAGCGTCCCCGAGACACGGAAGAAGCGCGTTGCGCCCGCTTGCGGCAGCGAAAATTCCGTCAGGCCAAGCCCGTTGGTGACCGTGATCCACACCTGCGGCACGGCAAGATTGGTGGTTGTCTCGACGTGGTACGTCAGCGCGCAATCCTCCCACGCGAGCAGCCATGGGCTCGCGCTCGATGCGCGCGCGAGACGGGCCTGCAGCTTCTGCGGGCCGAGCCCGGTCGCCGTCAGCGTGGCGGCGCCGATGACCACGCCTCCTTCGCGCCGCACGCGGAAGATCGCCGCGAGCGTGGCCCCCGGCGCGAGCTGCTTATTGTAAGGCTTCGCCTGGGCGCTCACTTCACCGCCCGCTTGCGTCCACGTTGCGTCATACAGGCTCTGCACCGTTCCGCCTGAGAGCGCGAAGCGTACCGACCAGTCGTAGATGCGCTGCGTCGTGCCGTTGGTGACCGTCAGCTCGCACCACACGTAGGTCTCGTTCTGCGAGATCACGTTCACCGCCGCCGTGCCGCCGCCGAATGCCGCCGCGCCTAGGAAGGCGTTGGTGTAGGCCGGCGCGGCCAGCGGTGTCACGCCGCACGTGTAGAACACATGTGAATTGGGAAAGCTGCAGCGTACCAGCGACGCGGTCGGAAACGGCGTACGCGACGGAGTCTGGAACGCCGCGTGACTCGCGACGGCCGACGCCGGCACCGGTGCTCGCATGTAGTCGACAAGGTCGCGGCACGTGATGAACCACGTGTTCGGCCGAGCGAGCGCCCAGTCGATGAACGCGCCGAGCACGGCGATGCGCTCCTCAGAATACGTTGGGTTCGAGAGCCACTGGCTCGCCGTCGTGTTGTGCAGGAAAATCCCGTAGGGCGCGCGGTTGCCCTGGTAGCGAGCAAGGAAGTTAGTCTGCCAGAGCGACACGACCTCGCTCGACGACAGCCCCTCAGGCGGGTCCATCGTCGCGACGGCCGTCGCGTTGGAGAACTGGCACCAGAGCGGAATCTCGAAAAGCCCCGGATAAATCGCGGCTGGCGCGCGGGCGGGCGGCGCCGCCTGCGCGAGCCCGTGGTCGAGCGTATAGGGCCAGATCATGTTCGCCGGGCTCGTGCTCTGGCCAGCCAGCCCCTCGGGAAACGAGGAGTCGTAGAGGAAGCCGCGCTCCGCCAGCACTCGGAACGCGGCGTCGTTAGGCTGCAGAAATGGCGCGCGGAAGCCGACGATCTCGCCCTCCGGAATGTCGCAAAGCCGCGCGAGCGTGTGCCGGCAGCCCGCGATCTCCTGCCGCCAGCGCGTGAGGCTGGCGGCCTCTCCGGTCGAGTGGGACATGGTGTGCACCGCGATCTCGCAGCCTGCGTCGTAGAGCTGGCGGATCGAGGCCGGGTCATAAGTCGAATCGAGCGACACGAAGAAGGTGGCCTTGATCGGCTGTCCGTTGGGGTTGAGCCGGCTGTTCAGCACGCGCATCACGCGCGCCAGCGACGCGGTGGTGACCGAGTCGTCGAACGTCAGCAGCACGATCTGCGGTGCGAGGCTCGCAGGCACGTGAAGCGGAGGCGACGTGCTGGCGGGAACATCGACGGCTGCGGTTGCACCAGCGACGCCGATCAGCGCAACTGATAGCGCGTGTACGAACTGGTTGGCTTTCGCATTTTTTGTAGGCTCCTTATTTCTTCGGCGTTCACGGCACGTACGCGCCGCTCGTGTAGCGCAGCTTGGCGGGCGTGGGCGCGTCGAGAGGCTCGTCCGGGCCGATCGGCGGCCAGGAGACGCCGGCGTTGCGGATGAAGTCAGGCGGCACGCAGCGGTAGAGCGAGTCCGGCAGGGTGTGGCAGGAGCAGCCGGGCCAGCTGACGCTCGCCGTGTTGCCCTGCTTCACGTTGCCGTAGTCGACGATGCCCTGCAGCGCGCTCGCCGTCTTGATCGTGCCGCTCGTCAGCACGTTTCCGAGGAAGTTCTGGTTGTTCGAGCCGACGTCGATCGCCGTGCCGCTGTTGACGATGCGGTTGCGGAAGAGCGTGTTCCCCGGGCCGGCCGGCCAGTACCAGTCCGGCACGTCGGCGTCCTCCAGCACGTTGCCCTCGAAGAGGTTCATGAACACGTAGTTCCCGTGCACGGAGATGTCGGCCTGCGGCAGCCCGGAAACCGGATCGCTGGCCCGCTGGGTGGAGAAGTTGTAGCCGTAGACGTTGCCGTTGGCGCCGATGCCGACGATCATCGAGTGACGCAGATGCCGGAAAACGTTGTCCTCGATCAGGCAGTCGGTCGTGCGCTTGCCGCAGCCGACGCCGTACCCCTGCCCGTCGCCGCCGAACACGAACGCGTCATGGAAGTAGCTCTGCCGCACGTCGCACTCGTACGCCCTCTCCATCCAGACGTGGGCCTTGTAAGTCATGTAGCTCTCGACGTTCCGTATCCAGCACCGGGCCGCGTACTTCAGCTCGATCGTGTAGCCGCTCACGGCGTCCTTGCGGCGGACAAACAGCTTCTCGATGCCGACGTTCGAGAGCATGGACAACTTGCGCAGGCGCGGGTTGCGCGCGGATGTGAAGGCGTGGCGCAGGTGGCGGTCCAGCGTTAGGCGGCGGCCGACCGCGTCCACGGCCACGATGCGGTTGAGCTGGCCGGGCAGCCGCAGCTGCCACGCCTCGCTCAACCCCCACGCCGAGTCGTTGTCCTCTTCGATCTCAATGATGTCCCCCACCGCGAAGCCCGACACGCTCGACACGGTCAGTTCGGTGGAGCCTACGGTCATCCCGGCCGTCACCGTAACGTAGGTCGTGGTCTGGTTGCTGTCCCAGCGGATGATGCCGATGCAGCGCCCGGCGGTGCCCGCGCCCTCGAAGATCAGGCTGGTCAGCGCCGAGCCGTCGCCGCGCAGGATCATGGCGGACTTCAGGTAGAGTGGCTGCGTCAGGCGGTATGTGCCGGCCGGCAGGTAGACCACGCTTCCGGCGGGCGCCTGCGCGATGGCGGCGTTGACGGCGGCCGTGTCGTCCGCCGTGCCGTTGCCCTTTGCGCCGTAGTTCCGGACGTTCAGCACGGCCGCGTAGTTGGTCGGCGCGCCGGGCAGCCCGGCGCGCGCCCACCGCGCGCGCGCCGTCGCGGGCAGGTCGTGCACATGGGTCAGGGACTCGCGCGCGTCTGGGATGCCGTTCTCGTTGAGGTCGACATCCGCCCGCCCGATCCTGAAAAACCGGGCCGGCACGTCGCCTGGCGACAGCGGATCCTCGGGCTCGGACCACGCCAGCGGCGACTTGTCGGAGGGGCGCAGGTACGCCCCGCGCAGCCGCCAGTCGGGCGCGCTCAGTCTGTCGGACGAAAAGACGTCGACGCACGCGCCGGAGACGCCGGACGGGGCGATCTCCAGCGTCACGCGCCCGTCGGCTCCGCGCCGCAGCCCTCGGATGCCCGCTGTCCCCGCGTCCGCCTGCGAGCCACTCAGAAGGGCCAGCGCGCACGCCGCCAGCCTGTTCCAGGAGATCATAACCGTCTTCATTGCAGCCTCCTCTCTGCCCTCTGCCTCAGGCTACTTCGCGTCCTCTTGCGCCTTTGCGTCCGGCACCTGATGCTTGCCGGACACGATCTCCGAAACGGTGTAGAAGGTCAGGCGCGCAGCCGCGTACTCGATCAGGGCCGTGAAATCAGAAAGCCGGGTGCCGTAGGCCGGGCCGATCAGGAAGGTGGCGCCGGGCGACGTGAGTCGGGTCAGATCCGGGCCCGATTCCGGCGTGCGGAGGCGGCGCCCCTCCGCCACGGTGAGCCCGCCGATCGAACCCGACAGGCTGCGCCGCGTGATGTCAGGAACCAGCACCACGTCGTCGTCCTGCGGCAGGGCCACGTCGGCCTCCAGCACCAGTTCGTGCGCCGAGACCTGCGCCACGCGCCCGACCACAAACGCGTCGTCCGGCAGTACCCGGTGCCCGTAGAGGAAGAGCACCTGGCCGCGCTCGTGCGCCAGGTCCACCCACTGCTTGAGCACGGCCAGCGGCAGGTAGCGGGTCAGGTCGATCGAGGTTCCCGGCAGCGAGCCGTCCGCACGGCGGCCGGCAGCGAGCGCCAGCACGTCTGCGCGGCGGTAGGAGCCGATCCCTTGAGTCAGGGCGGCGGCTGCGAGCTCCGGCGTATAGGCGTTGAACGGAAACACCAGATTGCCGACCTTCAGCCCGGCCGCGCGCAGCTCGGTTAGCGAGCGCCCGAGCTGGTCGTCCGTCCACGCCTTCAAGCCCTTCTGCTGCACGTACCGGACGGCGCTGAGGTGCGTGAACGCGTGCGAGCCGATCTCCCATCCGAACTCATTCTGCAACGCACGCAAGTCGTCGAGGCTGATCCGGCCGTTGCCGAGGTACTGGTTGTTGACGAAGCCGGTGGCCCGGCCGCCGACCCGCGCCAGCTGCGGCGCCACCAGCGTCCGCCAGGTGGCCCAGCCGTCGTCGAACTGCAGCGCCAGCCCGCCCCGCCTAGGATTTTCGACCTCAGCCGCCGCCGTCAGGCAAACCGCCGCTAGCAGAGCCAAACTGATCACCTGTGCTTGAACAGTATTCATCTTTATCACCTCGGTTTCTATTTTAACCGAAGCCGCTTGACACAACAAGGAGAATCTAGCGTAATGGTAGAGATTTAACAAGGGGTGCCATTTACGAGGCACGCTCTTTCGGCTATACTCAACCTATGAGAAAGAGTTCATCGATTACTCCTGCCTCCGCCGCACCCAAAAAGGCAGGACAAGATATCTCAGAGCTGTTGTCCTATGCCGTGATGAACGGCCCCGCGGCCGTGGTCATCACCGACGCCGAGGGCACCATTGAATACGTCAACCGGAAGTTCAGCGCGCTCACCGGGTACCCGCGACAGGAGGCCATCGGCCAGAAGGCTTCGCTGCTGAAGTCCGGGCTCATGCCGGAGTCCTGCTACCGGACGCTCTGGCGCCACCTGAGGAAGGGCGAAGACTGGACGGGCGAGTTCCACAACCGCAAGAAGAGCGGCGAGACCTATTGGGAGCAGGCGTCCATCTCCCCCGTCCGCGACGCCGCGGGACGCCTCCGCCACTACCTCAAGATCGCGGAGGACATCACGGAGCGGAAGCGGCTCGAGGGCGACCTGCGGGCGTCCTTGGACACGCTTCGCGCGCACGACGCGCAGCTGCAGGCCACCTGCAAGCAGCTCGACGCCGCCACGCGCGCGCTCAAGAAGAGCCAGAGCAAGCTGCAGCGCCTGTCGCAGGAGGACGCGCTGACCGGCCTGCTGAACCGGCGTGGCTTCGACGCCGAGCTGCTGCGGGCCAAGGCGCTGGCTGAGCGCCAGGGGCGCGGCATCGGCTTTCTGATCATCGACATCGACCACTTCAAGCAGGTCAACGACCGGCACGGCCACGCGGCGGGCGACCGCATCCTCAAGGGCTGCGCCACGCTGCTGCGATCCCGCCTGCGCGCCTCCGACCTGATCTGCCGCTACGGCGGCGACGAGCTCGTGGTCGCGCTGCCCTCGGCCGACGCCGAGACCACCCGCCGAACGGCCGAACGTATTCTGGCGGCCGTTCGGAAGCACGATTTCTCCAAGGCGCAGGCCAAGCTCTTCATCACCGTCTCCATCGGCGCCGCCTGCGGGTTGCCCGCGCCGGGCCAATCGCTCGAGCAGGTGATGAAGCTGGCGGACCGCGCGCTCTACCGCGTCAAGCAGAGCGGGAGAGACGGCGTGGCCTTCTGGTCGTCCGGCGACGAGCGGTCAGCCGAGCCCGGCGCACAGGTGTGCGTGCACGCGCGCCGGCCGCTCTTACAGCTGCTGCTTGCGCTGCTCGACGCGCGCGATGCGGCGACCGGCGCCCATTGCCGGCGGGTCGCGCTGATGGCGCAGGTGCTGGCACGCGCGCTGAGGCTGCCGCCCGACGACGTCGACCACCTGATCCAGAGCGCCCTGCTGCACGACATCGGCAAAGTCGCCATTCCCGATGCGATCCTGCTGAAAGCCGGCCCGCTGACCGCCCCGGAGCGGAAGGCCGTGCAAGAGCACGCGCGCATCGGGCACGACATCCTCGCGGCGTGCCCGGACTTGAAAGCGCTCGCCGAGACCATGCTCTGCCATCACGAGCGCCTGGACGGCTCAGGCTACCCGCACGGGCTCAAGGGCGCGCGCATCAGCCTGGGCGCACGCATTCTGGCTGTGGCCGACACCTATGACGCCATCCGCGCGGGCCGCCCCTATTCCGCCGCGCGACCCGCAGAAGAGGCGCTGCGCGAACTCCGGCGATGCCGAGGCACGCGCTTTGACTCCAGCGTGGTGGATGCGCTCGCCCGCTGCCAGGACGAACTGGGCGCCGCGCTGTTGGCCCAGCCTTAAGCCAGCGGGCACCGAGCGGCCTGGGCGGCCGGCCAGGCCACGCGCCACGCGCTTACTTCCGCTGGTCGAAGCACTGCTGCAGGGCGGCGGGGTAAGTCTCGCCCGCGGCGGTGCCCGCGCCCTTCGCGCCCGCTCCATACGTGAGGCTGTCGCCGAAGCAGACCACGGTCTCGCCGGGCTTCACGCGGCCGCCGATCACTTCGAACACGCGCTGGCCGAGCAGCGCATAGGCCGCCGGAGTCAGATGCACGCCATCCTTGCCGCCGCCGTTCTTCTCGCAGCGGAGGAGACTTCTTTCCGAGATGGCCGGGCCGCCCTTCTTCTCAACGATCTCGCGCAGGTCCACGAGCGGCAGGCCCAGCTCCTTCGCGAGCTTGCGCACGGACTGATCGTAGGCCGCCAGATGCGCCTGCAAGGCCTCCTTCTGCGGGTGCTTCGGATGCCGCGCCCGCACGTACTCCTCGATCACGGGGTTGATCGTCACGAGCGCGACCGTCTTCGCTCCGCCCTCCGACAGCTTCCTCGCCAGGCTCCTCATGTTCGACTCGAATTCGGCGAGCGGCAGCAGGTTGCCGGAGTTCATCGCGTCATTCATGCCGAAGTAAAGCACCGCATGCTGGGCCTTGAGCGGCAGCACCTCTCTCTCGATGAGCTGCAGCGCGTTCCCGCTGTTGCGCCCAGAGCAACCCTTGTTGACCACGGTGACGGCCGCGTCCGAGGCGCACAACGACAACGCCGCGAGTAGCGTGCAGCCTATAAGCGACAGCCCTCTTCTCATAATCCCTCCCTCACCGCGCGTAGTTCAGCCGCACGGGCTGCTGCTTCTTCTTTTCCGCCTCGACTTCCTCCTTCAGCGTGCGGATCGCGGCGTCGAGCTGCCGGTCCACGCCGGCGATGAGGTCGGCGGGCTCGTGCCAGACGACCACGTCGGGCTGCGTGCCGTGCAGCTCCATGTCGGTGCCGTCCGGGAGGAACCAGCCGCGGTGCGGCAGCCGCAGCGTGCCGACGTCGAGCAGCGGCATCTCGGACGTGGCGATCACCGCGCCGCCCGTCGGAGCGCCGACGACCTTGCCGCGCTTGAGGGTCTTGATCGCGTGCGTGAAAATCTCGCCGTTGCTGGCGGTGTTCTGGTTGCAGAGCACCACGACCGGCTTGTCCCAGACCGGGCGGCCCCAGTAGCCCGAGAGGTAGGCGGGCGCGGCGTCGCGCGCCACGGCGATGGAGTGGACGTTGCCGCAGAGCACGCCCAGAATGCGGTCCGCGACGAACCCGCCCGTGTTGTCGCGCACGTCGATGACCATGCCGTCCTTGTCGAAGCCCTCCGCAAATATCTCCTGCTCGAAGCGGTAGTAGTCGTCCCAGTTCATGCGCTGGATGTTGAGGTAGCCGAGCTTGCCTCCACCTTCTTGATGCACGCGCTTGCGCGCAGCCTCGAAGTCCGCCGTCTTCTGCTTCTCGCGTATCGCCGCGTAGGTCGCAGACTGGATGATGACCGTGCGCACCGCGTTCGTGCCGGACTGCACCGTGAGCGCCACCTTGCGGTTCTCGGGGCCATTCAGCACCGACGCGGGGTCGGTCTCGGGCGAGACGGGTGTGCCGTCAACCGCCAGCACGAGATCGCCGGGCGCAAGCTTCAGCGTGACGAGGTCCGCCGGTCCGTCTTCGATCAGCTCATGGATCTTCCAGCCTTTGCCGGCGTGCTCGGGGTCGAACCGCAAGCCGAGGTGCGCGGTGAACGCGAACCACGACTGGAAGCCCACAGCCTTGTCCCACTCCTTCTTGCTGGCGTCCGAAGGATTGAAGCCCAGGTGCGAGGAGTTCAGCTCGCCGAGCAAGAGCACAATGACGCGCGTGAACACCGAGTGGCTGCGGGCGTTCCGCGCGGCCAGCCGGTACTTCTCCTTCAGCGCAGGCCAGTCCGCGCCGTGGTAGCCGGCATCGTAGTACCAGTCGCGAAGCCTGCCCCACGCCGTCAGGAAGCCGAGCTCCTGATAGTCTGCCAGATCGGTCTCCTGATAAGCCGAGAACGGGAACGTCCGCTCGAAGTGCGCGGGCAGGTTGTCGCTCATCCACAGCAGCCGGTTGTCCTTCGCGAGCCACGTGATCGCGCGGCCGCGGCGCTGGGTCAGCAGCTCCGGGGCCAGCTTGTCCGGCAGCACGATCTTATAAGTGCCCGCTTGCCCCCGGACCCTCGCCTCGAAGGCCAGCGTGCGGCTGTCGTGCGAAAAGAACGGCGACGACGGCGTCACGTCGGACATCTCCACGCGGCGCACGCGGAGGTGCAGGTCGTCGAAGTCGATGGCCGAGCCCGCCTTGGCCGCGGCCGGCTTCTGCTCCTCCTCTTTCTTGTCGCTTCCCCGCTCCTTCCGCATGGCGGCGAGCGCCTCGTCCACCTTTTTGTCCAGCGTGTTGCGCTCCTCGTCCGCGCGGTTCAGCCAGACGTAGAAGAGGCTGGTCTCGCTGTTGGGGGGGCGCTGCCCCACGAAGGCGATCAGCTTGCCGTCGGGCGACCACTTGGGCTGGCCGTCCCAGCTGAAGTGGCGCGAAAGGTTGTACGGCGCGGCCTGGCCGTCAGTCGGCAGAATCCAGACGTCGTAGTTGCTGTAGTCGTCCGCGATCGAGGCGACCAGCCACTTGCCGTCGGGCGACCAGTCGTACGAGTCCACGCCGGAGGCGGGCCGGCAGCGGGCCGTCACGACGCCGTTCGTGCCCGCAATCACGATGTTGCCGCACGGCTCGACCCACGCGAGGCGGTCGCCGGCCGGGCTGACGCTCAGCCCTCTGCGCGAGGCTCCGTCGCTGAGAAGCGCGCTCCCGACGAAGGACGTGTTCTCCCACCAAAACTTCTGCGCATCGCCGCGCGTGACCTTCCACAGCGTGGTCCCGTCGCCCCGGTCTGACAGGTAGTAGAGCGCGTGGCCGTCAGGCGCAAAGACGCACTCGCGCTCGTGCGTCAGCGTGCTGCCGTGCACCCGCTTCGGATCCCGCAGCACCGTGTCCATCACCCACAGGTCGCCGCCGGTCGTGAAGGCGATCTGCATGCCGTTGTCGCAGAAGGTGACGTCGCCCGGCTGGTCGTTGTTCCAGCAGAGATTGTAGTAGCGGCGGCGCGACGCCGGGCGCAGGCTGGACGCGCCGGGGCGCAAGACGATCTTCTCGGGCGCGTGCTTCGGCTCGGTCGGATCCATGCGGTAGAAGTCGAACAGGTGGCGGAAGACCAGCGTGCGGCCGTCGCGGGAGAGCGCCGGGTGGATCACCGAGTCCGACTTGAAGAAGGTGATCTGCGTCTCGCGCCCGCCCTCCAGCTCGCGGCGCCAGACGTTCATGACGCCGCCTTCGCCCGACACATAGTAGAAGCCTTTCCCGTCGGGCGCCCAGAGCGGCGTGCGGCTTTCCGTCTCGCGCCTGACCAGGCAGGTGAAGGCCTTCGCCTTCAGGTCGTACAGCCACACCTGCGAGGCGCGCGGCCCGCGCATGCGCTGGCGGTAGAGGTCGTCGCCCTCGCGCGTGAAGAGCAGGCGCGTGCCGTCAGGCGACAGGCAGGGCTCGCCGCCGTAAGTGCCGAAAAGGAGGGTCTCCGCGGCGCGCGCGCCACAGGGCACCAGGGCTATGCGCTCGGCCGACCCGACGCCGTCGTGGTCACGCGTGACGGTGGCGACCAGCGACTGGCCGTCCACCGTCCAGCCATACGGCCGTGCGCCTTCGGAGTGGAACGTGACCTGGCGCGTTTTGCCGTCCGCCAAGTTGAGTTCGAAGATCTTCCAGCCGCCGTCGCGGTCGCTCTGGAACACAATCCTCTTGCCGTCCGGCGCGAAGACCGGCCAGACGTCTTTGGACGTGGTGACCTGGAGCGCCTCGGCGGTTCCGCCCTGCGTGGGCGCGAGCCACAGCCCGTCGCACCACTCGAAGGCGAACTGGCGGCCGTCCGGCGAGAGCGTCGGCCGCGACGCCAGATAGATGCGGTCATAGCTCTCCTCGGCCGGCTGCGCAGCGGCCGCGACGAACGCCGTCAGGCACACTCCGATCACAGTGAGGTTCGTCCGTCTGCCCATTGCATCCCCCTTCTCGCGCCCCCCAATTGCGGGCGATATGAGGTCAATAGGCTAGCACGAACCGGCCGTCCAGCCCAGCCCGAAACGGCTCGAACGTAGCCGCCGCGAAGCCCTGTTGGATTGCCATGTCTGCCAGAAAGCACCTTGCCGTGTCCGCCGCCGCCCACTGCAGGCCACGCTGTTCTGCGAACCGACCGTAACGGCCGAGGCGCAGTGCCGCGGCCTTCAACAGAAGGGAGTCAGTCATGCGCGAGTTGGCGAGCAGGTTCCGAGAGTTCATGGAGCTGCGCGGTTTCGCGGAGAAAACGAAGGCCTACGGCGGCGCACTGGCCGATCTGGAGAGGGCGCACCCCGGCGTCCCGCCGAACCGCCTCACGGACACGCAGATCCGTGGGCACGTGGCCCGGCTGGGCGCCGAGCGGCGCCTGGCCTGGAGCACGGTGAACGTGTACCTCAAGGCCACGTCCGGCACGCCGGAGCAGACGCTCGGCTACCTCGGGCGCTACACGCACCGCGTCGCCATCTCCGACCAACGTATCCTCGGCGTCCGCGTCGGCAATGTCACGTTCGCGTGGCGCGACCGCGCCGACGGCAACGCGCTCAAGGAGATGACGCTCACGTGCGCGGAGTTCGTCGGCCACTTCCTGCTGCACGTCCTGCCCTAGGGCTTCCAGAAGGCCCGCGCCGCCCTCAGTGCGCAACCGCCCGCGCCGCCGCCCGAGGGAGAGACCGCGCCCGAGCGCGTGCTACGGCTCACAGGCGTGGACGTGACACTCTGCCCCGTCTGCAAGGCGGGGCGGCTCACGGACAGATAGCCCTCGTGTCCGAAGAGCAACCAAAAGCCGAACCAGGTAAGGCACCCTCATGAACACACAAGGGTGATTCCTGCCGTTGTGCCAGACAATATGCCAGACGATCTCGTTGGCGATCCGGCTTGCTCGCGTATCCCATTCGTGCTACGCTATGAATCAATGAAAAGTGCAGAACGTGAGGTGACACAATGAGTAAAACAGCCATGGTTCGGGCTAGGCTGGAACCCGACCTGAAGGACTACGCGGAGGGCATATTTCATCGTTTAGGACTGAACGCCACGCAAGCGATCACGATGTTCTACCGGCAAGTTGA
>CAYLUN010000045.1:0-45668 GCA_964386865.1 uncultured Lentisphaeraceae bacterium | reverse complement strand
CCTGCCAGGAAGGGCCGACGCGGAGCCCCAAGTCAGTGGAACGGGGATGCGCCCCAGGCCATTCGCGCGATGGCGGGGAGAGCCCCTCGGCGGCGGCGCAGACGGGGGGCGCTCGCGCGCCGTGGGTCGGCGCCGAAGCGCAGACGCGCCCGGCAGGCGGAGCCTACCGTGTAAAGTACGCCGTCGCGTCCTGCGGGCGAATCTCCGTGAGCGTGCCTTTGTAGTGGCGCAGGGAGATCGGCTGATACGGATACTTCGCGATCGCCGCCTCGTCGATATCCACGCCGATGCCCGGCCGGCCCGAGGGAATGTGCATGTAGCCGTCGCGCAGGGTTACCGCTTCGTCGCAGATCTCGCGGCGGTAGGGCACGTCGCTGGCCATGGTTTCCAGCAGATAGAAGCCCGGCTGCGACGCGGCGAGCTGCAGCGTGGCGGCGTTCGCCACCGGCCCGCTCGGGTTGTGCGGGCAGAACGGGATGTGGTGCGACTCCGCAATGGCTGCGATCTTGCGCATCTCCGTGATGCCGCCCGCGTGCGACACGTCGGGCTGCACAAAGTCCGCCGCACGCAGCTCCAGCAGCGAGCGGAACTGCCAGGAGCTGTAGAGCCGCTCGCCAAACGAGAGCGGCACCTTGACGCGGCTGCGCAGGTCGGCCAGCGCCTCCATCGTGTCGGGAATGATCGGTTCCTCGAACCAGAGAATGTTGAAGTCCTCCAGCGCGTTCGCGATGCGCAGCGCAGTCGGCAGGTCAAAGCGCCCGTGCCCCTCGATCAGAATCTCGGCCCGGCCGCCCACCGCCTCGAACACCTTCTCCACGCACTTCATCGCCTGGCGAAAAGCCCGCGGCTCCAGCTGGCGGTAGGCCGCGCCGAAGGGATCCCACTTGAGGCCCTTCCACCCCGCCGTCTCGACGGCCTCGGCCGCTTTAGCCCCGAACTCCTCGGGCTCCTTCGCGCCCGCGAACCAGCCGTTGGCGTAGCACGGTACCTTGTCGCGCACCTGCCCGCCCAGCAACCGCCACACCGGCACATTCAGGCTCTTGCCAAGTATGTCCCACAGCGCGATGTCGATCGCCGAGATCGCGCTCATCAGCACCGGCCCGCCGCGCCAGTACGCATCGCGATAGCAGTCGTGCCAGATCGCCTCGATGTTGCGAGGGTCTTTGCCGACCAGGTCGCGCTCCAGCTCCATGCACGCCGAAACAATGGTGTGCTCCTTGTACTCCAGCGTCGCTTCGCCGACCCCGTAGAGCCCCGGCTCGTCGGTCAGCACCTTGACGAACACCCAGTTCGTCCGGTACGCGTTGCAAACAAACGTCTTGATCCCAGTGATCTTCATACCCTCAACTCCTGTCTCCTAAATTCCCCTACTCCACAACGCGGTCGCGCCGGAAGGTAAAGAGCAGCGAACAGAAAATCGCAACCGCACCCACCCCATAGACGCACGCCATCACCGCGAACCCCTGCTGGATGCCCGCCACTTTACCGTGAAGGTCGCAGAACCTGCCGATCAGCCATGTCGGAACCGTGCCGATGATAAAGGCGGTCATCGTCATCAGCCCCACGGCCGTAGAGCGGTATTTCGGCGGCACCACGTCGAACAGCGACGCGTGAGTGTTCACTTCGAAAAGCCCGCGGAAAAGGCCGTACCCCGCCATCGCCAGCCACGTCGCCTGCACGCCGTCAGCCAGGCCGATGCAGTAGATCATCGGGGCGCCGAGTACCAGCGCGACGCCCTGCAGCAAGAGTCGGAAACGGGGAAGGCGCACGACCAGCCGATCGGTCAGGAAGCCGCCCGCCAAGATCGCCCCGAACGCCGCCAGATGATGGTAGAGCATCGTTCCGCCCGCCGCCTGCGTGAGGGTCATCGGCACCGCCGCATCTTTGAACTTCTCCACGACAAAGGACGGCGCCCAGAACACGTAAGCGTTGTTCACGAACACGATCGCACAGAAGCCCACCGTGGTCAGGAGCGCGCTCGGCGTCTTCGCCAGCACGCAGACCGACTCCCACACCTTGGGCTTGTCGTCCCCGCTCGTGCAAGCCTGCTGAATTCTTGTCGCGCTACCAGGGGAGGGACGAACGTCTGTTCGTCCGGGCAAGCCGACGCTTGCCCCTCCCTCGCGGGGCGCATCTCGAAGGCGGAAGACGAAAACCAGGCCGAGCAGGACGCCTGCCCCGCCGAACAGATAGAAGACCGTCCGCCACCCCCACGCGGCCTCGACCATGCCGGCCAGATAGCCGCTGCACATCAGGCCAACGTACAGCGCGGCCTGATGCACCGAAAGCGCGACCGAGCGCGACGCCTTATGGTGTGAGGCCAGCAGCGCATAGGCCGATGGCGCGTAGAACGACTCGCCGCCGCCCGTCGCCACGCTCCGAAACAGGATCAGCCCCAGCAGCCCGGTCGCCAAGCCGGTGACCGAGGTCGCACAGCTCCAGAAGAGCAGGCTGCACGTGATGATCCACTTGCGGCTCAGGCGGTCGCCCAAAAAGCCTGCGAGCGGAACCATCACCGCCAGCGTCGCGAACATCCACGAGCCGATCTCGCCCATCTGGCCGTCCGTCAGCCCCAGCTCCTTCTGAATCGGAATCAGCACCACGCTGAACAGCGCCCGGTCGGCCTGATGAAAGAAGAACGCCGCCGACAGCAGCGCCAAAAGCTCCCATTTGTAATTTTTGGCTGACCCCATCGCCCGACTCCTAACTTCTAACTCCTCCCTGCCCTACACGTCCACATCGACCGGCATGTGCTGCGCGCTGCACCCCGCATCCACCACCAGCCGCTCGCCGCAGATGTTGCGCGACGCGTCGGAGGCCATGAACGCCACGGCTTGCGCGACGTCGTCCGCTGTCGCCTCCATGCCGATGGGGCAATTCAAGCGACGGCGCTTGCGCGTCTCGTCGCTGATCTTTTCCCAGCGGTCGGTGAAGATGTAGCCCGGCGCGACCATGTTCACGCGGATGCCCTTGGGCCCGAGGTCGATCGCCATCGCGCGTGTCAGCGCGTCGATGCCGCCCTTGCTCGCCACGTAGGCCGCGCGCTTGCGGATCGCCCGCGTCGAAACGTTCGACCCGAGGTTGACGATCACGCCCCGGCTCTCCTGCTTGAGCATCATCTTGACCGCCTCCTGCGACACCTGGAACGTGCCCAGCAGGTTGGTCTTGATGACTGAAAGGAAGTACTCGGGATCCATCTCTTCAAAGGCGGGCCCGATGCCTTGGTTGCAGGCGTTGTTCACCACGATGTCGATGCGGCCGTACGCCTCGCGGATCGTCGAGAACATCGCCCGCACCTGCGCCGTGTCGCCGATGTCGGCGGGCGTCTCCAGAAAACCGTCCAGCCCCAACTCGCGCAGGAGCTGGCCGCCCTGCGCGGTGCTCTTCGGCGTCGACCCGCAAATGCACACCTTCGCGCCTTCACGGATGAAGAGAGCCGCAATGCCAACGCCCGTGTTCCGGCTCGCGCCGGTCACCAAAATCACCTTGTCCTGAAATCTCATCTCTCTCCTTATCGATTTCTTCGAGTTCTTCGATTCCGTCGGTTCCATCGACATCTTCCCGCTCACTTCCCGCTGCGGATCTCGTACAGCCTGTACCCCACCTCGCGGAGGCCCGCGATGGTCTCCGGATACGGCGTGCCGCAGCAGTCCACGAAGCCGACCTGGAAGTTCTCGCCGTCGAAGCGCCCCGTCGTGGCCTGATCGCCGAACTGGTGCCAGTGCACGCCCACCACATTCGGGTGCTTCAGCGCCGACGTGACGTACTGCACGTAGGTGCGGCCGCGCTCCTCCTGGCTCTCCAGCCGGATCAGCCCCGGGTGGAACAGCCCGCGGTCCAGAGCCCCGAAGTGGAACTCGCCGATCATCACCGGCTTGTCGATATCCGCGGGCAGCTTGAAATCGTCCAGGTGCTTCGCGTAGATGTTGTAGCTCACCAGGTCGCAGTGCTTCGCGGCCACCCGCACGGCGAACTCTGGCCCGCGCCCCGCGAAGCGGCAGCCCATGTACAGCTTGTTCGGCGCGGCGGCCTTGAACTCCTCGCGAATGTTCTTGAAGTACGCGTCGGCGATCGCGAGCGTGAACGCGGCCAGGTCCTCGTCCGCGCCCTTTCCCGGCCGCTGGGTGACCGTCAGGAACGCCTCCCAGTCCGCGTAGCCCGAGCCCCACTGGGCGTTGAGTTTATCGACCGTCCCGTACTTCGCCCGCATCTGATCCCGAAGTTCGGCCTTGGCGGCCTGATCCGCGGGCGAGGCGAGCGTCCACGCGGCCAAGTCGGCCGGCCCGCCCCAGCTCAGCTCGTTGTCCACGAAGAAGCCAAAGCACCACGGGTCGTCCATCTCCTGCTTGTGCTCGGCCATCAGCCGGCGCACGTCGGCGCGGAACGACGCGTCGAACGGGTCGCGGAACGGCCACCAGCCGTCGTGGCTGCCCGCGATCGGCTTGGACTTCAGCTCGAAGCGGTCCGTGTAGGGCGTGCGGTCCATCAGGCAGATCTTCTTGTCCGAGCTGTTGGCGATGGTGTTCAGCCCCCAGCTCCGCAGCCGCCGGTGAGCCAGGTCGGCGAAGACCTCGTAGTACCCCTCGCCATACTTGCGGTAGCAGTTCGCCGAGGAAAAGTCGTAGGTGCGCTGGATGTTGCGCTTGACGTAGTACGGATAGAGCAGCTCGTCGCGCGTCGTGTAAAACTTCGCGAAGGGCGTGCCCTCGGCAGGCAGATCGGCGAAGTAGAAGTCGCGGTTGTCGAGCGGCGTGATCGCCGTCGACGGCGTCACGCGCACCGGCCCGTGCGACCAGTACAGATATCCCTCGGGATCCACCATCCACCACGTGCCGCCGACCTTCTCGACCCGGAAGTGGCCGGTCGCCGCCCGCTTCGGCCCGCCCGCCCAGCCGCCGAACGTGCTCCAGCCCTGCGGGCCCGGGTGCGCCGCCAAGTCCGCCGCCTCTCGCTCCGCAGCAGCCTTCAGCTCGTTGTCGGAGTGGATCTTGCCCGGCCACTCCTTGTGCTTGAACTGGCCATAGACGTCAATGAACGGAAAGAACTGATCCTCCGGCAGCCGCATCCACGCCGGCGCCGCCGCGACCTCGCCCGTCTCCGCCACGATGCGCCGCACGCCCCAGATCCAGTCCAGCTTGGGCTCCTTGATGTAGACCGCCACGCCAACAACCTTCGACGCGTCGAGGTCGGCTGCAACGCCCGTGGTCGCGAACGGCCCGGCGCGCATGCCGGCGAACCTGGCGCTGATCGCCCGCGCGCTCGGCAAGGTGGGCGGCAGCGCCACGGTGTAGCCCGTGGGCGCCTTGCCCGCCACCTTCACGCGATCCACGAACACGCCCAGCCCCTTGCCCGCGTCCGCGCCGGGGTTGTCGAGACGCACGGTGATCGGCAGTTCGCCCTTGCTGTCGCGGTTCACCAGCTCGAAGGTGATGCGGTTGCAGGCCGAGAGGTCCCAAGCTCCCTTGATGAGCACGCCGGGATACCCCGCGTTGCCCTTGGTCGCGATCTGCAGCACGCCGTCCTTCAGCTCGAACGCGCCGCCCGACTGCGACACCACCGACGACGCCGGCGTCGTGGCCGCATCGAACAGAACGACCTCCGCCGCGTCCGCGACCCAGGCGCCGACCGCCATAGACACAAGAAACAGAGTCCTCATCACCCATCCTCCTTACGCGCTGACACATACGATAGTCGTCTGGCTACGTATGGGCAACCTCGATCATGCGAACTCGGCCCTCGATTTTGCGAACAGGCGGGACGAGCGTCCGCTCGTCCGCGCGACCCGGGCAAGCCGACGCTTGCCCCTGCTAGCTCGGCCCTTGACGCCGCCTCACTCCACCAACTCAAACAGCGCCGTGTCCGGCGTCGCGAACGTGTACGCGAAGCGCCTGTCTTTCACAGGCACCACGCGCCCCGTATACAGCTCCCGCACCTCGCGGCACGCCCTCGGCAGCGTGACCGTCCGCTCGCCGCCCAGCGCCACATGGATCGCCACCAGCCGCTCGTTGGCGTAGACCGGCACCGCGTCCTCGCAATAGATCGTCACGCCCGCCCCGGCCGCCGCCTGGCGCAGCGCCTGCGGCGTCAGCGCGTCGTACGAGCCCGCGTAGACCGCCGTCCAGCCGTCGCGCGCGACCGTGCTCACCCCCGGCGTCTTGAACGCCGTGCCGGTCAGCGCCTTCACCCGCTCAGGGCCGAGCGTTTTGCCGTCGCTGATGCCCGGCGCGTAGGCGAACACCGCCGTCCGGCCATCCTTCAGCACGCTCGCCCTGAGCACCTCTGCCTTCTCCGTCGTAATTTCGAAGAGTCCGGGAAAAACCAGCATCTTGAACTGTCCCAGATCGACCCGCGCCAGGTCATTGAACGAGAAGACCTCGAACGGCGCGCCCAGCCGGTTCAGCGTGTTGCGCGTGCCCTGGTAGATCTTGGACACGAGCGGGTTCTGATCGTTCACCAGCCGCGCGCTCTGGGGGTCCACCACCAGCGCCACCTCGGCGAGGCTGGCCAGCGGCAGTGCCGCGTAGCGGTCCCACAGCCGCTTGCTCTGCGCCACAACCCGCATCGTCTCGGGCGTCTTGAACACCCCGCCCCACATGTCGAAGCACCAGAGTGACGTCTGGTTGACGATGGCCAGAGCGAACTCGCGCTTTAGCCCCGCGTCAGTCTCGTCCTGGTCCTTCCACGGCACCATCCAGCCGATGGACACGTACTCGTCCAGCGCGCAGTTGTAGGTCGGCGTGCGATGGTCGATCTCGTGCAGGAACCCCTTGCCGTTCAGCCGGCGCGTGCCGTTCGGCACCATGAAGCCGCTGCCGCCGCCCATCGGCCGGTCGCCGTAGGTGCCGGGGCTGATGAAAAAGTCGATGTCCGGCGAGGCGTACAGACGCTCGTACTCGAGGTGGCCCGCCCACACGAAGCGCGCGTGAGTCAATTCGAGAATGTACCCGAAGAACATGCCGATCTGCCGCTGCCGCGGGATCAGCGCCCGCGTCTTGGCGGCGAACCCGAGGATCGCGTCGGCGACCGTGTCGCCCGTGAACTGCGCGTAGTCGATCACGTCGCGCTCCGCCGCGGGGTCGCGGAGCAGGTTCTCGAACGACGCGCCGTCGATGCGCTCCAGCGCGGGCACCGGGGCCTTCTGCTTGCCGTGCGCCTGCCGCCACGCCTGCCACGCCTGCGTCTTCGTGCGCCCCGCCACGCCCCGGCTGTAGTCCATCCACTCGTCGGTCTGGCCGCACGCCAGCAGGTAGGCCTTCACGCGGTCGCCGTACCGCTCCTCCAGGTGCCTGACCACCGCCTCCAGATACTCGCCCGTGGCCTTGCGCCACGCCGGGTTGGCGCAGGCGCAGCTCAGCATGGTGAAGCTCTCGCACTCCGCGCTGTGCCCTTGCAGCGAGAGCTGACGCTGCAGCCAGACCGGCGTGTTGAGGTCGACCATGCAGATGAACGTCGCGTTGCTGTTCACCGCCAGCACATCGTCGTATTGCTTGTCCAAAGACCCGAAGTCGTACTTGCCGAACCAGCGCCACACCGGCGGATACGTGCAGTAGGGCTTGCCCAGCGAGTTGTCGGTGTTGGCCGCGAAGATGCAGACCGTGTCCACGCCCGCGTCGCGGAACTGCGCCATGGCCCCGAACTCCGGCCAGAACGAGCGATACGAGAAGGCGAGCGGCCGCGCTGGCTCAGAGGCAGGAGACGGCAAGGCTGAAACGACTAGCGCGAGCGTGAGCATTGCCGCAGCCGTATGTTGCACCGTCTTCAGGCGGCTGCTTGCGCGCCTTGTCATAATTGAAACTGCTTTCTTCCCAGCTTGCCGATCTTATCCAGATCCACAGTTTCTTGCGCTTTCGGAAACCGGTACGTCATCAGTTCCCACTCCTCTACGAACGTGGCCGACGCGCCCGGCGCGAGGGTCTCGCGCGGGCCGATCGGCTCGATCTCGCACATCTCGTCCTTGTAGTACCAGATCGAGATCGTGAGCCCCGCCATCTCGCCGTACACGCGGTCGGGGTAGACGGGATAGCGCTTCACAAACATCAAGTCGTTACGCATGAGGTAGCAGAACCATCCCGCCGTCGAGTCCATCCCCAGCTTCGGATTCGCGGGCGTGCCGAGGATTTCGAGAAAACCCTCGCGCACGCGGATGTTCGGGTCGACCGGGCGGAACATCATCACCGAGCCCGGGCCGTACATCAGGTAGCTTTTCGGGAAGCGGCTATCGGGCGTCAGCGGGATCAGCACGATGCCGCCGCCGGCCGCCAGCGTGCGGCTCCAGTGGAAGCAGGTCACCGGCTTGTCGGACTCGTTGGTGATGCGCTGCTCGCACACGAGGCGGGACGAGTCCGCCGCCAGCGCGAACTCGCGCACAAGCCGCAGGCCGGTCACCCGGTCGCGCGCGCTGGTGAGCCGCGCCCGGCCCTCGCCGACGATCTCGCCCGTCCAGTCTCCCAGCCAGAGGTCGGGGTGCGGCGGCAGCACCATCTCCGGCCCCACGTCGAGCCGCCCGCCGCACGGGTCTACGCTCAGGATGCCGGGCTTGTGGAGCCAGCCCTTCTGCGCGGGATCGAGGTGGATCGCATTCACGCCGTTCAGCGCGTACTCCAGCACCCGCCCGCCCGCTTGCGGGCAGAGCACCACGCGCGTCCCCGCGCCGTTCGCCAAGGCGATGCAGCCCGTGTAGCCGAAATAGTCAATCTTCTGTGCGCTCATCCGTTTCTCTTTCTGCGTGTCGCTTTCATCGCCGCCACACCAGCAGGCGCAGCGTCTGCGGCGCCAGGGGGGCAAACGCGTCAACCTTCCCTTTTTCGGGCTCCTCCGCAGACTCCAGGTCTCCGCCCGCTACGCTGAGCGTGAAGGCGGCCGTCCGCTCCGTCGTATTCCAGAGTATCACGCCGAACGCCTTCGCGGAACGGCAACCTTTCGCGACAACGCCATCCCCGCTGAACGCGAACCCCTCGGTGTCGGTGAACGTGCCGGACATCAGCAGCTCCGCGTGGCGCTTCTGAAAGGCGGCCACCTGCTTTAGATAGCTCGCCGTCTCTTTCGCCGGCAGCGTGCGCACCAAGCCGATGTCGGGCTTGGACAGCACGGTGCCGTAGTCCGCAATCTCGGGGATGCGCCCCTCGAGCAGGTAGTCGCGGTCCGGGAGGTAACGCGACTCGATCTCGTAGCGCCACCCGAACGCGCAGGTGTAGTTCACCATCGGGCGGTCCATCAGCGGCGACGGGAAGCGGACCGTGCTGGCCACCTCCGGATAGGTGTAGCGAAGCAGCTCGGGAAAGAGGTCGTCTCGGCCTCCGCCTGCCAGCCGCTTCGCGATCAGGCCTGCCGACTCTTGGAACGCCCCGCGCACGCAGCCGTGGAAGTAGCTGACCGAGTCCAGCACCGCGTCGTGGAACCCCTCGGTCATGATGACGAACTCGGGGTTGACCTTCCTCATGTGCCGGGCGATCTCGCGCAACATCTCCTTGCGGTCGGCCTCGTAGGACATGAACGGCGCCGGGTGGCCGTGGTCAGCGGCGTAGCAGGCGGTCGGCCCGCGCACGCCGAGCTGGTCGTAGAGGATGCCGTCCGCGCCGAACGCGTTGGCCTGCTCCGCCAGCGCCAGCATGCGCGCGCGCCAGCCCTCGGTCGCGTGGCAGCCGATGTCGAAGTGGTATCCCGGCGTGTTGCCGTACTTGTGCCAAAACTCCTGCACCGTGCCGCCGTCGCGCCGAGTCACCGCGAGGAACTGCCCCGTCGTCGTCCAGTAGGCGGTGCCGCGCTCCTCCAGCTGCCCGTTGGCGTAGAGCACCACGCGCTTGCCGCGGGCCTGCGCCAGCTTGATCCCCTCGCGCAGCGCCTGTTCGCCGCCCATGAGCGGACAGGGGTCGTAGTCGGGGTAGAGGTGGTCGTGTCCCCCGTAGCCCCACCCGAAGAGGCCCAGGATGTCGAGCCCGCGCGCGTCCGCCACCTCGGCCAGCTTGCCCAGCGAGGTGTAGGGCCACATGATGTCGCCGTTCTGCTGCTTCAGGATGGCCAGCAGCCAGCCCGTGGCAGTCCGCGCCCACGCGGGCTGCTCGATCATCTCGCCGGCCGAGTCCACCCACGCGCGGTACGTGCGCGCGGCCACATGCCAGTCGCCCGCGTAAGGCATCGCCACCGTCGCCGGCACCGCCCGCCGCTCGCCGGGCCGCACGAAGAGGTGGTGCTGGAACGCGGCCCCGAAGGTCTTGCGCGCCGGGTCGTAGCGCGCGCTGAGCGTCTTGGCCCCGAAGCGCGGGTCGTGGCAGCCGAAGTAGAGCCCCGCTTCTTCGCCCGCGAAGGCGAGCCACTGCATCGTGCCGCCCGCGCTGGGATAGTTGGCCGAAACCGTCAGCCGGCCGCCGCTCTTACTCCAAGGCTTCAGGTCGGCGTCGTCGGCCGGCACGCCGCGGATGCGCCAGCCAAAGCCGCTCGGCAGCAGCAGCGGCGTCTTGGACAGCTCGGTTTTGATGCCGTTGAAGACCGGCCCGGTGAAGCTCTTGACGACCCACTCTTTCGTGCCGTTCCGGATCTCGCCGCCGACATCAAAGGCGGTGTCGGTGCGGCGCGCGTTCAGCGTGAGCGCGACCGCGAAGATCCTCTTCCCGTCGCTCAGCGTGCCGTAGGTCAGCCGCACACCGTCCCGCGTCACACTGACCTCCGGCTCGGCCTGCGCCTGGCTCTCCACGAGAACGTCGCCGCCCGCGCCCTGGCCCGGCGCCGGCTCCAGCACGAGCGCCCACCAGGCCTCGCCCGTAGCCGCGCTCGCTGGACACTCTGCAGCGCGGGGCGTCAGGCTCATCCCGCCGGCGTCCATCCGCAGCTCACCTGCCGCACCTGTAACCACAGGCGACACATCCCGCGCAAACCCCGCCAGCGTTACGCTCAGCACCATGACTACGATCAACCACCTGACGCTCTCATCGCGCATGTTCCCTCCAGTACGGCTCTACAAGACGGCCGCTCAAACGTGCAGCGTGTCGAGAACTTCAAACAGATTACGATTACGATCAAGATTACGATTAAGAGGGCACGCTGTCATTCGTAGTCCCAATCGTAATCGTAATCCTAACCGCAATCCTAATCTTACCCGTGTCGCGCACCCGCGCCGTTCAGCCGTCACTATAGGCGCTGCGCCCCACTCACGCAACCTCGATTATGCGAACTGAACCCTCGTTTTTCCGAACGCTCGTTCGAAACAGCCCACCCCTGTTCTCCCTTCAAAATTGAACGTTGACCGTTCTGCGCTTCTCCCCCGCCTCTACCGCCTCACGACCTCGACCTTGCTCAGCGGGCACCACCCGTCCGCCGCGCGTCCCTTGATCGCAAGCCGCACGACGGGAACCGTCGCTTCATCGACCACTGCGACCGACAGCGTGTAGGTGCCGGCGGCGAGATCGGCCGGTAGCGCGAGCGCTTCGGAGACCTCGTAGACCGGCCCCGGCGGCAGGTCCGGAACCTCCTTGAAGAAGGCCTCTGTGAACAGCTCGACCGAGCCCGGCAGCCAGTGGTTTACGGTCGTCTGGCCAACGATGACCACGCTACACCCTTTGACATTCGTCAGCCGGCAGGCCACGCGGTACGGCCGATAGCAGGGCGCGGAGCCGACGTTCTGCCACTTCATCGCCACGTCGAGCGTGCCGCCCGCCTGCGCCGGATGCCGGAGCTCTTTCAGCACAAGCCGGTAGCCCAGCCGCTTCAGAAAGCGCTCCAGCTCCTGCCGGAACTGCGGGGTCTCCGGCAGCTTGCCGGACTTGCCGCTGAAGAGGCTGCCGTGGCAGGCCAGCCCGTAGTTGAAGATCCAGCGCAGCGGCCACCCCTTCTCCGCGAACTCGCTCACAGCCCCCGGCGGCTCGTAGGCGATCGGCGCGTTCGTCCAGACGTCCTGCACACCGGTCGCTCGGATCCACTCCGGATACGCGTTGCGCATGTGGTTCCACGTGGACGAAAAGCTGCCGAGGTCGCCCAGCGAGTCGGCGCGCCACCCCGCGCCGCGCGCCGTCGCGTGGGCCGTGCATTCCTTGCCATTCAGCAGCATAACGAGCCTCGTCTTCTTGAACGCGGCCAAATACGCGTCCACCACCTTCCTGCGGTTCTCCAGCGTGGGCAGCTTGCAGGTTTTCGAGCCGCTCAGGTGCCACTCGCCCCACCAGCCGATCGACCCCAGATCTAGATGGTCGATATCGGGATGCCCGTCGTAGCGCGCGCCCAGCCGCTTGATGAAAGCGAGGTGGGCGTCCATGACGATCGGATCGTCCATGTCGGGAATCGGAAACGGGCCCTTGCCTTTATGGTCCGCGAGCAGTTCCCGACCGCCGAGGGTCTTGAGCCACGCGGGATGATAAGGCTTGCCGGGATAGGGCGAACAGCACATCACGCGGAACGCCAGCTTTTGCCCCGCCTCGCGCGTTTCCCTCAACACCCGCTCCAAGAGGTTCGTGTTGATCGTGCCCGGCTCCTGCTCCAGTTCGCCCCAGCCCCACCGCGCGTAGTGAACCGTCGACGGAACCCATGCAGGCAGGTTCTTGTCCTGTTTGCTGGTGTGGTGAAACGTCTCCCACCCCACACCTGGATTGGCGAGCAGTTCATCCGTCTCTTCGGGCGTCACGGTCACTTGTTGCGCGGCGCAGGCGCCAACCACCGCACACCCTATTGCTAACAGCGCAGTCCTCATCCGAACCTTCTTTCTGATGGTCTTACGTCAGCAAAGTAGTTTGTTTCCGCGCACTTATCAAGCTTCCTCGATCTGCGGTGCGCAATTGGTTGGTGACAGGGTGTGCGAGTTGAGTGCGTCTCGTGTGCGGAACACCTGGGAGGGCGGGCGCCCTCGCCCGCCTGGCGAACGTCCGCGCAAGGCTCGCGCACAGCCAAACGTGGAACAACCGCTTGCGGACTGTCGCGTCACCCACGTTGTGGCGGGCGGGGGCGCCCGCACTCCCGGTCTTGCGACACGCTTTCATCTGAAACGCGCCCGACTCGCGCCACCCCTGCCACCAACCGATTATACGGCACTGACAAGGCTGGCACTTGCGCCTGGAAGCAGGTATAGTTACCCTTGCGCTTGGCGAAAGGGGTGTCGATGAACAAGTCTTATTGGGTTACGATTCTGCGGTTCTTTGTTGGCTGGCATTTTCTCTATGAGGGCCTCTGGAAACTGTCACAGGGCAATTGGAGCGCCTTCGGCTATCTGAAGTCCAGCCAGTGGATCGCCGCTGACCTGTTTCACACGATCGCGGACACGCCTTTCCTGCTGAACCTGGTCAATCAGCTGAACATGTGGGGGCTGACCCTCGTTGGGCTTGCGCTCATTCTGGGCCTCTTCGTTCGCTTCTCATCCGTTTGCGGCATCCTGTTGCTGGCGTTGTACTATTTGGCTCAGCCACCCTTTGGCGCGAACGCAGCCCGCGAAGGCCATTTCCTCTGGGTTGACAGGAACATTGTCGAGGCCATTGCCCTGGCCGTCATTTGCGCCGTGCCCACCTATGGCATTGGGGCGCTCATCACGCGCTGCTTGTTCAAGGGTGAGCAGGCCCTCGCGGGCGACCGCCGCGAATTTCTCAAGAACCTAAGCGCGCTGCCCGTGCTGGGCGCGTTCGCGGGCGCATTTTTCGAGAAGCATGGTCGCGTCTGGGAAAAAGAGAACCTGAAGAACAAAGCCGACGCGGTGACCAGCGCCACGCTCCGCACCTTTGAGTTCAAAGACATCAGCGAGCTGAAGAAGCCCATTGACGTACGCGGAAAAATAGGCTCAGTAACCATTAGCCGCATGTTCATGGGCTGCAACCTGATCGGCGGCTGGGCGCATGCGCGCGACCTGATTTACGTCAGCAAGCTCGTCAAAGCCTACCACGAAGACTGGCGCGTCTTCCGCACGCTCCACATGGCGGAAGCGGCGGGCATGAACACCATCATCCTGAATCCCGGCTTGTTCCGCGTCATGGGCGACTACTTGAAGAAGGAGGGCGGCAAGATGCAGGTGCTGTCCGACTGCGCCATCGGCGGTGATCCGGTCAAAGGCGCGCAAGAATCCATCAAGTTCGGCGCGCAAATGCTCTACATTCAGGGCGAGATGACCGAAAAGTACATGATTCGCGAAAAGAACTACAAGATTATCGAGGACGCCCTTGCCTTCATGCGCAAAGAAGGCTACCAGGCGGGCATCGGCGCCCACAGTCTGGAAGCGGTCAAGGAATGCGTCGACCGCGGCCTTGTCCCCGATTACTGGGTTAAGACCATCCATCCGACCAACTACTGGTCTGCGAACATCAGCGGCGGCACGCGCCACGACAACATCTGGTGCACGAACCCGGATGAGACAATCGCGTACATGCAGACGCGCAAGGAGCCCTGGATCGGCTTCAAGACGTTGGCGGCGGGGGCGGTCGAGCCCAAAGACGGGTTCCCGTTTGCGCTGAAGGCCGGCGCCGACTTCTTGTGCGTGGGCATGTATGACTTCCAGCTTGTCGAAAACGTAAACCTCTTCAACGACATCTTCCCGGCGTGCCAGAAGCGGAATCGCCCCTGGCACGGCTAGGCAAAGCTAGGCCGCCCCTCACTTGCTCACGCGCAGCGTGGCCGGCTTAGCCGTGATCGTCAGGTTCGGCACCGTCACGCACCCCCTGTCATCGGCCTTGGCCACGCCGGTCGCCTCGCCAAACGACCAGCTCACCGCTTCGCCCGGCTTGACCTGGAACTGCTGCAGCCGCCGCAGGCTCACGCTCGCAATCGCCTCGGCCGGAATCGCGAAAGCAGTCTTCAGCGTGTCGGGCGTGACGAGGAAAAGCGTGACCTCGACGCCCGTGCGCGCATCGCTGAGCGTCTTCCAGCGGAAGAAGGCGTTGACCTGGCCGGCTTTCTTGTCGCCGAGGCTTCCCGGCCACGGCAGCGGGTCGTTGGTCGACGCGTCGGTGAACGCCGGGTAGGCCTCGTTCTTCTTGACGCTCAGCCAGTCGAAGGAATGAACCAGATCGTTGACCGCCAGAATCTTCGCGTTGTTGTTCGCGTGGCCGAACGGCCCCCAGTAGAAAAAGAGCGGATACTTGCGCGCGTTCATCGCGCTCACGAAGGCCTCGTGGTTGGTCGACCACGAGTCGTTCGGCGCCGAGTAGTCGACGCAGATCGGCGGATCGGGCAGCCGCGCGTCCGCCGGCAGCGCGTAGGGCGTGAAGCCCATGCGGCTCGACACATGCTCGACGCGGGCGGGCACGTTCGCCTTGATCGCCGCGAACACGTCGCCGTGGCGCAGGCCGATGCCCAGCGTGCCGCTGCCGCCCATGGAGTTGCCGCACAGGTAGACGCGCTCCGGGTCGACGCCGTACGTCCGCACCACCCACTTCACCGTGTCCATGACCCGCTTCTCCGTGGGGCCCACGTCGAAGCCCTTGTAGGTCTGGATGCCCCACCACCAGTCGCCCTTGTTGGCGCGGCAGTCGAGGTAGAGCGCGAAAAAGTCCTCAGGCGAGTGATAAATGTCGTGGTTGCCCGGCGTGAGCGTACACTGCAGGCAGGAGCTCACGTCGTGCCCGGCCGAGTGCAGCACCACGTAGAGCGGCGCGTTCTCGCGCGGCTGCTTGGGGTGCAGCACGAAGAACGTGTCCGTCTGGGGCTTCGCATAGCCCCACGTCTCCTTCACCCCGTTCGTGAAGACCTCCAGCTTGCGGCCGAGGTGGTCCTGCTCCCTTGCCATTTCGGGCTTCCACTCGGCCGCTCCGCAACTGATGACTCCCGCACAGGCCAGCGCCAACAGAATCGTCTTACGCATCACATCTCCCTTTCTTTGGCACAAGCTCCACGCCTGCTCTACGGCGCTTTCGCATCCTTTTCGTAAATCAACGCCAAGATCCCGTTCTGACCGACGAGAACCGTTTGCGCTCCGTCAGCCAGCGTATCAACCTTGACCTCACCTACGCCACCAGATTCCTTGAACCGATACCCCGGCACGCGAATGAGGGTCGTCGCCGTCTTCTCCGAACTTTGTGTCGCCACGACCGCCATGCGGTTCCCATTCACGAAACACCGGGTGGCGACCTGTGGATTGTCGGAGGCGAAGCCCTCCGTATCGCGGTACTGGCCCGACAGCAGCAGGTCGCAGTACGTGTCGCGCAGCCGGTTGACCTTAGCGAGATAGGCCTGATAGATCGGCGTCTTGTCGATCAGGTCGCGACACCGATAGATCTCGATGTCGTTCCGCAGTCCCTTCAGCACCGACAGATTCACGCGGCGCGGAATATCCGTGTCGTCCCGGATCTCGCGGTCAGAGAGGACCACCTCCGGGAACGTATAGCGGCCCCACTCCGGAAAAGCCTCTGGCCCGGCAGCGCCGGTCACGTTGTGCACATAGTCCACGTGCTGCGCGGTCACGTCTGTAAAGTGCTCCGTTCCGAGCGCGAAATCCACAAGGCCCTTGGCATCCAGATAATCGTGGATCATCTTCAGCGTCTCGGCCTTGTCAGCCATCACCCGCGTGTTCGGCACAGGAAATTCGCCGCTCAGCTCCCAGTTGGAGTTCGCCTCACAATAGCCCAACTGGTCATAGAACACGCTGTCCGCGCCGAAGCTGACCGCGCGGTCAGCCATGCGCAGCAGCCATTTTCGCCACGCCTCCCGCCTGGTGTCCGCCACGACAAACGTCCGGGCGTTGTAATGCCCCGTAAACGTTCCCAGCCCCTTGAACCGGTACTGCTCCGTATAATCCGACCCGGTGTTGTCGTGGTAACAGACGGCCTTGCCCTCGCCGTTCCGGTAGAACTCGCTCTCGCGGTCGATCAGCTTGCCGTTGAAATACAGCAGAACCCTGCCGCCGTTCTTCCGGTATGCAGCGACCGCATCCGCCCAACCTGTATCGCCGCCCTGTTCGGGATCAGTCACCCAGTAGGAGTCCGGGTAGCCGTTGTCCATGCCACTCTGCCACCAACCGAACGGAAACACCGCGTTCACGCCCACGCTTTCGCCCGCCTGACGGATACGGTTATCCAAGTCCGAGTACCTGAAGAAGGTTTCGCCGTACTGGTGGCGGAAAATGATGCGCTGCCAGCCTTTCATCTGGGTCACCCACGCCGGCGCCTCGCGGTGGCGCCACCACGTGTCAGCCCATTTTCGGTAGATCTTGGACGTCTGGTGCCACGTGCCGGTATAGGGTGCGAGCACGTTCGCGTCGCACGCCCACACCTGGCCATTCGTGCAGTTGGGATACTTGTAGAGACCCGCTTCAAGCAGGCTGAACACGCCTGACGCGTCCGGATAGACCCGCAGCCCGTGCCACGTGTCCTGATAGGTCAGGTCATGGCTGCCCAGATAAAGACCCTGTGCTTCGCCCACAAAAGCGAAGCAGTTCGCCGAGGTGTGCGCCGGATACTTCAGGTCGGTTTGACGGTAATATTGTGATGGCGCCATGTACGGGGGACTGTTGCCCGCCGCGACGATGCGCTTGACCGGATCGGCGCTGAGCTGCCCGCCGAGGTGCGTGGTCAGCAGCCTGTGGCCTGGCGGCAGCCGACATGCGCCGACCAGCGGGTAGTGCAGCTCGCGTATGATGGTGTGCGGCTCGCTATTCGAGACTTCGGAACCGAAGCGAACAAGCCCGTCCTCAACCCGTACCGAAAGCGAGAGTCCCATCTTCAGCTCGGCATCGCGCGTCCTCAGCGAGCGGTATGTGAGAGTGATCCGCCCGTCCTCCCGCCGCACTTCGGGCACATTGTTTGACGCCAGGATCTCGATCTCTTTCTCGCCGTCTTTGCGGTCGAAGTAGAGCCGCCACAGCGGATGACCGCCCGCATAGTCCTGCCCGGTTTGCGTGTTTTTAAGGGAAGTCAGATTTCCCTTCTCGTCAACCGCGACCTCGACGTCGCACACTTTGAGCGCGACAGTCTGCGCGTTCACGCTCAGGCACCCGCACAGTACGGCGGCAACCAACATTGCCCCGTAACAGAGGGAACCGGCCCAAGCCACTCCCAGCAACATGACGCTGCTTTTCAACTCGCACCCCCTTTTCTACTGCAATCCCGTCATCTGAATAATCAGTTCCGCCGTACCAGCTCTGTCCGGCCCTGGATCCGAACTTCGATCATCGTGTTGGCACCGTGCGCCGCCACGCCCTTGACCACCGTCCGGTTGAACGCCGCCTCATTGACAAGCCCGGCCGGCAGCACGATCACCCGCGTCCGCTCGCGCCCCGCATCTCCCGGCTCCAGCGTCAGCCTGACGATCTTGCCGCCCTTCACCTCCACCTCCGCCGTGAGGTTGCCGTGGCAGGCGAGCTTAAACGCGTAGTCCTTCCACGCCTCGGGCACGCCCTGTGCGAGCCGGATTGAGCCGTCCTCCCTGTTCTGCAGCAGCATCTGGTTCAGCGCGTAAACGACGTTGCCGGACGCCGTGGAGAACCAGGGGCACCGCGACACCTTCTCCTCGTTGATCTCGAACAGTTCGCCGAAGCAGCCCGCGCCGGAGGCCGCCTCCTCCAGCATCTTGGCCGGCTCCGTCTTGTCGCCCAGCTCGGCCAGCGCCGCAGCCATCCACCCCAGGTACCACGCGCACACCGACGAGCCCATCTGGTACATGTTGCCGAAGGCCCGCCCGTTCTTGACGTAGTGATAGACCGCGTTGCTTTGGCGCGCGCTCGTCTCGTCGAAAACCGGATACGGGAAGAGCCCGCCCAGCGACGCCACGCTCTCGTCTTTGCATCCCGCATAGGGCACATACCGGTCGCCCTCGGCCGGCAGCGAGTCGCGCAGCCTCGCCGCCGCGAGCGTCCAAGCCGCCGCCTCCGCCCCGTCCGCCTGGAGCAGGGCGGCCGCCTTCGCGCCCGCCTCGAGCGTGTAGATCGCACCACAGGAGGTCATGAAGGGATTGACCTTCGCCGGCCCCAGCCGCTCCAGATCCGTGCATTTACCGATGAACATACCTCCGTCCGGCGCTTCGTTGACCATGTTGGCGAGGAAGAACCGCGCGCACTCCTTGATCACAGGGTAGCCCGTTTTCGCCAGATACTCCGCATCGTCCGTGAACAGGTACTGGTACCACGCCGCCAACGCGATGTTCGACATGTGGAACACGTGCTCCATCCAGAATCCGGGCGGCGCGGCCTCAGACCCGTCCTCCAGCGTCTCCCACGGATAGCGTGCGCCATACAGGCCCGCCTTGCCGTAGTGCGCGGCCCGGTCGGTCGCGACCTTCAGGCCGGCGCAACGAAACTCGGGGCCGCGGCGCGCGATGTCGCGGTGGTTGCTGCTGACCAGCGCCTGATAGCAGAACATCTCGTCCCAGCCGAAGAAACGCCCCGCCCAGTGCGAGTTAAAGATGCCGACCGGAAACGACCACCGGGTCGCGTTGGCCCGCAGGTGATACTGCGCCGTGTTGTAGACGGTCTCAAGCTTGGCGTCCGGCAGGCGCACATACGACTCGTCCCAGTACGCGGACCACGCCTGCTGGTGCTCGGCGTAGAGACCGTCGTAGCCCAGCTGCAGCGCCCGGGCCTGCAGCGCCGCGGCCCGCTCCGCATAATCCTTGCCGTCCAGCGAGTCCGCAAAAAGCAGGCAGAAGGTCACCTCGGACGGCACGCCGCCCTCGAGCGCAATCTCGGATGTCAACGAGGCGACCTGCTTGTCCACCGTGGCCGTCACCGGTTTATCCGCGAAGACCGAGACGATGCCGTCGCACGGGCTGTGGGCGTCCGCCTGAAAGCGGAACTCCACGCCCTTGGCCGCCTCGTCCCCCCCCCCTGCGCAGACCACGCGGCGTGGCGCGCGGTTCTCGCCGCCCGGAGGCGTGAAGCGATAATGAAAGGTCAGCTGCGCCGAGCGGGTAGCGGCGCTCGCTGACGACACCCGCTTCCTGATCACGACCATATCGCGGCTGAGCGGCGTGAACACGCAGGTTTCAACCACGAGTCCGTTGTCGTACTGGTTGCTGCACGTCACCAGCGCCGCTTTCGTGTCCAGCGCCTGCGTCCACGCCGCAGGCATCGCCAGCCTCTTTCCGTCGGCCGCGACGTCCGTCTCGAAATGGCCGAAAGGAATCAGCTGATCCTTCGGCGGCCCATAGCGCCGCCCTTCCCAGAAAATGGTCGGCGTCATGTTGACCGTGCAGCGCTGGGCCTGTCCGCCCAGACAGTCCACCAGCATGCACAGGCTGCCGTTGCTGACCAGCGGCGGCACATAGCCGTTCGGGACGGCGTTCGACACGCCGTTCACCGTGTTCACATGAGAGGGTGCAGCGTCCGCAAAGACCCCGTATGACCCCAGACACAAACAAAGCGCAAACATTCCCCACTTACGCATGAAGCTCCCCCCCATACTGATATCCAGCGATGGAATCACTATAGGTTATGCCCCATCCTCGCGCAACCTCGATAATGCGAACGAGGCCCTTGATTTTGCGAACTCGGACGCCGGTCTTCATCCGTGGTGCACGCGCGACCCCGCGCCGCACCTTTCCTGTCCCGAGAAGCGGCAAGGCGCCGCATCCGTCCGCTGCCGGGCAGGCAGACGCGTGCTCCCAGCGGCCCGCGCATCATTGCACGTTTCACGCATTCCGGGAGTGACGCGCGTCGCGCGTCCGTGCGCCCCGTTACCAGCCGGCTCACGGCACGAGCTCGAACAGCGCCGTGTCCGGCGTCTCACGGCGACGCGTGGTTGATGAGCGCAAAGGCTGCCTCGCGCGTGGCGACAGTGACGTGCCTCGTTCAGGGACGCACCCGCTCGGTGCCCGCGCTCACGCGCGCCGCGCCGTCCGCTTTCGCCACCGCCTGACGGACGGCTTGGACGGCGTTATCGAGCTGCTGCAGGAAAAGGGAGCGGTCGCGCTGATTGAGCGGAGCAGGCCCACCTGTGATTTGGCCAGAGCCGCGAAGCTCCGACAGCAGCTCCCGCATCGCGACCGTCTGGCCGATGTTGTCCTCCGTGAACGGCTGACCCGTTGGGCTGATGACGCGCGTGCCGACTTTCACGCAGCGGCTCGCCAGCAGGATGTCGGCGGTGACCACGATGTCGCGAGGCCCCATGTGTGCAACGATCCAGTCGTCGGCAGCATCCTGCACGCCCGCAACAACCTCGAGCTTCAGGCGCGGATCACTCGGAATGCGCATCCAGCTGTTAGCCACCAGCGTGACGCCCAAGCCATACCGTTTAGCGACACGGCACACCTCCTGCTTAACCGGACAGGCATCAGCATCTACATAGATTTCGAGCAAAGCAACAGCCTCCTCACTGAAGAATAACACAGCCCCGCGCTGTTGGCCGATGGTACCATCTTCATCTTGCCGGGGTCAATGCGGGCGCGCCTCTTCGGGACAGCGCGCGTTGCTGAGAATACCATTTCTATGCGCAGACGATCCTGCTACACTTTTCTCTGTACATCATGGCGTGGAGGATGTCTATGAGCTTATGGGGAGCAGATCGCACGTCCAAGCCCGAGCGCGGCGCGCCGGCTGGGTTCGCCGCCGTCGCGCTGGCGGCGTCGCTGCTGGCGCTGCCGTCGCAGGCAGGCAAGCAAGTGGCCCCCGCGGCCGCGCAGCCGCCGGGCGCCAGCCCGCTGTTGCTGCAGGCGTTGAAGGCCTGTCCTCACCGGATCGCGTTCGAGACCTGCCGCGACGGGAACTGGGAAATCTACGTCATGAACGCGGACGGCTCAAGCCCCGTCAATCTGACGCGCACGCCGGACGCGGATGAGTTCTATCCAAAGGCTTCACCCGACGGCACAAAGCTCTGCTTCGTGGTCGACGAAGGGAAGGGCACGGCCAAGGCGCGCAATCTCTACCTCATGGCCCTCGACGGAAGCCAGCGACTGAAGATCGCGGAAAATGCCCGCGAGCCCTGCTGGAGCGCCGACGGCCTTTCGATCGCCTACCTGCCGGCCGAATTCAAGAAGTGGGACGCGATGGACTACGTGACCAAGGGGCTCTGCGTCTACGACCTGACGAGCGGCGACCGCCGGCCGCACCCCAACCCGACCATCCATCACCTCTACTGCCTGAACTGGTCCCCGGACGGAAAGTGGTTCGTGGCGACCGTTCACGGCGGCATGGGGTTCAGCCATGCGCTCGTGGCGTTGGCGGCTGACGGCGACAAGGTCTTCGACTTGAGCCTCGCAGGCTGCCGCCCAGATCTGAGCCCCGACGGCAAGACGGTCATTTGGGGCCACGGTGATTTTTCCGTCGGCATGGCCAGCCTTGATTTCAGCCAAGGCTTCCCCAAGGCCACCTTCCTAAACAACGTCGTCGAGAGCAAGGAGCCGAACGAAACTTACCACGCGGACTGGTCGCCAGACGGCACGTACATCGCCTTCACGCGAGGCGCCAAGCGCAAAGGCCGGAAGATGGGGCTGGCGCCTGAAATCCCTGGTTCGGAGGCGCCGGGCTGGGACGTCTGCGTGGCGGATGCGACGGCTACGAACAGATGGGTGGCCATCACCCTCGACGGCAACTCCAACAAGGAGCCCGACTGGGTCTTCGTGAGGCGCGGCGGCGAAAAGTAAAACCGGAGCAGCCCCATGAGATGGCTCGGAAACACACTTCGGCTTTGCATGTGCGCCGCGCTGGCCCTCGCATTCGGTTGTGGCCAACCCGCCAACCGCACGACGGCAGCGAAGGCCCCGCCGGTCATCACGACCAAGGGCGGGGTGGACATGGTCTTGCTCCCGGCGGGCGAATTCGAGATGGGCAGCCGCAGCGGGAACGCCGACGAAACACCCGTCCACAAGGTTTCAGTGAGCGCCTTCCTGATGGATCGGTGCGAGGTGACGCAGGCCCAGTACGACAAACTGGAAATCCCCCATCCCTCGCACTTCAGGGCGCCCGCGAATCCGGTCGAAATGGTCGGATGGGGTCACGCCGTCGCGTTCTGCAACGCGCGGTCTCTCGGCGAGGGGTTGCACGCCTGCTACAACGAAGAGAGCGGCGCCTGCGACTTCGAGGCTGACGGCTACCGCTTGCCAACCGAGGCGGAATGGGAATACGCCTGCCGGGCCGGCACGACTCAGGACTATTCGTTCGGCAGCGACCCGCGCAACGCCGGCCTGTACGCCTGGTTCGACGTGAATGCGGCCAAGGCGGCACACCCCGTTGGCCAGAAGCGTCCCAACCCGTGGGGCTTGTATGACCTTCACGGCAACGTGGCCGAATGGTGTAACGACCCGTACGAAGACAGCTTCTATTCGGCCAGCCCGGCATGCAATCCGCGCGGGCCGCGCGAAGGGACGCGCTACGTGCTCCGCGGCGGCGCGTGGAACTCCAAAGTCAAAGGCCTGCGGTCGTCCGCCCGTATCGGCGAGACTCCTGGCTTCCAAGACGCCTGCTTCGCCCGAGACGCCATCGGTTTTCGATGTGTGCGCAAAGCGCCGGAGAAGACAATGTGATCTCCCGTAGGATCTCCGAAGGCAGGGGCGGCCGCTGGGACGCCCCCCCCAAGCGAGCGTTATGTATGAACCTCACAGGAGGAATATCGCCATGACTTCATTCGATGCACGTCTATTGCTGCTTCTCATTGCCAGCGCCGCCTGCCCGCTCTCGTCCCTGCGTGCCGCTGAGACGGAGCCAGCCGCGCCCGGCGTCTGGGATACGGCGCAGGCATCGGCTGAGCCGCTTGCTCCGGCTTCGCTCGCGGCCAAGATGGGGTGGGCCGCGATCCCCAAAGACACGACCGCAGCCTCCTTCAAAGGCGATGCGGTTTTCTCGAACGGCAGGCTTCTAGCGGTTCTGCGGAAACAGAGTGCGGCGATTGAGCTATATGCGTGCGGGCCCTCCGGCGCGGTTCTGCGCTCGCGGCTGGTTCTACTGGGGTCGGGCGACCATGTGGCGGCCCGCCTGGACAAGGCCTCGTTGGTGGAAAACGCCAAAGGCGCCCTCTGCATGGAAGCGTCGTACACGACCTCTGGCGGTGCGGCCCTCGCTGCCCGATTCCGCCTCAAGAAAGGCGAGCCCCTCTTGGAAACGGAGCCGCTCGCGGGTGCCGAAGCGCTCCGCGTCCAGGTTCCGTGCCGCTTCTTGGTCCTGCCGGATTTCTTTGCGGATGACATCGTGATCGACGCGGCCAAGATCCCTGCGGCCCGCGCGGAGCTGCCGAGCGAGAACTTTCTCGTCCACCTGTCGGGAGAGGGCGACAGCATCGCCGTTTGCGTCTTCGAGAACCGCGATCAGGAGGTGCGCGTCACGCTCGCGGGCGAGGGCGCGCAGCGCACGATCACCGGCTCGGAGATCCGCTTCGGCAAGGGGCGGAAGATCTGGACCGCGCTGCTCGAGAGCACGCAGCTCTGGCACGCGCTGGACATCAAGGCCGAGGAAGGCGACAAGGTTATCCCCATCGGGTGGAAGCTCCCCTTCCCCGCGTGCTGGCGTGCGGATTTCACGCGAACCGACGACCTGACCGACACCTGGGAGATGCTCCTGCAGCAGAAGCAAGGCGCGGAATACCAGAAGCCGGTTCCATTCGGCGGCGGCTCGGGCAGCGTCCCCCTTACCCGGAAACGCTGGACCACGGTGCTGGGCGCCACCCTCTACCCCTGCTGGTCCGACTCCGAGTCCAAGGTCTTTCTGCAGCCGCTGAAGCATGAGGCCCTCACCTTCCGCGGCCCGGCGGTGTTTTACCCGCTCAACCGCGTGCAAGCCACGCCGCTGGACGTCTACACCGTCGTGGACATCATGCGGAGCAGCCTAGGCGTCGGCCCGTGCGAGTACATCCTGGATCTGGAAGGGCAGAAGTCGCAGTACAAGGGCCGGGCCACCTGTTCGACGCGCGACACGCTGGAGCCCATCTACGACAAAGGCCAGCAGCGGCAGAAGCGCGAGGAGATCGAACAGGTCCTCGAGGAGGTGATCGCCTTCGTGGCCCACATCCGCGGCCGGATCGAGGGCTACGTGGCGTTCGGGCACTCGGTGCGGGAGTACCTCGCCGAGCAAATCAAGGTTCACCCGGAACTGAAGGCCCCGCTCACGGAGCTGGCTCAGTTGGCTCAAAAGATTGACGCGCGGGTGGACGCGCGCAGGGAGAAGATCAAGACCGTGGCGCACGCCAAGCAGATGGTCGAGGAGTTCCGCCGGACCACGCTCGCTTACGAAGGCGCTGACGCGCTCGAGAAATGCAAGGCCTTCACCCGCCCCATGGTGGAGATCGGCGGGAATCAGGACGAACTGGCCGGCGAGTGCCGCTGGGTCGTAAAGAGCATGCGCCAGAAGGCGGGCCTGCTGCTCGCCACGGAGCCGCGCTTGGCCGGGATCGCCGCGGAGATCCGCGCCCGCACGCAGGCGGCCCTGAATAGCCCGGCCAACCACGAGGGAGCAAGGCACTGATGAAACGACTCGCTCGCAGTGCCGCCCTCCTCTTTGGGAGCAGCGTGCTGCTCGTATCGTGCGGCGAACGGCTCGCAGCCCCAAGCGGCGCGGCACCCGCCGCAGCCGCGAATGCCGTCATCAGGCCGCCCTCGGGCGGCGAGCTGGCCCTGATCCCGGCGGGCGACTTCAGCATGGGGCAGCCCGGCGGACGCGCGGACGAAACGCCGCATACGGTTTCCGTCGCCTCCTTCTACATGGACCGCTGCCCCGTGACGCAAGAGTTGTACGAGAAGATCGCAGGCTCAAATCCGTCCAAGCGCAAGGGCCGGCAGAACCCCGTGGAGCGTATCCAGTGGATCGACGCTGCTCGCTTCTGCAACACCTGCTCGGAGCGCGACGGCCTCACGCCCTGCTACGACCCGCAGACATGGGCGTGCCACTTCGCGGCCAGCGGCTACCGCCTGCCCACTGAGGCCGAGTGGGAGTACGCCTGCCGCGCCGGCAGCCGCACGCGCTACTTCTTCGGCGACGACCCGACCAAGGCGCCCCAGCACGCCTGGTTCAAGCCGCACTCCGAAGGGATGGCTCACCCCGTCGGCCAGAAGCGCCCCAACGCCTGGGGCCTTCACGACATGCTCGGCAACGTCTGGGAGTGGTGCAACGACTGGTACGGCGAAGGCTACTATCAGGAGAGCCCGCGCGACAATCCGCGCGGGCCTGCGGCCGGGCAGCAGCGCGTGCTGCGCGGAGGCGCGTGGGACTGCGGCGCGGAGAAGTGTACCGCGGCCTACCGGGCCAAGGAGTTCCCCGCCTTCACCGACGCGTGCTTCGGCGCGGACACCTACGGCTTTCGCCGGGCACGGAGTTCCGCCGCAACGCCGCCCGCTCAGCCTGCTAAGGCGGAGGCAGGCGCCACCGCTGTCGTCACGGCGCCCGCCAGGGCCCCCGCCGAGCCCCCGTCTCCGCCGAGCGGCAAACTGGAGCCCTCGCAGCTGAAGGGAACGATCATCTTCGTCTCCGACCGCAGCGGCCCGCTCAAAATCTGGAGCATGCGGGCGAACGGCGAGGAGCCCAAGCCTCTGACGCAAGGCACCGACCCGGATGCGGATCCGCGCTTCTCGCCCGACGGAAAGCGCATCCTTTACACGACCCTGCGCGGCGGCTTCCCCGAAGTCTGGGCCATGCAGCGCGACGGCTCCGCGCCGCAGAGGGTGACGGCCGGAAGCCAAGCCGACTGGTCACCCGACGGCCGGCAGATCGTCTTCATCCGCGAGAATCAGGTCTGGGTGCGTGAACTCGCTTCGGGACAAGAGCGGCGCATGTCTCCGGAGGCGTGGGAGCGCTGCGGCGTCCCGGCCTGGCGTCCTGACGGCAAGACGCTGGCCCTCGCCAGCCGCCACACCGGCGCCATCGGCATCTATTTCCTCACTCCCGACGGGAAAGAGACTTCGCCGCTCAACACCGAGGAGCCGTCCTGCACGCCTCGCTGGTCGACCGACGGCACCCGCCTGCTCTGCCAGACGGTCAAGGGTCACGTCCATCAGGTGGGCTCGGACGGCAAGGACTGGGAGCAAGTGACCTTCGGCGCCGACCTCCAGCACGACGCGCGCTACTCGCCGGACGGCTCGCTGATCGTCTTCTGCCGCGCTCCGTCCTCGGATGGGCCCTGGCAGATCTGCGTCAGCCGCCTCGGCGGCGACGACATGGACTTCATCGCGCTCACGGCCGAAGGCTCAAATTTTGCGCCCGACTGGCACGCCGACGACGAGCCGCGCGCGTCCCGGCCTCGCACGGAGGCGAGGTCGACTCCGTCCGCCCCCCCCGCAACGCCCTTGCCAACCGGGCTTCTCTACGACCCGCTCTTTCTCGAGCACAAGGTCGGCGACCGCCATCCGGAGCGGCCGCAGCGGCTCGAGGCCATCGTCACGTGCCTGAAGGAGAAAGGCCTCATGGACAAACTCCTGGCGCTCAAAGCCGCTCCGGCGGAAGAGCAATGGCTCGCCGCCGTCCATTCGCGGGAGTACGTGGAGCGAGTCAAGCAGGCTTGCTCCGAATGTGGAGACGGCATCCGTTTCATCGACACGCCGGACGTGCCCGTCTCGGCCAAGTCCTACGACGCGGCTGTGCTCGCTGTCGGCGGCGTACTTGCGGCAGTCGACGCCGTGGCCGGCGGCAAGGCTCGGAACGCCTTTTGCGCCATCCGGCCGCCCGGGCACCACGCGCTGAGAGAGAAGGCCATGGGCTTTTGCCTCTTCGGCAATGTCGCCATCGCCGCGCGCTATATCCAGCAGAAGCACAATCTCGCCAAGGTGCTCATCGTGGACTGGGACGTCCACCACGGGAACGGCACTCAGGCCGCCTCATACGACGATCCGACCATCTTGCACGTCGACGTCCACCGCTCCCCCTTCTATCCCGGCAGCGGCAGCGCGGAGGAGACGGGAGCAGGCAAGGGAACCGGCTTCAAGATTAACGTCCCCTTGCCGGCCGGCTCCGCCGACCGGGACTATTGCGACGCCTTTGAAAACACGCTGAAGCCCGCCGCACTCGCCTTTCGGCCAGACTTCGTCCTCATTTCCGCCGGCTTTGACGCTCACCAAAGCGATCCGCTAGGCGGAATGAAACTCACGGCTGAAGGCTACGCGGAACTCACGCGGATCGTCAAAGGCATCGCCGAGACCTGTTGCAAAGGCCGACTCGTTTCCGTCTTGGAGGGTGGCTATGCCTTGGAAGGACTGGCCGACTCCGTGGAAGCCCACATTCGCGCGCTGATGGAGAGTTAGCGTTGACGGTCGGCTGGGGTGCGTCATTTTTCGATTGTCTTACTTTCTTATGACTGTTATACTTTCCCTCATGAAAACCGCCTACATGCCAACGGTATCGTTCACAACCAAAGGACAGGTTGTCATTCCCGTCCAAATACGACGCCTGTTCGGTATCGGAACCGGAACGCGAGCCGTCGTGACAGCCACAAGCGAAGGCATTTTGCTTAAGCCGGTCACCGACGCCGTGATCGATGCGGGGTGCGGAATTCTGAGGTCTCAAAAGAACGCGCCATCCCTCGCCGAAGAGCGGGCACTTTACCGGATCGAAGAAAGTGAATTGGAGGAGCGCCGTGCCAGCCGTCGTTCTTGACAGTTTCGCCTTGCTGGCCTATCTGCGCCAAGAACCCGGCCACAAAGCCGTCCATGCGGCTTTGAGAAAGGCCAAGGACGGTCATCTGGCGCTGTCCATGACCGAGCTGAACTACGCTGAAGTCAAGTACATCGTCCTGCGAAAGGACGGGCCTGCCAAGTGGCGCGTGGTGGAGTCCTTGCTCTCCGTTCTGCCGATTACATTCCACCCGGTGGACAGAGCCGTGGCCGATCGGGCCGCCGAGTACAAGGCTCGCTTCAAAATGAGTCTGGCCGATGCCTGCGCTGCCGCACTCGCGAAGCAAAATGATGCCGTGCTCTACACAAGCGACCCCGAATTCGTTGCGCTAAAAGCCGAAATCCGACTGCACTCGCTCGAATAGTTGAGTGCGCTGTGCCGTATTGCGCTTTTTTGGAGGCTCTTCGGATGCTGTTTCACACATGGACCTTTGCCGTCTTCCTTTTGGTCGTTCTGCCGGTCTTTTTCTTGCTGCGAAAGACGCGCTTCTGGATCGCCTGGCTGATGCTGGCGTCCTATGTCTTCTACGGCTGGTGGAACCCCTATTACCTTTCCCTCGTGTTCTACTCCACGGTGCTGGACTACTTCCTCGTCACCTTGATGGGCCGGTGTCCGCGCGAAGGCACACAGGTTGACGTCGCCGCACGGCTGACGCGGCTGCATTTCGATGACCGCGTGCTGAGGCATGCCTTCATCGTGTCGGCCGCGGCAGCCGTCTGCCTTCTGGCGCTGGCCCTTTTCGGGCCGACGACGTTGCGGCCCGCGTTGCTCATGCTGAGCGTCCTGGTCCTGCTGATGGCGCTGGGTGCGCTGTTCAGCAGCCGGAGAATCTGGCTGTTCATCAGCCTCTTCAACAACCTCGCGCTGCTGCTCTTCTTCAAGTACGCCGGGTTCCTCGTCCAGACCATCAACGGGCTGCTGGCGCAGGCCCATCTGGCTGCCGCGCTGCCCGAGCCGGCCACGCTGATGCCGTACGGCTTCACCTACCTGCTTCCGGTCGGCATCTCGTTCTTCACCTTCCAGTCGCTCAGCTACACGATCGACTTCTACCTCGGCAACGTGCCGCGCGAGAAGAACTTCCTGCGCTTCGCAACCTTCGTGTGCTTCTTCCCGCAGTTGATGGCCGGCCCCATCGAGCGTGCCAAACACCTGCTCCCCCAGTTCCAGACGTTTCCAGAGATCCGCCTGAGGAACTTCACCGACGGCGCCTCGCTTTTCCTCGTGGGCCTTTTCAAGAAGCTCGCGCTGGCCAACTACCTCGCGTGCTACGCGGACCGCGTTTACGAGAACCCGTCCGCTTTTGACGCCCCCGCCCTGCTCATGGCCACCTTCGCCTTCGCCTGGCAGATCTACTTCGACTTCAGCGGCTACACCGACATGGCCCGCGGCATCGCCAAGGTTATGGGCTTCAACCTGATCCTGAACTTCCGCAACCCCTATCTCGCCACCGGCATCGGCGAGTTCTGGACCCGCTGGCACATCAGCCTGTCGTCGTGGTTCAGGGACTACGTCTACATCCCGCTGGGCGGCAGCCGGTCTGGCACGCTGCAGACCTACCGCAACCTGCTCATCACCTTCGCCGTGTCCGGCATCTGGCACGGGGCGTCCTGGACGTTTCTCGCCTGGGGCCTGCTGCACGGCCTGGGCGTGATGATCAGCCGCGAGCTTGAGCGCTCGGCGTTCTACTGCCAGCGCGTGCCCAAAGCCGTCAAGCAGATCGGCGTGTTCCTGTTCGTCTGCTTTGCGTGGATCTTCTTCCGGGCCAGCTCCCTGACTGACGCGCTGCTCATCGTCCGGCGCATCTTCACCGCGCCTTGGCACGACCCCCAGGTGCCCGCCCTGCTGCTCGTGCTGGTCGCCCTCGTCTGGCTCTACGAAGCGCTATACGAGTCAAGCTGGCGCGTACACCTTCAGCGCGCGCCGGCCCGCGTCGCCACCGCCGTTTTTATGATCCTCTACCTGCTTCTCTTCTCGTCAGGCGGCGGCACATTCATCTATTTTCAGTTCTAACATTATGCGACAAGCACACCAAACAACTTCCAACGACGATTTGCCGATCACGCACGAGGTACGGCTCACGCTCCGGCAGTGGCTCGTCGCGCTGCTCATCGTGACGCTGATCGCCGTCGCGCTTCCGCGCGCGTGGAGACACGTCGAGCGCTTCGAGGTCGGCGCCGACTACCGCATCCCCTATGCGCTCAGCAACGACTACTGGCTGTATGACTGGTATCTTCAAAAGACCGCCGCGGTGGCGAAGCCGATCGTGGTGCTCGGCGACTCGGTGGTCTGGGGCGAATATGTCAAAGCCGACGGCACGCTGCCGCATTTTCTGAACGCAGAGGCCGCGACGCCCGGCCGCTTCGTCAACGCCGGCGTCAACGGCCTGTTTCCGCTGGCGCTGGAAGGGCTGGTGAGGGACTACGGCACCTCGCTGCATAAGCGCAAAGTCATCGTCGTGTGCAACCTTCTCTGGCTCACGAGCCCTAAGGCCGACCTGCAGGCGGAGAGCGACGAGACGATCAACCACGCGCCGCTGATTCCTCAGTTTCGCCCCAAGGTTCCCAGCTACCAGTCCGACGCCGCGACGCGCATCGGATCCGTGCTTGGTCGGCACGTGTCCCTCATGGGCTGGGGCAACCATCTTCAGAGCGCCTACTTCAATCAGCGCAGCGTCACGCAGTGGACCCTGGCCGAAGATCCGGATCACCCACGCTCCTACCCCAACGCCTACCGCAACCCGCTGGCGAGGATCACGTGTGTCGTGCCCTCGGGCCACGCCGACGACCTCGAGCGCGGCGAAGGCAGCCGCCGCCACAGGCCGTGGTCAGCCGAGGGCCCGCGCAAGGCCGCGTTCGAGTGGGTGCCCCTGTCGTCTTCTCTTCAGTGGGCCGCGTTTCAGCGCACCGTCGCGCTGCTCCGCCACGGCGGCAATGACGTGCTGGTGATTGTCGCCCCCTTCAACGAGCACATGATCGCAGACCCATCGCTGGGCGCATACAGAGCCCTCCATGCCGGCATCGTCACCTGGCTTTCCGAAAGTCGCATCCCCTACGCCCAGCCCGGCACACTGCCCAGCGCCCTCTACGCTGACGCCAGCCATCCTCTCACAGCGGGGTATGCATCGCTGGCCAGCCAGATCGTTCAGTCCGCATCCTTCCAAGCGTGGGTGAAGTGAGTCGCCTCCCGGCCCCTTTGCGCGGGCCTCGGGCGTCGCAAACACCTGCGCCATACTGAATCCTCGGCGCCCATGCGTCGACGCCGAACAACGAGAGGGGACGTATGAGACCAGGCCCCTAAGCCCAATCCCATACGTCCCCCACACGCGGAAAGGCAGACGGCGCTAAGCCGTGATTTCCTTCAGCTCCCAGCCCTTGCGGAAGACGGGCTTGATGAAGGCGTTGGCCTTCTCGTTGTTGGTGAAGCGCATGGCCTTGGCGTCCCACAGCAGCTTCTCGTTCGGGAAGCGCCAGCATATCGCGCCCAACAGCATCCATTCCGTGTAAGGCGCGGAGATGCCGAAGTTCGAGCAGGCCGCGGGGCCGCCCTTGCAGGCGCGGATCCAGTCTTTGAAGTGGCCCGGGGAGCGCTCGATGACCTCGGCCGGCTTCTTGTAATCCTTCATCTTGGCCTCGGGAATCAGGCGCACGCCCTCGCCGCGGCCGGTCGTGCCCATGAAGCCCTTGGTGCCGACGAAGACCTCGTTGTAGGGCTTGACGTCTTCCGGCGTCAGGCCTTCCGGAACCTTGAACTTGCCGCACATCTTGCCCTCGTACCAGTACACCGACACCGGCGGCATCTTCCCGCCGGGCACGAACTTGCAGTCCCGCTCGCCGAACTCGAACCGGCACGCGTAGTGCGGATAAGTCACCTCGTTGACCTCGTCGACCGCGATGCACTCCACGCTGAGCGGAGCGGTCAGTTGGAGGCCCCAGTTGGCCGGCCCCATGATGTGGACGCCCCAGTCTCCAACCATCATCGTGCCGTAGTCCAGGAAGCCGCGCCACTGGATCGGCGCGATCTTTGAACTGTACGGATGCATCGCCGCGCGTCCGGTCCAGAGCTCCCAGTCGAGCGTGCGGGGCACCTCTTCCCCAGCCGGCCACGCCTTGACGGCGCGCGCGAAGCCGCCGCCGTTCATGCCGTGGACCTCTTTGATCTCGCCGAGCTCGCCGCTCCAGATCGTCTCGCTCGCGATGCGCGTCGCGGGGTGAGAATACCCCTGGTTGCCCATCTGCGTGGCGACCTTGTACTTCTGCGCAGCCTTGGCCAGCTGTCGGCACTCCCAGATGGACTGCGCCAGCGGCTTCTGGCAGTGGACGTGCAGCCCGCGCTCCATGGCCCACAGCGCGACCGTCGCGTGCATGTGGTCCGGGATCGTGATGGTCACCGCGTCCAGGTTCTTGTACTCCTTGTCCAGCATCTCGCGGAAGTCTCGGAACTTCTTGGCCTGCGGATACTTCTCCGCCGACTTGTTCAGAAAGTTCTCGTCCACGTCGCAGATCGCGTAGATGTTCTCGCTGCTCACGTTGTTGACGTCGCTGGCGCCCTGCATGCCGCCGACGCCGACGCAGCCGATGTTCATCTTGTCGCTCGGCGCCAGCTGGCCGGAGCGCGCCACGACGTGCCGTGGCACGATGGTGAACGCCGCGCCCGCCGTTAAAGCCGAGCCCAAGAACGAGCGCCGAGACAGTTTCGCCGCGCCTGTAGATTGATTCTTCATGGCTTGAACCTCCTTCGCTTACGCCAGCGCCTGCTTGCAGAACTGGACGCACTTCGCGACTTCTTTCACCGCGTCGGAGTCCGAGGGGACCGGGTACTCCAGCTCGATGTCGGCGTAGATCGGCAGCTTACTCTTCTTCAGATATAGCAGGGCCGCAGGAACCGGCGTGTCGCCTTGGCCGAACGGCATGTTCGCGCCCTTGCCCGCCTTGTTCTTGCGGTCTTTGAGATGCAGGCTGAAGATGCGGTCGCGATATTTTTCGATGACCGCCAGCACGCAGTCGTCGTTCGCGGCGACGTAGTGGCCGATGTCCAAGTTGATCGCGAGGTTCTTGCCGTAAGACAGGATCGGCCCGTCGTAGGTCGTCGCGTTGATCTGCGTGTGGTTGTGGAAGGCGATCTTGACGCCGTGCTTGTCCGCGATCGGGCCGAGGCGCTTCGCCGCATCTTCACTGATCTCGCGCGTGATGGCGCCGGCGCCGAGAGCTTTGGCCGCGTTGAAATAGTACTCGATCTTCTCGTCCGTCACGCTCTTGTCGCCGATGTTGCCGAACTTGACGATGTGGATGCCAACGCCCGCGTCCGCGTACATTTTCTTGAGCGCCGCGACCTTGACCAGATCTCCGCCCGCAAAGGACTCAACGACGTCCCCCATCAGCTCGATCGAGCTGATCCCGCTGTTGACGACGTGCTGCAACACCGCTTCGGCGCTTTTGGGCATCGAGCGGAAGCTATACGTGATCGCCCCGATCTGAACGCCGCCGAACTTCGAGTCCGGCTTGGCGTCCGCACCGAAGACGCGAACCGGAATGAACGACGCGGCGCCCGCCGCAGCCATGCCGCCCAGAAACGCCCGTCGTGAAACCGAAATCTGATGACTCTGCATACCGTGCCCCCTTGTTACGCTTTTATTCCTTGCGCACCGCCCGGGAACGCCACCGCGTTTCCCCGACCGTACACACGTCCAATAGCATAGTCTTTGCCCGGCCGTTTATCAACAGCGATGGTGCACAGAGCAGCAAGTCAAATGTGGCCAAGAAGCGCCTTACGACGCCACTACAAGCACAAGTAAACGTGGGCGAATTCGTTTGTAGCAAAGGCTGCGCGCGCGGAAGGGCGTGTTTGTAGGCCGTCCTTCAGTCCGTCTCGGGCCATCTCTGGAACGGCTGCTCTCAATGGGCAGCCCACGGCACCACAGACAGGAGCTTCTTGTCCGTGATGAAGGCCGGTGCGTCATAGACAGGGATGTCCTTGAAGGTGACCGTGCTGCCCTTGACGGCGATCGTGTCCTTGGGAATCTCGTAGATGCCGCCTGTGATCGTGTCGACCCAGACCGGATCGGCAAACGAGCCACCCTTGACGGTCAGCGTGGCGCTCACCGTGTCGTTGTGGTTGGACGGCACCACGCCTTTATTCCAAAACACGCAGACCTGCTGCCCGCTCTTGATGTCACGGTGGCCGTAAACCGCCAGCGGGCTCGCGCAAGCAACCTCGCACGGGTAGTTGGGGATCAGCTCCAGTTCGTCGTTGAAGACCGAAACCACGTTCTGCACCGCGTAGTAGGCCATCTTGACCTTGAGCACCTTGTAGCCCTCGGCCGCGCCCGCCGTCTTGATCAGGCCGTAGCGCACGAGGCCGTTGTGGAACGAGGTCGTGCGGTAATCGAGGTCCGCCGCCGTGAAGACCTCCGAGTCGGCCCCGTTGCCGAGGTCGCCCAGCATGCGGCGCGTGTCCCACTTCGCCTGCGTCAGCTCGGTCCACGGATACTTGCTCAGCGCCCCGGACGGGCACCACTCCGACTGCGTGCCGCACTCGCCCTGCCACATCTTCAGGCCGGGCGCGAACCGGGCCACGACCTCTTTGGCTTTCAGCGCCCCGGCGTTGTGGTCGTCTGGATTGCGCGTGTAGCCGTGGTAGACGACCCAGTGGAAGAGCTCCAGCTTATTGCGCTCGGCCAGCGTCTTGACGAAGTGCTCGACGTAGTTGGTCTTGGGCCCGCACAGGACCAGCCCGCCGATGCGGGCGTCCGGGATCACGCGCTTGATGACCTCGGCGGTGCGGATATCGAAGTCGGTGACGCGCTCAGGCGTGTGCTCCTTGTGGCCGTCGGGCTCGTTCCACATGCTCCAGTCGCGCACCTTGCCCTTGTAGCGCTCGGCCATTTTCTCGACCCAGGTGTCCCACGCTTTCAGCCCCTCTTCGGACTTCGGGAAACCGCCAGAGAGCGTGCGCCCGCCGCCGCCCGGATAGGCCGGATTGCCGTAGCTGGTCTCCAGCCAGACCTCCAGCCCGCGCGACCGCGCGTCATCGATGATGTGGTCCAGCCACGCGAAGTCGTAGATGCCGGGATCCTTTTCGGTCCGCGCCCAGCCTCCCTGCAAGCGGATGCGCCGGATGCCCAGCGCCGGCAGGTACTCTTTGAACGCGTCGTAGTCCGAATACTCCCGGTCGATGGTCTCGCACCCCAGCGTCCAGCGCGACGACCCGATCTCGCCCACAGCCTTCGGCTTGAGCGTGCCGATCCGCCTCATCCCCGGATCGAGCGTCGTCTGCACGCGCGTGTCCGTGTTGTCGATCACCTGGGCGCTGAGCGCCACCGCCAGGCCCCACGCCGCTAGCGTTGCCAATGCTTTCATTCCTGCTTCTCCCCACTGATCGTCAGGCTCGTAGCGCCGGACGTACTGATCTGATTCACGCCTGTGCGGCCGGCGCCACGAGCCGGCCGACTAGCGGTACGGGAGAACCCTCCGCAATCGGTTCCTGACGCTTCCCCTCGGTCAGAACACTTTGCCCTTTCGCTTCTCCAGCCAGGCGGCCAGGCCCTTCTCGCTTTCACCGCGATTGCCGACGAACGTCGTTTTGCGCTTGGCTTCAGGCACCTCGTTGATCACGCGCGCACGGTCCACATCCAGCAGCACCGCGAAGTCGGCATCGCCGCAAGCCCTGGCCGCCGCCGCCGCTGCTGCGCCACCCCCCATCACGCCCACCGCGTCCGCTTTCACCTGCCACTCCGCCGCGCGGGCGCGGATGGCTCCCAGCGCCTGCGCGGCAGAGGCGGCGCCCTCTACGAGGACAAACGCGTGCACCTCCTGCGCATTCAGCCACCTCACCGTCTCGGCAACATTCTCGCCCTTCGCGGCGCAGATGAGCACCGCAGGCGCAGGCTGCTGCGTGCCGGGCAGCAGATGCTTCGCGAACTGGCTTTCCAGCGGCTTGGCCGCCGCCGGCTTCTTTGCGCCCTTCTTCTCACGCGCCGGCACGTATCCGACCTGGCTCTTATCCATGAGCGCCGCAGGCCCGTCATAAACGGGCACAACTTTGAACGTCACGTCCTCACCCTCGGACGTCCAATTCTCCGCAGGGATCTCGTAGATATTGCCTGTGACCAGATCGACCCACACCGGTTGCTTGAAGCGACCTTTCGGGATCGTGACGCCCACGTCCCTGATTTCCGATCCGTTGCCGGGGATCTCCGCACCGTTCCAGAGCGCGACCACGTCCAGTCCGCTCTTCCTGTCGCGGAAGGCGAACCACGTGAGGTTCGTTTCGGCTCCGGCAACAGAGAGCACGTAGCCGGGAACGCGCGCCAGCGCGTCGTTGAAAACCGTCACCACATTCTGCACCGTGTAGTAGGCTGTCTTGACCTTGATGAGCGAGTTGTCTGAGCCGGTCTTGAGGAGGCCGTAGCGCGAGATGAAGTCCTTGTGGTACGCGAGGTCCGAAATCGTAAACACCGACGATTCGACGCCGTGTCCGATGTCGCACAGCATGCGCCGGGCGTTCCACTTGGCGTGCGAGTACTCGGTCCAGTCGATGCCGGAGAGCGCGAACTGCACCTCCTCGGAGGCGCACCCCGCCTCACCCTGCCAGGGCCGGATTTTGGGCGCGACCTCCGCCAGCATGGCGTTGAACTCGGCCATGCGCTCGTTCAGGCGGTCGGGGTTGCCGCTGTAACCGTGGTAGATCGCCCAGTGGAACAGGTCGAGCTGGCCCTGCTCCTTGATCGACGTCAGCATGGCCCGCATCATCTCCAGGTTCAGCCCCGCCAGAACGAACGCGCCGATCTTGGCTTGCGGATCGACCCGCCGGATGATCGCCGCCGTCCGGATGTTGTTGGAGACGATCAGCGCGGCCGTGTTCTCCTTGCGCAGGTTGGGTTCGTTGTACATCATCCACTCGTTGACGCCCTTGGCCGAGTAACGCAGCGCCAGGGTCTCGACCCACTTGTCCCACGCCGCGAGCGTCTCCTCGCCCGCCGGCAGCAGCCCGCCCGGGCCAGTCGCACCGCCCGGCTCGTAGAGGCGGTTGTTGTAGGAGGTCTCCAGGCACACCGCCAACCCTAGCTCGTGCGCGCCGTCCACGATACGGTCGAGCCACTCGAAGTCGTATTCGCCCTTTTTCGTTTCCGTCCGGTTCCAGCCGCCCTGCAGCCGGATGCGGCGGATGCCCAGCGGAACCAGATACCCCTTGTACGCGTCCCAGTTCGCGAGGTCGCGGTCGAGCGTCTCGCAGCCCAGCGACCACTGGGACGTCTCGATCTCGCCCACGCTCTTGGGGATCAGCGTGCCGATCCGCTTCAGGTCCGGCTTGAGCGCCGACTGCACGCGCGTCGGCGTCTGGTCAAGCAAGGGCGGCAGGATAGCGGCCTTCGGCTTCATGTCGGAAAAGAAGCGCGCGGGCCTCAGGAACTGTTCGGGATGCAGCACCTCGGGAGAGAGGCGCACTTCGTCCAGCCAGCCGTCCAGCCCGCGCCCGAACACCAGGTCGCTCTCGTCGTAGACCAGCGGGTTTAGCGTGGCCCCCCGGCCGCTCGGCACGTGGTCCACATACAGGCCGACGGCCCGCGTCCCCGCGTCGTACGTCAGCGCCACATGGTGCCACGCGCCGTCGCTGACGACCGCGGGCGAGCCGATGATCTGATTGAATCCCAGCCCGCCCTGCTGCGCGCCGGGCTGCGTGTCGAAGCGCACCCCGAGCGTCCCGCCCGGCGCAAGGGAGAGCGACCAACTCGCGCCGGTCTGGCCGTTGCGCCGCTTGCTCGCGATCAGCGCGTGGCGCGGAGTCAGCCGCGCCACCCGCACGAACGCCTCCAGCGTGAAGCTCTCCGGGCGAGCCAGCGCCTCCCTGCCCGACACCACGACCTCGCCGCCCACCGGCGAGCCGTTACCGGTCACCTCCGGCGCGCTGAAGCGCAGCGACCCGCTGTTCGCGATGGCCGCGGGCTGCCCAGCCGCTCCGTCCCACAGCTCCTTAACGGGCACGGCCCCGTCGAACGCCGGCGGCGCGCCCTTCTCGTACGCGCCCGCCTTGCCGGCCAGCGCCTGAGCGTTCGCGGCCGACGCCACCGCGCCCGCAGCCTCGCCAACCCGGCCGTCCTCAAAACGCCAGAAGCCCGACGGTTCGGCGCACACCGCTCCAGCAGCCAACACCACCGCTCGAGAGACCTTTGATATGATCATGTCTTCCCTTGCTTGTTTCACTGTACGCAGATCAACGTGCCCCGAGGCGGAGGTTCATACGCGCCGAACACATTGGGGCGGCGGTCAGACCGCAAGCCACCCGAAAGCCGTCCACGCCGGTCAAGGTGCCGGCCAAACCGCCCGTGAAATCCGTGAGCTCGAAGGAGACGAGATACCCCTTGAAATCATAGCCGTAGAACGTGCTGTGCCAGATGGGGCTGGTCGCGGAGCAGCAGCTGTTGCTCGCGATCGAAAGCGCCCAGTCGCCCACGCGCTGCCCCCCGGAAAGGGGCCATACCGCGACGCCCATGCCGATCCATCCGACGCCTCGTCTGCTGTCTCCTGTCGCGACCATAGCGCCCTCCTCTTCCCTTGCGAGCGGCTTGCCTGTAGAACCCCAATCGCTCTACAACTGGAACCGGACGAGTCTGGACAAGGGTTGCTCTTACAATAGACCGGATGAGCGAATTTGCGCAATCTCGATTATCCGAACTCGGCCCTCGATTATGCGAACGAGCTTCCCGCCGAAAATCGTCCTTTCGGCCTTCCTCCGCTCGCGGTATACTCGTTGCATGAAACCCGAGGTTCAGAGGCGCAAAGCAACGCGCCAGAAGATTCCGCAGGTGGCCCTCCTGCTGGAATCGTCACACGAAATCTCGCGCGGCATGCTGCGCGGCATTTTGGACTACGTGCGCCTCTACGGGCCGTGGGCGCTGCACTTGGACTCGGGCGGGGCGAGCGACCAGCGCCTGCCGGACCTGCGCGCGTGGCACGGCAACGGCATCATCGCCCGCATCCCCAACGCCCGCGCCGCCGCCGACATCGTGGCGGCGCGGCTTCCCACGGTCGTCATCGATCCGCTTGACGCGTATCTGGCTCCGTCCCACCCGCTGTCTCGCTGCAGCCGCGTGCAGTGCGACTCCGCCGCCGTGGCGAGGCGGGCGGCCGACCACTACCTGTCCGGAGGCTTCGCCCACTTCGCCTTCGTCGGCGAGCCCACCGGCATGAACTGGTCGCGCTGGCGGCAGGAGGCGTTTGTCGGCCGCCTCGCGGAAGCTGGGCGCGGGTGCGAGATCTACCCCTCGCCGTCCTCCGACGAGTGCGGCGAGTGGGAAGTCGAGCGCCGGCGCATGAGCCGCTGGCTGAAGCGGCAGCCCAAGCCGCTCGCCGTCTTCGCCGCCAACGACGCGCGCGGCCGGCAGGTGCTCAGCGCCTGCCTCTCCGCAGACCTGCCCGTCCCCTACGAGGTCGCGGTCCTCGGCGTCAACAACGACGTCATGATCTGCGAAACCAGCCTCCCGCCCCTTTCCAGCGTCGCCGTGGACATGGAGCGCGCCGGCTACGCCGCGGCCGAGATCCTCGACCAGCTCATGCGCAAGTCGCTCGCCAAGCCGCAGCGCGTCTCCTACGAGCCCTCCGACGTGGTCGCCCGCGCCTCGACCCAGCGCCTCCAAGTCAACGACCGTTTCGTAGTCCGCGCCCTTGAGTACGTCCGCATCAACGCCGGGCTGAACATCCGCGTTTCGGATGTGGCCCGTCACTGCGGCGTCACCCAGCGGTGGGTCGAGAAGCGCTTCGCCGTGTCGCTCGGGCGCTCGGTGATGGATGAGATCCACCGCGTGCGCATGGACACCGTGCGCTCGCTCGTGGCGCGAACAACCCTGCCGTTTGCGGAAATCGCGCGGCGCTGCGGCTTCACCAGCGCCAACCACCTCGGGGTCCTGTTCAAAGCCCAGAATGGCCGGACCCCGACCGAATGCCGCCGGGCGGCGCAAGCGGGCACGGGCTAAAATTTCCATCTATTCTTGTTTCTCAATCACCAGCAGCGTGCTATTATATGCCGCCTTTAGACGAAGGAGGTCAGCCATGTGGAACTACAGCGAAAAAGTGATGGATCATTTCCGCAATCCCCGCAACGTCGGCAAGATCGAGCAGCCCGACGGAATGGGCACGGTCGGCTCGCTCGCCTGCGGCGACGCCCTGACGCTGATGTTCAAGCTCGACGCGGACGGGCGCATCACGGATGTGAAGTTCCAGACCTTCGGATGCGCCAGCGCGATCGCTTCCTCGTCTGCCCTGACGGAAATGGTCATCGGCAAGACGATCGGAGAGGCCGAGAAGATCACCAACAAGGACATCGCTGCGTTTTTGGGCGGCCTGCCCGACCAGAAGATGCACTGCTCGGTCATGGGCCGCGAGGCGCTCGAGGCCGCGATCCACAACTACCGGACTGGCGAGACCATGATCAAGAATCTCGAAGACCACATCGTCTGCACCTGTTTCGGCGTCTCGGAAAACGAGATCCGGCGCGTGGTCACCGAGAACAGCCTCGCGACCGTGGACGAGGTCACCAACTTCTGCAAGGCGGGCGGCGGCTGCGGCATGTGCCAAGACGACATCCGGAAGATCATTGACTCCATCCGCGACGCGAGAATCCCCCAGGTTCCGGCCGTGGCGGACAAGCCGCTGAAGAAGATGTCGAACCTTCAGAAGATCAAGCTTATCGAGGAGGTCGTCGACCGCGAGATCCGCCCGCAGCTCAAGAAGGACGGCGGCGACATCGAGCTGCTCGACATTGTGGGCGACCGCGTGACCATCGCCTTCCGAGGCATGTGCGCGGGCTGCCACTCCGCCGCCTTCACCCGCCAGGACTTCATCGAGGCCAAGCTCCGAGAGTTCGTCGACCCGGCCATCACGGTCGTCGAGGAAGGCGAATAGCCGCCTTCTTGCGTCGCCACCTCCAGCCTTAAGGACCTCCCCATGAACACCATCTATTTCGACAACAACGCCACCACCTGCGTGGCCCCCGAAGTGCGCGAAGCCATGATGCCGTTCTTCGGCGACCTCTACGGCAACCCGTCGAGCATGCACGCGTTCGGCGGGCAGGTTGCCAAGTACGTCAAGGCGGCCCGCGAGCAGATCGCGGCCTTCATCAACGCCGAGCCCTCCGAGATCATTTTCACAAGCTGCGGCACCGAGAGCGACAACATGGCGATCCACGGCTGCGCCGAGCTGCTCGGCCCTCAGGCCCGGGTCATCACCTCGCGCGTCGAGCACCCCGCCGTACTCGGCCCCTGCCGCCGCCTGAAGGACATGGGGTTCCGCGAGGTCGAGGTGCCGGTCGATGGCGTGGGCCAGCTCGACCTGGACGCCTTGCGCGACGCGCTCAAGGGTGGCGGGCCGGCTATCGTCAGCATCATGTGGGCGAACAATGAAACCGGCGTGGTCTTCCCCATGGAGAAGATCGTTTCGCTGGCCAAGGAGGCCGGCGCGGTCATCCACAGCGACGCGGTGCAAGTCGCCGGCAAAATCCCGATCGACGTCAAAAAGCTGCCGGTAGACATGCTTTCGATCTCCGGCCACAAGCTGCACGCGCCCAAAGGCATCGGCATCTTCTACCTGCGCCGCGGCACGCGCCTCAAGACCTTTATGCTGGGCGGCCACCAGGAGAACGGCCGCCGAGGCGGCACCGAGAACGTGCCCTACATCGTCGGCCTCGGCAAGGCGGTCGAGCTGGCGTCCGCGAACATGGAGCAGGAGCGCCGCCACCTGACGCGCCTGCGCGACAAACTGGAAAGCGGCCTGCTGGCAACCTGTCCCGACGCGCGCGTCAACGGCGACCGTACCAGCCGCCTGCCCAACACCACCAACCTGAGCTTCGAGTACATTGAGGGCGAAGCTATCCTCTACCACATGAGCGACCTCGGCATCTGCGCCTCGACCGGCTCGGCCTGCGCGGCCGGCTCGCTGGAGCCCTCGCACGTGATCCGCGCCATGGGCGTGCCCTTCACGGCCGTCCACGGCTCGGTGCGCTTTTCCCTCAGCCGCTACAACACCGAGGCCGAGGTCGACTACGTGCTCGAGAACGTGCCGAAGATCGTGCGCAAGCTCCGCGACCTCTCGCCGTTCGGCAAGGGCGACGTGCTGCCGGTCAATCTATGAAACGCTCAACGATCAACGCTCAACTTACAACATTCAAGTGGGATGGAAGCGCCTCGACTGCAGCAGACATTTGGTTTTAACTTGAGAGTTGAGCGTTGAGCGTTTTTTCCAGCCTATGAACCCTGCCCCCCGAACCCTGAACCCCCTCTCCGCCTGCCGCCTCTGCCCGCGCGCGTGCGGCGCCGACCGCCTCGCGGGGCGAACCGGCTACTGCGGGGCCGGCGTGCAGCCCCGCGTCTTCCGCTACGGGCCGCACTTCGGCGAGGAGCCGCCCGTCAGCGGCACGCGCGGCTCGGGCACGGTCTTCTTCTCGCACTGCACCCTGCGCTGCGTCTACTGCCAAAACCACCCCTGGAGCCAGGCGAACCAGGGCGACGATCTCTCCGTCGACGCGCTGCGCGCCATCTTCCGAGGCGTGGCGGAAAAGGGCTGCCACAACTGGAACCTCGTCTCGCCGACCCCGTGGCTGCCACAAATCCGCGAGGCCGTCGCCCCCCTAATTCGCGCTGGAATCTCCCTCCCGTTTGTGTATAATACTTCGGGTTTTGAGCGATCAGAGACTTTGGACGCGTTCGGCGAGCTGGCCGACATCGCGCTGATTGACCTGCGCTATGCCACGGCTGGGGCTGCGGCCGAAGGCTCGGACGCGAAGCAGTATGTCGAGGTGTCGCGCAGCGCGTTCCTGTGGTTTTGGAACCGGCTGGGGCCGCTCGAGACGGACGGGGATGACATCGCCGAGCGGGGTGTGATCTGTCGTCTGCTGGCTTTGCCGGGACGGGTTTCCGAGGCGATCGCCAACCTCGAGTGGCTGGCGAGGCAGGTCGGCAACGAGGTGCCAGTCAGCGTGATGTCGCAGTACACGCCGGTGCACCGCGCGACGCAACTGGCCGGCTGGGACAGCCGTGTGCGTGAGGAGGAGTATGCGCTCCTCACCGAGGCGGTAGCCGATCTCGGCTTCGAGAACGGCTGGATTCAGGAGTTTGAAGGCGACGCGCCCGCCGACCTGTTGGGGCAGACCATGCCCGCAGGCGAAGGTGCCGTGGGGGCGGTGAGAGCCGCGCCCACGCAAGACAGTGTAGAGTGAAACACGCCGCACCGCGGGTGCGGCTGAAAGGGTGACGAATGAGCGGTCATAGTAAGTGGGCAACGATCAAGCACAAGAAGGGCGCGGCGGATGCTAAGCGCGGCAAAATCTTCTCCAAAATCGCCAAGGAAATGACCATCGTGGCTAAGCACGGTGGCGGAGACCCGGCGAACAACCCCACGCTCCGCACCCTGATCGCCAAGGCGAAATCCGTCAACATGCCGAACGACAACATCGACCGCGCCATCAAGAAGGGCACGGGCGAGCTCGCGGCGGACATCCTCGAGGAAATCACGTACGAGGGGTATGCGCAGGGCGGCGTCGGCCTCGTCGTGAAAGTGCTGACCGACAACAAGAACCGCGCCGCCGCCGAGGTGCGCAACGTTTTCAAGAAGAACGGCTCTGACTTCTCCGGATTGGGCTCTGTCTCGCGCGGCTTCGAGCGCAAGGGAACCATCATGATCCCGGCCGGCGAGGGCGTCACGGAAGACGGCTTGATGGAGGTCGTGCTGGGCGCCGGCGCCGACGACATGGTCACGGAAGAGGGCGGCTTCACCGTCACCTGCCAGCCCGCCGCTTTCTCCGACGTTTGCGCGGCGCTCGAAGCCGCCGGCATCAAGTTCGACCAGGAGAACTCCCAGGTCGGGCTGGTCGCCATCACGACGGTGCCCGTCAAAGAGGTCTCCGTGGCCAAGGCCGTCAACAAGTTCGTGGCCGCGCTCGAAGAGCACGACGACGTGCAGGACGTCTACACCAACATGGAGATCGACGAAGCGGTGGCGGATCAGATGGAAGAGTAAGGCCAGGCAGACGGCCTCGCCTCACAAGCGAAACGGCGCCGGCGGACTACCGCCTGCGCCGTTTGTCGTTTCGGGGACGCGCCCCGCCTCACCCCATCATCGAACCATCATGGGCACGAAACGGACCGCGAGGTCGCCCTCGCACGAGACCGTGTCGCCGCTCCGCCGCACCAGTGCCAGCCGCTGCGTCTCGAGCGTCCCGCCCACAGGCACGATCAGCCGCCCGCCGTCCGCGAGCTGCGCGACCAGGCCCTCGGGCACCTCCGCCGGCGCGCACGTGGCCACGATCCCGTCGAAGGGTGCCTGCTCGCGCCACCCCTCGTACCCGTTCGCGCAGCGCACGCTCACCCCCGCGAAGCCCTCGTCCGCCAGCACGCGTCGCGCGTGCTCGGCCAAGATCGGCACAACCTCCAGCGACCACACGCGCAGGCCCATCGCCGCCAGTACCGCCGCCTGATACCCGGATCCCGTGCCGATCTCCAGAACGCGCTCGCCGGGCCGCAAGGCCAGCCGCTCCGTCATGTACGCCACGATGAAGGGCTGCGAGATCGTCGCCCCCCAGCCGATCGGCACGGGGAAGTCTCCGTACGCGACCGCGGGGCCCGGCGTCTCGAGAGGAAAGAACGCGTGCCGCCGAACGGCCAGCATGGCCGACAGCACCCGCTCGTCTCGAACGCCCCGGCAGCGGATCTCGCGCACCATTTCGGCGCGCGCCGCCAGCATCGCGTCCTCTTCAGCCCCGCCCTCGCAGGGGGCGACTACCTGCTCGTTCATGTGCGCACCTCCACACCTAGGCCCTGGCCCGAATGGCGCTAAGATAAGCGCTCTTAAATTGGTTTTACGGCTCAGCACAGCTTCGCCCCCCAGCGCCCGCCTTGTCCGCAGGCCTGGGGGGCGAGGCTGTGCCGAGCCGTCGCTTATCGTAGCACCATTCGGCCCTGGCCATTCGTCACGCCGGCACCGGAAACAGCGCCTCTACGCGTGCGAGCAGGTCCTCTCGGCCCGCCACGTTCTGCACCGGGCACGGCAGGCTCTTGCGGAAGGTGGCGCCGTAGCTCTTGGTCACCACGCGCGGGTCGGCCACGATCACTACGCCCCGGTCCGACCGCGTTCGGATCAGCCTGCCGAAGCCCTGCCTGAACCGGATCACGGCCTGCGGCAGCGCGAACTCTCGGAACGAACTGCCCCCCGCCTCGTCGATCTGCTCGCTGCGCGCCTCGACGATCGGGTCACCCACCGCCGCAAAAGGC
>CAYLUN010000044.1:41416-45786 GCA_964386865.1 uncultured Lentisphaeraceae bacterium | reverse complement strand
AGGCCGACGCCGTGGAGGCGCAGATGAAGTACGACGAGTACCGCATCGAGCTGGAGTCCGCCGAGAACGCCCTCGCCGTCATGGGGCTGGACGCGTCCGCCATCGCGGCCCTGACGGCGGACGGCGCGACCGGCAAAGGCGCCCGGCTGCCCGTCCTCGCGCCGCAGAGCGGCACTGTGATCCAGAAGCACCTCGACCCGGGCGAGACCGTCGAAGCGGGCAAGGAGGTGCTGACCCTTGCGGACCTCTCCTCGGTGTGGGTCTGGCTGAGCCTGTACGAGCAGGATCTCGCGCGGCTCCTGGGCGAAGCGAAGAAAGGGCCTCCGCGCGTGCAGGTCAAAACCCTCGCGTTTCCAGACAGAACGTTCGAGGGCGCCATCGACCTGATCGGATCCGCCCTGGACGAGAACAGCCGCACCATCAAAGTGCGCGCCGCGCTGAAGAACCCGGATGCCCTGCTCCGCCCCGGCATGTTCTGCGCGGCGAACGCCGTGTTCGAAACGCCGGAGAAGGTGGTCGCCGTACCCACGATCGCGCTCCTGTCGGACGAGGGCAAGCACTTTGTCTTCCGCCAGGTCCGCGACGGGTTTGTCCTGCGCACGGACGTGGAGGTCGGGCGCGTTTTCGCGGACAGCGTCGAGATCACGTCCGGACTGCCCGAGGGCGAGAAGATCGTCACGGAGGGCGCGTTTGTATGCAAGTCGGATGTCCTTCGCGAAAAGATGGGTGCGGGCTGCGCCGATTAACGGAAGGACACAACTATGTTTACCACATTCATCCGGTTTATCCTGCACCAGAAGTTATTGGTCTTCCTCGGGACGGTATTGTTTACCGTTCTCGGGGTGATCGCCTGGAAGCATCTTCCCATCGACGCCTTCCCTGACGTCACCAACGTGCAGGTGATGATCCTCACCAAGGCCCCGGGCCTCGCGGCGGTCGACGTCGAAGAGCGGGTGAGCTACCCGATCGAGCAGGTCATGGGCGGACTGCCGAAAGTTAAGCAGGTTCGGTCGCTGTCCAAGGCCGAACTCTCGCAGGTCGTGATCATCTTCGAAGACGGCGTCGACACATACTGGACCCGGCAGATCGTTTCGGAGCGCCTCGCCGTCGCCCGCGAACGGCTGCCGACGGGCGTTGATCCGGAGCTGGGGCCGATCAGCACGGGACTGGGCGAAATTCTGCAATACACGGTGGAAAGCGATAAGCTGGACGCCACCGAGCTTCGTTCCGTTCAGGACTGGCTGATCGCTCCGCGGCTGAAGCCCATAGCGGGCGTCAACGAAGTCAACAGCTTCGGCGGCTACATCAAACAGTATCAGGTGCTCGTATCTCCCGACAGGCTGCTGAAGTATGGCCTGACCGCGCAAGAGGTCGTCGAAGCGGTGGAGCGGAACAACGCGAACGCGGCCGGCGGAATCGTCGTGCGCGGCTGGGAGCAGTTCTACCTGCGCGGGGTCGGGCTGCTGAGGGACATCCCCGACATCGAGCGAATCGTGCTCAAGGCGCAAGACGGGACGCCCGTCTACCTGCGCGACGTCGCGGACGTCGTCATCGGCTCCGAGCCGCGGCAAGGCGCGGTCACCCGCGACGGAAAAGGCGAAGTGGTCGCCGGCATGATCATCATGCTGAAGGGCGAGAACTCGCAGGACGTGGTCAGCCGCGTGAAGGCTGCGATCGGCACGCTCGACGCCGCGCTGCCCGAAGGCGTGCGCGTCAACGTCTTCTATGACCGCACCGAGCTGATCGACGCCTGCATCCACACCGTCGTCAACGCCACGCTCGAGGGCGGCTTCTTCGTGATCTTGGTGCTGTTTCTGTTTGTCGCTGAACTGCGCACGGCGCTGGTCGTCGTGTTCTCCCTGCCGTTCACGTTCCTCGTCAGCTTCATCGTCATGCGGTGGGCCGGCATGAGCTCCAACCTCATGAGCCTGGGCGGCTTGGCCTTCTCCGTCGGCATGGTGGTCGACGCGTCGATCGTGGTGGTGGAGAACATCCGGCGTCATTTGGCGGAGAAACACGAAGGCGGGGACAAGCGGCAGATCGTGACCGACGCCGTCGTCGAGGTGGCGCGGCCCGTGGCTTTCTCGGTGCTGATCATCGTGGTCATCCTGGTGCCGCTGTTCACGCTGCAGGGGATCGAGGGCAAGATGTTCGCGCCGATGGCGCTGACCATGCTCATCGCGCTGCTGGTTTCTCTGGCCGTGGCCCTCACGGTTGTTCCGGCCATATCCGCCTCCGTGCTGAAGCTGGCGCCGGAGAAGGAGTTCGCGTTCATCCGCTGGTTCCACGCGAGCTACCTGAAGATGTTGGCGCGCGCGGTCAGGTGGCCCGTCGTCACCCTGGGCATCGCCGTCGCCGTGCTGGCGTCCGCCGTGGCGCTGGTGCCGATGGTCGGAACCGAGTTCATGCCCGCGCTGGACGAGGGCGCCATCGCGGTCAACGTGGTCCGCCTGCCCAACGCCTCGCTGGACGGCTCGGCGCGCGTGGCCGGCGTCATCGAGTCGCGGCTGCAGAAGTTCCCCGAGATCCAGACCGTGATCAGCAAGACCGGCCGCGCCGAAATCTCCGAAGACCCCATGGGGCCGGAGCAGACGGACGTGTTCATCATGCTCAAGCCGCGCCGCCAGTGGACGGGCGGCCGCAGCAAGGCGGAGCTCCTGGCGGCGATCCAGCAGGACTTGGCGGTCATCCCGGGGCTCAGGTTCTCCTACTCGCAGCCCATCGCGCTGCGCGTCAACGAGCTCATCTCCGGCGTGAAGAGCGACCTCGCGGTCAAGATCTTCGGGCCCGATCTCGAAGTGCTGAAGCGGTTCGCGGACCGCGTCGCGCCCGCGATGCAGGCGGTCGAGGGCGCCGAAGATGTCAAGGTCGAGCAGATCTCGGGCATGAATCAGCTCAACCTGCTCATCGACCGCGCCGCGGTCGCGCGCTACGGGATCAATGTGGCGGACGTGAACGAGGCCATCGAGACGGCCGTGGCCGGCCAAGTCGCGGGAACCCTCATCGAAGAGCAGCGCCGGTTCGCGATCGTGATCCGGTATCCTGAAGCGGCGCGGGCGGACATCCCGCAGATCGAGCGGCTGCTGATCCGGGCTCCGAACGGCGTGCGCGTTCCTCTGTCGCAGGTCGCCACGGTCGAGATGGTCGAGGCGCCGGCGCAAATCAGCCGCGAGAATGGCGTCCGACGAGTGGTTGTCGAGGCCAATGTGCGTGGGCGGGACCTGGGCGGCTTCGTAAAGGACGTGCAGGCCGGCATTGCCGCCCTGATCAAGGAGCTGCCACCGGGGTACTACGTCGATTATGGCGGCCAGTTCGAGAATCAGCAGCGCGCGATGAGCCAGCTTTCCCTGGTGCTTCCGATTGCGCTGATTCTGATCTTGGTCTTTCTCTTCCTGGCGCTGGACTCGGTGACGAACTCGCTCCTCGTGCTCTTGAATCTGCCGTTTGCGCTCGTCGGCGGCGTCATCGCGGTGGTGGCCTTCAACATCCCGCTCTCCGTTTCGGCGGCCGTCGCGTTCATCGTGCTCCTGGGCATCGCGGTGCAGAACGGCGTCATCCTGGTGGCCTTTTTCCGACAGCTGCGCGAGCGGGGCCGCTCGGTGTCGGAAACCGTGCGCGAGGGGTGCGACCTGCGCTTCCGCCCGCTGCTGATGACGGCGCTGACGAGCTTCATCGGCCACTTCCCCATGCTGTATGCGACCGGCTCCGGCGCGGACATTCAGAAGCCTCTGGCGGTCGTCGTGATGGGCGGGCTGATCACCTCGACGCTCCTGACGCTCGTTGTGCTGCCGACCCTGTATCACCTGCTGAACAAGCGGAAGGACAGGCCCGCCTGCTGAGCGGGCGCACGCGCGATTCGGTCGCCGGTTTCTGTACGGCGGGCGCTACGAGCCCGCCGAATACAGCAACCGTCGCCGGTTTCACGTCTTTCGGCCGTCTCGCTGATCCGCCCCATTGACACGCAAACGCCGTGCGTAACCAGGCCGGGCAACCGAACGCTCGCTCGCCCATAACTTCAAGTTGGGCTGACGGCCGAAATCGAAATCGGGATCGCTATCGGGTCTCGACCCCGATCCCGATTTCGATTTGGAGAAGAGATCACCTTCGGCAACCAGTCCCTCCACGGCGCTCAAGCCCTAGCGACCAACCTCTCGCTCATCACCACCGCGAAACGCCACGGCAAAGACTCGCTCGAACTGCTAAAAACCTTCATCCTCAAGGCCGGCGACACCCCGCTCGACGCGCTCTACGACCCGGCTTGCGCCTTTTTCTACTAACTACCTGTAACTACCTGTCCCTTTGTTCTCCTTCTGCCAACTACCTGTAACTACCTGTCCCTTTGTTCTCCTTCTGCCAGTAACAGACCAAAG
>CAYLUN010000044.1:0-41316 GCA_964386865.1 uncultured Lentisphaeraceae bacterium | reverse complement strand
AACTACCTGTAACTACCTGTCCCTTTGTTCTCCTTCTGCCAGTAACAGACCAAAGCCGACTCCAAATCTCAACCACTTGTGTCAAATTACAACCCCTTTACCGCCGCATAAGGGTCATAGTTGGAGGGGTAGATTACGCTGAAAAGTCGGCTTGAAGCGCCTCACGGCGCCACTACGAACGCTTCGCACCCGTTGGTAGTGTACCCGTGAGGGCCTTCCATTCGATTCTATGCCAACAGCCGACTTATTCAGCGGAATCTAATTTCCAGTTATGATTCTTCATTGCCGGGCCCCAGTCCAAATCGTAGGCGGGGAGTGTCTCACGCGGAGACGCGGAGAACGCGGAGTTGGTGATCGGTGCGTATTGGTTCAGGCGGTTGGCTACATAGGTGTTGGTCGTCGCCGGCTGCCCGCCGCCGACTGCCACTGCCGACTGCCACTGCCGACTGCCGCCGGTTGCCGAGCGGGTCGTAGGCATAGGTGTATGTGTTGGTGTGCATGTGCCCCGGGCCGAGGTTGCTGTTTGACCCGGCTTTGCGCCTGTGCTACGGTTTCTCCGGCGCTGTCGGACGGCGAAAGAGAGGGGCGTGCCATGGTCAGCAGGCGATACCGTGTGAGCGGCATGGATTGTGCCGAGGAGACGGAGTCGCTGCGCCAGACAGTCGGAAGGCTGCCCGGCGTGGTGAGCCTCAGTTTCAATCTGCTAAACGGCACGATGGAGGTCGCTCTGTCGGATGAGTCGCTCGACGACGCCAGCATCGTCGCGGCCGCCAAGCGGGCGGGGCTCGACGCCGCAGCGCACGGCGGCGGGCCGGGCGGCGCCGCGGCGCCTTCGGGCGGCGGCGGGTATTGGCGGCGGAACGGCCGCGCGCTGCTCTGCTGGGCGAGCGGGCTGCTGATCGCGGCGGGGTTCGCCGCGCACGCGCTTTTGCACGGCGACTTCTTGCACGCGCTTCTGGGAACCGGCGGAGGCGAGGCGCACCGCTACCCCGCCCTTTCTATCCTCTTCTACGTCGCTGCGGCCGCTGCGGGAAGCGGGTTCATCCTGCCCAAGGCGTGGGCGGCGGCGCGGCGCATGCGGCCGGACATGAACCTCCTGATGACGTTGGCCGTGGTCGGCGCCATGGCTGTCGGCGAATGGCTGGAGGCGGCAACCGTCGCCTTTCTTTTTGCGCTGTCTCTCCTGCTGGAGTCGTGGAGCGTGGGCCGCGCGCGCCGGGCGATCCAGTCGCTGCTGGACGTGACGCCGCCCACCGCGCGCACCCTTTGCCCCCACGACGGGGACATCGTGGAGCGGCCCGTCGGCCAGATCGAAGTGGGCGTGACGGTTCTGGTCCGGCCCGGCGAGCGGCTGCCGCTGGACGGCGTGATCACCAAGGGCGCGACCGCGGTCAACCAGGCGCCGATCACCGGCGAGTCCGCGCCTGTGCGCAAGGAACCTGGTGACGAGGTGTGGGCGGGCACGATCAACGAGACCGGCGCGATCGAGTTCCGCGTCACGCGGCCAGCGGAGGACACCGCGCTGAGCCGGATCATCCGCATGGTCGAGGAGGCGCAGTCGCGCCGGGCTCCGTCCGAGCAGTGGGTCGAGAAATTCGCGCGCTCCTACACGCCCGCCATGATGCTGTTCGCCGTGCTGGTGGCCGTGGCGCCGCCGCTGCTTTTCGGCGGCGCGTGGGGCGCGTGGTTCTACGAGGCACTGGTGCTGCTGGTGATCGCGTGCCCCTGCGCCCTGGTCATTTCAACGCCCGTCAGCATCGTGTCGGCGCTGTCGGCGGCGGCCCGAGCGGGCGTGCTGGTCAAAGGCGGGGCTTTTCTTGAGGCCGCCGCAACCCTGCACGTCATCGCCCTAGACAAGACGGGGACCGTTACGCTGGGCCACCCCGAGATCCAGCGAATCGTCCCGCTGAATGGGCACACGGAGCTGGAGCTGCTGGCGCGCGCCGCCGCGGTCGAGGCCCACAGCGACCATCCGCTGGCGCAGGCCATCCTGCGTTGCGCCGCGGCGCGGCAGGTGGCCGTCCCGCCGGCGGAGGGGTTCCGGATCTTCAAGGGCAAGGGGGCGGAGGGCCTCATCGGGGGCCGCCTGTTCTGGCTCGGAAGCCACCGGCTGCTGCACGAGAAGGCCCTGGAGACGCCCGCCGTGCACGCGCAGATCGAGGCGATGGAAGACCTGGGGCACTCGGTCGTCGTGATCGGCAATGAGGTGCACGTCTGCGGCCTGCTCGGCATTGCGGACACGGTGCGCAAGGAAGCCGCAGCGGCGATCCGCGAGATGCGGGCGGCGGGCGTCGGGCAGGTCGTCATGCTCACCGGCGACAACGCGGGCACGGCGCACGCGGTCGCGCGGGCGGTGGGCATCGGCGACGTCAGGGCCGAACTGCTGCCCGAGGACAAGCTGCGCGCGGTCGAGGCTTTCGTCCGGAGCGACGGCCCGACGGCGATGATCGGTGACGGCATCAACGACGCGCCCGCGCTGGCGGCCGCCACGCTCGGCATCGCGATGGGCGCGGCCGGGAGCGACGCGGCCATCGAGACGGCGGATATCGCGCTCATGTCCGACGACCTGGCGAAGGTGCCGTGGCTGATCCGCCACGCGCAGCGCACGCTGCGGGTGATCCGGCAGAACATCTTCTTTGCTCTGAGCGTCAAACTCCTATTCATGGCGCTGGCGCTCATGAACCTGGGCACGCTGTGGATGGCGATCGCGGCCGACACGGGCGCGTCGCTGCTCGTCATCCTCAATGCGCTGCGGCTACTTCGCGCTCAGAACAGATAACACGACTTCAGGCTCTTTTCGCGAATCTGGTGCGTGTTCGGGCGCGACGGCACGAGAGGGACGTGCGTCTGCTCGTCCGGGCAAGCAGACGCTTGCTCCCTCAGCCCAACGGCCAGCCGAAACGCGATAATCCTCGCCCCCCGTCACCAACTGATTACTTGACCCCCCACGTTTGCCTTGCGCGAGCGAGCCGCGCCGTCTACACTAATGCGCGTTGTGATGGTTCCCAAACTGTGAACCATTGAACCGCGAACCTCTCCAACCTGAACGTACTATCCACATGACGATCTCAATTATCGGCCTCGGTCTGATCGGCGGCTCGTTCGCCAAGGACCTGCGCGCCGCCGGGCTGGCGGAGCAGTTGCTTGGAGTGGACACGTCGCCGGAGCACGCGGCCCGCGCCCTCGAGCTTGGCTTCGTGGATCGGGCCGTTTCGCTCGCTGACGCGCTGAAGGCGAGCGACGTGCTGCTGCTGGCGGTGCCGGTGGACGCGATCGAAGCGCTGCTGCCGGGCGTGCTCGACGCCCTGCGCCCGACGCAAACGGTCATCGACCTCGGCTCCACCAAGTTCCTGATGGCCGAGGCCGTGCGCAACCACCCGAACCGCGCGCGCTACGTGGCGGCGCACCCGATGGCCGGAACCGAGAACGCGGGCCCTGACGCGGCGCTGGCCGGCCTCTTCAAGGGCAAAACCGTTGTGCTCTGCGACCTCGAGTGGAGCGCGCCCGATGCCTGCAAGACCGCGCTGGAGCTGTTCTACGCCGTGGGGCTCAAGTTCGAGTTCATGAGTTCAGACCAGCATGACCGCCACGCGGCCTACGTCTCGCACCTTTCGCATGTGGCGGCCTACTCGCTCTCGCTCGCGGTACAGAATGAGGAGAAGGCGGGCTACGCGGTGCCGCGCCTCGCGGGCGGCGGCTTCGCCTCCACGGTGCGCCTGGCCATGAGCTCGCCCGAGATGTGGGTGCCGATCTTCAAGCAGAACCGCGAGCACGTGCTCAAGGCCATCGACGCCTTCTCCGAGCGGCTGCAGGATTTCCGGCAGGCGCTCGCCAGCAGCGACTACGCGAAGCTCGACGCGCTCATCCGCGAGGCCAACCAGATCCGGGACCTGCTATGAGCCGGAGGTCAGAAGTCAGAGGGCTGTAGTTCCGGCGCTGCGTCGCCGGAAGCCCGGAGGTCAGAGATCGGAAGACGTGGCGACAACCGTCCAACCTGCTGAACCGCTGAACCGCCCCCACCTATTACTTATTACCTGTAACCTGTAAATTCCCATGCCATTCTCCATCTACGAAGCCGTCATGCTCCTCTGTTTCGGAGCGGCCTGGCCGTTCTCGATCGCCAAGTCGTGGCGGTCGCGCAGCAGCAAAGGCAAGAGCGTCGTCTTCCTGTACATCATCCTCGTCGGCTACGCGGCGGGCATCCTGAACAAGATCTCGCTCGGCCAGCACCGCGATCCGGTGCTGGCCCTGTATGCGCTGAACGCGCTGATGGTGAGCGTCGACGTCGCGCTCTTCTACCGCAACCGAAGGCGGGATGAAGCGGGCAACGCGTAGGTTGGGGCCGCAGTCCCTCCGCCTGTCGCGAACACGCGATTTACCGTCGCTTGGGAGCGGGGACGCCCTCGTCCCCGTCTGGCCCGCAATGACGAACAACAACCACGTTCACCAATCGTAATCCTCTCTGCTGGAGATATTAAGATTACGAGCAAGATTATGATTAGGGACAATAACTTCCTTGTCTTAGCGCCATTCTTGCCTTGTCCCTCTGTTGCCCCGAAGCGGCTCTCTTACTTTGCGTATTCCTGTCATGGCCTCTCCTTCGTCCGTAAGCGGGCACGATGCTGACTGTGTCCTGCGCCAGGAGCCGCTTGCGGACGCCTATTCATGAGCGACGAGTTGGGCAGGGAAAGCGGCTGGAGAAAGGACGGGCATGTCCCCGATGGCGCGTGCCGGAAAGTGCTTGTGGTTGCCCGTCACGATCGGAACATGGAGGCCGAGAGCGGCCTCGACGAAGATGGCGTCGTCGGGGTCGGGCAGGGCGTGCTCGCCGGAATAGGGCGCGAACGGCGCAAAGACGGCGCACGCCCGGATGGCCTCCGACAACGCTTCGGGATTCTCCCCCTCCAGCAAGTCGACCAGCATCGCCATCGGCTTGCCGTTGTTCGAGACCAACGCCGTGCCGTATTCGGCGAGCATTTCACGAACCAGCTTCGGCGCTTTCAAGTCCTTGACGGCCAAGTAATTCACGAGGGCATAATAATCTGATGATCAGGTGATTTTCAACCATGCCGCAACCGACACCCACAAAAAATAAGAGTTAGGAGCTGGAGGTCAGGGCCCCCCGCACCTAACTCTTAAACGCCAATTCCTAAATTGGTCTTACGCGCGGCCTTTGGCCTTGAGGAACTCGAAGCAGCCGCGGATGTTCTCGAGCGACTTCGGGTCAGCCTCGCTCTCGACGATGTACCACTCGGTCACGTCCGCTTCGGCGACCGCGAAGACCTCGTCCCAGTTCACGCCGACCTTGCCTTCGGGCACCTTGCCCAAGACGCCGGGGCCGGGATAGATCTCCTTCGCGTGCAGCGTGCGCGCGCGGCCCGGGTACTTCTTCAGCCACTTGACCGGATCCTCGCCAGCCGAGACCACGTGGCCCACGTCGAGCTGCGTGCAGACGTCGGGCCCGGCGTTGTCGAAGAGCGTCTCCCACTTGCATTTCCCGTCGTCAAACTTGTCTTTGAACTCGTGCTGGTGGTTGTGGTAGCCCACATACAGGCCAGCGGCCTTGGCCGTGGCGGCGGCGGCGGAGAACAGCTTGGCCATGGCCAGCCACTCCTCTTTCGTCTTCGCGCCCATGCCGGGAACCATCAGGTACTTGTTGCCGATCTCCTGGTTGAACGCGATGGTCTTGGCGATGTTCTCGGGCTTGATCGTGTCCAGGCCCGTGTGCGTGCCGCAGGCGACGAGGCCGAGATCAGCCAGGACCTTGCGCAGCTCGGCGGCCTTGCTTTCGTAGCCGAGATAGCCTCCCGCAAATTCGACGCCCGCGTAGCCCATTTCCTTGATCGCCTTGAGCGTGCCGAGCGGATCCTTCTTGTGCAGCTCGCGGACGGAGTAGAGCTGCACGCCCACCTGGATCTTGCGCTTCGGAGCGCCCTGCGCGAAAGCGGGCATCGCGGCCAGCGCCACGCCGGCCGCGCCGGCCTTGAGGAATCTGCGACGAGAAAACTGCATCATGACGGTAAACCCCTTTTCTGCTATCCCGTGTTCCACCCCGGAACATAGGTTGGACGTGATTATGTCAAAAAGGGGGCGCCCGACGCAAACAGTTGCTCGCTCGACCGGCAATTCCAATCACGGTCAAGAAGCGCCTCACGGCGCCACTAATAACATAAGCAAACGTGGGCGAATTCGTTTGTGGGCCCGTAAGGGCTTTCCCGCAGCGCGCGCCTTGTCGTCATTAGAATTGCTGTTCATTCGCCCAGTTTGGCGCCGAGCGCTCCGCGGAATTCCGCGGGCGGGCTGCCGCACACGCGGCGGAACAGGGTGGTGAAGGCCTGCACGCTGCCGCCCCCGCAGCGTGCGGCGACCTCGGCCACGGAGAGGTCGGTCTCGGTTAGCAGGCGTCTAGCCAGTTCCAGTTTGCGGGCGCGCACCTCCTGCGCGGGGCCGCGGCCGAAGGCCCTGCGGAAGCGTAGCTCCAGCGTACGCCGCGACACCCCCGCGCGGCGCGCCAGCTCATCCACGCCCAAATTCTGCGCCAGCGTCTGCAGGGCGATCCCCAGCGCGCGGGCCACAACCTCGTCCGGCGACGTGAAGCGCGCCGTGGAGCCGCGCACGGCCAGCGGCTCGGGCGGAACCACCTCGCACACGATCGCGCGGTCGCCCTCCAGCAGCCTCGCCAGCCGCGCGGCCGCGCGGAAACCCACGGCACGTGAGGGCAGTGGCACGGAGGTCAGGTCGAACCCCGCGACCACGCGTTCCGTGAGCGAGTCGCCCGCGCCAGCCAGGACGGCGACCCGGCTGGCGACCTCGGCCTCAAGCCCCTTGCACACGAGATGGAAGCGCCGCGCCAGCGCGTCGTGGGTACAGAAGACCGCCGTCTCCCTCGACAGCGACTCGACCCACGCCTGCCACCCGGTCTCATGCCGGAACGCCTCGCCGGCCGCAGGCTCTTCCACCGACACGCCGCGCTCGCGCAGCGCGTCGATGAACCCTTCGCGCCGCAACTGGGATGACCACGCCGCGCGGTCGGCGATCACGCCCGCGTGCCCCGCGTTCAGCTCACAGAAGTGGCGGGCCACCCGCCGCCCCACCGCGGCGTCGTCGGGCACGACCGAGCAGACGGAGGTCACGCGCGACAGGTTCGACGTGTTGACGAGCGGGCGGAAGTCTGGAAAGCGGCTCTGGATCCAGCGGTCGCTGACAAACGTGCCGGCCAGCCCCTGAACCTCTCCGGCCCGCACCAGCCGGGCCAACAGCGCCTCTTGCGCCTGCCCCAACGGCAGGACGCGCCACGCGGGTAAGTTGCGGGCATACTCCCGCACCCCCTCTAGCACGCCGACCCCGTATTCGAGATCAGGATCGAGCAACACGCCGATAGTCACCTGTTTCACACCCGAGAGTATGCCCATCCTGCGTGTTTTCGTAAATATCTTTTTCGTAATCACGCAATAGACGCTCCATGCAGATCTGTTATCCTTCCCACTGTTCAGAAGAACGGGTTCTCTCAACCGTGAACCGATGAACCTCTTCAACCTGTAACGTGTAACCACCAACCTGTAACTGCGGGGGTTTATGAAACGCGCCTTCCTTACCGGCATCACGGGCCAAGACGGCTCCTACCTCGCCGAGCTGTTGCTCGCGAAGGACTACGAGGTTCACGGCATGATCCGCCGCTCCTCGAGCTTCAACACGCAGCGCATCGACCACCTCTACCAGGATCCACACATTTTGGGCACGCGGCTCTTCCTGCACTACGGCGACCTGACCGACGCGGGGCGCCTCGCGAAGATGGTGTACGAGATCGCCCCGGACGAGGTCTACCACCTCGGCGCGCAGAGCCACGTGCGCGTCTCGTTCGACGTGCCCGAGTACACCGGCGACGTGACCGGCCTCGGCACGATCCGGCTGCTGGAGGCGATCCGCGAGACCGGCATGGGCAAGAAGGCGCGCTTCTATCAGGCCTCGTCGTCCGAGCTGTTCGGCAAGGTGAGCGAGGTGCCCCAGCGCGAGACCACGCCCTTCCACCCGCGCTCTCCCTACGGCGTCGCCAAGCTTTACGGCTACTGGGCCACGGTCAACTACCGCGAGGCCTACGGGCTGCACGCCAGCAACGGCATCCTGTTCAACCACGAGTCGCCGCGGCGCGGCCCGACCTTTGTCACGCGCAAGATCACGATGGCCGCGGCCCGCATCAAGATGGGCCTGCAGAACGCCCTCTACCTCGGCAACGTCGAGGCCAAGCGCGACTGGGGCTTCGCGGGCGACTACGTGGAGGGCATGTGGCGCATGGTGCAGCGCGACGAGCCCGGCGACTACGTGCTGGCCACGGGCGAGACGCACAGCGTGCGCGAGTTCTGCGAGGAGGCCTTCGGGCTGCTTGACCTGGACTGGGAGGCGTTCGTCAAACACGACACCCGCTACGAGCGGCCGAGCGAGGTCGACCTGCTGCAGGGCGACGCCACGAAGGCCCGCACCGAGCTGGGCTGGTCGCCGAAAGTTCCCTTCAAGGAGCTAGTCCGCATGATGGTCGAGGCCGACCTGCGCGTGGCCCGCCAGGAGCTTGCCGTCCAGCAGGTTGGCGGCGTGCTGGAGAACGCCGAGTAAACTTATGAAAACACGACCTTCTGACCTTTATCTCGCCGGCCACCGCGGCCTGGTGGGCTCGGCGATCCTCCGGGCCATGGCCCTGCGCGGACTTCCGCCGCCGCTCACCGCCACGCATGCCGAACTCGACCTGACCGACCAGGCCGCCACGCGCGCCTTTCTCGCCCGCCACCGCCCCGCGTGCGTGATCCTCGCCGCCGCGCGCGTCGGCGGCATCGAGGCCAACCGCTCGCAGCCCGGCGACTTCCTGTACGAGAACCTGATGATCGCCGCGAACGTGATACACGCCGCGAACGAGGCGGGCGTGCCGCGCCTGCTCTTCCTCGGCAGCACCTGCATCTACCCGCGCCTCGCGCCTCAGCCCATCCCCGAGGAGGCCCTGCTCACCGGCCCGCTCGAGGCCACCAACGAAGGCTACGCGCTCGCCAAGATCGCGGGCCTCAAGCTCTGCCAGCTCTTCCGCCGGCAGTACGGCCGCCTCTACCACTCCGCCATGCCGACCAACCTGTACGGCCCCGGCGACAACTACCACCCCTCGCACTCGCACGTGCTGCCCGCGCTGATCCGGCGCTTCGAAGAAGCCCGCGCCGCGGGCGCAAAGGAGGTGGCGCTCTGGGGCACGGGCGCTCCGCTGCGCGAGTTTCTGCACGTGGACGACCTCGCGCAGGCCGCGCTCTTCCTGCTCGACCTCGCCGACCCGCCCGACTGGGTCAACGTCGGCTCGGGCGAAGAGGTCTCCATCCGCGACCTCGCCCGCCTCGTGCGAGACGCCACCGGCTGCCGCGCCGAGATCCGGTTCGACCCCGCCATGCCGGACGGCACGCCGCGCAAGCTCTGCGACACCTCGCTGATCCGCAGCCTCGGCTGGGCGCCCGCGATTCCGCTCGCGGAGGGCATCCACCGCACCATCGGCGACTACCGGGCCGAGTCCGCCGCCGGCCGCCGGCGCGGGTAAGCGTCGAGCCGCCCCGCCGCCGCCGGCCGCGCCGCTACTTCACCTGGCGGATGCCGAAGTTGCCATCCGCCACCTGCACGATCTGGATCTGCACCCCGTTGCCGTTGAGCGAGAACGGGTCGCCCTGAAAAAGCGCGTCCGGCCGGTCGGAATACACGAAGTAAATGCTGTACTGTCCGTCGGGCACATAGACCGAGCGGACGCCGCTTGCCGGCACGTCGAAATCCTTGCCCTTTCCGCCCGCGCGCAGGCCGACGGCCACGGCGAACGCGTTGGGGTTGCTTATTCGCACGGTTTGCCTGCCCACGAGCTCCCCGCCCGTGTAGGCGGGCAGCTGCTTGCTGAAAGCCGACTTCGACGAGGAAGCCGCAGGGGCCAGAGGCGGCATGCCGGACGCCTGCTGTTGGGCGGCTTGCGCCTCCATCATCGCCCGCCGCTGTTGGGCCAGCACCGCCTGCATGTCCTGGCGTCCTTGCGCCTCCATCATCGCCAGCCGCTGTTGGGCCAGCTCCGCCTGCATCTCGTGGCGCCCTTGCGACACGCGCGCCGCAGGCTCGCTTTCGTGCCCCGGCTCCAACGCGTAGACTTCGCCGCGCGGGCTCGTCACCTGTCCTTTTCCGCCTTTGTAAACGTAGCCGCGCCCGCGCTCGAGCCGAAACACGAGCGGGTTCTTACTGTCGCTGTCGAACGTCCACCCGCGCAGCTCAACAACGCCCCTGATGGTGTGTTCGGCCCCCGCGCCCCAATCATTATCGACGGACGGGCCTGAATACACCTTGTTCTTGCCCGCCTGCTCGAAGAAATTCGGCAGGACCACCTCGTGTGTGCCGCTCGAAATGAGTTTGCGCGGGTTGCCCCGCTCCGCCGAGAGCTCAACCTTAGCCTGCGAGCTGTACCCGCCTACCATGTCGGCCTGCATCTCAGCGATCACGAGGTATGACTGTCTCAGAAGCCGCTTGTCCCTACTCTTGGGGACAACGCTCCTGGGCGGACGGTTGCCGGACGCGAGCGGCTCCGGCGCCAGGCGCGGCCCGGGCGTCATCCTGGCCGCGGGGCCGAACGACGATATCGCGAAACCGGCCGCGAGGCAGAGAACGACCAGAACGCAGCCGATGGCCACCCAGTTCGTGTGCTGCGCATCCCTCCGGCCGGACGCCGCCCCCGCGCGAGCCCGCCCCTCTGCAGCCGGGACGACGGAGATCGGAACACACCCGAGGCGCTCGATGGCGCGAATCGCGCCGAACCTGTCCTCGGCAAAAACCGTGCCGGAAACCTTCTCCCTGGCCCGAGTCAGCGCCACGTAGGAAAACGCATTCCGCATCTTCGCGGAAGGCGCTTCGGATCCAAGACCCGCCTCGGGCTCGCTCGGCGGCGAGTCCGCACACGGCGAGTCCACGCACGGCGCCCCGCATTTGGCGCAGAACCTCGCCGTGCTCTTATTCTGAGAACCGCAAGCCGCGCAGCACTTCATGCGTCCTCCGCTTCGTCCATCAGGACTGGGCCGCCCCACACTTGCAGCAGAACTTGGCAGCGGGCGCGTTCTCGGCGCCGCACTGGGAGCAGCAGACCGCCTTGTTCACCGGCTCGGGAGCGGCAGTCTGCTGGCCCATCTTGGAACCGCAGGAGACGCAGAACATCGCATCCCGATCATTCTTGGCTCCGCAGGCCGCACACGAGACATACGCGAGCCCGCTCGACAGCGTTGAGACTTTGTCCGTGAACCGCCCCGTCAGCAGTTCGACTAGCGGCTGCGCGTCTTTCCAAATCCACACGAGGACGCCGATCACCGCGACAAGGATGGCCACGTTGAGAAAGACCGTCAGATCGCTGAACCGGAAGAAGGAGACGTTCAGTTGAATGATGATCGGCAGCAGGCACTGATAGATGATGACCAGAAAGACGAGGAGCACGACGCGCTCCCCGACGACGAGAAGGTGATTCAGGTGCTTGTCTCGCCCAGGCATCTTGCTCGCTTTGGCGAAGGCCGAGAGGTAAAAAGCCGCAAGGGCTTTTACCGGACTGTATAACTTGATGACGAAAGCAACGATGACCAGCGAAATGATAATCCTCGTCCACGAATTCAGCGTCATGCTTCCGTAGGAGGCGGAAGGCCTCAGAAAGGAAGCCGCCACAGCCCTCATCACGCTCAGCGCGACAATGACGATGACCCCCTTAACAACGCGGTTCAACGTTTCGCGAAGATCCCGTTCATCAATGATCATATCAGCCTCTTTCCTTTGGCCCTCGCATGCGCCTCGGGCAACAACGGCTCCCTTCTGCGTCCGCAGACGTTCCGGTGAGACGTTCATCCCCCTCCGCCGCACATGCCTCTTTACTTACATTCCGTACAACATGAATGAATACCCGTTGTCATTAGTTTGCCAGAAAGGATCATAATTCGCAAGTGCCCCGTGGGGTATTCGGTTAGCATCGTAAGCGCAGCGGAAATCATACACTTTTCCAAACGTATTATACTAGACGATTGCTAGCTAAGCGCCTATTATTTGCTACTACTCTGGAATGGGTTGTTGCCGTTCGGACGTTCTGCATCCTAAGAGGAGCTGTCATGCAAACCACGCGCACCGTTTCTTCGTTCCACTCAGCGAGCCTGCTGGCCTTCTTCGTACTGTCATCGTCTCTCACGTTCGCCGCGCCGCCCGTCTTGCGCTGGAATGGCGCTTCAGGCGGCGCGTGGGACACCTCCACCGCCAACTGGCTCGACGGGGCTAGCCAGCCTGTCATATGGCAGCCCGGCGCGGAGGCCCAGTTCGATGGCGCGGGCGGCCTCGTCAACGTCGCCGCCGACGTCACGGTCTCCAACATCACCTTCGCCGCGAACGGCTACACCCTGCTTGGCGCGGGCCGCCTCGCCGTCGAGGGCACGCTCGCCGCCGCCGCCGCGACCACTAACAGCCTCGGCGTGGAAATCGTGACCGCCGCCGGCCTGTCAAAGACCGGCACCGGCACGCTCGCGCTCGCCCGCTGCGCCGGCGCCGTCGCCGCGCAGGAGGGCGTGTTGCTGGTCTCCGGCTCGCTCTTTACGGACGCGGACCTCTCCGTGGCTAGCGGCGCGTCGGTGGTCACCCTCGGCGACCCCGACAGCGCTTCGAACCTGATCCAGAACCCCGGCTTCGAACTGCCCGCGATGGCTGGCGGCGCTTGGAGCTATGTCAGCGCCGGCAACGTGATCTCCAACTGGACGGTCACCTCTTTGCCCATGCACATCGGCCGCCAGAACACCGCCAGCGCCGGCTCGCCCTGGAACTCGGTCGGCTCCTCGCCCGAAGGGTCGCACATGCTGATCATGCAGTACAACGGCGCGGTCAGCCAGACGGTCACGGTGCCCGCCGCCGGGCTCTACAGCATCGCCTTCTCACATCTGCTGCGCAACGGCTATGCCGACAACCAAGTCTACGTGACCCTCGACGGCCTCCCCCTCGCGTCCTTCCTCAACCGCAGCGTCCAGTTCAGCCCCGGCCGTTACGCCAGCGCCGCGCTCTGGCTCAGCGCCGGCAGCCACACGCTCGGCATCGGCGGCGAAGGCGGCTGGAACGACCGCGCCACCATGGTCGACGCCGTCTGCTTCGCCGCGCCCGCCGCAGCCAACGCCTGCCGCGCCCTCACCGGCGACTCGCTCCTGAAGGCCGTCACCGGCGCGTCCGTGATCCTGAACCACAGCGGCACCCTGCCGCTCGCCTACGTCGCGCTGGACGGCTCGGCCGCCTCCGGAACGTTCAACGCGTCGCACGGCTCGGGCATCTTCTCGGGCGGCGGCGCCCTCTCCTGCGCCGCGCCCGGCAACGTCTACGCCTGGTCCGGCACCGGCAACTGGAGCGACGCCGCGCGCTGGACCGGCGGCTCCGCCCCCGCCGCAGGCGGCAGCATGAACTGGCTGCTGCGCTTCCCCTCCGCCGCCGGCAACGCCGCCACCAACGATCTCGCCGACACGTTTCTCGCCCGGCGCCTGCTTGTGTCAGGCCTCTCGTCCGGCGAGACCTTCGCGCTCGCCGGCAACCCGATCGCGCTCACCAACGACGCCGGCGGCACGGCCCCCAAGCTGTCGCTGCCGACCCCCGGCACGGTCACCGTCGCCGCGCCCGTCACGGCCCGTTCGGCGCTCACACTCGAGTCGCGCGGCGACCTGACCTTCCTGGGCAACACGCTCGGCCTGCCGAACGGCTCGACCTTCTACAAGTCCGGCAGCGGCACGGTCACGGTCCCCATGTTCACCAACACCGTCGCGAACGCCTTTGTGTACGAAGGCTTCTTGCAGACGCCCAGCCTCCCGGCCAGCGTCGCCATCTCGCTGCTCACCCAGTCCGGCAAGACGGCCGGGCTCACCCTCACGCAAAGTGGCACCACCCTCGGCAACACGCTCAACCTCATGGGCGCAGGCACCGCGGTTATCGCTACCCGCGCGGGCGGCGGAACCGTCACCTTGTCCAGCGCAACCCTCGGCCACGGCGACATCGCCGCCTTCGATGTGGGCGCGGGCGACACGCTCTCGCTTCGCAGCTTGCAGCTCGTGTCGAGCAGCAAGGGCCTCAGCGTCACGTCGCTCACCAAGAGCGGCCCCGGCACGCTCGAACTCCGCTCGGGCGGCGCCGACACCGGCAACAGCCGCGCCTACCAGGGCAACACAGTCGTGCGCAACGGCACACTGCGCCTCTCTGAGGACGACTGGGGCACCCTCGGCGCCTGGGCCAACCCCCTGAACGGCCGCACAGCCACCGGCACCGGCGGCTCGCTCGGCTACAACAACCTCACCAACAAAGTCATAATCGGCGACGGCGGCACCGCACCGACCGATGCCCTTGCCCTGATCGCTAACGGCACGGGCCGCTGGATCGGCCATGACCTCGAAGTCTTCAACAAGGGCGCGACCGTCACCCTCGGCATGACCACCGGCACCGTCATGATCGCCGGCACCGTGACCCTCCACCGCGACGTGACCCTCTCCGGCGCCGCCTCCGGCGTCCTGATCTTCAGCAACGTCGTAGCCGCCGCCGACTTCTCCGGCACCGGCGCGCCGACGCTTTCCGGCCTCGCAGGCCTGCGCATTGAAGGCGCCTTCCCCGCCACCGCTTCGCTCATCATGGACGGCCGCGCCCTGCGCTTCGGCACCCTCACTGTCAAAGCCCAGACCCTCAACGCCCTCGTGCTCGGCAGCGCCGGAACGCCCGGCACGCTGGACGTCGACTTCGGCGCGGGCGCGAACGATACGATCGCAACCACCAGCCTCACGCTCAGCAACACGGTTGTGAACCTCTACTGCGCGGGTACCGGCCTGCCCTTCGCCGAGCCCGGCACCTACACGCTCTTTACCTACGCCGGCACGCTCGGCGGCGACGTGTCGCTGCTCGCCGTCGGCAACCCCCAGTCCGGCGCGAGCTACGTGTTCGCGAACGACGCGGGCAACGGCCGCGTGACGCTCACGATCTCGGGCCTGTCCGGCGGCGTCGGCGCGGTCTGGAAAGCGGCGCAAGGCGGCAGCTGGGGCGTCGGCGCCAACTGGGACAGCGGCAGCGTGCCGAACGGCGCGGGCGTCGTCCCGCTCTTCGGCCTCGCGCTCACCAACGCCGCAACGGTCGACACCGGCGCCGGTTTCACCGCCGGCGGGCTGGCCTTCAACAACGGCAGCTACGGCTACACCCTCGCCGGGAGCGGCGGACTGACCCTCGCCACCAACGGCGCGACGCCCGCCATCACCGTCTCCGCCGGCACGCACACGCTGGCCACGGCGCTCAACGGCTCTGACGGCCTGTCGGTCTTCGCCGCCGCCGGCGCCGCGCTGATCCTTGGCACCAACGCCGCCGTCAACACCGGCCTCTCGCTCGCCGCCGGCACCGTCGAGCTGCGCGGCAACGCCGCCGTGAACGGCGCCACAGCCCTCGCGGCCTCGACTCTGCTGCGCGTCGCCGCGACCAACGCCAGCGTCGGCACGCTGACCGGCTCCGCCTCCGCCACGGTCGAATTCAGCGGGGCCGCGCCGAAGCTCAGCGTGAACCAGGCGGGCGACAGCACGTTGGCCGCCCCGCTCAAAGGCGACGCGGGCACGCTGTCCAAGCTCGGGGCGGGCACGCTCACCCTCGCCGGGCACAGCTGCGCCTTCTTGGGAACGGTCGCCGTTGCGGGCGGCACCCTGGCCCTGCAAGGCGTCGCCACACCCGGCAAGCTCACGGTTGCCTCGCCGGGCGGCGTCTCGGTTCTGACGCCCCTCACCAACGGCCTCACGGGCTTTTACTACAACGTCGCGCCCGACACCAACGCCTTCTGGACGCTCGCGGGGATGGAAGCCCATTTCGCGGCGCTCAAGCCCGACCTGGTCGCGCTCAGCGGCACCCAGAACACCAACCTTGATTTCGGCGCCGCCGGCACGCTCTTCCCGCAGCCCTACGGCGCGGGCGGCAGCCGGACCACCAACTTTGAGGCCGTCTGGCGCGGCTCGCTTACGGTTCCCTCGGCCGCCTACTACACCTTCCGCCTCAGCGGCGACGACGGCTTCCTGCTGGCCATCGACGGCAAGCAGGTGCTGAGCCGCAACTACTACGCCGCAGCCGCGGCCGAAGGCACGGCCTTCCTCGAAGCCGGCGCCCACGATGTCGTTCTCGGCTACTTCCAGGTCACCGGCGGCTATGGCCTGCAAGTCCAGCTCCGCTCGCTCTACGGCGCCTTCTCTCCGCTGTCGAACACGCGCCTCACGCCCTACAACTCCGTCGGCTCGCTCGCCGGCGACGGCGGCGTCGCGCTCGCGGCGGCCACCGCGCAGCTCACGGCGGCTCAGACCGCCTCGTCGACGTTCGGCGGCGCGCTCTCCGGCCCCGCCGGCTCGCTCTTCACCAAGGCCGGCGCCGGCGTCCTGACGCTCAACGGCGCCGCCTCCGACGACACCTTCGCCAGCGACGTGGCCGTCCAGAGCGGCACGCTCGCCCTCGCGACCGACGAGCGCCTCGGCGACAGCGCGCCGGTCGCCCTCGCGTCGGGTTCGCTCCTGAAGCTCACCGCCGCCGAGACCGTCGGCTCGCTCGCCGGCGCGGGCAACGTGACCTTCGGCGGAACGGTTTACGTGGCCTCTTTCACTGGCGACGCCGACTCGGACATCTCCGCCTCCAAGACTTACACCCACGTACTCGACTTCCCGTCCGACAGCACGCCCGCCACAGTCAATGGCGTCCTCTTTACTTCGGCGGGGTTGAGCGGCAACGTTAACGGGCATGCCTGGTCCATCAACCAGACGCTGACCCCCTACGCAGGAGCAGGTGCGGGCCTCACGCAATTGCTGGCGGACTTCTACTACAACGTCGCCGATTTCACCCTGACCCTCTCGGGGCTCACGCCCGGCAAGACTTACGAGACGCGCTTCTACTTCCGCAATTTCGCGAGTAACCCGCGCGAACTGACGTTCACCTTTACGGCGGGCGCCACGCCGGTCGGCTCGATCTTCCACAACCCCGATACCATGGCCCTCAGCATGGTCGGATGCCGCTACACCGCCGACGCGGCGGGCACGCTCTCCACCCGCATCGTCTCCCTCCAAGCCGGCCACACCTGCCACCTCTACGGCCTGTCGAACGAGGAGTCGCCCGGCACCTCCGGCGCGGCGCTCACGCTCAACACGCCCGCAGGCAAGACCTACCGCCACACCGGCGCGCTTTCCGGCGCCGGCACGCTCGCCAAGCAAGGCACGGGCACGCAGATCTTCGGCGGCACCAACAGCGTCGCCTCGGTCTTCGACGTCCAGGCCGGCACGCTCACCTTCGAGCCCGGCGCCTCCTCGCTCTCCGGCACCGTCGTCCGCGCCAGCGCGACGGTCGCCGCGCCCAACGGCAATGTCTGGCTCGGCGGGCTCGCGGGAGAAGGAACCTTCAGCCTCGCGGGCGTCACGCCCTACCCGACCAACCGCGCCTACCTCGTGACCTTCACGAACGACGCGGGCACCGAGATCTCGACGTCCAAGGTCTACACGCACCTGCTCGACTTCGGCACCCGCTCGTCGCCCGCCACGGTCATCAACGGCGTCGCGTTCACCAAGACCTCGGCACAGACCAGTTCGGTCAACGGCTACGGCTGGGTCAACTTCCCGCCCAGCCCCCATGGCGGCAACGTGCCGCCCACCGTTCCCGCGGGCAGCGGCATTTACAACCTGCTGTACGACATGAATTACGGCTATCAGTTCCCCGGCGCGGCCACGATGCAGCTCAACGGGCTGACACCCGGCAAGCGCTACGAAGTCCGCTTCTACAACCGCATCTGGAACGCGGGCGACCGCACGCAGACCCTGACCTTCGACCCGGACGGCGCAGGCCCCGCCGCCGGTGAGTCGATCACCTTCAACCCAGATGCCGCCGGCTCGCTGCCGAACTTCGTGGCCTACCGCTATACCGCCGGCGCGACGAACCTGCTCATCAGCCTCGCGTCATCGCTCAACAACCAGACGCTCCACCTCTACGGGCTGAGCAACGAGGAGGTCTCCGACGCGGCCTACGTGCCCGTCACGGTCGACATTTCGCGCGACAGCGTCCTCGGCGGGCCGGTCACCGGGCCGGGCGCGTGGGTCAAGGTCGGCGCGGCCGCCCTCGCGGTCTCCGGCGCCAGCGACGCCACCGGCGCGCTCGCGGTTAACGCCGGCGCCTTCGGCGCGGCCGGGGGCGGCGTGGCGACGCTCGGCCCCGTCAGCGTGGCCGCAGGCGCGACGCTCTTCGGCGCGGGCCGCGTCGGCGGTGCCGTCACCGTGGCCAGTAACGCCTGGCTCCACGCGGGCACGCCCGCCGCCTGCGGCACGCTGCAGGTCGGCGGCGACCTCACGTTCGCCCCCGGCGCGCGGCCGAAGTTCCGCTTCGCCGCTGGCGCGGCCGACACCGTCACTGTCGGCGGCCGCCTGACCTTCCCGACCAACGGCGTCCTGCAAGCCCAGACGCTCACCGCCGGCGTCAAGCCCCCGGCCAAGATCGCCCTCTTCACCTCGGCGCAGCCCATCAACGGCCCCGAAACCCTCTCGGGCTGGACCGTCGTCGGTGAAGCGAACTGCAGCCTCGCCTATAGTGACGACCGCAAGGTCATTTACCTGCGCTGCCCGCGCGGGACGATGATCTTGATTCGGTAAAGCACGTCAGCGAGGCGGGGCGTTGCGGCCTCCCCTCGCGCCGGAGCGGGTTCGCCCTCCAGCGACCGCCTTGTCAGAAGGCCTGGGGGGCGAGGCTGCGCCGAGACGCCTGCGTTCCGTGCGGACGGCTCACCACAGGTTCGCCCAACAGGAGCCTTGGAGACCGTCGCGCGGGACGCTGTTGATGCGACTAGTAGAAAGAAAGGTGCTGCTCATGAAGATGGTATACCCGCGTACACTCCTCGCCTCCGGCCTGCTCGTCTCCGCCACATTCTGCTATGCCGCGCCGCCCATCCTGCGCTGGAACGGCGCTCCCGGCGGCCTCTGGGACGCGACCACCGCCAACTGGCTCGACGCGGACGACAGCGCCGTCGCGTGGCAGCCCGGCGCGGAGGCCCAGTTCGACGGCGCGGGCGGCCTGGTCAATGTCGCCGCCGACGTGACGGTCTCCAACATCACCTTCGCGGCCAACGGCTACACGCTGCTCGGCGCGGGCCGCCTCACCGTCGAAGGCACGCTCGCCGTCGCGACCGCCACAACCAACAGCGTCACGGCCGAGCTGCTCACCGGCGGCGGCCTCGCCAAAACCGGCCCTGGCGCGCTCGCCCTCGCCCGCTGCGCCGGCCCGCTCGCCGTGCAGGAAGGCGCGCTCCTCGTCTCCGGCTCGCTCTTCACGGACGCCGACCTTTCGGTCGCCAGCGGCGCATCGGTCGTCACGCTCGGCGACCCCGACGACGCCGCCAACCTCCTGTTCAACCCGGGTTTCGAGTATCCCGCGATCACCAACAGCCCCTACTGGAGTTACGTCAGCGCCGGCAACGTGATCTCGAACTGGACCGTCACGGCCAATTCCAACTACGTGGGCCGTCAAAGCACGGCCGTCGGCGGCTCCCCGTGGAACTCGGTGGGCACCTCGCCGGAAGGCACGCACATGCTGATTGTGCAGTACAACGGCGCGGTCGCCCAGACCGTCACCGTCCCGGCCAACGGCGTCTACAGCGTGGCCTTCACCTATCTTCTGCGTAACACCTACCCCGAGAACCAGGTCTACGTGACCCTCGACGGCGTCCCGCTCGCGTCCTTCCTCAACCGCAGCCCGCAAGCTCGCCCCGGACGCTTCGCCAGCGGCGCGCTCTGGCTCGCGGCGGGCAGCCACACGCTCGGCCTCGCCGGCGAGGGCGGGTGGGCCGACCGCGCCTCGATGATCGACGCCGTGTGCTTCGCCGCACCCTCCGCCGCCAACGCCGGCCGCGCCTTCGGCGGCGACGCCGTGCTGCGCGCCGTCACCGGCTCCTCCGTCGTCCTGAACCACAGCGGCACGCTGGCCCTCGACAAGGTCTCCCTCGACGGCGTCGCCGCCTCCGGCACCTTCGCCGCCGCGCATGCCTCCGGTCTCTTCTCCGGCGGCGGCAGCCTCTCGTGCTCCGCCCCCGCCAACTTCTTTGAGGGCCAGGGCCTCTCCGGCGACTGGTCAAGCGCCGGCTTCTGGTCCGACGGCGCCGCGCCGGCCGCGAACGGCGGGGTGAACCTCAAGCTCGCCTTCCCCTCCGCCGCCTCGACCCTTGCCAACAACGGGCTGGCGGGCGCCTTCACCGCCAACCGCCTGCGGGCCGCGGGCCTCGGCGCGAACGCCGCCTTCACCCTGACGGGCAACGCCCTGAACCTCACCAACGGCGCGACCGGCACGAACCCGAAGCTGACCCTCGCCGCGCCCGGCGCCTGGACCGTCGAGAACGCGCTCTTGGCGCAGACGACCACCACCTTCGACGTGTCCGGCACGCTGACCCTCTCCTCCAACCTCGCGTTCGCATCTGGCAGTTACTTCCTGTGTAAGACCGGCCCCGGCACCCTCGCGCTCCCCGCGCTGACCAACTGCGCGGCCCCGGCCGTCTACGAGGGCACGCTCAAGATCCCCGTGCTTCCCGCCAACCTCGCCGCCAACCTCTACTCGCAGAGCGGTAAGCCGGCCGTCCTCTGCCTGACCCGCGGCGGCCAGACGCACGGCGGCGTCGTCAGCCTGCTGGGCTCGGGCTTGCCGACGCTCGCCACGCGTTGCGGCGGCGGCACCGTCACCCTCTCCAACTGGGCCAACGGCCCCGCCGACACCGCGACCTTCGACGTGGGCGAGAACGACACGCTCTCGCTCCGCCAGCTCGTGCAGATCAACACCGCCCGTGTCACCGCGCTGGTCAAGTCCGGCCCGGGCACGCTCGAAATCCGCTCGGGCGGCGCCGACGCCGGCAACAACCGCGCCTACTTCGGCGCCACCACGCTGCGCTGCGGCACGCTGACCCTGTCCGAGGACGACTTCGGCCCGCTCACCGGCGTGGTCAACCCCTTCAACGGCCGTACCTACAACGGTAACGGCGGCTCGCTCGGCGCCGGCCCGCTCACCAACGCCGTCCGCCTCGGTGACAGCGGCACCGCACCCTCCGACACCCTCAAGCTGGTGGCCAACGGCGCCGGCCGCTGGCTCGGCCACGACATCGAGGTGTTCAATCGCGGCAGCGCCGTCACCCTCGCCTCGACCACCGGCACCGTGCAGTTCGCAGGCACCGTCACCCTGCACCGCGACATCGCCCTCGCCGGCCCGGCCGACGGCGTGATGAGCTTCAGCAACGTCGTGGCCGCCGCCGATTTCTCAGGCACGGGTTTGCCCGCCCTCACCGGCCTCGCGGGCCTGCGTTTCGAGGGCGCGTTCCCCGCCGCCGCCTCGCTCGTCATGAATGGCCGCTCGCTCAGCTTCGGCACCTACGCCGTCCGGTCGCAGACCTTGAGCGCCCTCGTCCTCGGCAGCGCCGGAACCCCCGGCGCGCTGGCCGTGGACTTCGGCGGCAGCGCGAACGATACCATCGCCGTCACGGCGTCCGACGGCCTCACGCTCAGCAACACGGTCGTGAGCCTCTATTGCGTGGGCTCCGGCCTGCCGTTCGCCGAGCCCGGCACCTACACGCTCTTCACCTACTCCGGCACCCTCGGCGGCAGCGCCGCGCTGCTCTCCCTCGGCAACCCGCAGGCCGGCGCCACCTACGCCTTCTCGAACGACACGGACGGCAAGCGCGTGCTGCTCACCATCTCCAAGGCCTCGGGCAGCACCGCGGTGATCTGGAAGCACGCCGCGGGCGGCGACTGGGCGACCGGCGCCAACTGGGACAGCGGCACAGCCCCCGATGCTCCGGGCCTCAACGCCCTCTTCGGCACGGCGATCGCGGAGCCGGCCACCGTCGCGCTCGGCTCCAGCCGCACCCTCGGCGGCCTGACCTTCAACAACGCCTTCTTCGGCTACACGCTTTCCGGTGGCTCGCTGACCCTGAATAGCGGCGGCCCGATGCCGGCCCTCGCCGTCCTGTCCGGCACGCACACGCTCGACACCGCGCTGCTCGGCTCGGACGGCGTCTCGATCTCCGCCGCCGCCAACGCGGCGCTCGTGCTGGGCAGCAACGCCACCGTCGGCGCGGCGCTCACGCTCGCGACGGGCCTCGTCCGCTCCCTCGGCCCGGACGCCGCGGTCGCCTCTCTCTCAGGCTCGGCTTCCGCCACGCTCGAACTCGCGGGCGCCGCCCCGAAACTCACCGTGAATCAAGCCGCTCCCGGCACCTTCGCCGGCGCGCTCTCCGGCGGCTCCGGCGCGCAGTTCGTCAAGGACGGCAGCGGCACGCTGACCCTGAGCCGGCCGCTCCAGCCGTTCCTCGGCCAGACCGCCATCAACGCCGGCACGCTCGCGCTGAAGTCCTCCACGCTGCCCGCCGCCCTCTCCGTCGGCCCCGCCGGCACGCTGGGCGTGCTGCCCGCCGCCACTAACGGCCTCACCGGCTATTTCTACCCGGTCACGCCCGCCACCGCCAACTTCGCGACGCTCGCCGCCCTGGAAAGCCACTTCGCCGCGCTGACGCCCGACCTGGTCTCCGTCAGCGGCGTCTCCAGCAACATCTTCGATTTCGGCGTTGGAACAGCATTCTTCTTCCCGGCGCCCTATAACCCGTCCGGCAGCCGCCCGATCAACTTCGAGGCCGTCTGGCGCGGCACCATCACCGTGCCCCTCAGCGGCACCTACACCTTCGGCGTCTCCTGCGACGACGGCTTCCTGCTCGCCATCGACGGCCAAACCGTCATGAACCGCCTCAACTATACCGGCGCCCAGACCGAAGGCACCGTCCGCCTCGACGCGGGCCGCTACGACCTCGTGCTGGGCTACTTCCAGATAACTGGCGGCGGCGGCCTCCGGCTGACCGTACGCCTGCCTGGCTCGAACGGCTTTGTCACCGTGCCCAGTTCGTGGCTCACCCCCTATTCGGCTTCCGGCACGCTGACCGGCACCGGCGCGCTCGCGGCGAACGCCAGCAACGCGCTGTTCCGCACCACCCAGGCCGGCGGCCAGACCTCCTTCGGCGGCGACCTCGCCGGCGCCTCCGGCTCGCTCCTCGCCAAGTCCGGAGCCGGCACGCTGCTGCTCACCGGCTCCAGCGCAGTTCCAAATGCCTTCGCCGGCGACCTCGACGTGCAGGCCGGCAGCGCCCTGCTCCTCGGCGGCGAGCGCCTCGGCGACGCCGCCGTCGTGCGCGTGCGCTCCGGCGCGGCCCTCTCGCTGGCCGGCGCGGAAACCGCCGGCTCGCTCGCGGGCGGCGGAGCGCTCAGCTTGGGCAGCTTCTACACCTGCGCCTTCACCGGCGACGCCGACTCCGACATCTCGACCGCCAAGACCTACACGCACCTGCAGGACTTCCCGACCGGCTCCTACGTCCCCGTCATCAACGGCGTCTCCTTCGGTAACGTCGGCACGCTGACCGGCACGCTGCCGGGCACGCCCTGGAACAACGCCCCGCTCGACAGCGCCCGCTCCGGCATCGACAGCCTGCTCTGGGACTTCTCGTACAATTCGCCGGACTTCACGTTCGACCTCGCCGGGCTCACCCCGGGGCAGCCCTATGAGGCCCGCCTCTATTTCCGCAGCTACACCCTCGGCGCGACGCGCAACGTAACCTTCACCTTCTCGTCCGGCGCGACCCCGCTCGGCAGCTACACCTACAACATCGACGCCGTCCAGCGGAGCTGGCTCGGCTGCCGCTATGTGGCGGGCGCGACCGGAACGCTCACCGTCCGCGTGGTCTCGGTGATCCCCACAACCACCTGCCATCTCTACGGACTCTCCAACGAGCAGGTCGCTGACGCCTCCCTGACCCCCGCTGCGCTGACCGTCACCCCCGCCGCCGGCAAGAGCGACCGCTTTACCGGGCCGGTCTCGGGCTTCGGCACCCTCATCAAGGCGGGCGCGGGTACGCAGCGCTTCAGCGGCGCGAACACCCTGCAGACCCCGCTCGACGTGCAGGCCGGCCGCGTCACGCTCGACCCCGGCGCCACGCTCCTGAGCGGTGCGGTCGTCCGCGCCGGCGCCACGCTCGCCGCCCCGCTCGGCAACGTCACGCTGGGCTCGCTCGCGGGCGCAGGCACCTTCAACCTGTCGGGCTCGGGAATCTATACGACCAACGCCGGGCCCTATTTCGTGACCTTCACCAACGACGCCGGCACCGGGATCTCGCCGGACAAGACCTACACCCACCTGCTCGACTTCGGTCCGCTGGGGAATCCGCTCGCGGTGGTCAACGGCGTGGCGTTCGACAAGGTCACGTCGGCCAATGGCCCGATCGCCGGGTACGGCTGGACGAACTTCCCGACCGGCACCGCCGCCAACACCCCGCCGACCGTTCCCGCCAGCAGCGGCATCTACAAGCTGCTCTACGACCTCAACTACAACATGGTCACGGGCGTCGTCCGCCTGACCGGCCTCACGGTCGGCAAGCGCTACGAGGTGCGGCTCTACAACCGGATCTGGTCGGCGGGCAACCGCACGCAGGTCTTCCTCTTCGACCCCGACGGCACGGGTCCGCTCAGCGACGCGGTCACCTTCAACCCGGACCAGGCCGGCTCGCTGCCGAACTTCCTCGCCTACCGGTACACGGCCGCCACAAACTACCTGGCCCTCACCGTCCAACTGACGGTCGCCACCTACGCCTACCATTTCTACGGCCTCAGCAACGAGGAGGTCATCGACTCCCAGAACGGCCCGGCGACGCTCGACATCGCCACGGCCTGCGTCTTCGACGGCGCGGTCGCCGGCCCCGGCGGGTGGACCAAGACCGGCGCGGGCACGCTCACGGTCACCGGCTCCAGCACCAATACAGGCCCGCTCACCGTCAGCGCCGGCGCGTTCGGAGCCGCGAGCGGCGGACGCGCCACCGCCGGACCGGTCAGCGTGGCGTCCGGCGCGACGCTCTTCGGCGACGGCCGCATGGGCGGCAGCGTCACCGTGGCCAGCAACGCGTGGCTGCACGCCGGCACGCCCGCCGCCTGCGGCACCCTGCAGGTCGTCGGCGACCTCGCGCTCGCGCCCGGCGCGCGGCCGAAGTTCCGCTTCACCGCCAGCGCGTCCGACGCCGTCACCGTCGGCGGCCGCCTGACCATCCCGACCAACGGCGTCCTGCAAGCCCAGACGCTCACCGCCGGCGTCAAGCCGCCCGCCAAGACCGCCGTCTTCACCTCGGCGCAGGTCATCAGCGGCCCTGCCACGCTCGACGGCTGGACGGTGGTCGGCGCCGACAACTGCACGCTGTCCTACAATGACGACAAGACGATCATCTACCTGCGCAGCCCGCGCGGCACGATGATTTTGATCCGGTAGCGGCTCGCCTCGCGCTGGAGGGCCCGCCTCCGTGCGGGCCGCGGGCCCCGCCGGCGTCCGCGGACGGCAGGGGGCTGCCGTCCCTACCGCAACTGCCAAACGGGAGCTACACATGAGAAAGCACCTTCACGTAAAGTTCGTATACGCCTGCGCCCTGTTTCTTGGCGGCTCGGCCGCCCTCGCCGCCGAGTTGCCCGACCTCGGGTCGGTCGCCCCCGACCTGACCGTGCCGGCGGTCACGTCGGAGGCGCCCGCCGCCGGACGGCGCGTGCGCCAGACGCTCGCGGCCTACGCGGGCACCGACGTCCACCACACGCTCTACCTGCCGACCGACTGGCGGGCGAGCGCGCGCTTCCCGGTGATCGTCGAGTACGCGGGCAACGGCTCGTACTCCAACAAGTACGGCGACGTCAGCGGCGGCACGGTGGAGGGCAGCCGGCTCGGCTACGGCGCGAGCGGCGGCGCGGGCTTCATCTGGGTCTGCGCGCCCTACGTGAGCGCGGACCGCCAGCGTAACCAGCCGACCTGGTGGGGCGACATCGAGGCGACGGTGGGCTACTGCACCGGCGTGGTGGCCGAGGTGTGCGCGCGCTACGGCGGCGACACCAAGGCCGTGTTCGTCGCGGGCTTCTCGCGCGGCGCAATCGGCTGCAACTACATCGGCTTGCACAACGACGCGGTCGCGGCGCTCTGGCGCGGCTTCATCTGCCACAGCCACTACGACGGCGTGCGCCAGTGGGGCTACCCGGAGAGCGACCGCGCCGCAGCGGCGGCGCGGCTCGCGCGGCTCAAGGACCGGCCGCAGTTCATCAGCCACGAGGGCTCGGTCGCCTCCACGCAGACCTACCTGAAGGAGGCCTGCCCGGGCGGCCGCTTCACTTTCGTGCCGCTGCCCTACCGCAACCACACGGACGCCTGGACGCTGCGCGACATCCCCGAGCGGGCCGCGCTGCGCAAGTGGCTGGCCGAGGCGCTGCGGGCCGACGCTCAGCCTCGCACGACACCCTAACCGTCAGCCGGCCCGGCTTTGGCGCGTCTACGGATGAGCGGATGTACTCCGCGCCGCCTTGATCTTCTGCTCCAGCGTGGCGGCGTCGAGCGTCGGACACAGCAGCGTGAGCCGACGGGTCGTGACAGGCAGGATCAGCTTCTCGTCCGCGGTTTTCTGGGCGACGACACGCTGGTCGTCGAAGTCGGCTACGCGCGCGATGAAGGGCGAGAGGTCGAGGGTGACGTTGGCCGTGCCGACGGCGTTCCAGAACGTCGCGACGGATCCTTTCTCGAACGCGCCGACCATGGCGTGCGTGTCACGGTCGCTCCCGACAGCCACGGGGCGAACCGCCGCGAAGACAGGCTCGAGGCCTTGGCGCTGCAGAAAGATGAACTCCTTGCCGGGCTCGCGCATCGGCGCGCACGTCGCTTCCGAGAAGCGCCGCCCGACGCGAGCGGCCTCGTACGCTTTGAACAGGCGCAGAATCTCCGGGGTCAGCGGATGACGTCCCAGCTCGCTGAAGCTCGTCTGCAATGAAACCGGGCTATCGAAAGCGACGGACCGGCAGAGCAGATACTCAAGCTCGTCGAGCTGAAGCCCCTCGACCTCGCGCCCGTGGCACGTCTGCCGCGGCCACACGCCGAACCAGCCCAGCTCGCCGGGCATCATGTCGCCGCGCACGCTGAGCATGTAGTCGACGCTGGCGTCGATGTGCTGCTTGACGGTCGGCCACTTCGCGGGCGGCTGGCCCGCGAGAATCTTGCCGCTCAGCGTGTTGAGGTAGGTGTCCACCGTCGAGCTTCGGGCAAACGAGTGCCAGAGGCGGTGCGTCATAATCGTGCCCATGTGGAGCACGGGGCGGTTGAGGCGGCGCATGGCGCTCGCCTGAGCCTCGCTGACGTAGTAGTCGAAGCGGCGCTTGTCCACGTCTTCGCCGCCGTCGAAATAGATCATGCCGAACCCGCATGTGTTGAAAATGTCGGCCAGCCGCGCATGCATCTCGGCAGGCAGGGTGGTCTCCTGATCGACGATGTAGCCGTTGATGCAGCCGTCCACGCCGTAGTGCCAGAGCGGCGCGTGAGCGGAGTGAGCCGCCGCCGCGGTTTTCCACGCGCCGCGCTCGCAGCCGACGAAGGTGTCCCACACGCCCTCTGGGCCGATCCCCTTGTAGCGGATGATCTCGCCGCCGATCACCACCTCGCGGTGCTTCTCCTCGCCACCCTCCCAAAAGGCCGAGGCGACTTTCGAGCTGCCCGGCCAGTCGGCGAGGCTCCCGGCGGCCTTGATGGAGGTCTGCGAGGCGTCGATGTCCGCGGCCAGCGAGCCCTCGAACTGCCGCCAGAAGCGCGTGTCCGGCACGGGCGAGACGTAGGCGTCGGCCTTGTTGACCTTCGACGCAAAGGCGTGCAGGCCCACGGTGATGCCCGCCGCTTTCAGGCGGCCGACAAAAGCCTTGAGGTCTTCGACGCCCTGAGGGAAGTTGCGCGTGTTGAGGGTGTAGTGCCCGGCGGACGAGCACCAGGCGCCCGAGCTCAGCATCACCTGTCGGATGCCGGCCTCGCCGCACGTGCGGATGAGCCTGTCGGCGTCCGAAAGCCCCGCGCTGATGAAGAGGTAGGAGCCGCGCACAAGCTCGGTGTCCTTGACCGGCGCGCCGTCGGCGGTCTCGTTGGTCAGCAGGCCATACGCGCGGGCGACGCCGCGAGCGACAGCCTTGAACGCGGGCGTGGGGCAAGCGATAATCGCCGCCACGGCGCCCTCCATCTGCGGACCAGGCGCGTCCTGGACCAGGGCGGTCAAGCGCACGCGCGGAAGCACGCCGCCCTCGCCGCGGCTGACCGCGGCGACCGTGTCTGTCAGGCTGACTTGCGTTTGGCCCGTGACCTTCGTGTCCGTGAGGGGCGACGCCGCCATCACGCACAGGGCATGCGCGCTGTTCCATCCGCAGTTCAGCCGTTTGCCAACCGTCTCGGTGAAGGCCGAGTTCAGTATCACAAAGCGCACAGCCTTGGGGCGGGCGCCGCCGACCGCAGCGACGCGCAGCGCGATCCAGTCGGGGCGCTCCTCAATCGCGAGGGTGAGCGTGGTGTCGGTGTCGCGGAACCCCAGCTCCAGCGCGCCGCCGGCTTTGCGGGCGCTGTTGGCGGCGTGCCAGACGCCGCTTGCCAGCTGGACTTCGGCGAGCGGCTCCGGCTTGGTGCGGTCGAGACACTCCGTGTTGTCGGCGCTCAGCACGAGCGAGCGGGGCACGGCGTCTTCGGAGAGCCTCAGCACCGCGCGGCCGGAAGCGACTGTGATTTCGGCGCGCGCGGCTGCAGCCGCGCCCGTCAGCGTTCCCGCCAGAATTAACAGGTAGAGGCTTTTCATGCGGCCCGCGAGTCCTTTTCCTAAGACGCTTTGTATCGCCTCACACCTTGCCCTTGAAGATGCGGTGAATGTAGACCGTGTAGCCGATCACCACCGGCATGCCGAGCAGCGCGATGGCCAGCATCACGCTGAGCGTGCGAAGGGACGAGGAGGAGTTGAAGACCGTGAGCGAGAGCGCCGGGTCGTTGCTCGCGATCACCAGGTTGGGGAAGAGCGCGGCGACCACGCCGAGCATCACCAGCGCGATGCCCGCTGACGAGGCGAGGAACGCCTTGAGGTCCTCGCCCCTGCGGTTGAACACCCGGATCAGCGCGATGGCCGTCACGGCGGCGACGCCCAGGGCCAGGGGCAGCACCACGCCGCCGCGCAGGTAGCAGCTGATCGTCCACCCGGCCGCCATGAAGAAGAGCAGCTCGTAGACCCACCACGCCTGGGCCGCCCAGGCGCGGGCCTTGCGCTGCGTCTCGCCGCCGGTCTTGACCGCCAGGTAGAGCGCGCCGTGCAGGGCGAACATCGAGAGGCCCACCAGCCCGACCGCCAGCGCGTAGGGGTTCAGCAGGGCGAAGAACCCGCCCGTGTAGTCGCCGTTCGCGTTGAGCTCCAAGCCGCGCAGCAGGTTGCCGATGGCCACCGCGTAGAGCAGCGACGGCAAGATGCTGCCGACGGAAAAGGCGACGTCCCACGCCGCCACCCAGCGCGGATCCTCCACCTTGTTGCGGTACTCGATCGACACCGCGCGGAAGATGAGCCCGACCAGCACCAGCATGAGCGCCAGGTAGAAGCCGCTGAAAACCGTGGCGTACACGGCCGGGAAGGCGGCGAAGAGAGCGCCGCCGCCCGTGAGCAGCCACACCTCGTTGCCGTCCCAGAAGGGCTCGATCGCGCGGATGAAGGTGCTGCGCTCCTTGCCCTTCTTGGCGAACAGGTGCCAGCAGCCGACCCCGAGGTCGAACCCGTCCAAGATCGCGTAACCGATGATCAGGATCCCGATCAGAAGCAGCCAGATGATTTGCAGCGTAGTCATGTGCGGGCCTCCTTGTCAAGAGGTTGCGGGCCTTGGTCGATCTGCCGCTTGAGCAGGTAGATCCAGACGCCGAACAGCAGCGTGTAAATCAGGGAGAAGAGGATGATCGAGGCGAGGATCTGCCCGGCCGGCACAGCGGCCGAGACCGCGTCCTTGGTGCGCATCAGGTTGTAGACCACCCACGGCTGGCGGCCGACCTCCGCCGCCACCCAGCCGACCTCGTTGGCGATGAACGGCAGCGGCAGCGTGAGGGCCGCGGCAGCGAGATAGGCGCGGTTGCGCGTGATCGTGCCGCGCTTCGCGAGCACCAGGCCGACCAGCCCCAGCGTCGCGAACCAGCCGCCGAGGTAGACCATGGCGTGGAAGGAGAAGAAGGTGGTCAGCAGCGGAGGCCGGTCTGCCTTGGGAAAGTCCTTCAGCCCTTGGATCCGGGTGTCCTTGGAAAAACCGACCATGAAGCTCAGCGCATTCGGAACGCCGATCGCCCAGTCGGTCCGCTCCTCCTTGGCGTTGGGCACGCCGAAGAGCAGCAGCGGCACCCCGGTGCCCGTCTCCCAGACGCCCTCGAACGCGGCCAGCTTGGCGGGCTGCGTCTCGGCCACCTGAATGGCGTGGAAGTGGCCGATGCCCATGACCAGCAGCACCGAGGCGAAAGCCGGCAGCACCGCGCTTTTGAGCGAGCGCTCCGCGAAGGCCAGGTGCCGTTTCTTCAGCAGCATCAGCGCGGACACGCCCAGCACGAAGAAGGTGCCGACGACGAGCGCGCCCGCGATGACGTGCCCGTAGCGCGGCAGGGTCGAGGGGTTGAAGACCGCCGCCCAGAAGCTCGTCAGCTCGGCCCGGCCATTCAGCAGGTGATACCCGGCGGGCGTCTGCTGCCACGAGTTGGCCACCACGATCCAGAACGCGGAGAGCGTCGCCCCGGCCGCCACCAGCAGGCTCGAGAGCCAGTAGACCTTGCGCGAGACGCGCTTCTCGCCGTAGAGCAGCACCGCGAGGAAGCTGGACTCGAGGAAGAAGGCGAACACGCCCTCGGCCGCCAGCGGCGCGCCGAAGATGTCGCCCACGAAGCGCGAGTAGGCCGCCCAGTTGGTGCCGAACTGGAACTCCATGGTGATGCCCGTCGCCACGCCAACCGCGAAGGTGATGGCGAAGAGGCGCGTCCAGAAGCGCGACAGTTGCCGATAAACGGGGTCGCCTGTCTTTAGGAACCGCGTCTGGTATGAGAAGATCATCCACGCCAGCCCGATCGAGAGCGGCGGAAAAAGATAGTGAAAGCCAACCGTCAGCGCAAACTGCAACCTCGCCAACCATACCGCATCCATGCCACACCTCCCATGCGTGGAGACCAACAACCTATGAATTCGTGGGATGTTACCAGAAGCGGAGAGCCTAAGCAAGCCGTGCGCTAGTGTTTCCGGCAACTCCCATTATGACAAGGCGCACGCTGCGGGAAGGCCCTAACGGTTGCTACAAACGAATTCGCCCACGTTTGCTTATGTTTGTAGTGTCGCCGTGAGGCGCTTCTTGGCCATCATTAGAATTGCTGGCGCGAGCTCCCAAATGAGACCGCGCGGCGAGGTCGACTCAGTACAGGATCAGGCCGACGTAGGAAACGGTGTCGGGGCCGTTGGAATACGAGAGGCCCGCGCGGGAGATGAGCGCGGCCACGTCGATCCCATACGACTCGAGCGAGGCCATCGCCTGATCCGGCTGGCGGCAAGGCTCGCCCGACGGGTAGGTGCAGGCCTCGCAGACCGTACACGCGCCCGCACACAAGGCCAGCTTCTCACCCGAGGGCAGCAGCGGCAGAACGCGGGCGACCGTTTCCCGGAAAAGCGCGGTGTGCTTGTCCCGGCCGGCCATCATGCCGTCAAAATCGAATTGATCCTCCAGCGGCCAGACCGTTTGGATCACCAGCCCCTCGCGGAAACGGCGCGCCCGCTCGATCAGCTCGGCGGGCAGGCCAACACCAGGCGGGCAGGCCCAGTTCGAGCCGTACTGGCCGCACTGGTTGGACTCGCACGACTCGCGAAAGGCCTCAGAGAAAACGATTCCCGAGGTGGGCACGACGCCATAGCGGGAGACGCCCAGCCCGGCCAACAGGTCTTTAATCTGCGAATCGTTCATAGACTGCCATGTTCTTTTCTGCGCGGCCCCACGCGCTCGTGAACGCGGGCCGGCGCTTAGAAAAACCATCTTCTTCTCGACTTAAGCTGGTTGCTATATTACTCCACGCGCCTACCTAATGTTAAGCAAAAATCCTATTATGGTTAAAAAACTTTTTCTCTCGCTGGCCGCGCGCCTGCCCCGCCCCCTGTCATTTCGACGCGAGCGCGGTCAGGGCGGCCGTGTAGAGGCGGCCGCCGGCGGCCTCCCACTGGTCGCGGCCGCCGACCTTCTGAAGCTTCAGCATGCTCCACCGGACCGCGTCGGCCTGACGCCCCGCCCCGGCAGAGTCGAACGCCAGCACCTTGGCATAGTCGCGGTAGCAGTCGGCCGTGGCCGCGCGCTCCGGCGCAGCGTTCAGCGAGCCGACCGCCAGCCGGCCCAGCTCGGGCAGGCCCGGGAAACCCTTGCCCGCCGTGATCAGCGCGTGGGCGGCGAGCGCGGTCAGCCCGTCCGACCGCGCGGTCGACGCGCGGTGGTAGGCCACGCTGCCGTCGTCGCGGGCGTTGCCGCGCAGCCAGCGCAGGCCCTTGCGCAGCGGAACCTTGGCCGTCGCGAAATCCTGCGCCTCGGCGCACGCCAGCGCGCGCACCTGCCACGCGGTAAGCGCGGCGTTGCCGGGCGACCCGGCCTCGTAGTCCCAGCCGCCCTCGGCGCTCTGCTGCTCGCGACTGGCGACGAGCGCGCGCTCAAGGGCCGGCTTCAGCGACGGCTGGCCGGGGCAGAGGGTCGCGAGCGCGAAGGTGGTGATCGCGTGGTTGTAGAGGCGCGCGCGGCCCTCTCCGCCGAACGCGCCATCCGCGGTCTGCAGCGCCGCCAGCGCGGCGCACGCGCGGCGGATCCGGCCCGCGTGCTGCCGCGCTCCGGCATGGTCGAGCGCGAGCGCCGCGAGCGCGGTCAGCGCCGGCCGGTAAGCCTCCGCGCCGCCGTGCTTCGACGGGCTCCACGTGCCGTCGGGCTCCTGGCTCTCCGCCAGCCAGGCGACGCCCGCCGCGAACGAGTCGGACGGGCCCGCCGGGCCGCGCGCGCCGATAACCGCGACGCTCGCCACCACCAGGACGGCGGCGGCCGCCGCCGCGACACCCCACCACGGCACGTGCATGCGCAAGCGACTGCGCAGGCGGCCGCGCTCCGCGTCCACGGCGGCGAGGATGCGGCCGTCGAGCGACGCCGAAGGCTCCCGCTGGGGCGCCTCCCGCAGGCGGGCGGCAAGTGCCCGGAAGGCCGCCGCGTCTGCGGCGTCCAGCTCGTTCATGTGCGCGTCGAAATTCATTCTTCCTCCAAAAACTCGCGCAGCTTAGCCAGCGCGTTGAACATGCGCGACTTGACCGTGCCGACCGGTATCCCGAGGATCTCGGCCACCTCGGCGTACGGCAGATCCTGATACACGCCCAGCTCCACCACCAGCCGCAGGCCCTCCGGCAGGCAAGCCAGCGCCCGCTCCAAGTCCATCCCGCCCGCCTCCGAGGCGTCGGAGGCTTCGGGCGGCTCATACTCCTTGCGAGGCTCAGCCGCCAGCCCGCTCACCAGGCGCTCGTGCCGCTTGCGCCGCCGCAGCTCATCGATCCAGACCTGCCTCGCCAAGAGGAAGAGGAAGGTCGTGAACTTGGCGCTCGCCACGTAGCGGTCCCGGTAGCGGTAAAGCCGCAAGAACGCCTGCTGCGCCAAGTCCTCGTAATCGTATTGAACGCCGGAGCGCGCAAAAAAGTTCAGCAGCATTTTTTCATGCCGCCTCACCAGAACCGCGAAGGCGTCGCGGTCGTCGTCGCGGACCCGCAGCATCAGGGCCGCGTCGTCCAGCTCAGTCAGGTCGATGTGCGTGCTCATAACCCCTTATGTATCGGGGGATGTAATTCTCTTGAGGAGCGGAGCCAGTTGTTTTGCCGTCACCGAATCTTGTTGAAAGCGCGCGCGCTCGGCCTCGTTGGGGTTGAGCAGGCCGAAGGTGCATAGCACCGCCACGAGCACAAAGGCCTTGATGCCGCCGATGATGCCGCCCAAGATCGCGTCGTAGGGCTGGCTCAGCACCAGCCGGATCGCTTCCGCCAGCAGCCGGCGCAGCGCCAGCCAGAGCGCGATGCAGACGACGAACAGGAGGATAAAGGCCACGAGCCGGCCCGCATACGGGTTGTCGTTGAAAAGCCGGGCCGTCAGCACCACGCGCGACACCGGGACGAAGCCGAAATAGCCGACCGCCGCCGCCGCGCAGACCGCCACCAGACGCCCGATTTCGCCCGAGCACCCGCGCACAAAGCCGAGGATCACGAGAACGACGACGGCGCCGATCGCCAGCGCGTCGATCCAAGCGATTTCTTTGAGGAGGGAGAGCATGAGGCCTTTACGGGTTCACGTGATTCCGAGATTTGAAAACCTTCTTTTGGCAGGAACGGCAGCCCCTGCCGTCCGCCTCTCTCCGGCAGGGACGGCAGCCCCTGCCGTCCGCCTCTCTCCGGTAGGGACGGCAGCCCCCTGCCGTCCGCGCGTTCCGGTAGGGACGGCAGCCCCCTGCCGTCCGCGCTAGTTGGCTGGTAACGTCTTGACCCATTTCTCGTAGGGCGCGCGGTTCCGGTCGTTCGGCTGCAGCAGGGACAGATAGAACTCCCCGTAGGCGCGGGCCTCGGGCAGGCGCGACTCGGCGCAGCGTATGCGCGCCATGAGTTCGGCGTTCAGGGGGTTGAAGGGGCTGCGCGCGATCGCCCGGTCGAGCACCTTGGCCGCTTCCGCGGTGTGCTTCAGCTGCAGCAGCAGGTCGGCCGCCTGATAGTAGCTGTCCTGATGGTTGGGGCTGATCTCCGCCGCCCGCCTGAACGCCTCGGCCGCCTCGGCCTTCTGCCCCTGCGCCTTGAGCGCCATGGCCAGGCCGAACGCCGCGCTGAACGTGAACGGGTCGGCGGCCAGCGCGTCGCGGTACATCTTGGTCGCTTTCGAATACTGCTTGAGCGCATGCTGGCGCGCCCCCTCCTGTAGCGCCTTGGCCGCGGCCGCCGGGTCGCGGCGCACGCCATCCAGCTCCTCCGCGTGCGTGCGGTCCAGGTTCAGCCTCAGACGCTTGATGTTGTTCATCGCCTTCTCGTAGTGCTCGTCCTTGGCGTCGGCCAGCCGCACGTAGATCTCGAAGTTATCGAGCGCCTCCTCGCGCAGGTTGAACTTGTCGCGATACAGGCTGGCGAGGTTGTAGTAGGCGGCTTCGTAGCGCTTGCAGCCCTTGAGCGCGCGCAGCAGGTCGAGGCGGGCGAGATCGTAGCGCTCCCGCGCCGACTCAACCAGCGCCAGCGAGTTCAGCACCTTCGCCTGCTCGAGGCTGTTGGTCGCCACGGCGAGCGCCCGCTCCAAATTCGTCTGGGCCCGGGGCCACTCTTTCTGGCAATACGCGATGTCGCCCAGCCCCTTCCACGCGTCGCCGTATCCGGGCCGGAGTTCAAGCGCCGCCTGGTAGGCGGCCTGCGCGGGCTCCATGTTGCCCTCGTACCAGTGGGCCAGGCCGAGGTTGTAGTAGAGTTCCGGCGAATCGGTGATCCGCTTGGTGGCGCGCGTGTACGACTCGATGGCCTTGGGGTAGTTCTTCTCCCGAAAGGCCGTCGCGCCGTCGCGCACGGCGCTCTGGGCCGAATGGTAGCCGCACCCGCACGCGAACAGGAGAAGCGCGGCGGAACTGCGGAGCATGAGTGTCCGGATCATAAAGGGTGCACCTCGACGCGCCCCCCCGCCTGCCGTCTGGCAGGCGCAGGAAGACACAGCAAAACACCATTCATATTACCGGAGAAAGCGGGTGCGCCGCAATAACGGAAACGGGCAATCGGTTAGTGACGGGGTTCGCGAATCTGATGCGTGGTGGGCGCGAAGGCACGGAACGCTCAACGTTCAACCTCCCGCTCTCGCCCGGAAATACAATCCGTGCCGCGCACACGGTGGCACCCCGCGCCTACCGCTCTCAAAACTCACCGCATCGGCTGTTGGCCCAATGTCGACTCCGCTGAAAAAGTCGGCTTTGAGCGCCTGACGGCGCCACTACGAACGCTTCGCACCCGTTTGTAGTGCGCCCGTGAGGGCGTTCTCGTTCGATTCACCGCCGCCCGCCGACTTTTTCAGCGGGATCTAATGTCAAATTACAACCCCTTTACCGCCTTAATTGTCTTATTGAAGTTGCTTAATATCACCATACGCCACACTCCTGAATTAGTTCCGCCTCTGTTTATAACAAGGCCATTCTTCAATTCTACGACTACGAATCGCGTTTACTCACGTCGCACAGGGCTCGCGCGGGCGCCCCTCAGCGCGCGGGAAGCACGGGTGAGAGCACGAAGCTGCAGGTGTAGGCGCGGTCGGGCAGGAGCTGGTACTCGGGCGAGGGGCGCGCGCCCCCGCTGTCCTCGCCCGCGAGGCCCATTTGGCCGTAGTCGATGTTCACGACCCAGTTGCCGCAGCGGTTCAGCTCCCACGGGTGCTTGCGCACCGTGAGTTCCTCGGCCGTGTAGGGCAGGATGCTGAAATTGATCGTGGGGTCGCCCGCGACCTTGACGCCTTTGCCCGCGCCGTTGGTGAAGGTGGCCCAGAAGGTGTCCATGCGGTTGCCGGTCTCCTGCGGCTCGAGGTACGGGAAGAAGAACGCCTCGGCGGCGAGCGTGTAGAGGCCGAAGAAGGCCGAGGCCCGGCGGTCGGCATAGTTCTCGTGCGGGCCGCGGCCCAGCCACGTGACGCGGTCGTAGGCGGCGGGAAGCTGCAGGGTCAGCCCGACGCGGGGCACGGACGCGAGGCCATTGCCCGCGGGCTCGACGTTGAAGGCCACGCGGATGTGGCCGGCGCTGGAGAACGAGTAGGCCAGCGTTCCGGCGGTCTCGCCCGCCTCCGGGAAAGCCAGCCGCACCAGCGCCTGCCACGTGCCGTCGACCTCGCGCTTGACGCTGACGCCACGCACCTCGCGGCGCTCGGCCGCGCGGCGCCAGACCGCGTGGCGCTCGGGCATGCCGCTGCCGCGGTCGTTGTCGGTCGGCGCGCGCCAGAAGCTGGGCGCGAGCGGCGCGAGAAGCTGCTCCTCGCCCTTCACTTTCCACGAGACGAGCGAGCCGCTCTCCTTGCTGATGCGCGCGGTGAAATCGGCGCCCGTCGCCGTCACCGCGTCCTCGGCCTCCTCGAGGCGAACCTCGGCGCGGCCCGCCAGCTGGGGCATCGCGGCGGGCGGCGGGTTCGAGGGCACAACCAGCTGGGATTGGCCGGCGACGTGGCCCGCATCGGCCCAGCGCGTCTTGCGCGCGGTCGCGAAGGTGAAGTTCCAGGTGCTGACCAGCGCCGCGTAGGCGGGGCGGCGCACCATCGAGAGCGGCAGCGAGACCGCCTGGGTCGCGCGCGGCTGGATGTCGAGGCGGCCGAGCGAGCCGCCGGCGATAACCGCGCCGTTCTCCTCGTACGTCCAGCGGCACTCGTACGCCTTCAGGTTGGTGAAGAAGGCCTCGTTCTTGACGCGGAAGAGCCCGCGCGTGACGTCGACGGCCTCGACGGACATGGTCTGGTAGCCGTGGCGCGCCTCGGCCATCAGCGGCGACGGGCGGCGGTCCGGCTGCACGAGCCCGTTGCTGTTGAAGTTGCCGTCGTTCGGGTAGTCGCCGTAGTCGCCGCCGTACGCCCAGAAGGTTTCGGGGCCGCCGTGCCGCACGCGCTCGGAGGGGATGGGCTTGCGCAGCGCCTGGTCCACGTAGTCCCAGATGAACCCGCCCTGCAAACGGGGGATGGAGTCGCCCGTGTCGCGCGGGCCGCTGCGCGGGTTCCGGACGGGGCGGCCGGAGTCGCGGGAGCGGATCCACGCGTCGGCCTGGCCGAAGAAGTCGGAGTCCACGTTGTTGTCGTTGCCCAGCGACCAGATGATGACGGACGGGTGGTTCTTGTCGCGCTCGACCATGCCGACCTCGCGGTCCATGGCGGCGGCGCGGTAGGCCGGGTCGATCACGGGGTTGCGCGGCGTGTCGGAGAGGCCGTGCGTCTCGAGGTTCGCCTCGTCCATCACGTAGAGCCCGTACTCGTCGCAGAGGTCGTACCAGCGCGGGTCGTTGGGGTAGTGGCTGGCGCGGACGGCGTTGATGTTGTGGCGCTTCATGGACGTGACGTCCTGCACCATGCGCGCATACGGGACCGCGTAGCCGTGGTCGGGATCCATCTCGTGGCGGTTCGCGCCCTTGATGAGGACCGGCTGGCCGTTGACCAGCATCTGCCCTTTCTTCAGCTCGACCTGCCGGAAGCCGACCTTTTGCGGCACCGCCGCCAGCGGGCGGCCGCGGGCGTCCTTGAGCGTCAGCACCAGCTTGTAGAGGTCGGGCTGCTCGGCCGACCACAGGCGCGGCGACGGCACGGGGATGTTGAGCTGCACCGACTGGCCCACCGGCACGGCGTGCCCGCGGGCAACGCGGCCGCCGGAAAAGCTGTGCGGGTAGAGCTCCGCTTCGAGCGTCACGCCCTGCGCAGCGCCCCGCAGGTCGGCCTCGACCTTGAGGTTCCACGCGCCCGCGTAGTCGCCCTCGGCCACGGGGGTCGTGCGCACAAAGAAGTCGCGGATGTGCGTCGCGGGGGCGGACCAGAGGTAGACGGGCCGGATGAGGCCGGAGAGCCGCCAGAAGTCCTGGTCCTCCATGTACGAGCCGTCGCAGAGCCGGTAGACCTGCACGGCCAGCGTGTTCTCGCCCGGCTTGAGCGTGGAGGTCACGTCGAAGCTCGCGCCCTGGCGCCCGTCCTCGGCGTAGCCGATGCGCTCGCCGTTGAGCCAGACGTCGATCGCCGAGGCGAAGCCGTCGAAGCGCAGGTAGACCGTGCGGCCGCGCCAGCCCTTCGGCACGGCGAAGGTTCGCCGGTAGGAGCTGACCGCGTTGCGCTCCTTGAAGGTGGTGTAGCGCGGCTCGGGCTCGCCCATCACAAAGGGCGGGTCGACGTTGAAGTAGTAGCCGCTGTTCTTGTAGAGCGGCGTGCCGAAACCGCGCACCTCGACGCTGTCCGGCACCGTCATGTCGCCCCAGTCGGCGACGGAGACCGCGGGCAGAACAAAGTCCGCGGGGCGCTGGTCGGGATGCGGCACCCAGCGGTATTTCCAGACGCCGTCGAGCGAGAGGAAGTACGGCGACGCGTCGCGCGACTCCGCGCTCCGCGCCGCCTGGGCGGAGTCGTAGACCATCATCGTGGCGGCGGCCTGCTCGGCGCCCACGCGGAACACGCGCGGGTTCTCCCACTCCGGGCGGCTCTCGTACAGGGCGGGGCTGTAAGTGGCGCAGGGCTTCATCCAGCCGTCGAGCGCGAAGGCGGTCTCCGCCCACGCGCCTTTCACCGCGACGCTGCCGGCGGACTCGGTCGCCAGCCGCACGAGCCCGACGCCCGCCAGGCTGACGTCGAAGGGCCGGGCCGGGTCGCCGCGCTTCATCACGCCGCTGCGCCACAGCTCTTTGCCGTCGCCGTACAGGGCGAACTCCGCGTGGCCGCTCGGCGCGCTGCCGTCGTCGACGCCGACCTTGCCCGCAAAACGCGCGGCGCCGCCGCTGAGCAGGCAGAACGCGGCCGGAGCCTGGAAGGTCAGGCCCTCCGTGTAGCGGACGCCCGCGATGGACGGGGCGGCGCCGACAACGGAGCCCTTGGGCGTCGCCAGTGACGCGTCGAGCGTGGAGAGCCAGACCGTGGGCCAGCCCAGCGAGCCGGTGGCGCACGGCTTGTTTTTGGACGCGGTGACGAAGCGCGCGTTGAGCCAGTCGGCGTGGTCGGCGGCGGTGCCGTCCCGCCACGGGTCGACGCGTAGCAGCGCGGCGCGGAAGGCCGACAGGTCGACGTCGACGGGCACGGGGCGGTCGCCGCGCTTCAGGGGCTGGCTCTGCCACAGCAGGCGGCCGTCACCGATCACCTGGAAGACCACGCGCTTGTCGGGCTGGTCGCTGGTGTCATCCACGGCGACGTCGGCCAGGAAGCGCGTGGCGCCGCGCAGCTCCACGTAGAGTTCCGAAGGCGCGTGCGTGGCCATGCCGTTGGTGTAGGCCTGATCCGCCACTTTCAGCCGGTAGCCCAGCAGGTTGAAATCGCGGGCCGCCTCTTTCCAGCCCTGCGTGGTCTTCGAGATGTCCAGGCCCGTCAGGTACACCTCGGCCGCCGACGCCCCCAGCGCCAGCGCAACCCCCGCGCACGCGGCCATCGTCTTGCTCATACGCACCTCCGTGGATGGGTCAGAGTGTAAACCATGGCGCGTGCCGCGGCAACGCGAATTGCCACCCTACTGTAGCGCCGGCGACAGGTCCACCACGCGCATCTCGGCCGTGGCCTCGCCGCCGAACTCGTTCTGCGCCAGCTCGAACACCACGTCGAAGCGCGCCCCGGCCGCGCGCAGGGCTTCGGCGGCCGCGCCGTTGCGGAACCACACCCCGCGCACCGTTCTTCCCGGGCCGAGCCTGAAGGCGAGCTGGAGGTGCTCGCCCGCCTGTCCTACCGGCTGCGCACGCTCCAGCAGGGCCCCGCGCACGCCCCAGCGCGGCGCGGGGTTTCCGATGCCGAACGGCGCCAGCCGCTGCTGCGCCCGGTACAGCTCGAGCGAGACCTCCTCGGGCGCCAGCCAGCCGTCCACGTTGAGCGTGCGCGCCGCGCCCACTGCCTGCCGCGCGCAGGACTCGCAGAATAGCAGTTTGAACCGCTCGAAACAGCCCGGCTTGACGCGAAAGCCCGCCGCCCGCGCATGCCCGCCGAAGCCCTCCAGCGCCTCGCCCGCCGCCGCCAGCGCCTCCAGCGCGTGGTAGCCTTCAGAGGCCCGCACGGAGCCCCGCCCCGCGCCCGACTCATCGAAAGCCACCACCGCCGCCGGCCGCCCGGTCGCGTCGCTCAGCCGGGCCGCCACGATCCCGATCACGCCCGGATGCCACGCCGCCGCGCCCGCGTGCGGCCCGTCGCCCCCGACGACCACGGCGGCCCCCTCGAAGACGCCCGCGCCCGCGTCGAGCCCGCACTGCAGCCGCGCCGCCGCCACAATCCGCGCCTCCACGCCGCGGCGCTCGCCGTTGAACGCCTCCAGCCGCGCGGCCAGCTCGGCCGCCCGGTCACGGTCGCGCGTGGTCAGCAGCTCATAGGCGACCATCGCCGAGTCCATGCGGCCCGCCGCGTTGAGGCGCGGGCCCAAAATGAAGCCAAACGTGTAGGCGTCGGGCGCGTCCACCGCCTGCTGCGAGGCCCGCGTCAGCAACGCCCGCAGGCCTTCGCCCGCGAACCGGCTCCAATGCCTGAGCGCGCTCGCCACGAACACGCGGTTCTCGCCCGTCAGCGGCACGACGTCCGTCACCGTCGCCACGCCGACCGGCGTCAGCAGCTCGCCGCCGAACGACGCGCCCTGATACCACCCGTTCTCCTTGCCCAGCTCGGCGAGCGCGTGCGCCACCTTGAAGGCCACGCCCGCCCCGCACAGGTGCTCCGCGCCCGGCGA
>CAYLUN010000043.1:0-45934 GCA_964386865.1 uncultured Lentisphaeraceae bacterium | reverse complement strand
TCACGCGCGACGACCTGCGCCGCGCCACCGCCCTCTTCCTCGTCAACTCCCTGCGAGGCTGGATGCCGGTCGAGGCCCGTTTGTAGTCCGGGCTTCAGCCCGCCCGTAGGCGGCAGCGTCAGGTTGCCAGAGCACGCGAAGGCGAACAGGTTACTGTACGCGCCGATCCGATCCTCGCCGGCCAAGACGAGCTGCCCGCCGGACGAGGTGAAGCGGTAGAGCTTGGTCGGATCGTTGCCCGTCGCTGCAGGCGCGAGGTAGTCGGCGTTGAACGTGCTGCTGAGTTGGCGTTGGCAAGGGCTCTCCGGCGATTCGCCGACTCTGTAGTTCCGGCGCTGTGTCGCCGGAACCACGCCGCCTCTCCGCCGACACAGCGCAGCGGCGGAGCTACAGGTCGGCTAGCCTGCGCCTCCTTGCGCTCAGTCAACGAACCGCCGCTCTCCCGCCGCTCACTGTACCGTGATCAGGGTTCCGACTCTCCGAACCAGCCACAGCTCGGTGTTGTTCGCCTGCGTCGCGATGGACAACCCGGGGTCGGCCGACACGAATGAACCCGTGATCGCCGTCGCGGTCAGGATGAGCCACGGCTCCGTGCGGCCTCCGACCTTCTGCACCGAAACCGTCCCGCCCGAAACTGTGCCGGACACGGCCAGCACGTCCGCGCGGGAACCGTCCACGTCGACGCGGAGCACCGACGCGTCGGCGAAGCTGACGTTGCCCGTCACCGTCAGCGTTCCGACCGCGCCCGACGCGCCGGGGTCTACGATGCCGCCCGCGCCGACCGTGAGCGCCGTGCCGCTGGCGACGCTGACCACGCCGGTTCCCGTAAGTACCGCGCCTCCGCTCACCGTCACCGGGCTCACGATGTTGCCGTTGACGGCGAGCGTGCCGTTGCTGACCGCGGTGGCGCCGGTGTAAGCGTTCGCTCCATTCAACGCGAGCGTGCCCGCGCCGTTCTTTATCATACTGCCAACATTGGCGCCGTTGTTGGTGATGGTTGAGAAGATCAGCAGGTCGGTGCTTGCGGCACCATCGCCGATGTCGAAGGTCCGCGTGCCGTCCAAAGCGATCACACCCTGTTGGGCGAGCGTGCGGTCTTCCGAGTCGAACAGAACCGAGTTGGTGTTCACGCTGTTTCCGACCACGGTCACAGTGCCGCCGATGGCCAGCTTCCCGCCCTTATTTGTGGCATGGGCCTTGAGCACAATGGCGGCATAGGCACCCTCCGTCAGGTTCGTGATCACAACATCGCGCAGCGTGAAGAAAGCGTCGACGCTCGTCGTGCTGTCGGACAGGCTAACGAGCACCCGGCCTCCGTTCAAAGTCGTTGTGCCGAGCACCGTGACGTCCCCGCCCGTGTTCAGCTTGAGATCGCCCACGTTGATCACGGCGTCGCCGTTAATGTAGAAGCGGTGGCTCTTGCCCGTGTTGAAGCTGATCGCCCCTCCGTTCATGAAGAGGTTACGGATCGTCTCCTGATGCCCGTTATTGCCGCTGCTGGTCGTGTTGTCGAAGTAGAAGGAGCCACCGTTGAGCGTCAGGTCGGCCGTGTCCGGGACGGCCTCGCTGCTCTTGATGACGGTGCCCCCGTTGACGATGAGATTGCCCGGGATGCTGATGCTCGCCGGCGTCCGCGAAAGGCGAAGATATCCGGAGTTGACGGTGGTCGGCCCCGTATAACTGTTCGTCGCATTGCCCGAAAAATAGACCTCGCCGTTCCCGCCGCCAATGGTTCCAATGGTGACGCCCTTGCCTCCGTCGTTCGTGATGGCGGCGCAGATATAGAGGGGCGCAGGGGTGTTGCCCTGATTGAGCCCGTTCGCCTGGCAGACGATCACTCCTTCCTGCCCGTTTAAGTTGAGTGTCAGGTTGGTGATGAACATCGCATCGCTCCCTACGGCGGATGAAACGGTTTGCCGGGCAAAGATGACCCCGCTGTTTACCGTTAGTTGGCGTGTCGGCACATTGCCGCTGATTTGTATGCCCGTATTGGTGCCTATTCCGGTTTCCTCGAAGGAGAGCGAGTTGATCACCGTATCTTGCGTAAGAGTCGCCGTGACGATCCCCGAGCCCGACGTGTTCACATACCGCACATTGTCGAGTTGGCTCTGGCCGCTAGTGATTCCGGCACTGAACTCGCTATTCGTGGACAACAATCGTATGCCGTATGCCGCATCGTATGTCACCAGCGCGGTGCCATTGCCCGTCGCCGTAAGATCGCCATACGCGCCAGGGAGAATGCTGACCGTCGTGCTCCCCGCAGCACCGCCCCCGCCGAGCAGCGCAGGGGGCACGGTGAAGCTGAAGTTGGCATCCCCGGCTGTGGCCGAGGCGAGCGTGCTGACACCGAGATCCGTTCCGCGAAACAGGACCGTTGCGCCCGCGTTCCGGATCAAGCTGCCCGCCTGCAGAACCAAGGGGCGCGTCGCGTTCGGGGTCGCCGTAACAAACGCATGGCCCGCATCGATGGTGAGCGCGCCGGAAATGCTGTCGAGCGTATCGGCGCTATTGACGCCCAACGAGCTAAGCGTGGCGCGTGCGGTGTCGTTTCCGGCGCCCTTTATTGTGATCGTGCTGGCGCGCGCCGCACCGCCAGAGGCGGGAGTCGCGTCGAAGTTGAGCGTGGCGCTGTTGTTGACGAAGATGTCCGAAGCGGTCGCGACCGCGCCGTTGGAAAATTTGGTCGTGCCTCGCGTAAGAACCAGGTCGCCCGCCCCCGTGATCGCACCTTTGATCTGCTTGGTGCCACCGCCAGCCAAGGTCAAGGTGTAACCTGTCGTCTGCACGCCCACGCCGGCGATGAAGGTGTTTTGCCCCATTGTCCAGGTCTGGTTTGTGCTCAGCGTGAGGCCGCCATTCACCGTGATGCTCCGGTTGGGCGTCGCGGAGAAACCAGCCACACCTAACGTCAGCGTGTTGCCGATATTGAACGCCACGTTTGCGCCGGGATCGGCAGGAAACGCCAAGCCGAGCCACGCGAGGTCTGCCCCCAGCGAGTAAGTCTTGCTCGCCGTCAGCGCTGCGTCCCACGTCGCGATGTCATTCGTGCCCGGCGCCATGCCCCCCACCCAGCTCGACCCAAGTCCGAGTGCGTCAGCGTTGTCTGCCTTGGCGATCACCTCCGCCCTCAAGGTCGAAATGCCAACCATGACAGCCATCGCCGCCAGTATACTTCTCATATGTGTGCGCATGTCGCTTCTCCTTTCGAGACTTGAACGCTTCAACAACCGCTGAACCGTGAACCTCTCCAACCCTCCAACCAACCGCCTACCGCATCTTCTTCATTTCGAACGTCTGCCCCGCCAGCGCGGCCTTCGCGGGCGCGCCCCAGTACGGCGTCGGCGTGTAGTTCCAGTCGCTCAGGAGGCACGGCGAGGACTTCGGGTGGAAGCACCACGCCGTCCAGTTGAGCCGGTACTTCTGGATGCAGCCCAGCATGTCCGGCGCCCACGTCTCCGGCATCTCATGCGCCTCTTTCGGAATGAAGGGCATGCACTCCGGCTGGCAGCCGACTTCGCCGATCAGGATCGGATACTTGGCCGCCGCATCGATAAAGCACCGCTGCCACTCGCGCTTCCACGGATACACGTGCGACTCGTACATCACGCCGTTGCCGCTCGCGTCTTCGAGCGCGAAGCCGGCCAGCACGCCCGAAAGGTCGTAGCCCCAGTCGAGCCCGCCGGCGCTCACGACGTTCCGCGCGCCGGTCTTGCGCACCACCTCCACCAGCCGCTGCATGCCGACCGACACGCCCTTCTTAACAGGCTCCGCATTCTCGGCCGCCACGCCCGCCTTGGGCTTGGGCTTGTCCGTCACCCAGCCGCCGTTGCGCCAGACCTCCCACGACACGTCGTGCGGCTCGTTCAGCAGGCCGAAGAGCACGCCCGGATGGTTCGCGTAGCGCGTGGCCACGTCGCGCCAGAAGTCGGCGTGCCGCTGCTCCGGCGCGCGGTACTCGTGCAGGTCGATCACGACCCACACGCCCTTCTGTTCGCACTGCCGAACCACCTCATCCACCAGCGCCCGGTACTTGACGCCCTTGTCGTTCTGCCACGGGCCGACCCCGAACCAGAACTTGGAGCCCAGCGCCAGCCGGATCGCATTCGCCCGCCACTCGGTCAGCGCGTTCGTGACCGACTTGAGGATGTTGTCGCCGCCCGCCGACCACTCGAGGCTCGGGACCGCTACGCCTTGCAGCCAGACCTCGCTGCCGTCGGCCTTCTTCACCAGCCGGTTGCCCTTCACCGCCAGCTCGGCGCTCGCGCACCCCTCGGTGTCGGGCAGGCGCGCGCTGAGCGTGTAGCTCACGAAGCCCGCCTCCTCCAGCGGGATCGGCTCCAGCGACAGGTCGTCGATATCCAGCGTGCCCGCCGCCGCATTGAAGAGGGTCGGCATGATCTCCAGCGCCGCCGCGCCCGGCGGCACCACGAGCCCGAGCGTGCGCGCCTCCCACCCTTTCGACGTGCCCTTGAAGGCCGGATGTCCCGGCCCGCCGGGCAGCTTCTGGCCCGCCGCGTCCTTGAAGTCGATCATGACCCGCGCGTCGTGCCACTTCTCCTTGCCGACCTTCACCCCCTCGCAGCGCGCGCGGAAGGAGAGCTTGAAGGCCTCCGCGCCTTTCGGCAGCGGGACGCTCTTGTACAGCATCACCATCTGATCCACGCCGCCCGCCGTCTGCCGCACAAAGTGGTTGCCCGCCTCCTCCAGATACGCCGCCCGCTCGTGGCGCGACCAATCGGTCGGCCAGCCCTCCTTCGCCAGCTCGAAATCCCCGTTCGCAATCAGCGGCGCGGCCTGCGCCCCGGCCGCCAGCAGCGCAGCCAGCAGACACGTCAGCCCGATTCCAGTCTCAGCTCTTCCGTTGGTCATTGGCCATTCCTTGTTTGACATCGGCTAGTCTCGTCCCCGCTCGTAGTCCGGGCTTCAGCCCGCCTTCCCGTCCGCTTCCCTGGCGCCCGCGCGCCCCTTGCTTCGCCCTTCGCCGGCGCCGCCGTCGATCCGCGCTCCACCCACTCCACCGGAAGAACCACCGTCTCCGTCTTGACCTCGTGCTCGGCGAGCTGCCTCTGCAACAGCCTCATCGCGACCCGCCCCATCTCCGCGAACGGCTGGCGGACGGTGGTCAGCGGCGGCGACAGCCACTCGGCGAGCGGGTCGTCGTCAAAGCCGACCAGGCTGACGTCCTGCGGAATGCGAAGCCCGAGCGCCGCACACGCCCGGTAGCAGGCGCGCGCCACCGCGTCGCAGCTGCAGAAGACGGCGGTCGGGCGCCGCTCCGCTCCCAGCAGCCGCTCGGCCGCGTGCCGCACCATTTCGCTCCAGTCGGCCAGAGTATCCTCGGGCGTGATGTCCACCACGCTTGCGCGCGGCAGCACGATCCCGGCCTCCGCCAGCGCGTCGCGGAAGCCGTCCAGGCGCGCCCGCACCGTCGAAGCCACGCAGTCGCCCACGAACGCCACGCGCGCGTGGCCGAGGCTGGCCAGGTGCCGCCCGACCAGGAGCCCGCCCGCGTAGTTGTCCGCCACCACAGCCGGCACATCGAACTCGCACGGGTGGTGGTCGACCACCACCAGCGGAAAGCCCTGCGCCTTGACGCACATTACGGCCTCGTTGAAGGCCGCCGTGTGCAGCGCCATCAAAATCGCCCCGCTGGCTCCGTTTTTGGTCACGTTGAGCAGCGTCCCCAGGTTCTCCTCTTGGCTGCCGTGCGCGTCGTACACCTGAACCTCGACGCCGTGCTGGCGGGCCACCTGCTGCGCGCCGCGCGCCACGCGGACCGAGGGTTCCCACGCGAGGTTGCCGACGATGACCTTGACGGTCCGCGTCGCGGCCGGCTCGTCTTCCCGCACATACAGCCCTTTGCCGGCCCGGCGCTCCAGCAGGCCCTCTGCGATCAGCAGGTCGGTCGCCCGCCGCACGGTCACGCGCGACAGCCCGCGCAGCCGCGCCAGCTCATGCTCGGAGGCGACCCGCTCGCCCGGCTTGTACTCGCCCTTCGCCACCGCCTGCTTCAGCTCACGCGCCAGCCGGGCATAGGCTGATATACTGGTATGTTTACTGGTATTCAATGTGGCCAAACAATAGCACAGTCGTTCCGGAGGCGTCAAGGGGGGCGTCAGACGCGAGGAGACACGAGGGACGGCCCAAGGGGGTTACTTAAGAAATACCTATCCTGCGCCATTGTCATCGGCGGCGGAACCTGTCATGTTGCTTGTGCGCGTTGTGGGGGTTGACTCCCGCCAGATCGGTCTCGGAAAACAGCGGTTTCCGGAGGGCGCCTGTGCGGTGCAAGCCGCCCTCGCGCGCGCGCCTCGGAGCACAAATGCCGGCAGAAGACACCCTCCAGTTCGACGCGTACCCCCATGCCGATCAGCTCTTGATCGCGGCGATCGAGCGCATACGGCCGCTACTGGGCTCGGCCTCGAACCGCGAGCACTTGTCCGAAGAGGTGACCCTGGTGATGACGGAGCTTGGCTTCGACCGGTGTTCGGTCTGGAGGGTCGGCTCCGAGCACGCGCGCCTCATCTACCGCTATGAGCGGCCGGGGACGACGCTCGAGCCCACCGCTGAAACGCTGAGCCGGGAGCGGGACGCGTGGCTGTTCGCCAGCGCCGAGCGCGACACCCCGACCCGCGCGGAACACGGCAGCCGGATCCGATGCGCGATCCCCGCGAGCGCGTCGGCGAGGAGCGATTCGTCGCACCTCTTGGAAGTCGAATGTGCCGCCTCCGACGGCGCCCGGATCAAGCTCCATACCGACTCCTCGCTCCAGTTTATGAGCGACATTCTCTGCGCAGTGTTCTGCTACCTGTCCAAGTGACGGGCCGCGCGCCTGGACGCCGGCCTCTGCACATGCTATGGCGCGGTGGCCTCCGGCTCACAGGCGACGGCCAAATACCTAAGAAATACCCAGCAGACCCAGTGATTCCGCCTGTTCATGCTAAGGGAAATGTCTTATAGTCACGCTCTACGCAAGTATGCGTCAGTGTGTGAAGGTGTTTGGGGTCAATGGCGCCGGCGGTCTGTCCATCGGCGGCGAGGAACAGGGCGAGTGATGGAAGACGAGTTAATGAGGCGCGTTCAGCGTCTGACGGTGCGCGAGCGTAGGGTTTTCGGCCTTATTGGTGATGGCTTCACGGACACGCAACTCGCGAAGGCGCTGGGCGTAACCGAGAAAACGGCGCTCCTCCATGTTAAACGGCTGCTTCAGAAAATGGACGTGCCCGACCGAGACGTCCTTGCCGCCCTGGCGAAGCAGCTGGGCGACGGTGCCGCAGGAGCCGACGCGTGCCGCACCGTCGGGTCGGTCGTCGATCCCGGCGTCTGGGTGAACGTGTTCGACGCCCATCCAGACCCCCTGATGTATGTGAGCTGCGACTACAAGATTCTCCGCGTCAACGGGGCCCAGGCCAGCCTGCTGGGGGTGCGCCCCTCGCTGTGCGAAGGGCGCCGCTGCTATGAGCTGCTCCACGGGAGCGACACGCCGCCGGAAGCGTGCCCGTGCGACTGCGTCATCCGCGAAGGGATGGTCAAATCCGCCGATGTCGATTTCGCGACGACGGGGAACTGCTATCGCGTGACCATCAGCCCGATTCGGGATCACAAGGGGTGCGTCGCCGGTCTGCTGCACACCGCGCGCCGCCTCACCCAAGCCAGCTGTCAGTGCTCAGACGTATGGATGTCGGACGGCGACGGAACCAGCCTTCAGGACGCGAAACACCTGTCGGAGACGGCCAGCCGGCACCTGTCCGACCGCCTGCTTTCGTTTGTGCTGCGCTACCTGGGACAGCACGCTCGCGATGCCACGCAGCGGGCGACGCTGCTGACCGAATTCGTCAGCCTGCTGTCCGAGTTCGGCCTGAGCCAGGTCTCCCTGTGGGAGGCGGACAGCTACAGCCCGAGGCTTGTCTTCCGGCACTCCTTTGAATGGGAGAGAACGCCAGCCTTGAACGCCCCGCCGCCCGTATGCCCGTACAGCGGGCTGTTCGAGGCGGCCCAAAAGGACGGGTTCGTCACGCGCTGCGACAACGGCATCGCGCACTGCGCGGTGGCGATGTCGGCCCGGCTCGCAGGCGCCTCCACGTACGTCATGCTGGTGGAGTGCAAGGAGCACGCGGCCGGACGCGCCTACCTCACTCGCGACCAGATGCAGTTCATGTGTGACGTGCTGGGTGAGATCGTCCACCATGCGACCTCGGCGGACGAGGCCCCTCTCGCGAAGGACTTGACCAAGCGGGAGACTGCGGTGATGCGGCTGTTGGAAGGCGACTACCTGTGCAAGACGATCGCCGACCAGCTGGGCGTGAGCCTCTACACCGTTCACGTGCACATCAAGAACATCTATCGGAAGCTCCAGGTGCACAGCCGCGAGGAGGCCGTGCGCAAGTGGCGGGCCCACCGCTGGAACCGCTGCCACCTGCACGGCAGCGCGCAAGCGCCTCAGGCCAGCCCCACCGACGGGTAAGGCGAGGAGCCCCATTGTAACCAACTTCTATTTTCTTGGTTGACAATTGGCCGGGGCGTGTCGTATCTTCCGCCGACGTCATGACTAGCACCGCTCCGTTACTTCTGTCGGCCGCCCTCCTCGCGCCCCTCCTCCAGCGGGCCGCCGCCCAGGAGGCCCCCTCCAACATCGTCGTGCGCGTCGAGGCACTTTCGCTCGCGCCCACCGCACGGCCAGGACCCTCGCTGCTCAAGGACGTCCCGGGGCTCACGCTGCGCGATCAGGGTTCGGGCGGGCCGCAGACCGACCTCTCGTTGCGTGGCAGCCCGTTCAACAGCACCGGCCTCCTGCTCAACGGCCTCACCCTGCGCAACGCCCAGACCGAGCACTTTCACGCTGACGTGCCCGCCCCCGAGGTCTGGTTCTCCGCGCCCGAGGTGCTCACCGGCCTCGACCGCTTCCGCTCCGCGCCCGGCCACCCCTCGGGCTCCGTCAGCCTCGACCTCGCCCCCCTCACCGAAGACCTCCGCTCCGTCACCGCCGGCGCCGGCAGCAAGGGCCTCCTCTTCGGCAACGCCCTCGCCACCGAAACCGAGGCCCTCGCGGGCGGCGCCACGGCCGGCGCCTCAGCCTTTCTTTCGTATGACCACTCCGACCAGACCGACGGCTACGCGGAGAACGACCTCACGCGCGTCACGGCAGGCGGCCGCCTCGGCGTGGCCAGCGACGTTCTGCAGGCCGACCTCGTGACCGCCTATTCGTGGCGCGAGTTCGGCGCGCGTGGCTTCTACGGCACCAGCGCCACGTATCCGGCCGAAGAGCGCGTGGCGGACACCCTCGTGGCGGGCTCGCTCAAGTGGACCGACGACCCGCTCAACCCCGCCCGCCTCACCGCCGCGTGGCGCCGCACCGACGACACCTACTGGCTCGACCGCGACGACCACGACTTCTACGAGAACGACCACTCCACCGACTTCTTTGCGCTCCACGGCGACACGCGCCGCACCTTCTCCGAAGCCTTCTCCGTCGACCTGCGCGCCGACGGCGACTTTGAGACCATCGACAGCACCTCGCTCGGCGACCACGACCGCGCCCACGGATCCTTCGCCGTGTTGCCGAACTATGCGCTGGGCGCGCTGAGCTTCACGCTCGGCGGCTCGCTCGACGTCTTCACGGACGACTCGCCCGCGTGGCTGCCCGCCGCCGGCGTCGAGTGGGCGCTCTCCGATGACCAGACGCTCTTCGTTTCCTACTCCGAGGCCGTCCGCCAGCCCTCGTACACGGAGCTGAACTACGAATCACCCTCCTCGCTCGGCAACGCCGGCCTCGACCGCCAGCAGACGCGCACGACGGAAGCCGGCTGGAAAGGCCAGTCCGATCCCTTTTCGTGGAAGGCCGCTCTTTTCTACGAGGAGGGGCGCGACATCGTCGATTGGATCCGCGCCGCTTCCGGCAGCCGCTGGACCTCCGTCAACCTCGATGACGTGCAGTCCTGGGGCTTCACCGCAGACGGCCGCGTGGAGCTTTCGGCCGACACGGACATCGGCCTCGACCTCCTGGCGCTCACCAAGTCGTGCTCGACCGCTTTCTACGCCAGCCGCTACGCCATGGACTATCCCGAGGCCTCGGCGGGCGTCACGCTGCGCCACCGCCTCACGCGCGACGTGCTCCTCCGCGTGCGCCAGGGCGTCTCCAAGTACGAGCCCAACCCGGTCCGCGAGTACGACGACTGGTTTCTCAGCACCAGCGCGGAGCTCCAGTGGCGGCTCCCGCGCGTGACGGGCTTCACGCTCAACGCGGGCGCGGACAACCTGCTTGACGACGACTTCCAGATCTACCCCGGGCAAGAGGCAGCCGGCCGCCGCTTCTTCGGCTCCCTCGCCTACGCGTGGTGACAGTATGGCCCGCACGGGGGCGGGCCCTTGCGCGAGCAAAGCCGGAACGAGTGGCCTCGCATGGAGGGCGGGCCTCCGTGCCGTCCGTTGCCTAGGCCTCATCCCAGCGCGATCGCACCGGCAATCAGCGCGGCCCCGGCCAGCGCCCGCCACGGGATGCGGTAGAAGGCCGGCGCGGCGCACACGCACGCCCCCAGCGCCACCGCCGCCAGCCAGGCCGCGGCGCCGGCCGTCTGCCCGTGCTTCAGGCCTGCGGCGGCCGCCGCCGCGCAGAGGCCCATCAGCGCGCCGCCCGCCACAGCCTGCGCCTGCCACAAGCGCAGCTCGCGCCGCGAACTCACCACGAGGTCGTCGTCCCGACACGGCAGCAGCGCCAGCCCGACACCCGCCGCAAATAGAAAGCCGCCCCACGCCCGCATCTGCACGAGCGCTGTGAGCTCGGGCCGCGCCGCCCACACCAGCGCCGCGAGCAACGCCGGCGGCAGCGCCACCAGCGCCGCACGACACGCCCGCCGCCACGCAGGCTGCCACACGCTCTCGCCGCAGTACGGGCACGTCCGGTACACGCGCCCGGACTCCCGCCCGCACGACACGCACACGCCGGCCTTGAGCACGCTGTTCATGCAGACAATATAGCAGAAATCGCACCGCGAGACACCACCGCGAAAGGAAGAAGGACGGCCGTGATAGGCGGTTGCCGGGCTCAGTACGGCGGGCGCTACGAGCCCGTCGAGAGCGGCGGCAGTCGGCTGTCTCACGCTTTTCGGCCGTCTCGCAGATCCAGCCGTACCGGAGCAAGCGACGTGCGTCACACGGCCATGCAACCGAATCGCGCGTATGCTCTGGGCCGCAGGGCCCAACGCCTCCAATCCTCCTCCTTGCTTTTCGGCGCGCATCATACTACCATTTTGAAGCTTCTCCCTCCAAACGCACAACCGCCTGATGAACGGAGACTATGATCCTGACCTCTCTCGGCGTCCTCGCGATCGTGGCGATCACCGCCCTCGGCTACAAGCGGGGCCTCTACCGAATCGCAGCTGCGTTCGCCGCCCTTTTCCTCGCGGCGCTGCTCGCCCAGCCGGTCTCCGCGCTTTTCGGCGGGCTGCTTGAGCGAGTGGCGGTCGTGCCGAAGTCGCTCGCGCCGCTGACGGCGCAGCTCGTCGCCGCCCTTCTGCTCTTTGCGGCCTTCTCCCTCTGCGCCGAGCGTGTGCTGCGGGCGCTCGAAGGCCGCCGCGAGCAGGCGGGCAAGCCCCAGGTGGCGCTCTGGGCGCGCATCGGCGGGGCGGTGCTGGGCAGCGCGTGGGGGCTCTTTCTGGTGCTTCTTGTCCTGATTGGCCTGCACCTGATCGGCACGGTCGAAGAGGTGCTGACCCGACCGGCACCCGCCGCGCCGGCAGCGGCGAAGCCGCGCGCCGCTGCGGCGGCACACAGCCGGTCGGCGGCGGCGCCTGCCGGAGCGGCCGCCGCAACCAAGGCCGCGCCGGCGCCCGCCGGATCCCAGGCGAAAGCGCCCCAGGCCGCGCCGCCCGCGAGCGCCTTCGTCGCGCTCAGGAATGGGATCGACCGCTCCGCCTTCGGCCCGGTGGTCCAGTGGGCGGACCCCGTCGGCAGCACGGTCAAGGGCATCTTCCAGAACCTGACGATCGTGATGAACAATCCCAACCTCTACGAGCAGTTCACGCGGCACCCGGACATCGCCCGCTTCACCCAACACCCGAAAATGCAGGCCCTCTCCGAGGACCAGCAGATCCAGACCTTGCTCAGGGAGAAGCGGTACTACGAGCTGCTCGACGATGCGAAGATCGCTGAGCTGCTGAACGACGAGGCCCTTTTCAAATCGCTCCGGGCCGTGAAAATGGGCGAGATCCTTGAGCAGCTCCTAGCCAAGAACGCCGGCTTGTACGCGCCCGACTCGGCCGGGGGGCCGCTCAGGAGGTGCCCGAACTGCCTCGGCAGCGACGGCCAGTACAAGGAGCTGCTCCGCTCCGAGCAGGAGGCGATGCGGCTGGCGGTGCAGCGCTGGAACCAGAGCGGCCGGTCTCCAACGGTTTACAAATGCCCGTTCGGCAACGGCTGGCATCTGAGGCAGTCGCCCTGACCGCCCGCCCCCCTCGCACATCCCGCTCCAACCGCCTGCCGCCCGGGACGTCCTCTCTCACTCCACCACGAAGACCCGCGTCGCCCGATCCGCGAAGTCGGCCTCGAACGCGTCCGCGCCCTTGCCCACCACCTCGCCCGAGTACAGGTCGCGCACCGTCGCCTGCTTGGGCAGCCGCACCGTCCGCTTGCCCGCGTCTTTCACGCACACCGCCAGCAGCTCCTTCGACGCCCACACCACGTCCTCGGTGTCGATGTACGTGTGTACGCCGGCGGACTGCGCGATGTTGCGCATCAGCCGCGCCGGCAGCAGCGGCCCCGAGGAGAACACCGAGGTCCAGCCCTTGCCCTCCTTGACGACCAGCCCGGGCTTGCCGTTCTCCAGCGCCCCCAGCACTGTCGCCGCCGCGTCGTCGGCGTAGCACACCGGCAGCGAGCGGTGCGCGTCGCCGTAGGTCTGCCCCTCCAGCCCCTCCGTCAGCCGGTGCCCGCCCGCCACCTTCACGCTGAACGCGCCCGCGTCGCGGCTCATGCGCAGCCGGATCCCGGTCAGCGCCTCCATCGCCGCCTCGTCCAGCTGCCCCTCGCGGTACGCGCCGGGCGCATACAAGAACACCAGCACGTGGCCGTCGCGCTTGAGCGCCTCGACCGCCGCGCGGTCTTGCGCGGTCGGCGCGAAGCTCGTCATGATGAAGAAGACCTTGCGATCCTTGAGGCGCGGCAAGTCGGTGACCAGGTAGTGCCCGACCGGCGCCCCGATGCGCGACAGGGCCGGAAGCTGCGACACCAGCAGCCGCGCCCCCAGCGGGTCGGCCACGCGCAGGTAGCACAGGCTCCTCTCGTCCACAACCATCGCCACCTCGTCCACGGAGCTGCGGTCGAGGCGCTGCGCCTCGGTCGCGCTGACCGCCAGCTCGCCGATGCGCCCCATGAGCGCGGGGCTGCCGTACACGTTGCCGCCCACGTCGAACCACCACTGCGCCGCGCCGTTGACGATCACGTTCGCCAGCTCCTTCTCCTGCTGCACGATGTCGCCGGCCACGTTCGCCGGCCGCCCCCACTCGCCGATCTGACCACCCGATAGCGAGGTGCGGATGTCGTTCTCGTCGAACCACAGCTTGCCGTGCAGCTTGGCGCTGCCGAACAGCGACATGAAGTGGCTCGTGCCCTCGCCGCCGAGCTTGCGGAACGCGTAGCTGGTCGGGCTCGTCAAGAAGTCCACGTCCGGCGAAGCGAGCACCTTCGCCAGCGCCAGGTGCCCGGCGTTCTGCTGCCGCTGCTCGCCGCACAGCTGCAGCAGGTAGCCGTAGAACGCCCCGACCACCTTCTTGCGCCGGGTGATCTCCTTGACGGCCTTCGCGAAGGTGCAGATCGTGTCGGCCACCAGGTCGGAGTTGTACAGGTAGTAGTCGATGACCGCCTGTTCCTTCTGCGGATCCCTCAGCGAGCCCAGTTCCGTGCGCTGCCGCTGGGCTTTCGCGGGAATCGCCGCGCCCGCGAGGCTTGCGCCCGCGTCGCGCCACGCCGCCCGTAGCGCCTCGTCCGACCCGTACTTCTCGCGCAGCCACGCGCGGAAGCGGACCGTGTTCGCGGGCGAGAAGTCCACCCACTGGTTCTCGTTGCCGCCCCACATCATCCACTCCTCCGTCGTGCCCGACGCGATGTGGTAGCCGATCACGCGGTCGGCGTACGGCGACGCCTCGACGTGCGCGATGAGCCGGCGCAGGCCCTCGATCGTGTCGCGACGCCACGCCTCGGAGGCCCAGCTCGGGGCGGGCTTGCCTCCCGAGTGGATGAACGGCACAAACGCGCCGTCGCCTGGATCCATCAGCACGACGTCGTCGGGGTGCGCCTCGCTCCACCACTTCGGCGCATGCACATACAGGCGCGGAAAGAAGTAGGCGTCGGGGTTCTCCTGCAGCAGCATCAGCGCCCGCTCGTCGAGCTGCGAGAAATCGTACTCGCCGGGCGCGATCCACGCGGTGCGCGCCAGCCCGTAGCCCGACTCGGTCGGCGTCGCGGCGAACGTGTAGAGCGTGACGCCCGCCTTCGTGAAGTCGCGGAAAACCTCCGCCGTGGGGCGGTAGGTCGCCCAGGTCATGCCGTTGTGCGGCGTGCCGTTGATGAACAGCGTCGGCGTGCCGTGGTAGCTCTTCACGGCGGCCACGCACTTCTTTGTGTCCCGCTGCTCGACGGTCACCGCGGCGACCGCCTCGTCGGCCAGCTTTCCGCCCACCCACACGTGCGCGTCGCCCAGGCGCAGCGCGACCGACTGCGGCCCGCCGAACGCGAACGCCGGCACCCGCACCTCGGCCTGCACGCGCACCTCCTGGCCAGGCGCAAGCCTCGCCAGCGGCGTCGGCAGCTCGAGCGGCACGCGGAACAGCTCTTTCTTTCCGCGCTGGAAAACCAGCGCGGCGCCGCCTTCGAGCACCGGCCGGTCCGCGCTGAAACTCAGGCTGACCGGGTAGCTTTTTCCGGCCCGCATAACCTTCGGAATCTGCAGGTCGCGCACCGTCGCCACCGGCACGTCGGGCCGCACGACCTCAATGCCCGCGACTTGCAGCCGGTACTCCGGCCCCGCCTTGATGCCGAAGGCGATCAGGGCGAGCGTGGCGAGAGGGAAGTCCAGCGTGCCGTCGGCGTCACGCGACCACGAGGCGACCGTCCAGTCGGACGCCGGAAACTCCACCCAGCGCCATTCCTCGCCGGCCTTGAGAAGAGCGCGCTTCGCGGTCCACTCCGCGCCGTCGGCGGCGCGGACTTTGCAGGCCAGCTCCATGGCCGCGCCCTCGTTCTTCACGCGCACGCGGAGCGCGTCGAAGCGCCGCGCGATCGGCCGCTGAAGAAAAATGTCGTTGAACGCGATCCCGCGTGTGGCGAAGCGCCACTGCAGCGCCGCCGGACTGGCCACGCCCGTCAGCTCGCTCAGCGAGAACTCCTTGGCGAGCCGCTGGTCATCGCGCGACGTCGTCCAGTCGCCAAGCCGGCTCCCGTCGAACAGAACCTCGGTCTCAATCGCCCCCACCGCCGTCGCAAGGACTGCCCCGATCAGCGCCGACACCCCTGTTCTCATTCGCATCGCCCCTTTCCCCTTATTTCCGCAGCCCAGCCCTCTACAACTTTAGAACTTTAGAACCACCCCTCATTCTGGCCGAACATCGCGCCGGAAGCGCTCAGTACACCTGGCCCGTCCTCAGGGTTTCCACGCTCCCGGTCTTCGTCTTGAACTGAACGGGGATGGACCGCCTGACTTGGCCATCGATGTTCTGGAAGACCGAGAAGTGTAGATGCGGGCCTGACGAATAGCCTGAGGTGCCGGAAAAGCCGATCACTCCCCGGCTCTTCACCTTCTGCCCGAGCCACACCAGCACGCCGTTTCTCTTGAGGTGGCCATACTCCGCAAAGGTGCCGTCTTCGTGCCTGATTACGACGAAGTTGCAGGAGCTTGTAAACCGCGGGCTTCTTGCCCCTACGGTCGAATCCCGGCGAAGGGCGACCACGGTTCCCTCGCGGGCGGCGCAGACCACCGTCCCAATGGGCATCGCCCAATCAATCGCGTGTTCAGATCCCGACCCCTCGGTGTGCGTCAGGCCTCCCTTGTCGGCCTGCGTCACCGGATAGGCGCCGTCCACGTATGGCAGCTCGTAGGCGTACGCGCTCTCCACCGCCTCGCCCCGCCGCCCATACTGCCAGCGGTATTGGCCGCCGTGGCCCCACAGGCCCCCGCGGCCTTCTGCGCGGATCGTCACGACCTCAAACGACGTCCGGCCCATTGAGTCAACGGTCAGCGGCAACGGCTCGGAGGCTACTGCGTTTGTGAGCGCCAACCTCAGCGTAATGGTGACCTCCGTGCAATTGGTCAACTGCGCGTACAACTTTACGGCTCTGGCCGCCGTCCTCTTCGCCACAATCTGCACATTGCTGTTTTCCTCGAACGGGCCGGTGTCCGTGAGCTGGGCAAGCGAGGGCAGGGCGAGAAGCGCAAGGGAAGCGACGAGCCGCGAACGCGCCCCGCAGCTAGTCGCAACGCGCGGCGCCGGCGCCGACGTCGGTTCAGCGCTCATTGCCGCGGCAGCGTATTTTGTCACAGCATGATTCATTCGTCGGCCGCCACAGGTTTACATGTCAAGGCCCCGCGCACTCTGTTTGACTTTATGAAGATGAAAAAAAACATACCACATTGAAAAGCCGCCTCACAAGCCCAAACGGGAAGGGGCGGGCGCAGAAAGATCTTCTTGGTCTCTCCCGCCCGTTCTGTTTCAATGTTAACGGTCAACTGGATCATGGATCGCCTCACGCCAGCGCAACGTCACACGTGCATGTCGCACGTGCGCAGCAAGGACACGGCCCCGGAGTGGGCCGTGCGGCGCCTCGTGCACGCGCTGGGGTTCCGCTACCGGTTGCATGTCAAGGGGCTGCCGGGCAGGCCGGACCTCGTCCTGCCCCGCCACCGCAAGGCCATTTTCGTCCACGGCTGCTTCTGGCACGGCCACGGCTGCCGCGGCGGCGGGCACGTGCCGGCCACGCGCACGCGCTTCTGGCAGGAGAAGTTCGCGCGCAACGTCGCGCGCGACCAGCAGGCGCTGCGCCAGCTCTGGCGGGCCGGGTGGCAGGTGCTGGTGGTCTGGGAGTGCGAGACGCGGGACGCCGAGCAGCTTCGCGCCCTCCTCGTCGCGTTCCTGTCGTCTCCGGCCCGGCCCACCAGCAACTACGACCTCGCCGACCAGCACGCCCTGTACGGGCTGGCAGCGGAAACGCCCGAGGAGTACGGAGCCCCCGAACTGTAAGCCCGGGGTGCGATTTTACTTCGTTGCATCGCACCCAGAAGTCAGAATTCAGGAGTCAGAATTCAGAATTGCTTCGCAACGACTTACATACGAAAGCGCCGCCCAAAAAGGTGTCTCCCAAAGAGGAGACAGGAAGAATCTCGCGCGAATCGGACATAACTCGTTGGCATCCAACTCCTGAATTCTGGCTTCTGGCTTCTGAATTCTGTGCGATTGCAATAGTTTGCAATCGCACCCGTACGCCCGGACGGCTGGGCAAACCCCTTGCATCCGGCCCCCAAGCCCGTTAAACTAGTTCACTTCTGCGATCGCTAGGGTTTGCGGACGCAGCGCAAGGTGAAGCCCTCTATGCTCCGTTTCATACGATTCCTGCTGCCCGCTCTTACCGCAGGCCTCCTGTGCGGCTCAGCCTGCGCAGAAGACTCCCAACAGGTGCGCCTGGATCTCTTTCACTCGCCGGGCTGCCCCGAATGCGAGCGCATCAAGCGCGAAGTCTTCCCCGAGTTCGAGTCGCGCTTCGAGGGCTTTTACGAGATCGTCTGGCACGACATGACCAAGACCGAGACGATCCCGCTCCTCGTCGCCTACCAGCAGCGCTGCCACAACACCGAGAATGGCAAAGTCTCCATCGTCGTCGACCACACCGACTTCCTCTCCGGCTACGCGGCCGTCGCCACCGGCCTCGCCGAGCGCGTCAACGAGGCGCTCATCCGCCGCCAGGCGCCGGACTGGAAGCAGCCCCTGCCTCCCGACGTACAGGGGGCTCAGGGCCAAGCTGTCGTGCGCACGCGGGCCAGCGCCCTCACCTTCTCCGTGGTCGCCTTCGGCGGCCTCATCGACGGCTTCAACCCGTGCGCGATCTCGACGCTCATCTTCTTCATGAGCGTGCTGGCCGTGGCCAAAGCCACCCGCCACACCCGCCTGCTCGTCGGCGTCTCCTTCATCGCCGCCTCGTTCATCGTCTACATCTCGCTCGGCTTCGGCTTTCTCTACGCCTTCCGCCGGATGCCCAACTTCCCGCTCGTCAAGACGGTCGTCGAGATCGCGCTCGGCCTCTGCATGATCCCCCTCGCGGCCCTCTCGTTCCGCGACGCCTTCCGCTTCCGCAAGACCCAGCGGCCGGACGACGTGACGCTTCAGATCCCGAAGAAGATCAAGGCCCGCATCCACGCCTTCATGAACGCGCGGCTCGGCGTCGGCGGTCCGATCGTCGGCGGCTTCGTCACCGGAGCGGGCGTCACGGTTCTCGAGAGCGTCTGCACCGGACAGGGCTACCTGCCCACCCTCATGTATATGCTCAAGCAGAACTGCACCGACCTCTGCGCCTGGCTCCTGCTCGTCACCTACAATCTGCTTTTCGTGCTGCCGCTCGCCGTGGTCTTCATCTGCTTCCACCGCGGCATGCAGCTCAAGTCGCTGATCAGCTGGAGCCGCCGCAACCTCGTGGTCACCAAAATCCTCCTCGGCGTCTTCTTCACCGCCATGGCCATTCTGCTGCTCTGGCACAAGGCCGCCCCAGCCCCAGCAGCCGCGCCCGACCGACCCGCCGCCACCCAACCGCTGAACCGTGAACCTACCCAACCGACCAACCGCTGAACCGTGAACCTACCCAACATACCCTCCGACGACTACGAGCTGCTCGACAGCGGTGACGGCCGCAAGCTGGAGCGCTTCGGCTCTTGCGTGCTCGCCCGCCCCTGCTCGCAGGCGGTCTGGAAGCCTGCCCTGCCCGCCAGCGCGTGGGACAAAGCCCACGCCTCGTTCGACCGCGCCGACGGCAACCAGTGGCACAACCGCGGCGCGCTGCCGGCCGAGTGGACGGTCCGGATCGCCGGCATCGCCTTCAAGCTCTCCGGCACCGACTTCGGCCACCTCGGCATCTTTCCTGAGCAGCGCGCCCAGTGGCAGTGGCTCCGCGAAACGGTCAACGCCGCCTGCGACGCCCGCAAGCGCCCGGTGCACGTCCTGAACCTCTTCGCCTACTCGGGCGGCTCGACCCTCGCCGCAGCCCTCGGCGGCGCGGAGGTCTGCCACCTCGACGCCTCCAAGGGCATGGTCCAGTGGGCGCGCGATAACGCCGCGCTCAACGGCCTCCAGACGCACCCCATCCGCTGGATCACCGACGACGCCCACAAGTTCCTCAGCCGCGAAGCGAAGCGCGAGCGCCGCTACGACGCCGTCATCCTCGACCCCCCGACCTTCGGCCGCGGCCAGAACAACGAGATGTACAAGATCGAGAAGGACCTGCCCGAGACGCTGCGCCTCTGCCGCAGCCTGCTCACGCCCGACCCGCTCTTCATCCTGCTCAGCGCGCACACGCCCGGCTACTCGCCCGTCGTCCTCCAGAACGTGCTCGGCCAGGCCGCGGACGGGCTCGGCGGCACAACGACCTCGGGCGAAATGCTGCTCACCGGCACGCCCGCCGCCCTGCCCACCCCCTGCGGCGCCTACGCCCGCTGGGTCAAGGGCTAGCCGCCGGCACGATCACGACCGTGTTGTCGCCAACCGCGTGTCTACCTTGTCGCAGACGTTGGTCAGCGCGTCATAGAGCGTGCAGAAAGAGCCGTGTCCCTCGCCGGTAATAGAAAGAAAGTAGATCAGGTCAACCCGTTCGTAGTCCGGGCTTCAGCCCTCTTTCCCGTATCACGGCAAGCCATAATGGGAATTGCCGAATCGCTGTCGGTTTGACCTCCCTTCTCGTCCTGTGCTAGTGTTGCCGCAAGTCGAAACGGGATTCGGGGGAGAGGAGTCGCAATGGTGCCAGTCCACAGGGGAATCGCGCTCGCTGCCGCACTACTGGCCGTCTCGCACACACGCGCAGAGCCGGTCGCTCCGACCCTCGCCGACGTCCGCGTCTTCGCTGTCTACGAGCCGGTCTTCAGCCAGCAGGACGTCGACCTCCTCTCCCGCGTCCACCCCGATTTCGTCTGCCGCGGCTGGTTCAAGTGGCACCACACGCCGGACTGGCAGGCCTACGCGCCGCTCGCCCACGCCTGCCGCGAGCAGGGCATCCTGCTCCAAGGCGGCCTCACCTGCGCCGCGCTCTACCCCGGCGAAAATGGCATCGACGACGCGACCTTCCGCGACTTCGCCTGCCACGGCACCGACGGCCAGCCCTTCCTCTGCCGCCAGGCCGACCACGGCGGCTGGTATCACCTGAGCCTCTACAACCCCAAGGTGATCGCCATGCTCAAGCGCGAGGCGCGCCTCCAGCTCGACGCCGGCGCGGCCGGCATCTGGTACGACGAGATCGAGGGCTACTACGACTGGAACCCGACCGAGGGCTACGACCCCTACGCCTGCGCCGCCTTCCGCGACTGGCTGGTCCGCAAGTATTGCGCCGGACAGGGCTGGCGCGACGACGACCCGCGCTGGCAGACGCAGTTCGGCATCGACCTCGCGAAACACGGCGGCACCATCCGCACCTTCGACTACCTGCGCCACCTCCAGACCACGCCCGGAAAAGACGGCAAGCCTCTCGCCGACAACCCTCCTCAAGGCCACCCGCGCGCCTGGGCCTCCTCCCCCAGCCCGCTTTACCGCGAATGGGGCTTCGCGTGGGACCGCAACGCCGCGGGAACCTTCCGCTTCGACACCGTCGCCACGCTCTTCGCCGACCTCCTCGCCGACGCCGACCGCTACGCCCGCGAGAAATACGGACGCACGCTGCTCAGCACCTACAACCACAACGGCACGGCCCGCCGCGGCGTCGCCTTCCAGCAGCCTCACAACGGCGCCCAGCCGCCGCTTCGCCACGGCCGACTCGACGGCCGCGCCAGCTACCTGTCTTTCTACGAAGACCTCATCGCCGACGCCGCCGAGGTCTGCCCCGAACAGCCTGTCGTCTTCTTCGTGGACTGGCCCGGCGAGACCGACCGCCTCGTCGCCCTGCCCCGCTCCGACCAGACGCACTTCTTCTCACTCTATATCCCAGAAGCTTATGCCGCCGGCGGCGAGTTCGCCCTGCCCCTGCGCGGCTACAGCTACGTCGCCGCCCACCAAGGCACGCTCGCCACGCTCGCGCGCCTCGCCGACTTCTACCGCGAACGCGCCCCGTGGCTGCGCGCCTCGCGCCTCGCGCCCGCGCAGCCCGAGCGGCAGGACAGCCTCACCCTCCGCGCCCGCACCTCGGCCTGCGGCACCGCCATCCACATCGTCAACCACGCCTTCTCCACGCGCGACCTCTGGCCGCAGCCTCGCACCAACCTCACCGTGACCATCGACTGGAGCGGGCCTGTCCCGAATCGCGCTTCGATAAGCGCATCTGCATGGTCCTGTGAACGGCTCAGCACAGCTTCGCCCTCCAGTTCCAACGCAAATCCGCCGGGTGGGGGGCGAGGCTGCGCCGAGCCGTCGCTTCTCTTAGCGCCAGTCGGGCCTGTGCCCGGCTCCGCCTTCGCGGTTTCGCCCGACTTCCCCGAGCAGCGCCCGGTGCCGCTCGCACTGAAGGACGGCCGCCTCACGCTGGAGGTCGGCACGCTCTTCCGCAGCGCCCTCGTGATCCTCCCGAACGCCGACGCCCTGCGCCGCGTCACCGGCGCCGCCTCTGACGGCACGCACATCCTCGACCCGCAGGGCCGCGCCCTCGCGGTCGCGCGCAACGGACGCTTCACGCTCTGGCTGCCGCCGATCGCCTTCGTAATCGAGTGCCTCGAGACCGGCGAGCGCCTGCCCGCCCGCGACGGCGCGGCCTTCGCGCCGCCGCCCGGCGGCGGCTTCGCCTCCGGCCTGCTGCTCGACACCTTCGGCATCCCCGCCCGGCACGCCGAGATCGCTAGCGGCCCGCGCCGCTGGCACACCGACGCCTGGGGCCGTTACCGCGTCCCGCTCGTACAGCTCGCCGCAGGCCCGCTCACCGCCTGCGTCGAGCCGGGAACCACTAACACGCTCCCGGCCCACACCGCCTTCACCGCCTGGCGCATCCGTGCGACGCGCATCCCTATCCTGTCCCTGCCCCCGCTGGAGCATCCCCGCGAGCCGCAGGACGCCGCCTCTCTCGGCGGCTTCTGGGCCAACTGGCCCGACAAGGAGCGCGCGCCCGGCGTGATCGCCCTCGCCCGCGACGACCACGCAGGCCGCCCCGCCCTTCGCTGCACCTTCTCGCCCACGCCTCGCGCGCCGTGGTCGAACATCAACTCGCCCGCCTTCGAAATCGGCGACGCCGACGCTGTCGAATTGACCTATGCGGGTGACGGCTCGCCGCGCACCGTGTACGCCGTGCTGCACGCGCCCCCGCGCTTCTTCCGCCACCCGCTCACGCTCGCATCCACCGAATGGGCCACCGCGCGAATCGCCCTCCGCGACTTCCGCGACGACCGCGGTGCAGCCTTTGACCCCGCGGCCGCCTCGCACGCGGCCAGCTTCCAGCTCTCGCCAGCCTTTGGAGGGTCGGCGTCCCCGCCGACCGCAGCGCCCGCCACGCTCTGGCTGCACGCCGCCTCTCTCGTGAACGTCACGCCCGTTAAGGAAGAGTGGCATAGCGACGCGGCCTTCGATGACGTCGACGTCGACAACCTGCAGGCCGAGCACAAACCGCTACCGCCGCCGCCCGCGATCGCCAACCGCCAGCCGCTCGTCCACTTCACGGCGCCCGCGCCCAAGCTGCTCGCGAACTGGGACGGCAAGGGCGCGGACGACGTGAAACCTCTGGTCGTCATCGAGCGCGTCGCGCCCTCGGACAAGGCGCCCTTCCTGCGCGTCACCTTCCCAGCCGGAGAATGCGCGTGGGGCAACGCCAACATCCCGCTGCCGTCCGCGCAGCTGAAAGATGCGGACGGCCTCGCGCTGCGCCTTCGCGCAAGTCCAAGCGACGATGTCGCGCTCGCCTTACACACGGCGTCGCCGGCCGGCCAGCGCTTCTTCCGCGCCGACGCGGAGACAGCCGAGGCGTGGGTCGACGTCGTCTTGCCTTGGTCGCAGTTCCTCGGCGACGACGGCAAACCCTTTGCGCCCGCTTCGGCCGCGTGGCTGAACCTCCAGCTCTGCCGCCCGGCCCGCACGCTCAAACAAAACGTCGTCGTCGACATCGAGGCCGTCGACGGCTTCACCGTAAACCCTCAAGTGCCCGTACGCAACCCACGGTAGGGACGCCGCCCCGTCGGCGTCCGCGGACGGCACGGGGTGCCGTCCCTACCAGAACACAAGCGGCAAGTGTAGAAAGTGGTACAATGAAGAACCTGTTCCTGTCCACTCTCTTTCCCCTCCTCGTCGCCCTAGCCGCGCCAGAGCCCTCTGGCTTCCTGCTCAACGGCGTCACCGCGCATCGAGGCAACTCGGGCGAGTATCCCGAGAACACGCTGCCGGCCTTTGAGAGCGCGCTCGCGCTGGGCGCGGACTGGATCGAGATCGACGTCTACCTCACGAAGGATCGCCAGCTCGCCGTCACCCACGATAAAGACACCGGCCGCGTGGGCGACAAGAAGCTTGTGATCGCGGACTCCACCTATGCCGAGCTTCAGGCCGTCGACGTCGCAACCCGCTTCCGCACGCTCAAGAAGCGCACCCTCGCCGAGTGCCCGCCGGCCCGCATCCCGCTGCTCGCCGACGTGCTGAAGCTCGTCATGCGGCAGGCCCGCACGCGCGTCTCTATCCAGCCTAAGTGCGAGTGCGTGCAGGAGGCGTTCCGCATCATCCGCGAACTCGGCGCAGAGAACTGGGTCGGCTTCAACGACGGCAGCCTGAACACGCTGCGCCAGGTCAAGACGCAGTCGAAGGCCATTCCCGTTTTTTGGGACCGCAACGCGGACACCGACATCGACGCCGATATCCGCACCGCGCGTGAAGAAGGCTTCGAAAGCCTCGTGGTCCATCACAACGGCCTCACGAAAGAGAAGGTCGGCAAGATCCACAAAGCCGGGCTCGAAGTCGGCGTCTGGACGGTCAACGACGAGACAGCCTTAAAGCACGTCCTCTCCATCGGCGTCGAGCGGGTCTACACGGACTACCCCGCGCGACTGCTGAGCCTGACGCAGACCCCCACTCCGCGCCAGCTCTAATTCCACTTCCGAAAAGTATCTAGACCTTATGACGGGCACATGACACACGGAGGGCCGGGCTCCACCCCGGCCGCGGACGGCGTGGAAGCCGTCCCTCCCTGTGCCTTACGCGTCCTCTCGCGCGCTCCTCCCGTTCCGCCGACACGTGCTCAGTCCAGATGGAACACTTCTTCCATGCCGGCCCACCACTCGTCTGGCGTGCGGTCGGCGAAGGGCGCGTGGCAGGGCTTGCAGGCGGCCCACCAGCGCTGCGTCTCGGGGTCGGCCGCCATCGTCGCCATATCGGCCGCGAAGTCGCCGCCCGCGTACTCGAAATAGCTGAACAGGTAGAGCCGCCCGTCGGGCAGCCGGCGCAGATAGATCGAGTAGTTCTGAAGGTTGCACGCCTTAATCATGCGCAGCACGCCCGGCCAGGCCGCCGCATGCAGGCGCTTGTACTCGTCAAGCTTGTCGGGCTTGACTTCGATCACCGACCCATAACGTTGCATAGAATCACGTCTCGCTTGCGCTCGGCCGGCGTGACGTCCCACGCCACGAGCTTGCCGTCCTTCACCGTGCCGGTCACCACCGTCTTGAGCGGCGCGTGCAGCTTGAACTCGCAGTCCCAGTCGCGCGGCCACGCGGGCAGCAGGTAGATCTTGCGCCCGTCCGTCTGCATGACGAGCGACTGCACGGCTTTCACGAGCACGCCGCCGTGATCCTGGTCGGGCGTCCAGTCGTAGTTCGGCCCCCAGAAGGCCGGGAAGCGCTCCTTCTTGTCATGCCGCTTCGCGCGGCCGACCACGTTGCGCCTCGCCTCGTCGGTCAGGCCGAGATACGCCATAAACAGGTCGTCCTGACGCCAGCCGAAATCGCCCTTGTCCGTACGCAGTTTGAGCGCCTCGAGGCCCCACTCGATATTCGGCTTGCCGAGCGCGACGAGCCGGAACGGAAACACGGCGTATAGCTCCGGATTCTCGCAATTGCTCTTCCGGGCGAATATCGCGGCCGGCGCCAGCGCCTGCTTGCCGTCCACCGTGCGCAGCGGCAGCGGCGGCAACTTGGCGTGGAAGCGCTGCAGGAAGGCGCGGTCGGAAGAGGGCGTCTCGGACAACAGAAGCAGGCGCTCGGTCACCGCGAGGCACCCCGCCACCTCCGGCATCGCGTTGGTGCACTCCCACCAGGTCTCTAGCGCCTGCGACGGATGCATGACCAGCTTGCCGTCGGAGCCGGTTTTGTAGTGCTGGTCGAAGAACGTCAGGATCTCGCGGCAGAGCGGCAGAGCCGTCTTCTCAAGGAACGCGTGGTCCAAGGTGTGCTCGTAGTAGTCAAGCGCCATCCAGCACAGCTCGAGGCCGCCGACCCACTCCCACTTGTGCCAGCGGCTCTCCTGCAGCTTGTCCACACGCTGCTCGAAAGGCGTCCAGCCGTAGGTCTCGCTGAACATCGCTCCCCAGAAATAGATGCACTCGGGATAGAACGCCCCGTCGTGGCCGCAATACAGCTTCGTCCGATACTTGCAGAGCGGCAGCAGGTCGTCGGCGTACATTTTGAAGAGCGGCCTCATCAGCTCGAAATCGCCCGCCGCACACAGCGAGAGATACGGCAGGCGCGTGTTCTGCCACCAGTAGCCCGGCCCCCAGCGGCGGTAGTCGTGGTCGCTCTTCCCGTCGGGCGCGACCGTGAAGAGCGAGCCGTTAAACTTGATCGGGTAGGCGCCGCGGCCCGCGCAGGCCGTGATGTACCGCTGGAGCGCGGCCATCTGGCTGACGTACGCCGCCTCGTCCGCGACGCTGGCGCCTGTCGAATCCACCACGGTCTTGCCGTTGACGCTCACGCGCCAGCCGCCGGCTGTGGCGTCCGCCACCGCGACCACCTTCGCCCATTGACCGGCAGGCAACGCCTCCTTGACACTCTGCTGCGTCGAGCCTGAGATCAGCCGCAGGCTGTTGCCGGGATAGGCGTCGAGCAGGAAGCCGTCCGCCCCGCCCGCCGTGATCTTGTCGAAGATCCGGCCCTTCTCGCCGGCCGCAGGCCTCAGCTCGACTTCGAAGGTGATGACGCCCGCCGCGTTCGTCGCCACGCGCGCGTTGCGCATCTCGCCCGCGAACTTCGTGTGTCCCGTCTGGTCTTCGCCGATGCGCAGCGGATGGGCGTTCGGCGGAACGAGCGACTCGGTGCGAGCGACGGCGCTCGCGTTCGCGGTCGCGCAGATCCAGCTCCGGCTCCAGAACTCGGACCACCACGCCGCATGGGCGGCGAAATCCGGCTTGCCCGCGCGACGGGCCAGCTCGTCCAAGCCAGCCAGCCAGCGCTCGGGCGTCGAGGGATGCTGCGTCGCCACGTAGATGTCGAAGCCATGAGGCGTCTGGACAACGCGGCCGCCAAAGATGCGGTGCAGGAGCGGGTCAGCCTGCTTGAAGCCGGCCAGCCCCTGAACCTTCGCCGTGATCTCCGGGCCAACCGACTGAGCGTTGTGATGATACCACGTGATCTGCTTGGAGGTGTTCTCGGCGATCGTGTCCGGCTCGACGAAGGTCGGGCCCTCCTTCTGGCCTGGCTTGCCACGGTTCAGCATGACGTCGCTGCACTGAAGCTCCGCGATCTCGGCGCGATTCGTGCGCCACAGCGCGACCGCGGCCTTTGCCGCAAGGTCGGTCGTCACGCGGACCACCGGCTGGTTCGCGTCGGCCCAAACGCGGATCTTGTCCTGAATGACAAGCGAGCCGGTCTTGAGGTCCAGCTCCTGCTTGAAGGGGCCGGCGAAGACGTTCGGGTCGAAGCGGAGAACGACTTCGCCGACCTTGACGAGGCGGGCGTTGCCGTCCCACGCGTCGGTCTTGCTGATGAGCAGGTGCAAGGTGCCGTCCGCAAGCGCCCAGGCGTTCACGCCGATGTCGCCATTGCCCAGCGGCATCGAGCCGTGCTGATCCGCGCTCGGCGAGTCCCACACCACGTTGTAGCGGGCGGGATCGGACGCCGACTCCGCGCCCCCCCCCACTAGCGCAAAGAGACAACTCAGCGACACAATGCCTTTTTGACAGGATTGCAGGATTGAACAGGATTTCATTGCTCCCGCTAATCCTGTAAATCCATTCTGAAAATGTCCGCCACGTTTCATATTGCGTTACCCTTTCGCGGCGAGGTCGCCGACGTAGTTTCCGTAAGTCAGCAGCAGCACGGCGACGATCAGAACCGCGAGCGCAGCGGCGATCATGCGGTGCGTCAGACGCCGGCACTGCCGCCACTCGCGCAGCACGACGCCGACGAGGTTGCTGATGAGAACCAGCATGATCATGTGGATCGCCCAGCTTGTGAACTTGTAGGGGCCCATCCGCACGTGGCCGAGGTTGTAGAAGAAGAACTGGCCGTACCAGAAGAGGCCGGTCAGGGCCGCCAGGGCCCAATTGAGCGGCAGCGTGATGGGGCCGGACGACTTCGGGGTGCCGACGATCTCGCGGATTGTGCCCTGCCTCGCATGCAGCCAGAGGCAGTAGAGCGAAGTCGTAATGAAGGCCCCGGTATTCGAGAAGATGTAGACCACGTTGCCGCGCCACACGCCCGCCCCGTGCGCCGAAGCCACGTCCGCGATCGGCTCGCCCGCCTCGAGCGCGAAGCCGTACACGGCCGAAAGTACGCCGGCTAGCAGCGAAAGCAGCAGCCCCGTCATCAGCGAGAACTGGCCGCCCCGCTGCTGGTCGCTGAGATCGCGCTCCTTGAGTCGCCCAGCCCAGCCCGCCGCCGCGATGCCGAGCGTGCCCGCCGCGATGCCCGCGACGATCCACTCCGCGCCCGGCTTGTCGAGCGTGGTCAGCAGCGTGCCCTTGACCAGCGGGGGGATCAGCGTCCCCAGCACGCTGGAGAGGCCGACCGCGATCGCGTAGGTGAGGGAGAAGCCGATGTGCCGGATCGAGATGCCGAAGGCGGTGCCGCCAATGCCGTAGGCTGCGCCGAGCAGGAACGACTGCAGCATCGCCGACCGCGGTGCCTCGCGCAGCACCTCGCCGAGCTGCGGGATCGTGCACCACGCGCCAAGCAGCGGCAGCAGGAGCCAGCAGAAGGCCGCCTGCGTGAGCCAGTAGCTCTGCCACGACCAGCCGGTCACGCGCTTCTGCGGCGTGTAGCAGGTGGCGGCGAACGTGGCCCCGACCGCGTGCATCGCGATGCCGAGAAACGGGTTTGCTGCGACAGTTACCATAGGCGTTCCTTGCGAGGGTTGGAGAGGTTCAGCGGTTAGGGAGGTTCAGCGGTTGCTTGCGCGTGCCCGTTTGGAGCTTCATACCGTTTCGTCGTACGCGCCCAGCTGTAGCGGATACTGACCGTGCTCGCGCACGAGCTTGACGATGAAGTCGTAGGTCTTGCCGGAGACGTCGCTGGCGACCGAGTGGTCGGACTGGAAGATGAAGCCGCCGCCCTTGGCCGCGTTCAGCTTGCGCAGCACCTCGCGCCGGATCTCCGCCTCGTCGCCCCGCTCCCAGACCTGCACGTCGCTGTTGCCGCAAAACCCGAGCGTGTGGCCGATCTCGCGGCGCAGCTGCACGGCGTCCATATCCGCCTTTACCTCGAGCGGATTGTAGGCGTCGACGCCCATCTCCGCAAAGTCGCGGATCACGCGGTTCACGTTGCCGCAGCCGTGGTAGATCACCATCAGCCCGTGCGCGTGGGCGAGGTCGGTCATGGCCTTGACCCACGGCTTGTAGTGCTCGCGCCAGAAGTCGGGGTTCATGAAGGTGCCGCACTTGTAGGCGAAGTCGCCCCAGATCACGAAGCCGTCTAGCTTGCCCGCCGCGGCTTCGATCTCCGCTTTCGCGCAGTCGAGGTAGAACTGGCCGACCTTCGCGATCACGGCGGCCATGCGCTCGGGCTCCAGGCCGACCCACAGCATGTGGTTCTCAGGGCCGATGAAGCGCGTCATGAACTCGTTCACCTCGATCATGCTGCCGAAGACTGGGAAGTCCGGCCACAGCGAGCGCACCGTGCCGATCCAGGCGGGCGTGTTGCGCTCAAAGCCGTCGCCCACGCCCGCGATCTGGTTGTCGCCCGCGCTGTAATACCGTCGCGGGTCATCAGGCCGGTCAAAGGTCTCGGCCGCCGCCTCCAGCTTCTCAAGCGTGTCGGCCTCGAAGCCGACGAACTCGGGCATCGGAAAGTCGTAAACCTTGCGCATGATCGCGCCGAAGCCGGTCTTGACGGTCACCTCCTGCTGAGTCTCCCTGAGCGTCTCGAACGGCCGGATCCACGGATCCATGTTCGGCACGGTGACGATCCAGTCGAGGTCGTAGTAGTAGTACGGGCTGGCGTCGGCGGGCAAGCCCAGCTCCTCGCGCCAGCGCCGGATGAAGCCGCCCCAGAAAAAGTCGCTAATGGGCACGCGGTCCGGCTCCTGATGCCGCAGCGCCGTGCGCATGCGCTCCAGTTTGCTCACCGTGCTGCTCTTTCGCCCCGAGGCGACGTCGCCCTTGCCTGCCGTGTCGAACATGCTCATGATGGAAGCTCCTTCCCGCGGGATGGCCCTCTGGCCGCACAGCCTAAACGACTGTTGCGATAGTATCCGACATAACCGCCCAAACGTCCATATCTGTTCCGGCCAATCTTGTGTCTTTTCCGGCCAGGCAGGGCAACTATCCGGCCGCTCAACGGGCGGGCGGCCAATCATCAAGCAGCCATTCTGGCGCTTTGACAAGCCGGGGAGCGTTCGCCTACGATTAAGCCGTGGGTCGTACTGCGTACGGCTACGCCAAGGCTGGCAGACAACGAGGAGAACTGACATGACGAAAACGACGATTGTCGAGGCGGTCAAGGCCGGCCGCGCGCTGGTTTCGGACGGAGCGCGGGGAACGTTCCTTCAGAAAAAGGGGCTGAAGACGGGCGAGTGCCCCGAGCTGTGGTGCGTGACCCACCGCGGCCAAGTCTTGGAGATCGCCCAGAGCTACGTGGCGGCGGGCGCGGACATCATCGGGGGCTGCTGCGGCACCACCCCCGCGCACATCGCGGCGATCCGCCAGGCCGTCGACGCGCTGCGCCCCTAGCCGGCCATTGTACAAGCGACTCGGCGCGGCCTCGCCCCCCCCGCAGCGCGCAAACAAGCGGAGGGCGAGCGCCCCGGCTTGCCGTCCGGTGTGCCGCGACTCACGCAGTCGACGACCTCGGTTCGCGACGGCTCAGGGCAGAGACACTCTTACGCGGAAGAAGCGGCTGGCGGCGTTCGTCGGTGCCCAAGCGCCAGCATCCAAGCTCGCCTTGCCTTCCACCGCATAGACGCGCGCCGCGCCGAGGTCCGGCGTCCACGCAATGCGAGAAACGCCGTTGCTGACGTCGATCAGAGCCCGGAAGACCGACTCGCCATTGGTTGGCACGGTTCCAGCAACGAACTCCTCCCATGTGAGTTTATTGTCGCGGTCGGCGTCCGCCTGCGCAGCCAGCTCGAAGTCCGTCGCGAACCCGTACTGCGCCAGCCACCAGTGCGGCGTCGGGTGGGTCGCCGTCATGTCGGCCGCGAACGTGGCGGCTACCGCTCTCGGACGATCCATCAACAAGGAGAGAGGGTTCTCAGCACCGCTCGCGTCGCCCGTCCAGGCATCGAGATGGTAATACAGTTCGGCACAGGCGGTGAGCTGCGTCGACGCGTTTGCAGCCTGCCACCCCGAACCGACCGAAACCGCGCCGTGCGCCTCCGCCGCAGTGGCCAGCCAGTAGTTCGTCTGCCACAGCCACGTCAGCGTGGCATTGTTCGTCAGCGTCAGCGAGACGTTCGTCGCACTGTTCTGAGTGAAGGCGTTTCCGACGACCGACGCGCCGACGCACACATACTGCGTCGCGCCGCTCTCGATTGGCGAGGGGGTGACCCACGCGTCAACGGCTGTTCCGTAGCGGTTGGTCGCACCCGCCGGACAGGCCCCACCCAGAGGAGAGACCACGGTCAGGAAGTAGCTGGCCGTCTCGGCCACGAACTGGTCACACCCCATACAGGTCGGGCTCCGCCACGCCTCGCTGTCGATGTCCGTGCCAGAGCAGAAGGCGCCGCTGCCGGTGTCGATGCAGGGCGATCCCACGCCGATATGCGCCGAATCGGTCAGTTGTGGATCGGCATCCATATTCCCGGCTCCGCCTGCGAGCGGCGTCGTACAACTGTAGGTCAGCGTCGAGCAATAGCAGTTGTTGGAAACCAAGGAAGCTCTGTTCCAAAAGACAATGCTGTTGGCCAACGCACCGTAGCATGATCCTCCGCCAGAAGAGGACGCCGAATTGCCCGTCAGCGTGCAGTTCGCTAGTGTGCCGTTATAAGAACCGCCCCCATAAGATGCCGAGTTACCCGTCAGCGCGCAACTGGCCAGCGACCCATAATAGGATCCGCCGCCGTAAGAGGACGCCGAGTTGCCCGTCAGCGTGCAGTTCGCGAGTGTGCCGTTATAAGACCCGCCCCCATAAGATGCCGAGTTACCCGTCAGCGCGCAACTGGTCAAAGTCCCGTAGTACGCTCCGCCACCCCGAAAAGCCAAGTTACTTGACACCACGCAGTCAGCCAACGTGCCATAGTAAGCGCCACCGCCGTAAGAGGACGCCGAGTTACCCGTCAGCGCGCAACTGGCCAACGTGCCATAGTAAGCGCCACCGCCGTAAGAGGACGCCGAGTTACCCGTCAGCGCGCAACTGGCCAAAGTCCCGTAGTACGCGCCACCTCCTGCATACATCGCCGAATTGCCCGACAGCGCACAATCGGTAAGTAATCCGTAGGCGGATCCGCCGCCATCATAGGCCCGGTTATTTGTCAGCGCGCAGTTGCGCAGCGTTGCGCCGACTATGTATGCGCCGCCGCCGTAACTATTGACTGCGGAGCTCGAGTAGTTGCTCGTCGCCCCGTACCGCAGGGTGAAGCCGTCAAGCGCGCCTTTCGTCATGAAGACACAGCGCACGGCCTCAGCGGTGCCGTAGCGGTTGGCGCCCGCCCCTTCGATGATAGCGCTCTCCGCCCCGCCGACGCTCTTGATCGAAACCGATTTCGTAATCACAAGGCGGTTGCTGAGAACTCCGCCGGGCGTGACCGTCGCGCCGACGCCGTACACGCCGTTTGTCACCAAGATCGCATCGTAGTCTGCTGCCGCATCCACCGCCGCCTGAATCGTCCGCTTGGCCGTGACCCAGCTGCGACCGTCCCCGACGTCGTCCGGCCGAGACGCATCTACGTACCAGTCCGCCACAAAAGCCCGCAAGCCACTGTCGGGCACGCTCAGCGCGCTAGACCCTTCGCCCATGGCGTTTGTGGCAGCCTTGACCCAATACCAATACGTCGTTTCCGGCAACGCGGCGGTGTCGTCGAAAACAAGGTTGGTCTGCCACCCGCACACCGCCGTCCGCAGGCCGTTCGCGAACGGCGCGCGGTACACGCGGTAGTGGGTCGCGTACTCAGCGGCCTCCCACGTCACGCGCACCCGGTCACCGTAACCTCCGTCCGACGCGGAGACGTTCTGCGGCGGAGAAATCGCGTATGTCTCGGCGCTCGTGTGCGCGCCCTCGTACGCGCCCATATCCACCGCGCCGTTTTGTATACGGGCGTTTCCCGCGAGGTCGACGTACCCGGAGACCGCCGCGAGGTCGCCAGCGTCCAGACAAGGCGAGCCCTCCAGCAGGCGGAAGTCCTCGTCCTCCGCTCCGACAAAATGCGGGTCGGCACTGACGTTGCCCGTACCCGCAGGAAGCGGGGCGGTGCACGAGCAGGTGAAGGTGCCGTTAAAGTAGTTGTTCTGAACCCCTTCCCGACTCGCGTTTCTCCACACAACACTGTTCTTGAGCGTGCCGGAGTAAGATCCGCCGCCCCTGACTGCCGTGTTGCCCACAAGCGTACAGTTCGCTAGCGTACCGTAATAGGAGCCACCGCCTGAAGACGCCATGTTGCCTGCCAGAACGCAGTTCGCCAGCGTACCGTAGTACGACCCGCCGCCGGACGAGGACGCCGTGTTGCCAGACAGCAGGCAGTTCGCCAACGTGCCGTTGTACGACCCTCCGCCGGACGAGGTCGCCGTGTTGCCCGTCAGCAGGCAGCTCGCCAACGTGCCGTAATAGGTGGCGCCTCCTGAAGACGCCGTGTTGCCAGACAGGGCGCAATTTGCCAGCGTGCCGTAGTACGACCCGCCGCCGGACGAGGACGCCGTGTTGCCCGTCAGCAGGCCGTCGACCCAAACGCCGTAGTACGATCCGCCGCCGGACGCAGCTGAATTGCCTGCAACCGTGCATTTGGTGACGGCACCGTATGCGGATCCGCCTCCATAATAGGCCCAGTTGTTCGTCAGCAAGCAGTTGCGCAGCGTCGCGCCGGCCGCGTACACGCCACCTCCGGCGCCGTCTAACACGACACTATCCAGCCTCGTCGCCCCATCCCGCAAGGTGAAACCGTCAAGCACGCCACATGTCATGAAGACGCAGCGAACGGCCCCGGCGGTGCCGTACAGGTTCGTGCCGCCACCTGTGATCACCGTTTCGCCGTCACCAGCCACGCTCTTGACGGAGATCGCCTTTGTGATCACGACGCGATTGCTGAGATTGCCACCCGGGGTCACCGTTTCGCCGACGCAGTAAACGCCGTTTGTCACCAACACCGCGTCCCCCGCCGCCGCCGCGTCTACCGCCGCCTGGATGGTCCGCTTGGCCGCAGCCCAGCTCCGCCCGTCGCCGGCGTCATCCGGTCGGGAGGCGTCCACGTACCAGTTCGCTGCGAAGGCCCGCCAGCCGCCGTCAGACTCACTCGGTGCGCTGGCCCCTTCGCCCATGGCGTTCGTAGACGCCTTCACCCAGTACCAATAAGTTGTTTCCGGCAGCGGAGCGGCGTCGTCATAAACGAGGTTCGCCTGCCAGCCGCACACCGCGGTCGGAACGCCGTCCGCACGCAGCGCACGATACACCCGGTACTGGGTCGCACCCTCGACGACATCCCACGTGACTCGCACCCGATCCGAATAGATGCCATCCGACGCGGAGACGCCACGGGGGGCGGTGATCGCAAAGGTCGCCGCGCCTTCGTATGCGCCCATATCCACCGCGCGGGCCTGGATGCGGGCGTTCCCCGCAAGGTCTGCTGCACCGATAACGGCCGCGCTGTCGCCCGCGTCAAGACCGGGCGATTCAGCCCGCAGGCGAAAGTCGCCACCCTCCGCGTCAGCGAAGAGCGGGTCGGACGCGATATTACCGGTTCCGGGCGAAAGCGGGGCTGTACACGTGTAGGATAGCGTCCCATTGTAACAGTTGTCAGTGAGCCCTTCCCTGTTGGCGTTTCCCCACACGATACAGCTTTTGAGTGTGCCGTTGCAGGACCCGCCACCGTACGACGACGCTGTATTGCCGACCACCGTACAGTTGACCACCGCACAATTGTACAAGCCACCGCCGTACGAAGCCGCGTTGCCCGTTAGCGCGCAGTTGGCCAGCGTGCCGTAGTATGCACCGCCACCGGAGGACGCCGAGTTACCTGTCAGCGAGCAGGCCGCGAGCGTGCTGTTATAGGATCCGCCGCCGTACGAAGCCGCGTTGCCCGTGAGCGTACAGCTGGCCAGCGTGCCGTAGCATGATCCGCCGCCGGACGAAGCCGCCGAGTTACCCCCAAACGTGCAATTGGTGATGCCGCCGTACGCGGAACCTCCCCCACAATAGGCCCGATTGTTCGTGAGCGTGCAGTTGCGAAGCGTCGCGCCGTTCGCGTACGCGCCGCCGCCGTAACTGTTGATCGCGGAGCTGGAGTTGTTACTTGTAGCCCCATCGCGCAGGGTAAAGCCGTCGAGCACGCCGCGCGTCATGTAGACGCATCGCACCGCGGCGGCAGTGCCGTAGAGATTCGTGCCGGAACCTTCGATGAACGTGACTGCCGCGCCGCTCACGCTGCTAACGGCAATGGCATTCGTGATCATCACGCGGTTCCCGAGCGCGCCATTAGGCGTGACCGTCGCGCCGGCGTTGTAGATGCCGTTCGTGACGAACACCGCGTCACCGGCCGACGTGAGGTTCACGGCCGCTTGAATGGTCTTCTTGGCCGTTGCCCAGCTCGTTCCGGCGCCCTCGTCGTCGGGGCGCGCGGCGTCGACGTAGTAACAGTTGTAAAACGAATCGTAAGCCGCTGTGACGATCTCGCTATCCTCGACCCCGTCCTTGAACGCACGAGCTTTGATCGTTGTATCCCAGCTAAGCGTGAGCGGGCCGGAGAAGCAGGCGCTCAGCGGGGAGGGCTCCGAGCCATCCAGTGTATAGCGGATCGTGGCACCTTCGGTCGCACAGGTGATCGTGACGGTGATCGAGTTGGTGAAGGCAGTGCCGGAGGGCGGCGAAAACGTTGGGGAGGCGACAGGTAGCGGCCCGAACACCGCGATGAGCGTCCGCGCCCGGTCTGCGGGAACCGCCAAATCCTGCCCGGCCGCCGCGCAGCCGCTCGTATCGCCGTTCCAGCCCATGAGACGCCAGCCTACTGCCGGCGCGGCGGTAAGCACCGCGTTGCTCCCCGCGCAATACCAGCCCGAGCCCGTCACACTCCCCTCGCCATCCGCTGCGGCTGCCAGACAGTAGTTCGTCAGCCAGTTCCATTGCAGAGTGACATTGTTCGTCAGCGTCAAGGTGACGTTCGTCGCCGCGTTCTGCGTGAAGGCCCCTCCAAGCACAGACGCGCACGCGCACACGTATTGCGTAGCGCCGTTCGCCACCGGCGAGTTCGTGACGCACACTTCGATAGCAGTCCCATAGCAGTTGGTCGCCCCAAGGGGATAAGCGCCGCCGAAGGCCGAAAAGACCACCAGCGAGTAACTGGCCGTCTCCGCTACAAACTGGTCGCACCCTATGCAGGGAGGGCTCCGCCACGCCTCGCCGTCGACGTCCGTTTTCGGACAGGAGCTGGCGCTGCCCGCACCGATACAGGGCGAGCCAGCGCCGATGTGTGCAGCGTCCATGAGCAATGGCTCTGCCGCGATGTTTCCCGGCCCGGACGCGAGCGGCGCCGTGCAACAGTACGAAAGCGCCGAACGGTAGCAGTTGTTTGAACTCGAAGAGGCGGCGTTGTAGTAGATAATGCAGTTGGCCAGCGCGCCGTAGTACGTGCCTCCACCGTAGGTCGCCGTGTTGCGCGACAACGTACAGTTGGCCAGCGTGCCGTAGTATGCGCCGCCACCGGAAGACGCCGAGTTGCCTGTCAGCGAACAGGCCGCTAGCGTGCCGTTATAGGCTCCGCCTCCGTACGAAGAGGCCGCGTTACCCGTAATCGCACAATTCGTCAGCGCCCCGTAGTAGGCTCCACCACCGTATGAGGCCGCCGCGCTGCCTGAGAGCGTGCAGTTGACGAGGACACCGAACGCCGATGCGCCACCGCAGTAGGCTCGATTATTCGTCAGAGCACAATTGCGAAGCGTCGCACCGTTCACATACGCGCCGCCGCCGTAGCTGTTGGCCGCAGAACCGGAGGAATTGCTCGTTGCCCCATAACGCAAGGTGAAACCATCGAGCACGCCGCGCGTCATGTAGGCGCAACGCACGGCCGTCGCGGAGCCGTAAAGATTCGTTCCGGAACCTTCGATGAACGTGACAGCCGCGCCATTCACGCTTCTGACGGTAATGGCATTCGTGATCACCACGCGGTTCTTGAGGGCGCCGTTGGGCGTGACTCTCATGCCGGAGCTATACGTGCCGTTGGTTACGAGCACTGTATCATTGGCCGACGCGAGATCCACGGCCGCTTGAATAGTCTTCTTGGCCGTAGCCCAGTTCGCCCCAGACCCCGAGTCGTCGGGACGCGACGCGTTCACGTAATATGTGCCAGCGGAAGCCGTCGAGGCAAACCAGACGAATAATACCGTAACCCAGCTACGCATAACCGTCACCCCCCACCCGCACCGACAACCAGTGTCGACTTCCGAGCAGTATAATTAGCTGTCGTTCATTAGTCTATCATTGATCGAAGCTATCTCAATGATTCGTTTTCTCGTCTTCTCGGCCGAGCGCCAGCACCCGCACCGGGCCCAGCAGCCCCGACGGCATGAGCGGCGCGCCGGGGTTCTGCAGCTTCTTGATGTTGGTGCGCGTCAGGCGCTTCTCGGTGGGAAGGGACTGGTCGCCGAAGACGCGGTTGTACCAGAAGTTGACGACGCGGATCTCCACGTCGTTCGCGCCCGCCTTGGCCGCCTTCGTGATGTCCACGCGGAACGGCGGCGCCCAGACGACGCCGCAGGGCTGGCCGTTCACGCGCACCTCCGCCAGCTCGCGCACGAGGCCGAGGTCGAGCAGGATCGAGGTCGGAGGTCGGAGGTCGGAGGTCGGAAGGTCAATCGTCTTGCGGTAGACCGCCGTGCCGGAGTAGTGCCTGACGCCCGGCTCCGGGTGCTGGGCCCAGTCAGACAGCTCGCTGAATGTCGCCGGCCTCTCTGGCCCGCCCCACGTGGGGTCAAAGGACACCTCCCACGGGCCAGCCACTGCGCACAGCACGGCGGGTGCGAGCGGGCTCTGACTCGCGACTCGCGACTCGCGACTCGCGGCGGATGAGATCGGCGTCCTGAAAACCACGAAGAGCGACCCGCAGGGGGCGAAGTCAAGCGGCAGCGTCACGCGGCCGTCCTTCTCGTCGAAGGCCTTCGCCATCGCGTGCGTTCCGCTCACGGCGTCCCACAGCTCGGGAACCTTGCCGGCCACGCGGAACGTGCAGCGCGCGGACACCGCGTTCGTCGACCGGTTCGCGACGAAGTAGATCTCGGCGTCCCCGTCGGCGCGGTGGATAAAGTCGAGGCTCGCGAGATCGTTGGTCGGCGCGTCGAACGCGACGTCGGGCTCCACGCCCTTGGCCAGCAGCACGTCGCGCACGCTCGCGTTCGTGGCCACCCTGCCGCCGTCCCACAGCTCTCCGGCGAGGCGCCTGACCTCGGCGTCGGCCGCGTCGGCGTCCCGGAGCCCGCTCGCCTGCTTCGGCTTGACGGCGCCGGCCACGGTCGCGCCCGCCTCTGCCCACTCGCGCACCTTGCGCAGCACGGGCAGAGAAATGACATCGCGACCCGGCAGCGCCAGCACGCGATAGGTCACGCCGTCCGGCAGCACAAAGCGCCCGTCGCGAACGGCGACCCGCGTGAGCAGGGCCTCCTCGCTGATCACGTCGTAGTCGTAGCCGGACTGCGCGCGGGCCGGATCGGTGCGCTTGTGCTGCGTGAAGTTCGGCACGTGGTCGCCGTAGTAGTAGAGCACGTCCGCGTGCGGGCGGCCGCGCTGCAGCAGCGCCTGACAGCGGTTGACGTAGCCGAAGAGCGGCGCGGAATACTCCCACCAGGTCACGTTCGGGTTGAGGTGCGTGCCCGCGAAGTACTGCTGGCCGGGCAAGCCCTGCTCCTTCGGCGAACAGACGAAGGCGTGCCACACCAGCAGGTTCAGGCCTTCGCAGAGCGCCTTGTCGAACGCGGGCTTGAGGTTGTCCCACAGCGTCTCCTGCCAGTGCGGGCCGATCGTGGTGAAGCCTTCGGCCAGAACGAGCTTGCGCCCGTAGGTGTGCGCCGCGCTCGCGGGCTGCTTGACGAAGAAGCGGTTGTCGTCGCCCAGGCGGTGGCGCCACGACCACGCCCAGAACTCGCTCATCGGCGCGTCGTTGAAGCCCAGGCACTGCTGCGCGTCGATCGGCACGGCGTGCGGCCCGCCGCTTTCGGGGTGGATCAGCAGGCCGTGCGCGCGGGCGCTGTCGCGGAACAGCTGGTAGTGGTTCGCGATGGCCAGGTCGCCCATGGTGCGGCGGAAGTCGTGCAGGAAGCGGTTGCTCTCGCTGCGGCTGTTGACGATCTTGCCCGCGATGACCGGCAGCCACGGCAGCAGGTCGTAGCCGCGCCGCTGGAGGAACTGCGCGCGCAGGGTCGGCGTCCAGTTGGCCACCTCGACCTCCCAGCTGTCGGTGTGGAGGTACGCGAGCGCCTTTCCGGCGTGCGGCCCCGCGTCCTCGATCAGCGGCTCCACCACCGCGTCCCAGTAGCGCTGGAACGCGCCGCCGTCGAACGGGTCGAGCGCGTAGCCCTCCCAGCCCTCGCTGCACGTGGACACGCGGCAGTGGTCGTTTAGCGTGTAGCCGAAGCGCAGAATGGTCCACGCCCCCTCTGGAACCGCCCAGCTCAGCTTGCCGTCCGGGGCCAGCTTCGCGGTCAGGTCGGTCACCGCCGCCGTGATCGTGTCCTCCTCGCCCGGCCGCGGCGCGAACTCCTGGTAGAGCGGCGCGGAGTCTGGCGCGGAGAAAGGCACGAGCGGCTTGAGCAGCGCCTTCTGCATCTGGTTCTGAAGCGGACGTCGGGCTGCCGCTGATCGGTCTGGCCACGACCAGCCCGGCCCGGACACGCAGAACTCGGCGAGCTGCACGTTGCGCGCGCTGTCGGGAAAGCGCGGGTCGTAGGCGCTCTTGGCGACCAGCCGCACGGCGCGGGCCTCGACGGGCTCGAGCGCCACCGCCGTTTCGCCGCGCTCGCTCGCCACCAGCTTCTTGACGGTGCGGAACGTCTTGCCGTCATCCGACACGCGCACCTCACACTCGCGCGGGCCGTAGCCGGGGCGCCCCGAGAGGGTGACCTTCGAGACGGTCATGGGGTTCAAGAACTCGGCGGCAATCCACTGCGGCTTGGCGGCCGTGGGCCCCTCCCCGGGCGCGGAGCCAGCCGAAACCCAGAAGCTCTCGGCCTCGCCGTCGGCCGCGAGCGAAGGCGGATGCGCCGACTGCGACGAGCTGGCGCTCAGCGACGCGTTCACCGACGGCCGCCCCGGGTTCGCGTCGCGAAAGGCCAGCACGAAGAGGTCGCGGTAGAAGCCGTCGCGGCCCTTGGGCTGCGCGAGCGCGCCGGCGAACGCCGCGCCGCCGGCGACGCGCGTTTCGGTCCAGACGAGCTTCTTCGGCGCGTCCTCGGGCTTGACCATCGGCCCGCCGAGATTCCAGCCGCTCTGGATGTTGAGGCTCATCTCGAGCCCGAGGCGGTCGGCCTCGCGCAGCGCGTGCTTGAAGAGTTCGCGCCACTCGGGCGAGAAAAAGGTGGGGCCGTGCGGCGCGCGGTCGTTGCCCTCCTGCGCCGAGCCGTCGGCGTCGCAGATGAGCGCCCCGCCGAAGCCCTTGGCCTTCATCTGCTCGAGGTCGCGCGTGATCGCCTCTTTCGTGACATTGCCGTTGATCCACCACCAGTACGCCCGCAGCCGGGCGTCGCGCGGCGGGTTGGCGAAATCTTGCTCGAGTGTCGCCCCGCACACCAGGGAGCAGAGAGACAGCAGAGTCAGGTGGAGGCACAGAGGACGCATGGCTTTCCCTTTCATCCGCAGCCGCTGCACGGAGAGCGCACGGCCACCGGCGCGTGGTGCAGGCTGGCGGGACATGCGAAACTTACTCAAAGCGCGGGGAGGAGTCAATCGCATTTGCCCGTCTGCGCTGTTGACGGTCGCGGGGCGATGGCCTAACGTATGTGTCATGGACAACACACCCTGCCGTTCCGAGAATCACACCGGCCATCTGTGCGTGCTCGCCAGCGAAGCGCTGTTCGAGCAGATCAAGGCGCTGGCCAGCGCGCCGAAGTTCATCTGCTTCAACTGCGGACGCGTCGCCGACCGGGCGGAGAATCTCTGCAACCCCATGCCGCTCGACTGAGCGGTCATCCCGCGTAGGCGCGGGCCAGCGCCTGCCACTGCGCGTTGTCGAGCTGCTCCGCCCGCGCCTGCGGCGCCACGGCGGCGCGCGCGAACAGGGCCGCCAGAGCCGCATCGTCGCGCTGGAGGGGTGCGGGCGCTTTGCGCAGCGCCGCGCCGAGCTGTTTGCGCCGGTGCATGAAGGCGTAGCGCGTGAGGTCGAAGAACCACGTGCGCTCAGCGGGCTTCAGCGCGCACGCATGCCGGTCGAGCCGCACCACCGAGGAGCCCACCTCCGGCCGCGGCCAGAAGCAGGAGGCCTTGACTGAGCGCGCCACCGACACGTCATAGTCGAGCTGAAGCCACACGCCGGCCTGGCCGCGCGCGTCGCACTCCGGCCCGGCCGCCAGCCGGTCCGCCACCTCGGCCTGCACGAGCACCGTGAAGGTCTTGGGCGCGAGCGGGTGGAGAGCAAGATCGATCAGGATGCGCGTGCCCACCGAGTAGGGCAAATTGGAGACGCACGCGTCGAAACCCTCGGCCAGCAGCGCGGCGAGGTCGACCTCCAACGCGTCGGCTTCGACCACGCACAGCCCAGGCGGGTTTCCAAGCGACTCGGCGAGACGCCGCGCGAGACGCGCGTCCTTCTCGACGGCGATGACGCGGGCGCCGCGTTCGAGCATGGCCTCGGTCAAGACGCCAAGCCCCGGCCCGATCTCGAGCACGCGCTGCCCGGAGCACACGCCCGCGGCGTCAAGAATGGCGTCAAGCGTGTTGCGGTCGATCAGAAAGTTCTGGCCCAGCGTGCGGTTCGGGTGAAACCCGTTCTCGATGCACCAGGCCTTGACCTGTGACGGCGACGTGAGGTTCACGGCACCTCGCTCATTTCGAAGTCGGCAGCTCGAAGATCTTGATGAACGCCTCTTTGCGCAGGCGGCTCATCCACTCCGCGTACATCTTCTCCGCCAGGCGCATGCGCAGGCGGCTCTCCACATACGGGGCGGCCTCTTCGAAGGTCAGCAGCCGCGCGTCCTGCTGCTCGTCCTTGCGCACGATGTAGCCGTACCCGTCGAGCTTCACGAGCGAAGACACCTCGCCCGGCTTGAGCGTCCCCAGGGCCGCCACGATTTCCTTGCGAAAAACGTCTTCGGGGTTGACCTTGCCCCAAGAGCCGCCCTCCGAGGCCTTTGCGTCCTTGGAGTAGATCTTGGCGAGGGCGGCGAAGGCCGACCCGGACTTGAGCGCGTCCGCCACCTTGGCAGCCCGCGCCTCCACCGTCTCATCGCCCTCCTTCTCGGGCGGATCGAGAATGATCATGCTCACGGCCACCGCGTTTTCGGTCTGGTAGCGGCCCTTGTTGGCCTCGTACTCCGCCCGCACCTCGGTCGGCGTGGGCGTCACGCGCTTCTCGACCTGCTGGTAGCGCATGGCGTTGATCATCAAATCCTCTTCGAGGTTCTTCTTCCACTCCTCCAGCGAAATCTTGCGCTCGGCCAGCAAGTTATGAAGCTTGGTCTGGTCGCCGTCGAAATTCTTGACCACGATCTCCCGGACCTGGCTTTCCACGGCCCACGGCTGAAGCTGCATTTTGGACTTGATCGCAGCCGACAAGATCAGCTTGCGGTCGATCAGCGCGTCCAGCGTGGCTTTGTAGAGTTCGCGCAGGCGCCTTTCGCGCGTCGCTTCCGTCGAGCCCTCGGCCCACGGGCTGCGGCGCACCTCGCTCATGACTTCCGCGATCGTGATCATGTCGGAGTTGACGTACGCAGCCACGCCGTCGAGCAGCACGGCCGAACTCTTGCCCGCCCCCTCTTCGGCCGCACAGGCAGCGGCGACAGACAGGATTGCTAGCGAAAAACACGACGTCCTTTTCATCTTCTCTTCCTTTTGTCGGTTCCGAGACTCCGGCGCTCCGATGGCCAATTCGGTACAGTGTAAACTACGCGCCGCGCGTTTACCACGGAAAAACGGCACGTCTGGATGGGTCGGGCGCACGATTCGGTTGCCGGGCCCAGTACGGCGGGCGCTACGAGCCCGCCGAACACTGCGGGTGTCGTCTGGCTCACGCTTTTCGGCCGTCTCGCAGATCCAGCCGTACCGGCGCAAGCGACGAGCCTGTCGCGTCCAGGCTCCACTCTCTTTCGTGAACCTCGCGCCAAGGGGCCATCACGCGCCCGCGCGACCCCACGTCTGCCGCACGAAGGGCACGCCCTGGCGCGCCACATTCAAGGCGTCGTCGAACAAATCGCGCCAGATCTTGGTTGCCGCGGCCAGCCCCGGCAGCGAGCGCCCGAAGGCCTCGATCACCAGCCAGCCGTCGTAGCCGCCCGCCTTCAAGGCGCCGAACGTGCCAGACCAGTCGACGTGGTCCTGCCCCGGTATGCCGCGGTCGTTGGCGCTGCAGTGGAAATGCTTGATGACCCGACCGTGCGCGCGGATCACGCCCACCGGGTCTTTCTCTTCGATGTTCGCGTGGAAGGTGTCGAAGAGCACGCCCACGTTCGGGTGCCCCACGCGGTCTGTCAGCGCCACCCCGTCCGCCAGCGTGTTGAGCACATAGGACTCGAACCGGTTCAGCGGCTCCATCGCGAGCGTCACGCCCGCCTGCCGCGCGTCCTCGGCCACGCTCCGCAAGACCTCGGCCGCCCGCGCCAGCTCGGCCTCTGTCGGCCCGTCGCCGCTGAAGAGCCCGATCGTCTGATACATGGGCCCGCAGATCACCGGCGCACCCAGGGCCTGCGCGCATTCGATCAGCCACTTGAGGCTGTCCACGGCTGCTTGCCGGTGCGCCGGATCCTCGCTGACCGGATTCACGTCCGGCGTCACGAACGCCATGGACGAGGTCCGCTTTAGCCCCAGATCGTCGAGCATCCGGCCGAGCTCGCGGTACGACGACGCCTTCCCCTCCATGATCGGGATCTCGACGCCGTCGGCACCCGCCGCTTTGATCGCCCTCAGCGCCGCAAGGTGCTCGCGCGTCACGCACGTCGCCCACAGCAGCATATTCACGCCTACGTTCATGATTGACCTCCCCTTGTCCGTGTCCGTCCGTGAGAGTCCGTGTCAATCCTGCACGGACAGACACGGACACGCACAGGCACCCCTACCGCTCTTCATCAATGCCCAGCTCCTTCAGCGTCTTGCGCAGCCACGCCAGCGAGCGCTCGATCATCGGCCCGCCCGCGCCCTCGCACTCCATGCTGAGCGTGCCCGCGAAGCCCGCGTCGCGCAGCAGCGCGATCACGGTCTTGATGTTGTCGGCGTTCACGCCGTCGCCGATCGCGCAGTGGCTCAAGGCGATACCTGTGGCGTTGCCGCGCACCAGCGCCGCCAGCGACTCGGACACGTCCTTGACGTGGACGTGGCGGATCTTCTTCATGAAGCGCTTCGCGAACTCGACGGGGCTCTGGCCCGCGATGAAACTGTTGCCGGTGTCGAGGTTGAGCCCGAGCCAAGGCGAGTCGCAGAAGGCCAGCATCTTCTCCAGCATGTCGGGCTTGGTGGTGAAGTAGCCGTGAACCTCGATGTTGATGTAGATCTCGTAAGCGTCCGCCACTTCGAGGATCTGCTCGTACGAGCGCTTCATCAAGTCCAAGGCTTCGCCGTCTGAAAGCCCGGCCGGCCGGTGCAGGCCGTCGGTCGTCGCGATGCAGGGCGAGCCCGCGTGCTTGGCCCACGGCAGCGTCTTCAGCACGTACGGCACGCCGTAGAGGGGCCCGTCCTTGCCGGAGAGCGGAAACGCCGCATCCACCTGCGAGAAGCGTACGCCGTACGTCGCCATCTTCCGCCTCAGCATGAGCGGGTCCTCATAGAGCGCCACGTGCGGCTGGTAGCCCAGCCCGTGGATCCAGCTCACGCCGTCGATCAGCCCGCACTCGATGTTGTGAACGTCGTTCTTCTGCGCCCACTCCAGGCAGGCTTCGAAGCTTCTAAAGCTCGTGTTGAACGCGTCCGTGTGAAATCCGATTTTCATGGCTTTATCTCCTTAATTTTGGGTAGCAGACAGGCAGCGGTTTCTTTCAGGCGTTCAGCCCCGTCAGATCCACTTCGAGTCTTTTGTTTTCCTTGAGCAGTTGGCCCATCGTCAGGCGACCGCCGCGCGCGGCGGCTTCGCGGCCCAGAATGCAGGTAAGATGCCCTTCTACCGAACGCTTGACGGTGACGTTATCGAAATGTTCTTTCGTGATGTTCGTGTAGAAGTCGGCGAGATTACGATCGGCACCGTCGGTGTAGACGGTCTTGCTCACTGCACCCACATAGTGCTTCTCGCCGCCGCGGATGTAGACCTTGCCATCGTACCCGACATGCGCCGTGGCCTTCATCCCGAAGATGCTGGCCGACAGGGTCGCCACGTCGAAGTTGTTCGTGATGGCTTGCGTCACGTGTGTCCAGAGGGCACCGTCCTCCTGCTCGTAGATCACCGTAGCCACGTCGGTGCGGTCGCCGTTGGGGTTCGGGCGGCACGTGCGTGCCCGCCCACAGGCGGCGACGGGTTGGCGGTGACCGGTGACCGCCAGGAGGCCGTCGATGATGTGGATGTCATAAGAGACAATCGTGTCGCCGCTGAGGGCCGTGTCGGACAGCCAGATTTCACCCTGCAACCGGCTGGCGATCGTCTTGTCCAACGGCGGATCAGGCCAGCCTTGCCAGGCAAACCCGATGGATGAAATGTGGGCTATCTGGCCGAGCGCTCCGGCCCGAACTCGGTTGCCGATCTCGATGATGGCTGGGTCCGTCGGCATCTGATAGTCCACGAGGAAGCAGACCTTCTTCTGCGTCGCAAGCTTACCGGCTTCGCCGATGATCAGCGTACCGGGCACATCGACGGCGACAGGCTTGGCGATGTAAACATGGACTCCGGCATCCACCGCGGCTTTGGCTTGCTCAGGATAGAAGTACGGCACGTCCAAGATCGCGATCGCCTCGACCCCGCTCTCCAGCACCTTCTTGTAGCCTGAGAGCCCCGAGAAGCGGCGTGACTTATCGGTGCCATATTTAGTGCCGAACGCCTCTGCCACCTCCGGGAAGTAATCCGCGACGGCGTGTATCTCGTAGCCCCCGTGCTCCTTTATCCGGTCTGCAATGAAGTTGCCGCGGTTCCCGCCGCCGATGATGCCGATCTTGATCTTGCGAGCGTATTCCACGCGGGCCGGC